>CAZEGD010000001.1:0-171647 GCA_964512235.1 uncultured archaeon
ACGACCTAAATTATAAATCAATTATAGTCCTGAATCTTTTATTTATTTCCCCTGAAAACTACCTCAATGAGTAAACGCCGATGCTGGGATTTGATATATCACCTCAATTTTGTGGGCTCAAATGTCTTTTTGTTAGTAAGAATTTTTAAGGAGATCTGTATCTCAAGAAAAAACATTTTAAACACATTTAAGTGTTCATTCCTATATTTTTCAGGAAGGTGAAAAAATGGTAAATGTAAAAAAGAAGAATGATGCTTTACAAGAATTTAGTTTAGAAAAACTTAAAAGTTCTATGATGAAAGCAGGAGCACCAGCTGACGTAGCAGAAAAAATTGCAAATGAAATCTCAGGGAAGATAAAAGAAGGCATTTCAACTTCTGAGATAAAGACTATGGTAGTTAGTTCTTTGCAATCAGCCAATGCTGCTTGGGTAGATGCATATAGCAAATATGTGAAACCTTCTGCCTAAACTTTCCTTCTTTCTTTAAAAAATAATATATTACAGGAACAGCACAAGATTTGAAACGCAAGAATCTTTCTTGTGTGTAAATATTTTTTAAAGAAGATACTTCTCTATATCCCAAAATACTTTTAGATACTTCAAGGTATCAACGCCGAGGCTGGGAGTCATCGCCTTGAGGTAGATTTTGGTGGAACAATTTTTGTGGGCTGTAAAAATCTATCTGATTAAGTCTTCCGAGCGCCTAGGGTGGGATTTGAAACCAAATTATAACGTTTCACGCCCATAAATCTTATTAATTACACCGTTAAATCTTCCAATACTTTTTCGTCTTCAGATACTGCCTTTCAGCTTCCAGTATATCCCTCAGCAGAGCATCTTCATTCACATGCATCCTTGCAAGTATGCGCTTGGCTGTCTCCGGGCCGACACCACGACCAGCAATTGCGACTGCTGCAGGCCTGCGGTAGACTATGAAAAGGTCTGCTGTCTTTCTCATCCTCTCATATCTCATATTTTCCTCTGCCGTCAACTCATGGTTCCTTATTTTTTTCTTCACAATCTTCTTCAATTCCGCTTTCGGATGCACGATTGCAAGCAGCCTAGCTTCGCATCTACTACACTGCACATCCTCGGGCATCTCACCGATTGTAAAAGTCTGGCTCCAGTCACCACAATGCATGCAGACCAATCGCACTTTCGTACCCATCACCCTTTGCTTGAACAGTTCAAATATTTCACGCTCCGGACGCTCTGGGCCGATAAGCTCTGCATACTTGTGTTTGACGCCCATCTTGCCTATTGGCGAGAGGCCAGCTTTGAAAACAATCTTTATCTCACCATTCTGCATCTTTCTCAGCAGCTCTATAGCCAATGGTATGTCAAGCTTCTCCGTCTCGAGCTCGGCCAGAGTTTCCTTGTATAAAGGCGTATCCACATACTCATCGATTATCCTTTTCATCCTTCTCTTTCCAAGGTTGGCACCACGACCTATAGCACCGAATCGCTTGGCTACATGCACAAACTTCCACTCGAACAAGTCGCTCTTCGTCAATGCCATTTCCAAATAGGTCTGCATATGATCGGGCTGCGTATTCAATGCTTCCTTAAGCATGTCTATGTTCTTCTCTTGGAATTCAATCATTATGCGATAAGCATCCGTGCGCAGACCAACACTACCCATTCTTGCCGTGAGCAGTGCAGCTATGAACTTGCCTAGAGTCTGATTGGCAAGCGAACCGAAGCACGTGTGCAAAATTACAATATTTTCATAATCCTCTACAAGCATTGTCTTGTCCGTAGGCACTATACCATACTTCCTCTGTTTCTTAATGAATCTCACCATTCTCCTGGCAGTATTCTTATCAATCGGATACAACTGCATTATTTCATCAATCACTCTCTTCTCATCCATGCTCTGTAGCTTTCTCTCTATGATGCCTCGCAATCTCCCGACTTCCTGTGTCACTGAAAATGGTACTGGGATGAGCTCGCCTTCCCAACCAGGCACCGCAGCTTCTGCATCATTACTCGGCTCCACGAGTATGCGATCCTCCTCTACATCAATGATGCGCCAAGGCTCACCCTTTACTATGAAGCTCGTGCCGGGAGTGCCATGGATGGCAACGAACTCTTCGTCAAGCACGCCTACATAGCTCTGCTCAAGAGTGTTGAATATGCGATACTGCTTTACGTCAGGAATAGTCGACAAGTTTGTAAAGTAATACTGGAGGCCACGCCTCTTCTTCTTTATATGGCCGTTCAAGAATACTAAGCCCAAACTTTGCAGTTGCTTGCATACTGCAAGAAAGGTGGCGTATGACAGTGACTGATAAGGAACAGCTTTCTTGATTATTTCATATGCATCCTGCGTCTCTATCTTATAATCCTCCATCGTCAATCCCACAATCTGATGTGCAAGCACGTCCAGACTGTTGCTATGTAGCTTAGCCGGCTCGAGTTCGCCTGCCAATGCTTTGCGTGCAATCACCGATGCTTCAAAACAGTCGTCCTCATCCGTCGCCACTACGATGCCTCTGCTCACTCTATCTATACCGTGTCCACTACGGCCGACTCTTTGCACTAGCTGCGAGACTGTGCGTGGTGACATGTACTGCAGCACCAAATCTATGCTACCTATGTCTATACCCAACTGCAGGCTGCTCGTGCAGATTATGGACTTTATCTTTTCAGCTTTGAAATCCTCCTCCGTACCTATGCGCACGCTTTTGCTCAGGCTGCTGTGGTGGATTGCTACCGGGAATTTCTTGTCAATCGTATGGATACGCGACGCAAGTATCTCCGCAAAGTCTCTAGTATTCGTGAATGTAAGCGCGGACTGCGAGGATTTGATGAGTTCCATTATTGTTCTTATTCTCGTCGCCGTCTCCTTTGAAGTGTAGACCTCTTTAGCAATCTTATCATCCCCCCTTGTAGCCCTAGGGCTGATTACCTGTATGTTCATTTGCTTTGGGGTTGTAGCACGAATTATTTCTACAGGTTGGCCGCCTGAGAAAAAGTTTGCCACTCTTTCCGGATCGCCTACTGTAGCCGATAGCATGATCAGCTGGAAATTGCTGCAGAGTCGCTTCAATCTCTCTAGTCCTAGAGCAAGCTGGATGCCTCGCTTGCTGTCTACAGTTTCATGGACTTCATCAAGTATTATCCATTTCACATTCTTCAATATCTCCCTCAGCTTCTTGCCAGTGAGTATAGGCTGCAACGTCTCTAGTGTGACTATGAGCATCTGAGGTGGGAATTCTACCTGTTGCTTCCGCTGGTAGGGAGTAGTATCACCGTGCCTTACAGCTATTTCTACTTCAACCTTGTTTGCCCACCATATCATCCTGTCAAGCAAATCACGATTCAAAGCTTTCAATGGAGTGATGTAAAGCACAGCTACCGGTTCGGGATTATCAGTCAGTATTTTATGAAGCACAGGCAGCATGACACTCTCAGTCTTGCCCGTACCAGTCTCGGATATAAGCAGTATATTCTTCCCTTCCAGTATCGGTGGTATTGCCAAGCTCTGTGGCAGTGTAGGCTGATTAAATCGTTTCTTCACGAGCTTACGAAGCTTTGGATCCAACTTACCAAAAACATTTTCAGCATCTGACTCCATATCCTTTCAACTCCTCTTTCAGTTGCTCGGCATTCTTAAAAAGAATGGCATTTATCCCTGCAGCCTTTGCACCATCAACATGCTCCTGTTTATTATCGATGAATATGCACTCACTTCCCTTCAGTCCAATTCTTTGCAAAGCAAGATCGTATATTTCACGCTCAGGTTTTCTCATCTTTTCCTTGTACGAGACAACTACTACTTCAAAAGGATTATACCATCCTATCTCTTCTGACCATTCGTCATGCGATGGTTCAGTGTTCGTTATCATGGCTAACCTATAACCGTTCTTCTTTAACGTCTGTATTATGGCGGCTACTCCTTTGTCCAACCTTGCCTTTTCCCTGAGCTTCTTCAGCCACAAGTCTTTCCAATCGTCGGGCAAAGGCATGTTGTAAGAATCAAAAATCCTAGTCCAGAATTCCCTCTCATCTATCAATCCTTTACATAGAGAGGGTCCAAGAGCTTTCACTTTCTTTTTAACCTCTTCAAACTCAAAACCAAATCTCTCTGCAATATAACTGTATATAATATCGTTATTCCAATCGATTACAACGCCGCCCAAATCGAAGATTACAGCTTTTATCTCTGGTTTAGAATTATCACTAACCACGGGAGGAGTATATACTATACGCGACGTCTTTGACATAAGTACAATTCGCTGTGCATACGTTACCTGACGTTATTAATAAAGTTTGTGGCGATATAAGATTTAGATATATTATGGCAGAAGCTGATTTGACATTCGGACTAAAGAGAGAAGGTGTTAGAAAGCTCATACACCTATTGGCAATATCTGCAATAGTTGCGGACTTCTTCTTATCTAAGGAACTCCTCCTCACATTCGGCATTATTTTTTGCATAGCGTACCTTGCGGCAGAATACTTCCGCTTCAAGGGCGAGAAAATTGCATTCATTACAGACTTGATCAAATATTGTGCACGCGGGAGAGAACTAGAGAAATGGGTGCTGACACCATTCTACATAATCCTTTCTATAACAATTCTGATTGGCATCTCTGGTGTCATTATCACAAAGAATGCTGCCTATGTTGGCATAGTCGCTGCCACGATTGGCGACGCTTCGGCTGCAATTTTTGGAAAGAGATTCGGCAGGCATAGCCACTGGATACTAAAAGGCAAAAGCGTAGAAGGGACTTTTGCTTTCTTCGTTATGACTTTCCTCAGCTCAATCTTTTTTGTCCATTGGCAGACTGCGCTAATGGTTGCTGTGGCTTCTGCAGTCGTGGAGATCTTCTCCGGAGGCTTTGACAATTTGACTGTGCCATTCTCAGCTGCAATATTGGCGAGTATCTTATAGAATTGAATAAAATAGAAGATACTTAATATAAAGTATGGAAAAGTCGAAGAGACTTCTGAAAATAATCCAAATCCTCAATCGAAAGTATAGAGTTAGAATTCCTCACGACACACCTTTCCGTACGCTCATAGGTTGCGTGCTTTCGCAGAGGACAAAGGATGAGACAACGTGGCCAGCTACTAAGCGATTGTTTAAAGTTGCAAATACTCCAAGAAAGATGCTCAAGCTGCCGAAGAGAAAGATTGCAAAGCTCATCTACCCAGTGGGCTTCTACAATCAAAAAGCTGGACGGATCAAGCAAATATGCAGGATAGTTTTGAAGCAGCATAAGGGCAAAGTTCCTAAGACAAGCAAGCAATTGATGCAACTGCCAGGTGTGGGACCAAAATGTGCCGATATTGTTCTCTCCTATGGATATGGGATTCCGTCCATAGCCATAGATACGCATTGTAACAGAATTCCCAAAAGGATTGGGATTGTTCCAGAGAATGCTAAACTAGAGGAAGTTAAAAATATTTTAGAGAGTTTAGTGCCAAAGAAGAAGTGGAATTTAGTCAACCACCTATTCGTACGTCACGGCCAGGTAATATGCCAACCACGTGTACCAAAATGCTACATCTGCCCGGTTGAAAGGCTGTGCATGTATAGAAATAAAACTCCAGAACCTAGAAGTAATCCTTGATTTTGTGCCCCATCTCCTCGTGCCAGAGCCAGAAGAGCAGCAGCAAAGCATCAAGTGAGACCATCAATGTAAGGCCATTAATCGGTATTAGGCCTGAAAGGTTCAGTCCCACTTCTACCGTGCTCAGTGGAAACAATGGCATGACATATCCGATTATGGTAGCGTCCAATATGACATGAATGCTGAAACCGAAGGCGAGTATCAAAAAGACTTTGCTAAAATTCTTCTGCTTGAGGACATGCATCAATGCAAAGAACCCTAGGAAGGAAAGAGGTATCCATATGTTGTGGAAAAAGAGACGATGACCGATATTGCCCCCTACTTGAAATCCGAGTAGGTCTAGCATGGTAAAGAGAGGCAGGTCCAAATCAGGCAGCAATCCTGCAACGCCTGCAAGAAATATGAATCTGTTCGTTATTATCTTTTTTATCTTACCTTTCATCACCCTGTCCCTGAAAAAGTCTAGGAGTATTATGGGTACAAGCACGTGAGTGACTGCTAATGGCATAATAATCATTTTGATTTTGGATTAGAAATATGTATTTAGAATTTTTTACTTTGATACTCTTATTTAAATATTTTACCCTTGAATCTTTATTCATGGCTATTTTTGTACCAATAATAACTGGCGGGACCGCTGCTGCAACTCTTAGAAGAAGAGGACTTGCTCCTGAAATGTATAATGTATTTGGATATAAACACTCCGATGATATTGCTAAAATTCTGTATGGTGTCTTTGAGAATGTGTTTGATGAAGAGGAATTAAAATCCATTGGAGAAATTGGTTTTGGGGACAATGGTATTTTACTGTATAATGTTCAAGATTTACCCGAAGATAAAAAGAAAATAGAGAGTATTAATTTTCTTGTAAGTCTTGGAAGAGCAGAGAAATACTTACGCTCGCATGTATGGAGTCATCGTAAAATGGGCGCGTTGGGCGTTAGGGAGAATGGCAATATCTTTATCGAGAAATATAAAAACGATGTGTTGTTATTTGTAGAAGTAAAAGACAATTATGGTAACTTGTACTCGGATGAAATAATGATTTCACAACACTTGGCTGGAAGATTAAAAGCTGAGGAAAATAAAACAGAAAAAGAATAGTCTCCCGTTCTCACTATAAATTTACCACTTCGGATGGTTAGGGCAATATATCATAGTCAAGAGTTCCATCCTATCCTATGAATCCAAAGCCATCTATCATTGTCGGGATTTTAATTGTAGCCGTAGTGATAGTATTATTTGTTTTTGTCTTGCCAATCTCGGGCTACGGAGTGAGCGGATTCTTCAGCAAGGCATTTGACAAGAGCTTGAGCCCAGGCGAACAATATGAGCGTAACATTACTGTGCGAAGGTACTACAATGTCAGCATACGGTTCCAAAAAGAAAATAGCAGTAGCTACTTAGGCTTTAACGACAACTCCAGCAGGATAGTGCTTAGAGATGCAAACGGCAGTATTATAAAAGAAGCAACTGGTGTGAAAAACGGCAGGCACTACATTCTTATGGAAAATTCAGATATATCTTCGATTGCGACAGCTTCGGCTTTCAGCATAGATGACTATGCAGACATAGTCGACCAGTCGGTAAACGTCTCATACAGCGGGGCTAAGGCATACATAACTATGACAGTCACCTATGGAATGGCTTCGTTGAGTGGCTACGTTGTGGATGATTTGACTGGAGAATATGTGGATGGTGTACATGTCTATGCTTTTCCAGACGGCAGCGATCCTCACATTGCAGATGCAATAATGGAGAATGTCAGCATAGAAGGCAAGTATACTCTTGCATTGCAATTAAACTCTAGTATGGCACTCGATGTGTATGCGAAAGATTATGATATCGCCTGATAAAAATTAATTATGCGCATTAGCATAGCTGACTTTAAGATTCTCTTGGAATTTGCCCTTTTCATTGCAGCAATATCCATCATTGCAATCCATTTCAATGCTTACCTCTTCGCAGTCATCGTCTTCGGTACAATCTTCATAATACTGTCCATATCGCAGGCCTTTGGCGCGCTCTATTTTCCAAGCGAGTCCGAGGTAGTGAAAAAAATGGTTGACATAGCTAGGCTCAAAGAAGGAGAAGTTGCATATGATTTGGGGTCGGGCGACGCAAGGATTCTCGTCGAGGCTGCAAAACAGTACAAGAACATAAAACTCATAGGGGTGGAAGTGAACCCTTTCGTATTCATGATATCCAAGATAATGCTAAAGATTCATGGGTTGGAAGATAGGATAAAAATAAGGCGGGAAAATCTCTTTAAGACAGACCTAAAAGACGCGGATGTAATATTCATCTTCCTCCTGCAGGGCTCGACCTACAGATTGGAGAAAAAGTTGAAGAAAGAATTGAAGAGAGGCACGCGCATAGTATCGCATATCTGGAAGTTCAAGAATACTAAGTTAGTGAAGGCCGATGAGAGATTAAAGGTCTATTTGTATAAGGTTTAACTCCTACTTTTTCAATGTTCTCAAGAATTTATTTAACGGCAAAGTGTTTACTATATGCTTACGCTCAGCCCAACCACGGCGTGCAACGGCTATCCCCAATCTCATAAATTTCAAATTCTCTTTACTATGAGCATCCGTATTTATTACGAGTTTGCAGCCAGCATCTACAGCTGCACGCGTATTTATATCACTCAAATCCATCCGCTTTGGATGGGCATTGATTTCCAGCAGAGTATTCGTCCTCTTGCTTGCTTCAAAAAGTCTTTTAAGGTCTAGCTCACTTGGTTTCTTTTTATTTATCTTCCTGCCTGTCGGGTGGCCGATTATATCAACATGTTCATTCTCCATTGCAGCTATTAGCCGCTTAGTCGTCTCTTCTTTACTCTGCCTGAAGATTGAATGTATACTGGCAATTACTATGTCCATTTCTTTCAGTGTGACATTGTTTATACTGAGCTTCCCATTCCTTTCTATATCCACTTCCGCTCCTTTGAGTACGGTTATGCCTTTTAGCCTTTTGTTTACTTCGTCTATTTCCTTTCCTTGCTTCCTTAACTGTCTTTCATTTAGACCGCCGGCTATTCTCATCCTACCTGCATGATCGCTTATGCAGATGTACTCGTAGCCTAAAGACTTTGCAGCAATCGCCATCTCTTCTATGGTATTTGCACCATCACTCCATTTAGTATGCATATGCAGATCACCACGGATGCCATTATAACCGATGAGCTTAGGTAACTTGCCTTTCAGCGCAGCATTTATCTCTCCACTGTTCTCCCTCATCTCAGGCGGTATGAACTGCATACCAAGCTTCTTGTATACTTCCCTTTCATTCTTGCCTGCAATCTGCCTGCTGCCTTTGAAGAGCCCGTATTCGCTCAGCTTCCAACCTTTGCTCATTGCCAACCTGCGCAGAGCTATATTGTGCTCTTTCGAGCCTGTAAAGTACATGAGTGCTGAACCGAAGGAACGACTTTTAATTATGCGCATGTCTGACTGCATTCCATTTTTCAACCGCACCGAACACTTAGTCGGTCCCTTCACAATGACTTTTTCCACATCATCCATCGAAGTGAAGAAATCGGCTACTGCTGTTGGCTGATTGGATGTAACAAGTATGTCTATATCCCTTATAGTCTCTTTCATCCTTCTGAGCGAGCCTGCAATCTCCACCTCCTTTACAGCAGGGTGTTTCTGCAGCTGCATCTTGATATCTTCTGCAATTGACAGAGCAAAACCTAGAAGCACACGCTTTTTCTTCTGCCGTGCAAGTTCTATGTTCTCTAGAATCGTCTGTTCCGTCTTCGGTCCAAGACCTTTTATTTTTCTAATCTTCTGTTGCTTGGCCGCGCGTTCCATATCTTTCAACGTCTTAATCTTCAATTCCTTGTACAGCAGCTTTACAGTCTTCGGCCCCATTCCTTCTATGTTCATCATTCCCTCAAAGTCCATTGGTATCTGCTTCTTGAGCTTCTCATAGTATCGTAGTCTTCCTGTCTCTACAAGCTCTTTGATTTTCTTGGCAATGCCTTCGCCAACACCGGGTATCTCCTTAAGATTGTCAGCTTTTACATAGTCCTCTATAGGTTCGCTCATGGATTCGATGTTGCGAGCTGCTCTCCTGTATGCCTGTGGCTTGAACTCCACGTCTTGCATCTCGAGCATGTCCGCAATCTCATATAGCACCTTAGCAACGAACATATTCTTCATAAAATCACTACTAATGATTTGGTGTTGAAAGAAGAAATTTTTATTTTACAAATTTTAGAATTGCTATTGACGTAATGAATAAAATTGCCATTATAAAGATGACATTAATGCTGCTGAAGGGAAGCGCGGTATAACCAGTGGCACCCTCTCC
Source organism: uncultured archaeon (assembly GCA_964512235.1). Taxonomy (GTDB): domain Archaea; phylum Aenigmatarchaeota; class Aenigmatarchaeia; order CG10238-14; family SCSR01; genus CAZEGD01. The sequence goes on from CAZEGD010000001.1 coordinate 9,904, forward strand.
TAAAAATAGATAGGCACCTCCTATACCTATTGCACCCCCTACTACCATTAGAACAATGGTCAACAGGAGAGTTTTGGCTTCCATAATTAGATTACGGATTTGATAACTAAAAGATTTTATTCGTATCTCAGTGCTTCTATAGGATTGAGCTTTGCCGCATTCCTTGCAGGAAAGATACCCGAGACTACGCCAACTATTACAGAAAACCCTAAACTCAATGCCAGAAGTTCGGGAGTGACGGCGGTTGTTATCTGAAAACCGATGAAGACTGAAGCGGCTGATATTACCTTAGACATGCCTATACCAACTAAGCAGCCAATGACGCCGCCAATCACGCCTATTGTTGCGGATTCGATGAGAAATATCTCCATTACGTTTGCACTCGTCGCACCTATAGCTTTCATAATCCCAATCTCCCTAGTCCGCTCCATTATGCTCATGAGCATAGTATTTGCAATTCCTATCCCCGCAACCAAGAGGGAGATTGCAGCTATGCCACCGAGTGTTATGGATAGGATGTTCATTATGCTACCCACTTGTTCAGTTATCTGCTGGGTACTCATGACCATGAAAGTCTTCTCACCATGAGCTTTGTCGAGCAACTCCTGTATGTCTTCTGCTATATCTGCCACACGGTCAGCGTTATCGACTTTTACAAGAATCATTGTTATTTCATCTTTCTCGCCTGTGATATCTCGCATAGTATCGAGGGGCATAATAACCATTGAATCGTCTTGCTGATTGCCCATTTCCTTCAGTATTCCTATGACTTCCATCGTCTTACCTTTTATCTCTAACCTGTCGCGTAGCTTGACTTCGTCAGTAAATGTATTAGCTACAAAATGACCGATTACAACAACATTCCTGTCACCTGACCGATAGTATCGCCCTGCCGCAAGATCAAATGCCTGTATATCAGAAAAGAATGTCTGCGCATCTTTCGAAGCCACACCAGCAACCTGTAAAGTCCCTACTTCGTCTTTGAACTCTGCAGGTAGCGACTTATAGAACATGGGTAGTGCAATGTCTACCCCTCTCACCCTCTTTATATCTTGCAAGTCTCCATCATCCAACGGTTCGCCTTGGGCAGACGGTCCGAATCCAGTCTGCATCTGCGCCATAACCATTATCTTATTCGCGCCGAACTGTTCAAGCTGCTCCACTACCATCCCACGCATACCTTCACCCACCGATACGAGGGAAACGATTGCGGCTATGCCTATAACTATGCCAAGGACGGTAAGTGCGCTACGCACCTTACGTTCAACTATACTCCGCGTAGCCATGCGGAAGCTTTCTTGCTCAAAGGCAAACGACAATAAATCACACTCCAAGTCTTTACATTGTAGATAACTGTTAAAATCTCAAACTATTTTCTTCTTATCAGACCAATCAAGAATTTCCTTTTCCAAATTATTATTACAAGCGCTGCAACAATGATAACTATGTGCGTTATTGAAAGGCTGAATGGTGGTGCTCTGTGGACTGTGAAGTCAACCGTCTCGGTCGTTGTCGTCTCTTGGTTGTAGGGATCTTTGTACGCCAGTTCTATGTTTAATGCACGTTTGCCTACGCTCACGCCCACCAATGACATGTCTAGCGTTATCGTCTCATAATCATCCTGCTCCAAATCCCCTATATAATACTCTTCTGGCGTTATATCGTACACACCGTCAAATCTAGCTAGAAGGAAACTTGCTGTGGCAGTGCCACGGTTTGCTATGGATATCGTGAGCTCACCTGTGCGGCCTACATACATATTGCTCTGACTTTCAAGGGTGACAACAAAATCTGGCAGGCCGGATATTTTCAATCCGATATAACGTTCTTCTGTGTGCTGAGTCCCAGTTTCATCATAGTATGTAAGTGTCACAGGCACGCTGTATGCTTTTGTTTCTGCATCCTTGTTGATTATTATGTCAAAGCTCGCCATACTTGTCCTTCCCGGCTGGATGTTGCCTAAGTATACTTCCATGTCACCCCTTGCAGAGACAAAGGGCTGCGTGCGGTTCTTTAGTGCAACAAAAATGTCCTTTATATTTCCATTACCTACATTCTTTAGTTCTATATTCATCTTCACCACGTCCCCCTGCTCTATTAAGTCTTCATCGTAGGTAACATTGCTGATTTCAATCAGCGAACGCTTAGTTATAGAGAGTGAAATAGAAGTTTCCGTAGTCACACTGCCTGCACTATCACCTTCATTGTACTCAACGGATAAAAATACGGAAGTTGAGCCTTCTGACGCCAAACTACTGACTGTTATTGGTACGCTTATTTGTATTGAGCCGCTTGGGGCTATTGTCTGCAGTGAATACTTGCTGGTGCCGAATGTGATAAAACTATGAGGTTTTACCGTGAGCTTGACACTGCGTGCATATTCTGTCCCGACATTCGCAACTGTCAAAACCAAGTTGCCGCTCTCACCAGGCTCTATAACAGTAGGTACTAACTGGCCAGTGACAGTGATGGAAACGTAAGCAGCCTGTGTCAAGACTGTATAGACGAATAGAAGCTGGACTAGAACAACAAAGACAATTTGAAATCTTTTAATAAAACCCAACCTACCCACCATCTACTCTTCCGTCTTTTATCTTTATTATTCTTTTAGTCACTTTTGCTATTAAAGGATCATGGGTCACAACTACGACCGTTCTCCCCATTTTATTGAGCTTGCGAAAGATGTTTATTATTTCTCTTCCCGACTTTGAATCGAGATTGCCTGTTGGCTCGTCTGCAAGTATCAGTGCTGGATTGTTTGCCAAAGCACGTGCCATCGCTACACGCTGCCTCTCTCCCCCAGAAAGTTCTGATTGTTTATGGTTTATCCTCTCTTTCAAACCAGCCAATTCCAAAAGCTCTTTTGCTTTATTTTTTCTTTTCTTTTCATCTTCACCATTGAAAATCATAGGCAGCTCAACATTTTGCAGCGCAGTCAGACTGGGTACGAGGTTGAAGAACTGAAAGACAAATCCTATCTTTTTCCTCCTAATCATTGCAAGCTTGTCATCACTAAGCTTAGAGATATCCTCGCCATCGAAGTATATTGTGCCCCGCGTCGGCTTGTCCAAGCATCCTATGCAGTGCATAAGCGTACTCTTCCCACTCCCAGAAGAACCTTGTATGCTAACAAACTCGCCTTCCTTGATTTTTAGGTTTACACTTTGCATTGCTCGCACTTCAGCACGCGTACCCTCATTGTATATTTTCCAAACGTTTTTGCATACGACTATATCCTTTTTCAATCAGACACCACCAGTTATTAGGATTGTAATAATTTATTCCCTCGGATAATTAATTCCCTTACTTTCTTTTTAGGCATCCTTAGCCTTCTTGCAAGTCTATTAACGTCTTTGAGCACAAGCTGCTTGAGCAGCACAATTCCAACATTACTCAGCTTCACTACAGTCTGCTGGTCCAAGCCTTTTAAAAATGTTATTGGATAGAGCTTGTGTTTTTCTACCAACTTCTCCAAGCTCTGTGCTGGAGCCTTCCATGCAAGATAGTTAAAGCCTTTGCATTTGGCATATTGCTTTGCATGGTCTGATATCCTAGTGTTGCATACGACTAAGAGCTTGTTAAAGCCAAAGTTGTTTCTATTGGCATGGTAGCCTGCCTTCAGATCTTCAAAGCTTGCCCACGACTCGAGGAAGATGCCCAAACCGGTGTAAGTATGATGCTGGTAATGGTGCTTGACTTCCACGCATACAGTCTCTCTTCCCTTCCTAGCTATGACATCCACTTCATGCTCTATGCACTTACCAGGGATTATCCTGTTAGTCTCAACTTCATAACCTTCCGCCTCCAACATATGTGCAATAAACTGCTCAAAATCAGGTTTCGGTCTGAGCAAAGCTATGGACTGGCGAAGGTCAACACCGTACGCAACCTCCGGTTTGTACTCTTTGAGGTAGCGGAAGACGAGCTTTAGTATTTCTTTCGTAGTTATACCGTCGTAGAGCTGAGCTTCAATCTTGTCTACCACAGACTCGGCAGTTTTACGGCTTGCATGCATGCGCATGCACGTACGCATCACTTTATTGCGGTCATACAGCTGCCTACGACCGTCGAATTTCGTCACGTAGAATTTTTTCATTGATTAACTTTTGATTTTTTATAGTTATATTTTCAGACTTTTCTGAGAAATCCATGGACGTAAAGCTTAATAAGAGATAAAATTAAGTTGATAGTGATGAAAATTATGAGGAAGAGGAAGTCTATTTTTAAAAAGAAGAGAGGAAATCGAAAAAGAACCGAAATGGTGAATAACATTGTCCTGAATCAAATTAAATCATTGGCAAACTCTTTCACAGCTATAGAGAAAAGCCTAGAACTTACGAATAAAAGAGTTGATAAACTCTCCAAGACGATGGAAAGTCAGATAAACATCATTAGTGAGCAACAGAGCAAACAGCAGCCTATTTTTCGAGCAAAAACCGAGCAGTTCCCCGAGCTTTCTGAGCGTTCGCTCAGTAGAACTATGAGGAGTGAGCAACTGAGCACAAAAGGCGGGGAACTTGGCCACATCCGAGGCAGACACAGGGAAATACTTGCAATGCTTATCAACAACGGCTTCCATACGTATGATCAAATAGCACAGAAGCTTGGAATCTCTCAATCCAGAGCGCGCGCCTACATAGCCGATTTGAGGAATACTTACGGCGTTCCGTTAAAGCAGGTCAGGGACCCAGAGGGCTACAAAATCGGTGTAGACACGAGATTTGTAGAGCAGATTTTGACTTCAAAATAGCAAATACTATAAAAAATGGCTTATTTTCTCCATTATGCCAAGACTGAGCCACTGCTCAGTGTCACTGTTCAGTAATATTAGTGTGCAATATAAACCTTTATATAGCATACAATTGAAATATTATTAATAATGACAGGAGCATCTGGAGATATTAAACGTAAGATACTCAAAACTTTACGCGAGAAACCAATGTCCCTCAGTGAGCTCTCCAGAAGGCTCAAGATGCGAAGAGACTTCATCACGGGATACCTAGAAGCCATGCGAAACGGGGGAGAGGTAAAAGTCGTGAAGGTCGGTCGGAGCAAAGTTTACCGTCCAGAAAAGGGGAAACGATAGAAAGGTTGTGAAGGGATGAAGAAAAGAACTTTCGGATTGTTGTTAGCGTTTGTAATTGCTATGTTTTTGGCAATCAATTTTAGCTCCATGCCAGTATTCGCAAGTGGAAATATAAATGCATCTATACGTGACTGGAACGGTACGGTTATCAACGATGCAACTATGACTGTATATAAGTCTGATGGTACTGAAGTAGGAAATGACACTATCGGGAGTAATGGTTGGTATTCTATAGACGGTACTACACTGGTAAATGCTGGTTTAGCTCATCAAGATTATTTCTATGTAGAGGCCAGCAAGTTGGGACTCGGGACTGCGAGAGGTGCAACGATACAATATGATTCTTCTACAGCTGACCCAGGCCAACTTGGAGGAGTTTTTAACATAAGCAGAAATATAGAACTTCTTGTCCGTAACAATTGGGGAGGATATGTAGGCATATCAGGCGCAAGCGTATACTTAATAAACGGCACAAACATAACCATCGCCCAAGGTACCACCAACGCTTCTGGCTATGTGACATTTATTGCGAACTTCAGCGCTCCAGAGAACTCGACGGACGCGCAGTTCAACAACGTCTCGGAGATAGGTAATATTACCAAAGACGCTGAAGGTTCGGATAGTGAAAGATATCACTTCTTTATCAATATATCTGCTGGTTATGTGACTTACAACTCGACTTCCATGAAGTACAATAGGACTAATGCTAGTGCTGTAGATATGACCAATATAACCAATTTGAAATCGAACCTCCAGATAATAGTGGAGGACTTCTCAACAAACAACGTCACGGCAACCATAACACTTTTTAACCAAAGCAACGGTTATGATAACCTTAGCCAGCCTGTATACAATACCACAGGTGACTTGGTCACGGGTACAGCAAGCATATTCAACATAACCCTTAACTCTTCATACCCAACTGTCTATTATAACGTGAGCAAAGTGGGATTCGGAGGCGACACAAACACGACTACTCTGGTATCGCAGTTGCAACCCGTTTCTAACGAAAGCGTAGTCCACATAGGAGCAAATATACTGGTATTAGTCCGCCAAGGCTGGGGAGGATATCCTGGAATAGCAGATGCAAAGGTTACTTTGATGAATAGAACTAACACCTCTATAGCATATGGTACCACAAACACCTCAGGCTATATGGAATTCATAGCAAGGTACGACAACACAACCACGACTACTGATGACATATTCTTCAACATCACAGAGCTGCGAGCAGCCGGTGATTTGCTTGAGGATGGTTATTATTTAGTTGTCAATAAATCAGGTTATTCGAAATACAACACATCTAATACATCTGGATTATACTCATACTATTTTTCGAATGCAACAGTCATCAACACAACCGATTTAAAGCCAACACTTCAGATAATTATACAAAGCTTCTCGACAGACAATGTCACAGCAACCATAACACTTTTCAACCAAAGTAACGGCCATGATAATTTCAGCCAGCCTGTCTACAATACAAGTAATCAAATAGCCTCAACTACAGCCGATGTATTAAATCTCACACTCAACTCATCTTATCCGACAGTCTATTATAACGTGAGCAAGGCAGGCTTCGGAGGAGACTTGAATTCGACTACCACATGTAGTGATTATTCGGCTTTACCGTCAGAAAGTGTAGTCCACATAGGAGCAAATATACTGGTATTAGTCCGCCAAGGTTGGGGAGGATACCCTGGAATAGTCGATGCAAACGTCACACTTATGAACAGGAGTGCAAACAGGAGCGTGGCATTCGGCATTACGAACGCTTCTGGCTATGTTGAGTTCGTAGCAAAATACGACAATATAACTACAACTCCAAATGACCTAAAATTCAATATAACGGAGTTGCGTCCAGCCAATGCGCTAACTGAAGATGGCTACTATTTCATCATTAACAAGACAGGTTACGAAACACACTATAATAGAACTGGCGATTCCTATTATCTGTCAAATGAAACTTTCACAAACACTACTGATATGAATCCGGCACTCCAGATAATCGTACAGAATTTCGCTACGGACAATACCACTGCAACAGTCACGGTTTTCAGTGACAGTGGTCTCACAACGCCCGCCTACAACACGACTGGCGACATAGCCACGGGCACTGCGAGTAAGTTGAACCTTACACTCAACTCATCCTACACTACAGTCTATTATAACGTTAGCAAGGCCAATTATGGAGGCGACTTGAACTCTACTGCTACGTTTGCGGTCTATCAGGACATAATGACGGAAAGCGTAGTCCACATAGGACCTAACATAGTTATAGGTGTCTTCCAGGCTTGGGATACCGACACAGCTGTAGATGATGTATATATCTACTTATACAATTCATCTACGAACGGGAATGCAACAATCGCCGATGGTACAACAAATGAAACTGGTTATATAGAATTCATAGCAAGATATGACAATACAAGCACGACAGCTACAGATATATACTTTAATGGTACAGAGATGCTTAATGCGTCTATGTATCACTTAATTATCAACAGGACAACGTACACAGTTAGCGATATTCTAGTTAATTCGAGTGATATGAATTATACCTTGTCGTCTGCTCCGATGACAATTACTATACTCATAAATGATAGTGTAGCGCCGACAGTTGGCGTATGGCTTGTAGATAGCGATAATGCAACGATTACTCAAGTATATGCAGACAATATGACTATAAAGATTAATGCATCAGATGCTCGTACTATATCTTCTAAAAAGTATAGAGTTAGAAACACCACTTCAAACAGGGTAATTATAAACTGGACTGATTTATCATCTGAAACCTCACCTCTAGCTAATTATACAAGTGCATCTATAGATGGGATATATCTGCCTCAAGGCAACTGGACTTTGGATGTTAATGTAACAGACGCTGCAGGCATTTCAAATGTCACATATCTGAATACAACCAATAAGACGATATATTCTTATACATCTATACAAATAACGGCTCCAACAATGACAGGTAGCACATCACCGGGCGGGAGCGAATTAACCTTTGACTTTACAATAATAGTCAAGGGTAATTCTTCAACTAGAAATATCCAAGGATATGTGGACATGTCGGTTCTAGGTACGCCTTTCTTGGCTGCCGCCGATGTGAATAATCTATACATCAATTCAACTACGAATGCAACAACGAGGGTAGCTGCTGTTGTGGGAGCCTATACAGGTGCTCAAAGTTTGCGACTTAGTAATATAACGGCAGTACCTTCAGGAGGGTTAGTGCCAGCGTCAACTGCCAACCTTACTGTCATGCAGATGGGTGTGTATACGGAGACTGTAAGGCTTCACATAGTTCCATATAGTGGAGTGTCACAGGGAACTTATGACGGTAGCTACGGTTTCAGGTGGACTGAGTAGTGGATACTTTTAAGGTCTGATAAAATGAAAACCGCTAAATTTTTTTTCGGAGTGAGCCTTCTTTTATTCCTAAGTCTATTCGTTTCTAGTGCCCTTTCAGGCAATATAACCATAACAATCGAGGATGGTATAGAGGGTAATGTGAGTGATGACATAGGGGGAGATATAACTACCACTACTACGGTTGCAACTACCACTACTAGTCCGAGTGGTGGTGGGGGAACGACTACAACCACTGCTGTCACTACCACGACTACAACCCTACCTCCAGTGGAAGATACTAAATCTTTAGATAATATAACAGCAGGCGAAACTGGTACTTTTGAATTTGACGATCCAAATCTACTTATAACTCAAATTGCCGTTATAGCGGGCAATACCGTAACCTCCCCTTCCGTTACAGTATCGCAGTCAAGCACAACGCCAGCTACTGTAAATACGTCCGCGCCAGACACTGTATACGGCTATCTCACAGTCAGTGAGGAGAACATAACAGATGCGGACATCAGTAGTGTGACAATAAAGTTCAAAGTTGCCAAGGTATGGATAACCGAAAACAATATTGACGAAGATACGATAGCATTGTACCGCTATTCTAACGGTGCATGGACCAAGCTTACTACTACCAAAGTGAGCGAGGATGCGACATATGTATATTTCGAGGCAGTATCGCCCGGCCTGTCCGTCTTTGCAATAAGTGGAGTACAGGTGGTGACTACCACGACGACTACCATGCCCACAACTACAACGACCATACCTCCTGCAGGAATCCCGATTCCAATATGGGCCATTTTGCTCATAGTTGTAATAGTTGCTGTGGCAATCTTCTTGTTGTGGAGATTTAAAATTATAGGTTAGCTTTCTTTACTTTCTACATTAGTTTCATTCATCTTGTTATTCAGAAGAGCCTTCATCTCTTCCCCGCTCTTGCCAAAATACTTCTCAAAGTCTATCGTAGTCGTCACAAGCTTAGTCCTTCCATACTTTTCACTCTTCACCAATCCCTTTGCTTCAAGGTCTTTTATGTAGCCATAAGTCTTATTCCCCTGGTACTTTACGATTATTGATTGCTTGATTGGCTGTTTGACTGCGATGATTGCAAGCGTCCTCATCACACCATCTCTCAGATCCGCAAAAGGTGCAAGTTTTGAAACCCTTGGCCTATACTCCGGCTTCACGCGAAGTTCGAAACCTTCAGGCGTCTCTATAAGCTGTATGCCACGATTGTCAGTTTCCAACTCTTGCTTCAACTCATCTATAAGCTTCCGTATGTCCTCCTCCGAGCCTATACCGACTATTTTCGAGAGCCTACTCAAGCTCAAGGGACTGTCACTCACGAAAAGAGCTGCTTCAAGGAGCGCCTTTGCACCCATACAATCACATTATAGAATTATTTGTGTTTACTTATTGATAAGAATTTTTTATCGAAGTAGATTTCTAATTAACTTCGGCAGGTTTTTGAACCAATTCCAATGCAGGATAAAATGCAGTGCAATAAACACAATAAAAATAGCGCTGGATATGTTGTGCAAGTCCACCCAACTGTGGCGACTTAGGCCTAGAAAAGACCGATTTGTCGCTAGCCACAGGACAAGACCAGCAAACGCCGAAACCAAGAAAACAATAAAGGAAACGGTGTCAACAATTACATTTAAGTCTGTCCTTTTCATATGAACTACCTTTTTTAGGTTAACTGGACTTCCACAAGCCGTGGATGTTGCAATATTCCCTAGCTTCAACCTTTTCAGCTTTTATCTCAAATCCTGCTTCCGGTTTGTCTCCTGGTTTCAAAAACTTCTTGCAAGACACGCTGTCGGCAGTCACTTCTATCCACTCTATGTAATGTTTCTCTTCCATTGGATGTGGGATTGAACCGACTTTTACCTTTATTCCATTTTCTATCTTTTCAATCACTGGTACATGCTTTTCCTGTCCAACATCTTCCGTTTTTTCTTCCATCAGCTGCATAGGCTGACCGCAACAAACTAGCTGTCCTACTCCGGTATGCAACACATCGACGATGTTGCCACATACATTGCATTTGTACACCTGCCTCTGTTCTGTCAAACTCTACACCCATTATCCTGTCAATTCTTCGACTTCTTTCTTACCTTCTTCCATTTCCTTTACCTGTTCTTTGTCCATCTTCAGCAATAATGCCTGGAATTCTCCCACGTGTGTCTTCTCCTCCTTCGCTATGTCCAAAAGAATTTTCTTTATGGACTCATTTTCTGTCATTGCTGCCATTTGCTCGTATAAGTTTATTGCATCCAATTCTGCAATAACACCGGTCCTTAGAATTTCATTATCCAAGTCCTCTTTTTTCACATTTTCAAGATTAATCGGTATTTGAGACATCATATTCTTACCTCCGTTTTTTAGTTATAGATTCAGCCTATATATATAGCTATCATTCTAAGCTCCACGAGTCAGAATTATCTGAACCCTAAAAAAGAAAGATTTAAGAGTGGAAGTTTCATAAGGTATGAAGATAGTAGAGGATTCAAAATGACTATGCTACTGCAACTTACGTCATTGCTTAATGACTTGGCAAAGACGATAATTGATGTAATCAACGACGCAAAATTCAAAAACGGAAATCATAAAAACGTGAAGAATGTTGGAAGAAGCAAATAACACCAGTTTGAAGAATTCTTTATTTCACATCTTTAAAATTAGACGCTTCTTCAACTTTATTATTCTTTAACACATTAACAATATGCCTAACAGCTTCAACAACGCATTTTTCCTGGGACTCTATAGTTGAAGCACCCAAATGAGGCGTAACCACAGTATTTTCATGTTCAATCAATTGCCTGTTAGTCGGAGGCTCTTCATTGAAGACGTCTAGGGCCGCACCAGCGACCTTGCCAGAGTTTAACGCATCTAATAGTGCATCCTCATTGACGATTGGGCCCCGGGCAGCGTTAATTATTCTAACGCCATTTTTCATTAGACCGAACTGGTCCACGTCAATCATATTTCTGGTTTCTTCTGTTAGAGGGACATGCACTGAAATGAAATCAGATTCTTTAAGTAGCCTATCCAACTCTGCTTTAGAATAGCCTTCCCTTTCAATATCTTCATTTGACACAAATGGATCGTATATTAAGACTTCCATATCAAATGCCTTGCATCTTTTGGCCACTTCCCGTCCAATATTCCCAAAACCGATTATCCCAATTGTCTTATCTTTCAATTCAATTCCAGAAATCTTCTTTCTTTCCCAGAGACCTTGCTTTAATGAAGAATTTCCTTTAGGTATGTGCCTACTTAATGCAATCATCAATCCAATCGTAAGTTCAGTAGCGGCAATGGTATTGCCTTTTGGGGTGTTAAACACATAAACTCCCTTCTCAGAGGCCGCGTTTACATCGATATTATCTAAACCAACTCCGGCTCTAGATATCACTTTTAGGTTTTTTGCAGTCTCTAAGGCATTCTTCGTAACTTTAGTACCGCTCCTGACAATTAATGCGTCATAAGTTGGAATTTTCTTAATCAATTCATTCTCTGATAGTTCAGACATTTCAGCAAACTCTAAGCCACTCTCTTTCAGCAATTTCGCACCCTTCTCATTCAATGGGACAGGTAACAAAACCAGAACTTTAGGCATTTAACCAACTCCAAGAATTTCATCAATATCTTTTAACAATTCATTTAATTCGTCCGGCTGTATGTCACCCATATGAGCGATTCTAAACGTCTTTCCCTTAAGTTTGCCATATCCCGCTGAGATTTCCTTGTCTCTTTCAGCCAGTTTCTCATTCAGCATGCTTACGTCAATGCCTCTATTGTTTGAGATGCAAGTCAAAGTATCGGATTCATATCCCTTTTCTGCAAACAGATCAAATCCCCCTCCAGTCGCCCAACTCCTGCAAATTTTAGCCATTTTCCTATGCCTTGCAAATCTGTTTTCTAGACCTTCTTCAAATATTCTATCAAGCTGAGCATTCAACGCAAAGATATGTGGAATGCTTGGTGTCGTGAGTGTTTGCTTCTTTTCATATTTCTCAAAGTTTGCCAAAAAATCAAAGTAATATCCCCTATTTTTGACTCCTTTAGCCCTTTCGATTGCCCTTTCACTCACTGATGCGATGGCAAAGCCAGGAGGCAGAGCCAGGCACTTCTGCACAGAAGCCAGACAGACGTCTATACCCAATTTATCCACTTCAATCTTTACGCCACCCATGCTACTTACTGCATCCACACAAAAGATGACATTGGGAAATTCTTTTATAATAGCTGCAATCTCTTCCAACGGGTTCATCACTCCGGTAGAAGTCTCATTATGGACTAAAGTGACTACATCAAATTCATTCTTTTCAAGCCTTTCTCTAACCACTTCTGGTTTTATGGCCTTGCCCCATTCGATCGAGACAATTTTATTCGCCTTGCCATTATCTGAAGTAATGTCAGCCCATTTTTCAGAAAAGGCACCGGAAGTTAAATTCAAGCATTTCTTGGAAACAGTATTTCTTACAGCAGCTTCCATCAGACCAGTTCCAGAACTTGTGCTCAAAAAGATTTTATTCTTCGTGTAGAGAAGCCTTTGAATCTTCGGGACAATTTCCTCAAACAATTGAGAAAATTCTTTACCCCTATGGCTGATCATCGGTCTGGACAGTTCTTCACGAATCTCTTCTCTTACCTCAGTCGGACCAGGAATAAACAATTTACGCATCAGTTGTCCCTCAACTTTGTTCATATTTTTATAAATTAGGGTATATATGTTAGCTAAATTTTGTGAGTCTTTTCAACAGACTAGTAATTCTCTGCGAGCAATTCGTAGTAGCTCTGAGGATGTTTACATGATGGGCAGACTTTAGGGGCTTCCTTGCCAGTATGGACGTAGCCACAGTTTCTGCACTTCCACTTCACCACTTTGTCTTTCTTGAACACTTTCCCGTTTTTTACATTCTCGAGAAGTTTCCTATATCTCTTCTCATGCTGTTCTTCAACTTCTGCAATCTCTTTGAACGACTCTGCAACATCTTCAAATCCCTCTTCCCTTGCTGTCTTTTCGAAGTCAGGGTAAAGCGTACCCCATTCCAACTTTTCACCCTCGGCAGCATGCAGAAGATTCTCTGCCGTAGTTCCAATCTTTCCAGCTGGATATTCTGCAGTTATTTCCACGTCTCCACCTTTGAGGTATTTGAAAAAGATTTCTGCATGTTCTTTCTCATTGTCTGCAGTCTCAGTGAATATTGCTGCAATCTGCTCAAATCCATCTTTCTTTGCAACACTCGCAAAGAATGTGTACCTGTTTCTTGCCTGACTCTCTCCAGCAAATGCTTTCAAAAGATTCTTTTCAGTCTGAGACCCTTTCAGTTCGCTCATTTATTCACCACTCAATCTATAGAATTTCATCAGTTCTTGCTAATAAATATTTCCTCGAAAAAATTCTTTTATTTATGTCCATAAAATCCATTAGTTACTATATTACAAATTGGGTGTGTTTGATGAGAAAATATTCGTGGAGTTATGGAATCTTCCACTGGTTTATACACTACGTCCTTGCCATAATGTTGATTAGCCTTTCGGGCGTCTCGATAATCCCAGTTTCTTTTCCCATTACTTTATTCGGCATTTACATAGGGAATAACATTTTTGATTATTTAATAGCTATTGCAATTACGTCACTAATAGATTTAGATCATATACCAGTTTTTAGAAAATTTGGAGTTAGAAAGTACCTACTAGCGCAAAAAAGGCTTGTAAGTCCACTCCATAACTTTTTCTTCATTTCTGTATTTTCAATAGCTAGTTCCTTATCCGCAATCTTCATCTCAAAGGAGTTGGCCGTTCTGATATTCTTAATTGTCCTGCACCTTATATGGGATATCCTAGAAGACGTTTTCATATTCAATGCGCCTTTCAGAAGGTGGGAAAACACGTGGGGCTTAAAGAAAAAGGACATTGAAGAGACTTACGATTTACTCATTAAACAAAAAGACTTGATACTGCAAACAAAATCAAAGAAATCTAAAAAATGACGAACTTACATAAGTTATTTTCGAGAAATGAATATTTCCTTGAAATAGTTTTCATATCAAGGAGAAAGGGTAATATTTATAAACAAGAGACATAGGAACTGATATTCAAGCTGGTTAAGGCAAAGAGAAAGGATGAGAATCTGTCATTCTAGCCTGACTTTTTGCTTTCCATTTTCTCAGATTTCATATCTTCAACTGACTTCTTTCCATCTTCAGTCAGTATATACTTGTGAGCCGAGTCTCCCTTGTAGAATGAACTCAATGGATTGATGTCAATCATATACCCCATCTCGACTAGATACTGACAAATAGCTACTCTCGTCATGTCATGATGTGGAACGAACACAAAACCATTTTCATACGCGTCTTTAAGTGCTTCTTTATAACTCTTCATTCGACTATCAAGGAAATTATGCATCTCTTCTATGAATTTTTCAGCCATTTCCATCTCTATAACCAATCATAGGTTAACGATTTAAGGGTTTTGAAGAAAAAGATGCAGGGGAAGGTTCAATCCCATACCGGAGTACATAATCTGACCAAGATATCCTAAAATTTCTTTATAACAAAAAACAATAATCAATTATGAAAAGAGCACTAGTATGTACTTTCATTCTCAGTATATTTGTTTTACAATCGCTTACTCTGGCAGAGCTCAAGTCTGTTGATATAGGCATAGTTCCGAAATTGACTGAAGCGGAAATGAGAGACGCCCCCGAGCTTTATAATTCAATTGTCTATCCGTCATTTGGCGTGCCGTGTACAAACTTTACGTACATGGTTACCTACAGGGACAGCCAAGGCAGGCCTCCAGAATATATCAGAATATGGTTCAATAGCGAATGGTATGATTTGGAAAAAATAAGGGGAGATTATACAAGTGGTGCTTTGTATACTTACAACTATATCCCGACATCCGGAACAGAGTTATTCTACTATTTTGAAGCGAGCAATGGTGTTGGAAAGGCAAGAGCCGGAATAATAGACAGTCCTGACCAAGGACCAGTTCTTTATGCTGAGAAACTCGACAACAACCAGATAATTCTACTGGACAATAATGGGAATGAAGTCTGGACCTATGATACTGGCAATGACTGGGTTGAAGGTGTTGCTATCTCTGATGATAGTCAATACGTAGCCGCCGTGACAGGTTATTATATCTATCTTTTTTCAAAGGATAGCAATATCCCGTTATGGAGCTATTGCCGGGTATGTAAAATACCTGAGATAACGTCAGCTTCTTTCAACGGTATTGATATTTCTGATGACGGAGAATATATTGCCGGTACATTAAGTAGTACTCTTTTTTTCTTTAGTAAAGACAGTAATCAATCTTTATGGTCAGCTGATATAGAATCCAGTGCCATAGGTATTGCCGTTTCAGAGCACGGCGAATATATTGCAGTGGGTGGAGGGAGTAAGGTATTCTTCTTTGACAGCAACGGCGACAAATTATGGGAGTACCAACCAAGCCATCCGGAATACGAGCAGACGGGAAACTTCTACAGGCCGGCGATGACACCTGACGGCAGCTATGTGGCAGTATCGACCGGATGCCCTGATAGGAGGGCTTATTTGTTTTCCAACGAAGGGACTGCGGTTTTCAGGAGCGAACAATTGACTCGAGATTCTCCTGTGCATAAATCGGCTATTTCAAATGATGGTAATTACGTTGCGTATTCTCTTGACCATTCGCAAGGAAATCCTGTCGTTATGTTGTTTGACAATGTGGGAAACAATTTATGGAATTTTTCCTCACAATCCGATTCTACAGCAAGAGCAG
Source organism: uncultured archaeon (assembly GCA_964512235.1). Lineage (GTDB taxonomy): Archaea > Aenigmatarchaeota > Aenigmatarchaeia > CG10238-14 > SCSR01 > CAZEGD01. The sequence continues at coordinate 26,144 of CAZEGD010000001.1, forward strand.
TCTCTATGTCTGAAGATGGTAACTATATTGCAATCGGTACAAGTACTGGTAACATATACCTCTTTTCAAGAGACAGCAACATTCCATTATGGTCGTTTTCTGAAGGTGGTTCCTTTTCACATATAGGTGAAGTCAGTCTAAACTCTGACGGGAGTCTGCTTGCTGCCGGAGGCGCTGCGAAAAAGGTTTACATGTTCTCAAGAGACAGCAATGTTCCTTTGTGGGAATATAACGCGGTTACTTATGTTACTTTCATTGATTTCAATGGTGATTACGTGGTTGCGGGTACAGGGGCAAGAGAGTTCATGTTTGAAGGAAATAGTGCTAGTCCGGATGAAGTAGAATGTGAAGAAATAATAAGCCCAACACCTTATTGGGAGACGATGACTGGAGAAGCAACGGGTCCAACATCAGGAGAGCCAGGCGTCTGTGGAAATGGTCTATGTGAGGATGAGCAAGGCGAAAGTTATGATAACTGCCCGCAGGATTGTATGATGTCAGGAGAATTTCCTGATGACACAAACGATGACTTAAACGGTGACTTGGGAGATGAAGGTCTGTATTTGGATGATATATTTCCATTTTTAATTGCTATAATCATTGCAGTTGTTGCAGTCATCCTATTTCTTAAATTTAGATGAAATCTTTACAAGGTATTAGGGCACCCAAGAAGGAGGATGTGAACCCATAAGAATCTTTGTTCTAAGGATTTCTCCTTTGAATATAAATTTCCTTGAAAAATTCCTCTTGGTCAGTTCGGACTTTCATGCTTTGCTCAAGATGCAAGAGCGGGATGAATCGCTCAACTACTTTTTCTCGGTTCCATTCCACAAGGTCTTTAAACTTTACACTATCCTTCTTCGATTTTGCAAGTGCTGCCTCAATGTCCAACATCATCTTTTCTATCCTTTCAGTGATATCCTCCTCAGTCGGCAGCTCTAGCTGCACGCGCTGCTTCCACAGTCTGTGACGCACCACCTTTTTCTCGCGCACTGTAAGAGCTTTGCGGAGTGCCGTCACCAGTTCGTCTATGGTCACTTGCCGCTTAGGTATGCGCTTCATAGGCAGTCCCAGCTTGATGAGATTGGGATCTACGCCCAGATCGACCATCTCCTTCTGCTTCTCTACAGCTTCCTCCATTGCAGTCTGCTCTTCAAACATTGATAGATAGTCTGACTTTAGCCTGAGAAGCACAGCGGCAATAAAGACAATCTTTGCAGGTATGCGGAAATCAAGCTCCTGTACACTGTTGATAAACTTTAGAAAACTAGATGTGAGCTTTACCAAGTCAACGTCCCACGGGTCCAGCTGCTCTAGGCTGACTATATGATAGATTATTTCTTCCCAACTCTCCTTCTCGAGTATCAATTTCAAGATGTTTTCTTCCTCGCTCAAAGGCTCACCATTCAACTTGTTGGCATCTCCAATCCCAGTATCTTCGACTCTCCCCTCTCCATCGTCACGCCATAGACGCGGTCTCCATACTTTATCGTCTGCTCGTTATGCGTAATCATTATGAACTGCTCGTCCTTTGCCAGGTTTTTGATGAGTTCTGCAACTTTCTTGCTATTCTCCTTGTCCAATGCTGCATCTACTTCATCCAGTATGTAGAACGGAGCTGGCTTGTGTTTTTGTATGGAAAATATGAATGCAAGCGCTGTTATGGATTTTTCGCCGCCTGACATCGCATCTATGCTAAGCAGTCTCTTCCCTGCAGGATTCGCTTGAATTATCAGGCCGCTCTCCAAGTCTGTTGGATTCTCCATCACCAAGCTCGCCTTGCCACCTGTCATACGGGAGAAGATGTTACTGAATTGTATGCTGACTTTCTCGAGTGTGTTATTGAAGACCTCCCGCCTCTTTTCCTCAATCTCCTCTATCATTGCAAGCACAGACCGCTTCTCCTCCAGTATCTTTTCGTACCTCTTCTTGTACTCGTCGAACTGGGACCGGAAAAGATCGTACTCTTCTATGGCTTTCATATTCACAAGCCCTATATCTTTGAGTTCTCTCTCCGCTTTAGTGATGAACCTCTCAAGGGTGTGTACGGTCTCCTTCACATACTCAATCTCGCCATACTGCTCCACTTCTATCCTGGCATTATCCATCTCAGCCTCAAATCTAGCCTTATCCACTTTCAGTCTGTTTATGGCAGACTGTACGGACAGCCTATTTTCATACATCCTTCTTCTTTTGTCCCTTAGTTCATTTATTTCGCGCTCAGAGGCAACACGCATCTTCTGCAAATCAAACAATTCTCTGCTAGATTCAGCCTCGCCCAGTTTCTTGAGCTCGCCTTCTATATCCCGCACACGTTCATGCAAAACTTTCAATTCCTTCTTCAGTTCAGTCCTGTGCTCTATGTAGCTTTCTATGTCTTTAGTCGTCTCAGTCTCTATCACTTTGGGATGATTTCTTATGTAATACCCGCCTATCATAACACCCGATCGCTCAATGAGGTCACCATCCATCGTCACCATCCTTGCCTTGCCTATGCCTATGTTGCGTGCGGCATTCATATCACCCACTATCAATGTACTGCCAAAAACAAACTCTACGACTCTCATATACTTTGTCTCGTATTTTACCAACTGCGATGCTATGCCTACGACTCCATGTTTGTCCAGCAATGACTTGTCACCGAAAATCCTAGGCCTTATCTTGTTCAAGGGTAGAAAAGTAGCGCGTCCTATCCTCTCTTCTTTCAAGAATTTGATGCAATATGCGGCAGTCTCATCGCTGTCAACAACTATGTCATTCAAATGATGCCCGGCAACGATTTCAACAGCTATCCTATACTTCTCTGGGACTTTAATCAAGTCAGCCACAGTACCATAGACGCCCCTGAGCTTGAGCCTTAGCACAGCCTTTACCGCTCTAGGCATGCCGCCACGCATTTCTATGCCTCTGCTTTCGAATGCCTCCAGTTTTTCTACAAGCGCATTGAGCCTATCAATCTCTGTGCTGTTGGCATTAATCTTATCCTTTGTTATCAGCAGCTGCGAGCGTAGATCGGAAATCTCCTTTTCAACCTTCACTTGCTTGGATACATTGACAAGCTTGCTTGCAACATCATGCACACTTGATTCCTTCTCCTCTATCTCCGCCTCTACTTTTTCTATGCGCTCATTTAGGGCAATATTCTGCTCTTCCTTCTTTTCTATCTCATCGTTCCTCTTCTTCACCTCTTCCTGGAATTCCACAAGTTTCCTGTGCGCGAATGAAGCCCGCAGTATGAGAAGCTCTTTTTTCAGCTGCTGGTATTTCAGCGCAGCATTCCTCTCTACCTCCAGCTTCTTAAATCGCTCATAACGTTCGCTTATCAATATCTCAGCTTCCTTCAGCTTTTGGTCTACAGCCGCCATATCACGCTCTGCCTTAGCCTTCTTATTATTGTATTCAGCTATGCCAGAAATCTCATCTATAATCCCCCTCCTCTCTACTGGATTCATCTCAATTATCTGAGTGATGTCCCCTTGCAGTATGATGTTATGTCCGTCAGGATAGATGCGTGCAGGCGACAACAGTTGTAGTATGCGGTCTCTGGTAGTAGTCCTTCCGTTGAGTTTGTAGACTGAGACGCCTTTGCGATTGACTTTGCGCGTGATTGATATCTCATCGTCTTCAAAATTGAACGGTTTCCCGCCGTCTTCAAAATTATCCAGATACATAGTAACAGAGGCGTACTTAGCAGGTGATTTACCAGCACCACCATGGAATATCAATTCATGCAGCCTCCCTGCACGCATGGACTTTGCAGATGTGCGACCAAGAACGAAGCAAATGGCATCTACGACATTGCTCTTTCCCACACCGTTTGGACCGCAGAAGATGTTGAACCCCATCTCCAGAGGTACGGATATGCGCTTGCTAAAGCTCTTGAATCCCTGCATTGTTATGCGGTTGATTTTAGTCTTCATTCACTCACATAATATCTTCATTTGACTAAATATTATTTGTTTTTAAATTCTATAAATCATGCATCTTCTTTTAGACATCAAAACATTCTAATTAATAAAAAACAAATAATCACTATGGGTTATTATGCGCCAGGGATGGGTTTCACCTCCTTTGTAAAGAAATATCTGTCAATCGTACTCGTGATAGCTGCGCTTGTCGCTCTGACAGGTGCATTTAGCGGATATGCAACCTATATGTTATCCCGTCAAACAATGCCGGAAGTGACTATAAATGAGACGATGTGCAATGAAAACCTTGCAAGCTGCATCACAATGATCAGCGACTGCAAATATAACCTCACTGACTGTGAAATGGCGAAAGAAACTATAGCACAGCTGCATAATGAATGCAGGTATGATCTGGATCAGCTCTCCCTGCTTGTAAGTGAGCTTCAAGACAAAGTTTCTGCTTACGAGCAAAGCAGCACTGAACTGCAGGACCAGATTGAAGAATATAAAGATAGAATAGATGAATTGAGTTCTAGCTTGAGTTCAGCAGAGGCAAGCGTAGAAGAGTTGAATACAAGCGTAAGCGATTTGGAGAGCCAGTTGGATGATTTGCAGACTGAATACGATGCCATAGTGGATAGTGCGGCAGCAAGCATATGTTGCGTGCAGAGAGTCTACAACCCTGAGCTAAAGTACTACTATTTGTTCGAGAGTGACATAGTCTGCACGAATGAAGCAAGCGAAGAACTGGGGACTAAAGAATTCAGCTGCTAGGCTTGAAAGAAGAATTGATAGATTACGAACACTAAAGTAGCTGCTACACAACCAGTGACTGCTACGAGGATCTTTCCTTTCCATTTACTGCATTTGCTGGTAGTCTTAGGTGGCTTTGGGACAGCTTCCATTTTTCCAGTCCTTTCTATCTTAGGTCTGAGATGTGGCTGCCTTGGAGGAAATACTGGCCTTCTATCCGCAGCCTCTACATCCTTTGGAGGTGGTGATGCAATAGGTTTAGGACTCTCAACTGGTACAGGAGCTTTAATTGGAACTTTTCTGATACCTTCTTTTACCTCCAATCCTTGCTCCCTTTCTGCAACTTCAGCTTCCTCTAACTTGGCTTTAGTCCTTTCCAACTCCATCTTCTTTTTCTCTAGCCACTTTTTGACAGATTCTTCCACATTATTTATTTCAAGTTCTAATGAAATAACTTTTGGTTAGAGTATTGACTTATTTTCTTTCGTCACTAATCACTAGAGAACTAGCTTTAATATTTTTAGTTATACAAGTTATTTGATGTCTAGTATAAAAATAGTAGATTTTTTAGACAACACCAAAATAATTTCTATATTGTTCATTATCTCCACATTGTTCTTTGTTTACCAACATACTACAGGCATTGGCTGGGACTTTTCTGCTTATGTTCTTAATGCAAAATACTGGCTTGGGCAATCTAACTATTTCGAATGGTTGCGTCCACCTCTGACGTATTTTATTTTGCTTCCTCTCAGCATTTTTGGCTGGCCACTCGCGGAATACATTTTCATAATTCTCGTATCTGCTCTCTTTCTTGGAGCTTGTATAGAGTTTTCAAAAGCATTCAATTTGAACAGAAAACTGTTCTATGCGCTTATGCTAACACCATTGCTACTTAACATGGGCTTTAGCGACGGTAGCGAATTGCTGACTCTATCTTTTTTAATGCTGGCGGTTTCTTATTTTTATTCGTATACAGATAAACCAATAAAGTCTAGCTTGCTTTTTGGATTTTTTATGGGGTTGGCATTTCTATGCAGATACGACAGTATAGTTTTCTTGCCGATACTCCTTTTCAAAAAGCCGAAGAAGGAAATTTTTAAAGTAGTTTTGATTTCAGCTGCTATGTTTCTGCTGGTTTTAACCCCATGGTTGGTTTATAATCAGATTTCTACAGGCAATTGGTTGACAAGCATAGTAGACTTGTATGCAATAAACATAAAATTCCGAGATTATATGATATCACCGCCCAACCCAATCCATATTTTAGCCGGGCTCAGTTACTATCTGCCACTTTTCTTACTCGGTATCGCATACAAATACAAAAGTATCGAAGCAAAGGATTTGGCAATGTTGTTTATTTTTGTGGTTGTGATAGTTTCATACGCTATTAAACCCACGAAAACTCCAAGATATCTATTCAACTTGGTCTTGCCTTTAGCATGTTTTTCAAGTTGTTTCATGCAATCTTTCCTCAGCCATTACCCTCAAAGGATTAAGAAAAAAGTCATATTTCTCATCTTCTCATTAAACATTTTACTTGCATTCATCTCTTTTCTACCGCTTGCTCACCCGTCTATGTTTAAACGAATAGCTCTTAACTTGGAGGACTGTAGGCTACAATCGAATGGTTGGGTGTTCTTAAACTACTATGGTAAAACAGCTGAGCCTCATACGTGGGATGGCCGAGTTGGTGAAGAAATTGCTGCCGGCAACCGCCTGTTGTTGTTTAAGAATATTAGAGAGCCGGCATATGGTATGGATGAAGAATTCTTGTCACAATTTCCGATAATAGAAAATCATACAAACTATGTTTTGCTCGGTGATAGCGATGTGTGTTTGCCACCAGAGCCTTACACAAAAACTTATCTACAACAGTATGTAGAAAACAATGAGAACGTCGATAGCATAAGCAATTGCGAAATTCTATTTTCTTCCCAACTTTGCGACAAATATAATCTTCTGAGAAAGATATTGGATTAAAAAGGTGGGCCCAGAGGGATTTGAACCCCCGACCAACTGGTTAAGAGCCAGCTGCTCTACCATACTGAGCTATGGGCCCATTGACCCCAACAGTTTAGGTAATATTCCAATATTTTCTTCCTTTAATATTATTAAGTTATTTAACTTTTGTATTCTTTTAATTGCAAAATTGAGATGTCTACTCAGATACCAATGGCATAAATTATAAGTCCGGAGAAAATATAATTATGAAGAAAGAGAAAGGGGTTTCTGCGGTAATAGCAACCATTATAATGATAACTATATCAATAGCTTTGGCTGGTTCTGCCTATGTATTTGTAGGTGGAGTTCTCACTTCTTCCGTACAGGGCATAGATATAGCTGATATTTTTTGCAGTATGGGAGAAGTAAATATCATAATTAGAAATCTGGGTACAGAACCCATCACTTCTTTAGATGTAGAGCAGACAGCCCCCGATGGCGATACTGCTGGTGATTGGACGGGGACGTTGGAACCAGGGAATACAACTGTCTACACGGACACTTGTGCAGGCAACGAAGTGAGGACTTGCAGCTATAGGATAACTCCTTCCAAAGGGAGGGTTACCAGAGCTGACATTATATGTACGCAACCATCCGGGATAACCACTACAACCACAACAACCACTTCTACCACTACAACCACAACAACAACTACGAGTACGACTACTACCACGAGTACAACAACTACAACCACAACAACTACTACACTTCCATGCCTTCCGGACGGCTCAGCTTGTACTACAGGAGATGAATGCTGCAATGACATTTGCGAAAATGGAATTTGTACAGGTATATGTGGACCTTGCGGGACTCCTTGCAGCGAGGGCAGCTATCCTTATGATGATGGTACGCATACGTGCGACGGTCTGGTGAATGATGCGTGTAACTTACTATTAGGAGAAGGGCAAGGTGATTGTGACTGTGATACAAACTGTCAAGCAGGTCTATATTGTGATGAAGTAGCTGGTACTGACTATTGCTGCCCTATAGGTACGGACTGGAATGGAAGTAATTGTGTTTTACCAGGAGTAGATAATCTAGTAGCTTACTGGGAATTTGAAGAGGGTACCGGTACGACTGTAGGTGATAGCAGTGGTAATGGAAATGATGGGACGCTTTACGGAGACGGAGATGAGTGGGTCACTGGTAGAATCGGTACTGGGTTGGAGTTTGATGGAAGTAATGATTATGTTGATTTGGAGGCTGGTCCAAGTTTGGAAATTACCGAAGAAATTACGGTTGAAGCGTGGATAATGAGCAGGGATATTGGTTCTAGACAGGGTATAGTCACAACGAGCACAGGAGCTCCAAGGTGGTCACTTGAAATAAGGAATTCGAGATTAAGGTTCTTCGCTTACCCAGAGGATGATAGCGACTGGGAACTCTTGGGAGATACAACCCTCAGCTCTGATGTATGGTACCATGCCGTTGCGGTCTATTCCGTCAGTAACGGCTACACCAAAGTTTATCTAAATGGCGATGAAGATGGAATTGAACCTCGCTCGGTTGAACTGGGTAAGTCCTTGGAAGCTGTTAACATTGGAAGGTATGAAGCGGTTGGAGGCTACTTCAACGGTATTATCGACAATGCCCGCATCTACGATGTAGCATTGACGGACAGTGAGGTATTGGTTTTATATAATTCCGCACCACCGCTCACTCCATAACTGGAACCAATAACTTTAACATTAAACAGAAACCAAAATAAATTATAGAGTTTGAAATGTAAGATTTGAAAAACGGTGTATAGTAATATATGTTGGACAGTTTCCTTTACTTTTGCCCACAAAAATAAAACTCTGATGCATATTTCAGCGTTTATTACTTTGTGAATGTTCTTTGGCTGGGTGGAGCGATGTAATATGGTTTGATTACACGCTTTTCTCTTGAAAATTAAATTGTAATATGTGTTGTTTATATTCAAAATAAGTTCTATACCCGCCCATTTCTATACTTTTTCATTAGAATCTCATTTATGAGGAGTATACCGATTACCGCAAGAACCGATATTGCAATTGCAACTAGAAGTTTGGGAAACCATTTCTCTGTGGAAGGGATAAACTCCTTCAGCATGTCCACTAATGCGTCACGCCAGAAGAGTGCTGCAACGAAGCCGAGCGCGCTGCTTATGAATGTATATATCTGCCTACGGAATTCCTGTTGGAAGACTTCTACTTTTTTTGATAGCTCAAGCTTCTTCTTCTGTTTTATCCACTTCTGCTTTTCCTCCAGACTGAAAGAGTTGTCTACAATGCCTGTAATTCTGTCTGCTATCTTGTCTATGAATTTCCTGAGTAGTTTCATTTCCACCTAGAAATAATTTGGTTATGGGCTAAGAAATAGGTTTTCTTGTTTTCTGCCATACCTAACATCCATGGCCTCTACCTAAGAATAGTTGATTGAAGTTAGATGATAGATATAAATTTGTTGACGAATCATTAAAATAGATGACATTAAAAATAGTAATCTCTGCATACAACGAAGAAGAAAGAATAGGGGATACTATAGATTCTACTTTGGGTGTTGATTATGTGTATACACCGAAAATTATAGTTGTCAACGATGGTTCCACAGACAACACTTCTCAGATTGTGGAGCGAAAGAAAGGAGTTACTATGATTTCACACAATGAAAGGATGGGTAAAGGAAAGTCTATAATCGATGGTTGTGACTTTGCAGTTGACAGAAGAGCAAAATATCTAGTATTGATGGATGCCGATGGTCAACATGATCCTCAATACTTTCCAGAGCTCGTAAACCCGTTAATAAGAGAAAATGTAGACGTTGTACTCGGTTCTCGATATTTAAGAAAAATAGAGACAGATTTATTCTCGCCACGAGAAAGAGAAAGGTTTCTAGTCAACAGGACGTTTGTACATTTGCTGAATGAAATCATAGGTCTGACAGTTAGCGACCCGTTTTGCGGTTATAGGGCACTAACTACCAGAGCTTACATGGAATTGTATCTCAGAAACCCGGGTTATGGTATAGAATTGGAGACTTTAATAAAGGCACATGCTGGAAATATGAATATGAAAGAAGTTCCCGTTCCACGAATTTACGGTGAGAACACAAGTAAAATGATGGATATTTTGGGGACAAAACTATCTGATCGTCTTGAGTGTTATATAAATTCAGTAGAGACTGCCATGGAAGATGTAGGGTTAATATGTGACAATAATCAATTATCCGAAATGCATATAATGAAAAAGGTGTATTCAGGGTAATTCGAAATAAAGTTCAATGGGCTCAGAGGGATTTGAACCCCCGACCAACTGGTTTCTTCCTATCATCTTGGAATCAAAGCTTTTTCACCTAACGTTAAAAGCCAGCTGCTCTACCATACTGAGCTATGAGCCCATAATTACTTTCTCTTACTGTGGAACATCTCTCTAATCCTTTCATCTTTCAGTCTTTTTATCCTTTTCTTATCATTCTCTTTGTCCTCTTTAAACTCCTTCAGTATTTTTTTAAACGTATTCTTTATCCTTTCATCAACCACTATAATGTCTATACCTTGGCCAGGCATGCCATAAAGTATGCAATCTCCCACAGAGCATAGGATGACAAATGGTAAAACTGCCAAGTCCTCCTCCCCATTTACGAATATTTTGACTTTTCCTTCAGAGCGCAATGCTTCGAAGGTGGCCTGCCAGAGGTATCCTGTGATATGTCCAGCCGGGTTTTTCACAGACTTTTCCTCTCCTATGTAAGATTCCAGAAAGCTCTTCATCCAACTCTTTGCCTTTTCCCTACCTTCCATACCATCGTATACTATGATGTCGGGATTGGCACCTGCTGATATCATGTTGTAGCTAACGACGTCGCCCACAGTTATTATCTTGCCGCGATTCGGGACAGAGTCTATAATCTTAAGGGCTTCTGCAGCAGAAGTACATAGCTTGCCGTAGACCTTTCTAAGCTTGGATTTCAGATTCTCAGGCAGAACCATATCCTTTTTGATCGAAGTTATGTTGCTTAATTCAATCCCCTAATTAATCTATGTTTAGGATAAAATTAAGTATTATACACAGAATAGCAGTAGTTACTTTTTCCTCTTCTTATTGTGTGTCTTGGTCTGCCAAGTATATTTGCGAAGCTTTTTCGTCTTCCCAAAACCACAATAAGCACAAACACTCTTCTTCACATGAAAGGACACATGACCGCACCTGCGGCAACGTATGTGCTTCACTCCCACTTTCTTTCCAAAACTCGGTGTTCCTTTTACCATACAACCACTCTAAACTATTTTGTTTTCATTAAAATAAGGTACCAACTTTTTCATCTCTTTTCCTGCCCATTCTTTAGCGTCACTTTTTGCCTTCTCCTCCATTAGCTTTTCTAACTCTTCATATTGTTTACATATTAAGGGTCCTATACCTAATAAATTTGCAATATAGTCGATTGGTCCTCCAACAGTACCTGTAATACCGCCATCATACTTCGGTCCTGTGAAGCCTACAATTTTTGTACACAAATCAGCGTGTGGACATTCACCTACATTCAATCCTATTATTGAACCTTTACCAAAGCAGACATTCATGACTCTACTTTCAACAGTTAAAGATTAAAGTCTTTTTTACATCTTCACAGGAGAAGCATATACTATAGTATCCCCGCGCACGAGCAGAGTACCTAATCTTACCTTATTTTCGCCATTCCTAGTAGCTTCGGCTTCTTCGAGCCAAAGGTTCAAATGCAGGTCTAAAGCTTTTAGGATCCCTGTCACTTCTTCACCATTCTTCAACCTTACTATCACCTTTTCTCCCTTGGCTTTGTCCAACGCATCTATTGGTCTTTCATTCATTCCATCATCACTTCCTATTGAGTTAATTATTATTAAGATTACGGTTATTTAACCTTTTGCCGGTTTATTTGAAAGAAATTATTTATTAAAAATATTTAAACACATGCGTTCAATTAAATTCAACTATAGGTGAACAAATTGGGAAGATGGCACGGAGAAAAGGGAAGGAAGAAGACTGGCGGTAAGATAAACCCGCATAGAAAGAAGAGGAAGTATGAGGGTGGTAGTGAAGCCATGTATACGCTTGCAGGAAAGGACAAGAAGAGATTTTATAGAACCAAGGGCGGCGGGATTAAAGTCAAAGCTGCTGCCGTTGAATTTGTAAATGTCTACGATCCAAAAGCGAAAATAATGAAGAAGGTCAAAATACTTGACATAGTAAAAAACCCTACAAATCCTCACTTCGTGAGAAGAGGCATAGTAACTAAAGGTTGCATCGTGCGCACGGAGCTGGGTATGGCACGTGTTACTAGTAGACCGAGCCAGATGGGAGTGGCAAGTGCTGTAGTTGTGGAAGAGAAATAAAAATTTAGCCATTGATTTATTTCTGTCAACGACAATAATAGTTTATGTCTGCCAAAAATTCTAATTCGTGCCATGAGGCACAGGAATCGAATATAAGGCATTTTTATCACTCCGAAATTTTGCAGGCCATATCAAACGGTCTCATATCACCTTTCCTGCCGCTCTTTGCCCTTCAATTGAATGCGACAAAATTTATGCTCGGTCTGTTAAAGTCATTGCCTCAGTTTGCCAATATTGTCATGCAAATAATTTGGAGCACCTTGGCCGAGGTTGTGATGAAAAAGAAATGGCTAGTCATTGCGGGTTGGTTCATGTGGGCTCTTATGTGGATACCCATAGCATACGCCCAGACACCGGGTAGACTGGTATTTTTTGTGACATTCCAATCAATACTCGCGGCAATGTCGACGCCTGCTTGGACTGCATTGTTGATAAAGAACAGCCCGAGCTACAAACGTGGTGAGGTAACTGGAAGATTAAACAGATACAGCGGTATAGGTAGCTTTATAGGCACCATAGTTGCCGGACTTTTGCTCAATACATACGGCTTTGTACCTTTCATATTTTTTATGGCTACTTTCTTCAGCTTCCTAGGCATATTGATGTTCTCTACATTGAGGGAAAAGCCGAGAGTAGCACAACCAGAAGAGAGGAAGATGCTTGACATAAGACTCACCAGTCTGAATTTTAGTAAGAACAAAAAGCTTTGGAACCTCACCATAGCGATAGGTGCTTTTAGGTTCGCACAGTACCTACCTTCTGCCTTCTGGGCAGTCTACATAGTCAACAACCTCGGGGGGTCAAATTTTGACGTTGCCGCAATAGCCGCCATAGGCATAGTTGCGTCCATTGTATTCTACCGATCATGGGGTTCTATAATAGACTATTTGGGCAGGAAGGTAGTTCTTGTGAGTTGTATAATACCAATATGTTTTTTCCCACTTGCCTACGCATTGGCTAATCACGTCATTTGGGTTTATATCTACACCGTAATATCCAGCATATCTTGGGCTGGTTTTAATCTTGCATCATTTGCATACCTTTCAGATGTTGTTCCACAAAGGAAGATGTCCTCGCATATAGCATACTACAACATGTTTACCGGGCTTAGCATGGCGGTTGCGCCTTTCATAGGAGGCATAATTGCAGAATTGGCAAACATATGGATAGTGTTTATAATATCCACGCTAGGCAGAATATCCTCTATATGTCTCTTTGACAGATTGGAAGAAAAGACAGGCATCAGGCCGCAGAAGCTCTTTAATTTCGAGTTCGATCCATTTGGCCTTGGGAAGAGATTGAATACATTTACAATGACATACTCAATGGCAATAAAAGGCGTGAGTAAAGAGATAAACGGCTATAAGATATTGGGACGATATTTCAGAAAGCGATAATTAATCTAACCTAAAAATTCTATCAGAGTTATTTGCAGTCCGAATGTGAATATGAGAAAGATTATGTAGATGAATATCAGAGTCAATCCTTCCTTTCTGTCTATCCTCCTGCCAGATATGAAGAAGTACCATGTCACCATGGTTGAAGCAATGACGAATATCAGAAGCGTGGAAAATATGTTTATATTTATTACAAGTGGTGATAAAAGCAACACCGTGCCTAGTATCAGTGTGATGTTTGTGAGGCAAGACCCGATAGTATTGCCAAGCACCAAAGAATAGTGTCCTTTTTTGATACCGGTAAGCATTATTGAAAGCTCTGGCACAGATGTGCCTATCGCTATTATTGTCGCGCCTATGACGGATTGGGCAATGTTCAACATACTTGCCATAGTCGAAGCTGAGGATACGACAAATCGCGAGCTCAATATCACAAAGAGTATCCCAATCGCAATCAGGAAGCCAGATTTGTAAAACTTGAACGGTTGCATCAATTTTTTCATCACATCCCTCGGCTCCCTGCTCATGAGTTCAGGAGTTATCTTCTCCTTGATTGAATAGATGGAGAATGCTATGAATGCAGCTACTAGGAAGATCCCTATGACAGAGCTCAGTTGGGAGACTGCAAAAAGGAGCAATGGTATGATTGAAGATAGGAAGAGAAGAGTCATCAACTTGTTGAATGTCTTCCCACGGACTACAATAGGTGCCATTATTGCTGGGAAACCGATGACAAGAGCCAAATTCGCTACGTTAGAGCCAAGGAGGTTGCCTATTGATATGCCTATGTCACCAGAAGCGATTGCAGAAAATGAAACGGCAAGCTCCGGCAGGCTAGTAGCTACAGAGAGCAGTATGAATCCCAGAACGAGCTCTCCTATCTTTGTCATTCTCGCCATTTTGATGCAGTTGTCAACTACTACTTGGCTGGCCTTAGCCAAAACCACTATGGATATGGAAAATATTGTCAGCTGGTAAACCAGCTCAAGCACCACTTGGCTAACTACCATAAATCTTATTTTATTTTCCAAAGTTATATTGTTTTTAATGATAGATACACACTGCCACCTTGAGCAAAGGGAATATGATAAAGACAGGGATGCAGTCATAGAAAGATGCAAGAAAGAGTTAGATGCAGTCATCACTTCAAGCACACATCCCAAAGACTTTGAGCTTACTATGAAACTTGTAGACAAGTATCCCAATTTTGTGTATGCGACTGCAAGCATACACCCGCTGTATATAAAGGAAATACCCGATCAGAAGAAGAATGAATATTTTGAATTGATTAGAAAAAACAAGTCTAGGATAGTAGGAATTGGTGAGTGTGGTACTGACTACTGGTGGATAAGAGAGAAAGAATGGAGAGAGAAGCAAAGGCAGCTATTCATAGAATTGATTAATTTGGCAAAGGAATTGCAATTACCTCTGATAGTTCACAGTCGCAATGGCCAAGACGATACAAACGCTGTAGAGGATGCCATAGGGATATTGGAAAAGCAGAGTGCTAAGCATGTGCAGATGCATATGTTCACTTCTAGGCCGTTGCTACAGCGAGTACTAAACAATGGTTGGATGGTTTCTGTGAATACATTGCTACTTAGGAGCAAGAGTGTAAGAAAAGTTGTGCGTGACTGTCCGATAGAGCAGCTTATGCTCGAGACTGACGCGCCGTGGCTTGCCGTGGGTGAAGACGGGACGATTAAAAAACCGAAGGAAAAGAGGAATGAACCGACTGCAGTCAAACTTGTAGCGGAGAAAATAGCTGAGATAAAGAAACTACCAGTGGAAGAAATTGATAGAAAAACAACGGAGAATGTAAAAAGATTTTTTAACTTAAGGACAAGTCAAGATTGAACATCTTGCGACACTTTTTCAACAGGCTTTTCAATAAGCATTCCTATGTCTCTTTCAACTTTTTCCATAGCAGTATTATATTTCTTTTCAGCAACTCTTCGTAACTCTTCTTTGAAATCTTCTTGCGATAAAATATTATAACATTTCACTGCCTTGTCTATATTTTCTGCAGTAATATCCTCTACTTTAATTCCCAATCCCAATAAGCTCGGCTCTCCTAATTTAAAACCATACTCTCCTAATACCGATTTAAACACCTTCAGAACCATTCCTTCATACGGTTGATTGTGTGTAACATAAAAAGGAGGAGTCAGAAACGCGTCGTCTTTAACACCTCCTACTTCTTCTCCTTTAGAGTCAAAAACAGCATCCCCAACAACTTCATATCCTAAATCTCTTAATGCACGAACTGCCATTTTTACCAGTTATTTGTAGTTTTTATAAATATTTAAATGGGTGTCACATCTGTGAGAAGAATTCAGCACTACAGCTTGAACCTCAACAACGCACCAATCCCACCGAGTTCTTTGAACTGCTGGCCTTCATTAGTGCCTGTAGAAATGAATTCGACTTTTGAACCTAGCTCTTCTGCTTTTGCTATCAATATCTCAGTCATATCCCTCTCACCAGTGATTTGCATATCTCCCTTGCACTTTTCACACTTGACTTTGACTTTGCCAGACTTTATCTCCTTCAGCTTCTCTATGGGCATATCTATCTCATTCTCATAGCCACACTGGCAGCTTAGCTTAATGCGTTGCCAATCAAACTCTTCAGAAATCAATAGGATATCTACAGAGCTAGCTTCCAGAACTTTAAGCACTTCTGCTGCCCCATACGTCACCATCCCATCTTTCTGCAATGCCGTGAAGAACTTTTCCATCAGTTGTCGTTCATGTACGACAGCAGCCTCTGCCAGTAAGTCCTCTGATCTTTGTACAAGCTCTTGCAACCCATATTCACTCGTATAGCTGGTATCTTTCACACCGAGTACTTTATTCTTCACTTGGTAATTGAGGTAGTCCCCCTTTGCAAACCTTTCTTTTATCGGTCCAGGCCCGCCGATTATCACACCTTTCAAATCCCTCTGTTCTAGGAAAAACTTCGAGCCTAATTCACCGACTTTCGTCAAAAATTCGTGTATCGCCTCTTCTCTAATGCGGTCATAACGATGCTGGGACATGCCACCTTTTACAGTCTTAGACATCACCATAGAGTGTATCTGCTTAAGCGATTCCACAGATTTGCCCACGAGCAAGCCTATGTTAGACTCTTTCGCATCCAACACAATCAAGCCATACACTTCGCGCTCTCTGACCATATCCTTTAATGGGTCAAGCACGAATGCCTGGTCACACCAGTATATTTTTATCTTCATCTTCACAGGCGGTTCAAAACTCCATAGTTCTATCTGCTCCTTCCCTTCCACAGGCGAGACATTGCCCGCAAAAACTATGAGGCCGTTTGGTGGTGTCTGCTTGAAAACGCGCAAATGCTGTATGATTTTCTCTAAGGCAGACAGGACATTCTTTCTCGTCGCTTTAGATTTTATATTGCTTGCAGTACCCTGTTCATCCTTGAGCTGGCCGATTACGTCTGTTACGCTATAGCCCGATGGTATGTACACTGAAACGAGCTCAGTATGCCTACCGCGTATGGCATCAAGCTCTTTCACAATCTTCTTCAGTTTCAATGCATTATCAATATTTACACTTTTCTTAGCCATAGGAGCACCCATTCATTTCTTACCTTTAGCCTTTATATTGTGCATTTCCTTCAGATCTTTTTCAAACGGTTTTAGCTCTTTAGGTATTTCAATTTCTATTGAATCTTTCAGAGACAGTCCTTGCTCTTTCTTCGTATTCCATACTTTTGAATTAAATCCAGTGAGTGCTTGAGTAATCTCTGTCGCAGATTCATTCCATTCGGGCTTTGGAAAACTTAGCATATGTATGCTCTCTTCATCGCCCACGTAAATCTCTTGCCACAAATACTCTGTTACGAATGGTACTATTGGAGCGAGCAAGAGCAGCAGAGTACGCATGCATTTGTGCAGAGCATACCACGCTGATTTAGAGCCGGCATATGCACGAATCTTCACCATCTCCACATAATGGGATGCAAATAGGTTCCATGCAAACTCCCTTATAGCATTTGCTACAGCATTGAATTCATACGCAAGGGATTTTTCCTCTACAAGTTTGACAAGCTTAGACAGCTCTGCAAGTATCCATTCGTCAGTCTTTTCTAGCTTGACCTTTTTTGGTTCCGGAAACATTGAGATGAACCGGGCTATGTTCCACAGCTTAGTGATGAACTTGTTCGTGCCTTCAATGCGTTCAAAACTGCAGCGTATATCACCTCTTGCAATATCCCCTTCCAGGCAAGTCCATATCCTCAGGGCTTCAGCCCCATATTTCTTTAGCACGTCTTGCGGGTCTATGACATTGCCCATACTCTTGCTCATCTTTATGCCCGACTCGTCCATGATGTGATGATTTATCCATACTTCGTTGAAAGCCCGCTTCTTCTCCAGCAGCCATGCCTTCAATAGTGTGAAATAAAGCCAAGTGCGCACTATCTCTTTGCCCTGCGGCCTGAGTGAGCATGGCAAGTTTGACTGGAAGAATTCCTTGTCCCATAAATAGCCAAGTATGTAAAACTCAGAAGTGCTAGAATCGAACCATGTATCAAATACTCTCGTCTCCCCTGTGAATTCGCTACCTCCGCACTTGGGACATTTCTTGATTGGTGGTCGCTTGAGCCAAGGCTGGTAGTACTTTCCAGGCTCAGGTACGTACACATATCCGCACTTGCAGTACCATAATGGTATTTCCGTCCCGTAGTATCGCCTGCGCGAGATGACCCAGTCAATGTTTATCGCATTTATCCAGTCTATCAGTATCTGCTTGCTCTCTGGTGCAAAGACCTTGATCTGCCTAGCCATTTCCAGCATATCATCCTTTGAATCTATCTGCTTGAGATAGAGCTCTTTCATCGGTACAAATTCTATGGGGTTCTTGCTGCGCCAGCATATGGGTTGCCTGTTTGTTATCTGCTCCTGCTTTTCAACCAAGCTAGCAGCTTGCAAGTCTTTAATGATTGCTTGTCTAGCTTCTTTTACAGTCATACCCTTATACTTGCCAGCATTCTCAGTCATCCTCCCCTTTTCGTCAATCGCATAAGTCGGTTCTATGTCCAACTCCCTGAGCAATCGCACATCTCCATAATCGCCAAAGCTGCACACCATCATCATACCGCTGCCAAATTCCATCTTAGCATAAGGATGCTCTATTATGCTGACTTCCTGGCCAAAGATTGGAACTATTGCTGTCTTGCCCTTCAGCTTCCTGTATCTGTCATCGTCTGGGTGATAGAGGACGACTTTGCACGTAGATAGCAATTCTGGTCTGGTGGTTGCTATTATTGCATCCTCGCCAGTCTCCTTTATCTTGAACTTTATGTAGTTCAACGCAGCCTTCTCTTCTTTGTATTCCACTTCTGCATCGGATATTGTAGTGCGACACACGGGGCAATAATTGGTTGGCTTTAGGTCCTCATAGACAAGTCCCTTATGCCATAACTCGATAAATGTCTGCTGTGTCAGCCTTCTGAATTCTGGATCATCCGTATCATACCTGCCACCTATTGCATACTCCAGCTCCCAGCCGCTGAAGCTTATGCCAAGCCTGCGGAAGCTATCTAGGCTTGCATCTCCGCTTTTTGCAATCAGTTCTTTGCACCTCTTTAAGAATTCCTCTCTTGGCGTGTCGTGTATGCTTATGCCAAATTCTTTCTCCACCTGCACTTCTATAGGCAATCCATTCTTGTCCAATCCTACAGGAAAAAGTACGTTCCATCCCATCATCCGCCTGAAGCGGGCTATGATGTCCATGATTGTGTATGTGAACGCATGTCCCATGTGTATTGGTGCATTCACATAGGGTGGTGGCGTGTCTATGCTGAATAGCGGCTTGCGGTTGCGTTTGTCAAATTTATACAGTCCAAGCTCCTGCCATCGCTTGAATATATCTGGCTCTAAGTCTTTGCTCCATCTCTTCTCCTTTATCTTCGGTTTAAACTCTTGAGCTATACCATCACCACTAAAACTAATTTTAGAATTAGCACTAAATAAAAGTCAGGAATCGTTTCTGCTTTGAGTTCCAGGCATCAGAATTTTACTATGCATACGAACACCTAGAGAATAATTAAAATCCAATCATATTTAAATTTTGATTTTCTTCTTAATCTTATGAGAATATGGGATACAGTGAAAGATACATACACGCAAGATGACATAGATTTAGCAATAATACGCTCGATATTAGACTATAAGTCACAATTCAAGACAAGGAGCGTTAGGAGAGATTTGAATCGAAAACTTAGGGATAGGGAATTTGACTCTCGACGCGTTAGCAGCTATTTAAAGAATCTCGTAAATGGAGACTTAAAAGGTCTTATAGAAATTGATAGGAGTTCTGGAACAATGGTATATATAATAAAAGATAAAGTCGGTATAAAAAAGGTGTATGATAGACTCTATGAACGGAATGCTCAGGAAAAAAAGTAAGTAGGAACAAATCACTTTCTCAACTTGGTTTCTTAACGAAATTAAAATAGAACAGCTTAAATCTTTAACTCTGTTTTTATTTCATATGAGTTATCGCAGATGGGAATGGGGTACCAATAAAAAGAAATATTTATTTTCAATCGAAGTACATCCATACAAACTAAGCAAGCAGTCTAACATCATTACCAGCCGCGGAGGGAGTATGATGGGACATTACTCCCGTGGCGATTCTAGAGGTGTGTTTATGGTTATGATCAGCCACACTGATATGAACGAGCTTGAGAAAGAATTCGATTGGATTGAAGAATCCTATGTAGGACTTCCAACTCATAGATGAAAGATATCATGCCATAGCATCGTAGAATCTTTTTGTTTCTATTGCCGTTTCAACCACTATACCAAATGTCTTTTTTCCATGGTCTGTAATTTCGTAGCGAGTGTCTTCTTGGTAAGGACGAGTAGATACCACTAAACCATTTCCTGCCATTTTGCTCAAATAACCCCCGAGATTTCCAATCGGTATCTTCGTACGCTTACTGATTGTTCCCCTTGTACATCCTTGAGAGCTACGAGCAAGCACCCCTAGGATTTTGGCTCTATTTAGACCATGTTGAAATTCTGTAGGTTTCAAATCATCTGGACATCTGGTATATAGCCACTCAACTAAATTATTTTGGTCCATACTAGCACTAAGAAGAATGAAGACATCAAAAGATTTAAGTCTTACACTAATCAATTCTAAATTACGCCTTGTCCCTTAAGCCTCTGTTGAATTGTGATCCCGAAGGTGAGTAATGACTATAGAAGCACAGGACAAGGTTACATAATTATTAACTACTCTAAGGTGACAAAGAATAGAAACATTTATATACTAACTAAACATAACTAAGAAAAAGTAAAAAAACAAGAAGTATAGAGTTGTGACAAATAGCATTAGTTGATTTCGACATTAAAGATGATTGAACGTGCTAATTCTATTGCTTATGTGACTTCTTTGAAATAAAGTGAGGAATATAAAATGAAATTTGAAGAACTAGGTATAGAAGAAAGAATACTGGGATCCATGGGTGAAATGGGATTCAAGACACCCACCAGGATACAGACAGAAGCGATCCCTGTGATAAAGAAGGGTAGAGACGTTATAGGACAGTCCGAGACTGGGTCTGGAAAGACTGCTGCCTTCGGAGTACCTATCATAGAGAATGTGGAGAGGGGAAGGGGGATACAGGCACTGGTGCTTGCGCCCACTAGGGAGCTTGCAAAGCAGATAGCAGGCGACTTTGAGAACCTTTCAAAGTACAAGAAACTCTTTATCGAGGCTGTTTATGGCGGAACTTCAATGAACCCGCAGATAAGGAATCTGAGGAATGCTGACATTGTAGTTGGCACTCCCGGAAGGATAATGGATCATATGAGAAGGGGTACGTTGATTACCGACAGAGTCAAGATTTTCGTTCTGGACGAGGCTGACAAGATGATAAGCATGGGCTTCATAAACGACATAAAGACCATAGAGAGGCACATTCCCAGACAGAGGCAGACTCTGCTCTTCAGCGCTACTATGCATGAGAGCTTGCTTGGGATAGCCAGGAGCTTCACAAATGACGCGAAGAGGATAAAGACTGCCAATAAGGTCAGTGATGACGTGCTGAAGCAGTTCTACTATGACATCCACAGGCAGGAGAAGTTCTCTCTGCTTGTCCATCTGATAAAGAATGAGAATCCTGACCGTTTCATAGTGTTCTGCAACACTAGGAGAGATGTTGATGGTGTGATAAACAACCTGAAGATACAGGGTATCAGGGGGGATTTCCTTCATGGAGGGCTCACTCAGAACAGGAGAGAGGATGCTATGGAGAGGTTCCACAAGGGAGAGACAAGGTGCCTTATAGCGACTGACGTTGCCGCGAGGGGACTTGACATCAAGGACATCAGCCATATCTTCAACTACAGCATACCAAAGACTATCGACGACTACGCGAACAGAATCGGAAGGACTGCCAGAGCAGGGAAGACAGGCAAAGCAATCACACTGCTAAGCAAGGACGACCACATGTCGTTCGGCAGGATACTGAGAAAGTTCTCGTATGAGATAGAGAAAGTACCTTTGCCGCAGTTCGAGAGCCTACCTTTCAGCAGGAACAGGCAGGACAGATATGGAAGAAGTGGCAGATTCTCGCGACCGAGTGGACGTTCCGGAGGCAGGCGATACGGCAGCTCAAGCAGAGGCCGTTCAAACTATGGAAGTGGCCGTTCAGGGTATAGAAACTCAAGGAACAGCCGTTCCAGAGGACGCGGTTCTATGGGAGGCCGTTCAAGAAGCGGCAACTCCGGAAGTTTTAGAAGAAGGCGTTGAATGTTGCACGTAACAGTCGGGATATTTGGTATGCGTGAGGATGCGAACAAACTTGCATCAAGTCTGGCTAAGAAAGGAACAATTAGTGATATCGCACTCTACAGTCATACCAGTTCGGAAGGCGTAGTTACATACGTCTGCCCCAATTCTGAGAGCAATAAGATACAGCCACTGCTAGAATGTTTAAACATGATAGACTTTCCTGTAATCGTCGTTAACGAGTTGACAAAGGAGATAGGTGAGATAATAATAGCCGTAAGTGAAATGGCATTCGACAAAGGATTCTTCATTGCAGCATCTGGGATGGACGAGCCGATAAGGAGTCTGACAAAGGGCACGGTACTTGAGAATTTCACATTTGTAGATGAGAACGCTCTGAGGGTAGAAATAATGAAGATTGGAAATGATATACGAAGACCTGACAAAGCAGAAGACCCGCTGATTATGCCCATAGACAACTGCTTCAAGGTGAAGGGTGTGGGGACTATCGCACTTGGAATTGTGAGAAGCGGTGTGATAAAGAAGCATGATAAAGTAATGATAGAACCGTTTGGAAAAGAAGCCACTGTGAAGGGTATACAGTCACAGGACAACAGTCTGGAAGAGGCAGTTGCCGGAATGAGACTTGGAGTCAACCTGAGGGGAGTAGAGCCTGAAGGAATAGACAGAGGCTTCATAATATGTGGCAAAGAAAACAAAATCATCAAGTCTTCAGAGCTGAAGGTAAATCTGAAGCGCAACAAATTCTTCAAGCAGGAGCTGAAAGAGAACGTGTCAGTCATGATAAACGTGGGTCTGCAGACAGTCTCCTGTGACGTAAAATCGGTCAACGGCGAGAAAATCGCACTTTCAGCTTCACAACCCGTAGCATATACGGATGGTCAAAGGTTCATACTGGCATCCAGCAATGATATAATGCCCAAAATAATCGGAAGCGGTCAAATAGAATGAATACAGTTCAGCACAAGGCTATACTACTTTTATTGAACATATACTTTAGTCCCTAATTTGATTTTGTGTTTTTCCACAAATCCTGAGTTTACTTCCAGGACGTACTTTGCACGCTTCTTTGGAACGTAAGTCTTGCAAAAGAGCAGACATGGTTTGGCATCTTCTACTATGTCAACTACGCATCTATCATTTATCCATATGATGTCTATGGAAAACTGCATCCCAAACATCCATATCGAGTAGTACCCATCTCTTTCAAAGGTAAGAAGCATCCCTTTATTCCTTTCCAATCCTTGTCTAAGCATCAATCCCCTCATTCTACTTAAGAACGAATCAGCTGTCTCTACATAAACAACAGTCTTCCCTATTTTGACCCTTGAATAACCCATAGAAGCATATTTAACTTTTAAACCAAAATATATTTTAGGGCAGATTGAATGGTAGGGTACCTTACAGTGTTGGCAATATTTGCGCTGATGTCCGCGATTGGAGTTATGGTAAAGTCGAAGCTGCAAAGGACTGAAATCTCAAAATATCTCTTTTCTGGCCTGTTTGTCATGGTCATCGCACTCATAATTGACTACTTTGGGACTGCTTCAGGAGCTTGGACATACAATAATTCACTATCCATCATTCCCTTGGCTTCCGCTTCTATCCCCATAGAATCATTCCTATTGTTTTTCTCAATAGGTGTCTTGGCCAGATTCTTCATTTTGAACATGAAAGGTTTCAACCTTCCCATCAGCCATAATGTCATACTCTACATTCTTCTCATGGTCGTTCTCGTCCCTGTCATCTTAGGGTTGTCAGAGGGCAAGTTTCCCGACATGCTTCCATTGGCTGCGATAATCGGATTGTGGGGGGTGCTGAATGCATCGGGTGAAAACAGGAAAAATATCATACTTTTGGCTGCTATGTTCATAGCAGCAGACTGGATGATCGAGTCCGCTATAATTGGCAAAGGCGGCTACAGCTTCAGTTCAGGCTTTTCAATATCTACAGCTATTACACACGGGCTGTTTGCACTTGGTTTCCTTACGGCATTGGATAAGCTGAAAGACAACACTCTAAGTATGCCTTTTACCCTGCCAAAAATTGGAAGGGGTCAGTGGTCAAGGGAATGGAAAGGACCAATGGGAAGAAGAAGTCCACCTAGAGTTAAAGCACCTTCTCCGTCTAGAGTCAGAATGCCTTCTACATCTAGAATTTCTAGGGAAGTCTTAGTTATAGTCGGTATAATCGGTGCATCGTCTATTGTAATTCTCTATTTGCTAGGATTCATAAACCCGTCAGGATGGTTATCTGCCATCATACCAACCACTACTACAACGATACCTAATGAAACGACTACTACAATCGTGCCAACTACAACAACAGTACCAACCACCACTACTACAACAACTACTACCACTACAACTACGACAACATTGCCACCCTGCTCAGGCAACTATTGTGTGTATATGAACAGTCTAAAATGCAGCAACAAAATATTAGTCGCCAATCTTACCAATTCTGGCCCTAAAACAATTACAGAGTATGAGTTGTCATACTTCAAATTCTTAGTCAATGGTAATGAGACCAGCATTTTCATATGCTCACCATCGGCTATTTCGCCCGGAGAAACTATGAAGTGTTCTTATCCTGCACCAAGTACGGGAACGTATGAAGTTGAAATCCGGGGATTGAGCCTCGGCAATATAGAAACAGCAAGTGCGTTCTGCAGTTGATCTGTCAAAACATCAGAACAACTAATGCAGAAAATATTAACAGGCTTCCTAGATCCGCTATTGCCGTAGTCAATGGAATCAAAAAGTTGTTTGGGTCCATCTTCTTCTTATACAAGTACATGCCTACAATGACGGAAACAGAGAATATTATGCCAAACAGAGAAACTGCAGTGATGATTGTTATCATTAAGACTTTCACCATTATGCTGCTGCTTGCAGGAAATCCCATCCAGTATGCGAGAATATTTGACATAAAACCGATGAATAGTGATGCGGCTATTGCTGCGACAAAGAGTATGATAAAAAGCTTTTGTAACTCCCTAGATTTCCACCATCGCTTTGTGACCATGTGGAAGAATAGCATATTTGTGAATTTTGAAGACGTTATAGTGCCAAAGCTCCCCACCATATCCATGAGAGCAGGCATGACTATGAGCAAAGGCATTATTGTGACAATATTCTCCCTTATGTAAGTGAGCCTTAGGCCGCCCAACGAGCTAAGTACTGCTGTAAGCACAAGGACTTTCCAACTCTCTTTAATTATTTTCAATGGCACATTAGACTTTGCACTGTACTCTTTCATGTAAAAGAGCGTACGGTGCGATATCTTATACTCCCTGTGTATGCGGTGAGCCGTCCGGCTATGCTTGCTGCGTTTGTGTTTTATGACTTTTTTCAGCTTTCTCTTCAGCCTCTTTCCCGCTCCATCTTTCACTCCATCTATTCTATATAATATGTCATCCATTACTGTCCTTTCAGCCTTTCTCTTCTTTTTCATACAATCACACCAACATTACTGCCGCAAGCAGGGAGAGTATGCTTATTATGTCTCCCGTGACCGTCACATAGGGCCCGATTATGTTGTTCGGGTCGTTGCCTCGCTTGAAAAAGTAAAATACTGCAAAAACAGTCAAAGGTATGCTTATAGTACTTGACACTACACCAGCTATTACAGCAACGAACACTATCCTTAGTGAAAATTCACCAAAGACTGCAAAGTTCGCCACAGATGCAATGATACCTAGGCAAGAGCTAACTAGGATTGCAAGGAGGATGGCAGCTATTATGTTACCGTATAGGATCCTGCTTTTCTTTATTTCAGGCTTTATTGCACGGACGAACAGTCCAGAAGTCAGCCTTGCTGCCAACGACCCGCTAATGCCGCCACGCATCTCTAGGAAGCCGGGGAGGAAGATGAATATTGCAGGCAGCAGATAGAGTTTATCTATAGCAGCCGATAACAGCGTACCTGCTATAAGTCCGCCGCATACTGACAAGAATTCAGCCGTCAATATTTCCTTCAAAGTCTTGCTTTCCATTAATTAGAATTGGGTTTTGGCACAAAAATGTTTGCAGAGCTACTCTACAAACTTTGTCAACCCAGGCTTCAACTTCTCCGTATCAATCAGTACTATCTCATGCCATATCGGCAATGAAACGTTGAATACGGGCACTGTATCTATCCATGCCTGCTTCTTGCCACGGTGTGAATGGCTGTGAAGCACGAGGTCGGGCTTCTGACGGACGAGGACATTCTCATATACGTTCCAACCCATACTGCTGTAGAATCTTGGGTTCTCTCCCTCTAGAGTCTTGTAAGTGGGAGCATAGTGCATAAGCAGTATACGGAAGCCTACGCGCAGGTTCTGCAAATGTCTCTCTACGAAATCCACACGCTCCTTGTATATCCTTTCTATGTTGGGTATGTTGTTCCTTTGCCAGGGTGTAGGCGTTTCCAAGCTTCCTGTGGTGCCTACTATACCCACCCCCATTCCACCGATTTTGATGACAATGCTCTGATCGTCCAAGAATCTTATGTTGAGATATTTGCGCTTGAGCTCGCCACGCAGTTCTGTAAACTCATTATTGCCAAAGCAAGCCACTATCGGGCACTTGATCTTGCCAAATAGAGTATTATATACCTTCTCATACTCGTCAATGTCACCTCTATACACCATATCCCCAGTAATCAAAAAGAGGTCTGGATTATCTATAAGATTGTCTACAGCACGCACATATTCGTCAAAGTATCTGGGGCTATGCACGTCACCTGTTACAGCTATTAGCATACTATATATTTTGGGGAATTAACGTAAGAATTTTATTGAAATGGACCGACCGGGACTCGAACCCGAAACCTCTGCCTTGCGGAGGCAGCGATCTACCATTGATCTATCGGCCCATGTAAAAATCTTAGCAAACCATAATAAAAAGCTTAAGTAAGAACAATTTAATATAAGTTACTGTTGTAAAGGGCCGGTAGCTTAGTTTGGTTGGAGCACTCGGCTGATAATCAAAATCAGATACCGAGCGGTCGCCGGTTCAAATCCGGCTCGGCCCACTCCAACGAAAAGATTAAAAATAGAGAGACTAATGAAATATATTGGGCTCCCTTCGTCTAGTCCGGTCAAGGATCTCAGGCTTTCGGGTTATACTTAGAAAGCATTGAGCTGAAAAGCTGTGATAACGAAGATACCTGATGACGCGGGTTCAAATCCCGCAGGGAGCATCTTAAGATAAAGCCCATTCAAAACCTGATATGAGCCTAAAGGATAACAGTTATCGTTGAGTAAATCTTAACTTATTCATGAAATTTACGGTTCACAACATGGTAATTACGGTTGAATTTTCTGGTAAAATAGATCTTAACAAGCTATTCAAAAAACTCGAAAATTCTGAGTACGAACCAAAGCAGTTCCCCGGTTTGGTGTATAGGATGAAAAAGCCGAGAGTGAGCTTTTTAATATTCTCTTCTGGAAAGATGAACTGTACAGGCGCTACAAGCTTGAAAGAGGCAAAAAACGCGATAGGTAAGATGCTGAAAATATTCAGACAAACTGGAATAAAAACACACAAGCCGAGGATAGAAATTCAAAATATCGTCGCATCCGCCGAACTATATGCAAGGTTAAAACTCGATACCATAGCATTTAATTTGGAAAATTCTGAGTACGAACCAGAGCAGTTCCCTGGACTAGTTTACAGAATAGCCAAGCCGAAGGTTGCATTTTTGCTGTTTGGTTCTGGGAAGATAGTATGTACTGGTGCAAGAAATACAAAGCAAATAGGGGAAGCTATCAACTACCTCACTAGGAAGTTGAAGAAAGTTCATGCTTTCAAATAATATTGACTTTTCAAGTCCCTATACTCAATTATAACGTATTATATAGTCCACAATACTGCAACTCTTTTAAATCTTCCCCATTTTACACATCAAACTTATATCTCTTAATTTTCCCTATACAATTGGTAAGAATGAGCGAGACGACCATAGGCGTAAGCAAAAGGCTCAAGCGAGAACTGAACAAGAAAAAGAAGCACAAAAAGGAAAGCTACGAGGAAGTCATCTGGTGTCTCATAAGAAAATAGTTTAGAACAACCAATAACGTAACATTTAAATCCTCTGCACAACCCAACTAATTTTTAGAGAGATATGTCAAAAAGCATGTCGCTGTCTAGATTGAACAGGACATTATATGCCAGGGTTGGCGGCAGAATCCCGAAATCTTGCATTCCCAGTAATCTTTTCGACTCAATTGAAAAGGCATTACATTTCCTCAAAGAGAGACTATCTTCAATTGACTTTAAATACGGGCCGTTGAAAGGTGACTTAAAGAGATGGAAAGATGTCCTACCTGAAGCCGAGAAGTTGATAGAAGAGCATAATGGAGGTAGCCCGAATTATGAAAGAGAACATGTGCTTGCATCACTCCAGATTTTGAACATTTACAACGGATATAAAGACCTTCTAGAGGCATACGATTCATAAAGGCATGACAGGAACAGAACTAATATACATGTTCTATCTAAGATAATTTTATGGTTGACTTGAAGTTTGTGACAGATGTCTTTTCTGAAGAGGAGGCAAACGTCATTGCAGTTAGGGTCAACTGTCCACAGTCTCTGATAGAAGCCAGTCGGATGGTCGAACCTTTTGACATTGACAGACAAAAGAATCTCTTAGAAGATGTGAAGATTTTCGATGCGGGAGAAGCAGACTTAGACGGTGTATATAATGAGATCAAAGAAGTCATTACTGGAAAAAAGATTCCATTGATTCTTGCTGAAAGGCATATTGCAAGCTTGGAAGCCATTCGGGCTTTACCAGAGGGTACAAAGATAGTAGTTTTTGATGCACATGCTGATCTGAAGGATGAATATTCAGAAGGCAATTACAAACCTGTAGATGAGAAGAGAAATTATGCAACATGGCTTCGCAGAGCTTGTGAGATAATTGACCCGAAGAATGTATGCTTGATTGGAGTTAGATCGTGTGATGAGGATGAGTTTGAATTTATGAAAGACAGCGGGTTACTTTATTTTACAATTAATGATATTAAGAGTGGTGTGGAAAGCGTTAAGCAACGCCTGCAAAAATTTATAGGTGATTCATCAGTTTATGTGAGCATAGATATGGATGTATTTGACCCGTCGATTGTACCTGCTGTAGAGAATCCAGAGCCAAACGGTATATTATATAGTGACTTTTTGCAGCTGAGTGAAGTCTTGGAGAAGATAATAGGAATAGACTTGGTCGAGATTCGACCATTAGCTAAAAACAGAGTTACAGAGTTCCTTGCAGTAAAGGTTATATTTAAGCTGTTGTCATTAATTTTTAGTTGATTGTTAAAAGCGGGGGTCCGATAGTCTGGTCAATTCGGCTAGCTTGAGGTGCTAGTGGGTTAGTCCCTACGTGGGTTCAAATCCCACCTCCCGCATTTAAAAAATCCCTTTGGAAAAGCTATAAATCTCTTCCCTTTCTCTATTATCTTATGGTCAAAAAGGTAGCTGTATTAGGTCCATCTGGCTCGTTCTCAGAAGAGGCGGCTGTTGAGAGGTATGGGAAGGATATTATACTGGTCTATGGGAAGAAATTTGATGACGTGTTAGATCTCGTGGAGATGGGAGAAGCGGACATTGCATTCCTTCCGGAACGGACTTCAGTGGGGGGACCAGTGTACCCGGTTCTTGATGCAATGTTGAACCATTCGCTTTTCATTACAGAAAAGTATGATTTCGAGCCGACATATTGCCTTGTTGGGAAGGGAGAGGAAAGTGACATTAAAAAGGTAGGTTCGCACCCACATGCATTGATTGCCATGAAAAAATATCTGGACAAAAACTTTCCAAATGCTGAAAGAGTGGAGACTCCGAGCACGTCCTTTGCTGCCCAGCTGGCATCAGAGAACCCGACATTCGGGGCCATAGCAAGCCGGACCGCGGCCAAGATATACAATCTGAAAGTGTTTTACAGTGTACAGTTCCCCCGGCCAAGGAATGGAAACGCACGCCTGAAGAGATAGAATTTGGCATAAAGGTCAGATGAGTCTCAAAACATTTTTATAACTAAGAATTCCACCTCCCACATCATGTTAATTTGCTTTTAATAGAATTCTTTTACCAGTGACATCATTTAGCAAATTTTGCAATTCTTTCAATTTTTCTTCTTTATCTTTTTGTAACCTTTTTCTTCTCTCTCCAATCATTTCATTCTCAATCTTAGTTTCTTCCATTCTTCTCTTTAGCTCATTAATCTCATTTTCCAATTTATTCTTTCTCTTTGGAACTTCCTGCAATTCTATCCTTTCTTCTTGTCTTTCCAATTCCTCTGAAAGCCCTGAATATTCCTCAAGGATTTTTCCCATGGTATTGTCCTCTATCATCCTTTCAATAACAGCCAAGAATTTGCCGCTATCCTTCAAATTCATCTTCCCCTCAATTATATTTGTTTTCATACCTTTGATGGCAGACATGAAAACTTCTCCCTTAGGATCTTTAGATAAAATGGATTCAAAGGAATGTTGTGCATAATCATCCAAAATTCTATTTTTAACAGACCATTTGTATTTCCTCAGGGGCTTTTCCACTTTTGCGAGAGATTGTATAAAGTCAGACTTTTTATTCTGCAGATTCATTTTCATTTCTTCTTTAATCCTCCGCATCTCTAAGAATGCCTTCCATTCATTGCCATCGAGTAATTTTTTCAACTCATCTTCAATTTTCTTATTCCTATCCTCCATTTCTTTCATTGTCTTCTCCAATTCCTTTGTTTCATCCTTCTTCAGCTCTTCTGTTAATCTTAATACTTCATTAGCAACCTCTTGCGTCCTTAGCAATTGCACGTTGGACTCTGCAAATTCTTTTACTATATTCCCCAGTCTCTTGTCTATTTCGACTATCTGGCGGAAGCTCTCTATTACTTTATCTGCTTCCTTTTCGAACAATTCCTTCAAAAATGCATACTCTCTCACTGTTTTTGCGTTTATGATATTGAGTAATTTGGCAGTTTCATTATGGAAATTTAGGATAGAAGTCATGTCTTCTCCCATCGGTTTTTGTATTTGCTTGACCAGACTTTTCATCTTATTCGCAAAACTCTTTCTGCTTCCCACAGCTTTTCTTATAAGCATGCGATCGTTTATTGTGGAATATGGAGCTTGTCCAAGAATTTCCAGTTGGTCTTGCATAGTATTGGCAGCCATCTGTAAGTTTGCATATTCCCTTTCAGCTGACTCTTTTAGAGGCTTGAAATCCTTTTTCATCTTCTCTGCTAGGAACCCTTCTACTTCTTTCAGCTGCATCTTCTCTTCTTCAAACTTTTCTTCTCTTTTTCCAAAAATTCTGTCTAACCAACCCAATCCAATCAGAATTATGTAAGGTTATATAAAATAAAAGTTTATGTGTTCTGGAATGCTGTGTTGCAGGTTCAAATCCCACCTCCCACATTGTTTACAGCTGTAAATAAGAGTCCAATATTGCGGAAGGTAAGTTTGCTTTAAGATTCAAATTCAACTAATTAATAAGAAATTAATTTCTAAAATTATATTTTTTTAAAAGTTCAGTATTTATACCTTCAATTAATAACTTTTCTTCCTCTGAAATTTCTCCTAATCTACCGATTTCAAAACTTAAAACAACTTTATTACCAACATATCTTTTAGGATGGTCAACAAATAAACTATAATATGAGAAAGACGATGGAGAAGGCCAACTTAGTTGTTCATTTCTCGTCCTACAACTCAAAGTTACAAAAACATTTCCTCTATGCATTATAGCTTTAGCAATTTCTTCTGGATTTTCTGTTTTAGCAGCCACATTTTTTATTTCAAAATTTACTTTTTCAAGATACTCTACAATTTCAAATAATTCATCTCGAAAATCTTTTTCTAATTCTTTTTGAACAGTTAATGCTGGAGTTGGCATACCTCTTGGACCAGGTGCATAAAGAACTCCGTCTTCAAATTTTATTAATTTCTCTGGTTCACCTTTTCCTCTTACATTAAAGCGTCCATACTGGAGAATGTCTGCAGAAAAATACCCAGATTTTCTACCTTCATATAAGATTTTAGGATATTCAACATGGCTTTGACCAGTAGTTAGTAAAGTACTTGTTTCTGCACCCATATTATCAAATTAATAAAGAACAGTTAAAGATTTATATATTTCCTCTAAGACCCCTTAGAGAAATCTTAAATCTTTTCAAAACAATATAACAAAAAAGACGCACCGTACTTTTTGTTCTGTGCTCACCTCCCGCATTGTTTTTTAGTTCTACATCAAGTTCAAGGTGGGCATCCTAAAGAAAGTATCCTATTATCCTTTCAATAGTATTTCCAACTTCATCCTTCTAAGCATCCTAGACCTTTTACCGGAGAAGATGTACAGTTCCTTTCCATCATCAATTTCATAGAATCTGGTATTAGAGTAGTTCCCTATCACATGGTTCTGAGGATTATACTGGTTAAGGACCCTTTTGATTTTTTTGACTTCCTCGGGATACCTTGTTTTTTCTGAACCGAATCTAGGAAATGATACCTGATTTGTAGTGACGAGCAACTGAAAAGTGTACAAAAAATCTTCATCTGTAAAAGCCTTAAAAACTGAACTATCCCTGAAATCGGAATAACTTACCTCTAGATAATGTTTGTCCAGCTCATAGATTATTAGCCCCTTCAGGTCGAATATTTTATCTCCCATATACGAGAATTCTTTCAATTAAATCTTAAATATGTAACATCCCTCGTAATATCTATGCTGACCCAAGAAGAGTTGAATAAATCCTATATGAGGAGCGGTATATCCTCTGCTAAGATTTATGCACATATATGGGAATCTTTCTCAAGAGATAATGGAAAGACAAAACCAAGAGGATATTTGAGCCTATCACCTTCGATAGAGAGTTACGTTTTAGCGCAAGTTGGACATCTGAATAAGAAATTAGAGTGGAGTTCTATTGGTAAGGAAATCATGTCATTCTTCAAATGTTATCCATATTCTCCAGAGAATGTTCTAAGTTTGGGCTGTGGTATTGGCAATGGTTTAAAGACTGTGAAAAAATATGGAAGTAAACTACTTGTGGGAATTGACGTGGGTCTTCCGGTATTAAAATTGGCCAAGTCAAACTTGCCAGACGGAGATTTTGTATGTGCATCCTCCACTCATTTACCTTTTAGAGATTCAGTTTTCGACACGTTTATAACTGGACATTTTTTTGAACCTATGACCAATCGGGAATCCAGATTTACATTTGAGGAAATCAAAAGATGCTCCATAAAAAATTGTCTATGGTTTGTTTCAGTCGAAGGGGAAGAGATTTTTGAAAGTTATCATATACAAAAATTCGGTAAGGGTGGGTGGGGTGTTATTCACAAACATCCATATATAAGCAAAGTTTCCCCAGTACCGGGTTCGGATTATAGACTGTGTGGTGCCGAATTTTTAGTCTTAAAGTCATTATACAGTGGTAATGATGAATGAAAAGAAACTCATTCCAATAGAGGACGCTTGGGACACCCCGCTCATATTTTATATTTACTTTGAGGGTGGAGTTGAAGAATACTACAATATTCCAAGGGACAAGAGAAGGGAATTCAATAAAAAGTTTAAAAAAGAATATACCCCAAATTCAACCAGTTCAACTGTTCCAGACATTTCAATTGTCCGAAAGTTGTGTAGAAAATACGGGTCCTTTATGTTAAAGTCGCAGTTTGAAAAGCTGTCTACACTACCTGTAGGAATTTCGACTACTGGTAGAGAAGGGTATAGAAAATACGTAGTAATGGGATATAAAGTACCCAAAGATGAAGAAAACATTTGAACATTACGAATGCTATGCAATCCTCAAAGGAACATATTTAAATCCAATGACTACTAGTTGATTTTATGAAAGACGAGGAAAAAGAGAAAGATGTAAAACTGGGAGAGTTTCAACTCAAGCAAGATTCCGTCCTTGTGATAAAGAAGACCACATACAAAGGCAATGAAAGGATAGACTTTCGCGTGTGGAAGAACTCACCAACATACAAAGGCCCAACTAAGCAGGGGTTTGTTCTGCAGATGGACCAAATAGACGATTTCATAGAGATGATAGAAGAGATGAAGGGAAAGTTGAAAGAAGTGGAATAAATCTGTCTAACGTTTTTTCTTCTTTGAATTGTTTGCATTTCTGTGATCCAACACAGCCCTGTATAAGCCACG
Source organism: uncultured archaeon (assembly GCA_964512235.1). Classification (GTDB taxonomy): domain Archaea; phylum Aenigmatarchaeota; class Aenigmatarchaeia; order CG10238-14; family SCSR01; genus CAZEGD01. The sequence continues at coordinate 60,476 of CAZEGD010000001.1, forward strand.
TCTTAGAAAAGCCACACCTACAGTCGTAATGACTATGCTCGTTATTATGACTATTATTATCAAATCCGTATAGGTCTCCGCATTGGCTATGCCGTAATTGAGAGGTATCTGCGTAAGGACAGCTGCTGCCAGACCTCTAGGTATCAAAGCACTCATCAGCTTCTTCTCGGCGGAGAATATACCTGCTTTTATTGTTGATGCATAGACTGCTAGGAATCGCATAACCAGCAAAGCAACAGTGAGGATTATGCCGAAAATTATTATATTCAAGCTTCCAACTGTCAACAGTACTCCCAAATAGACGAAGAAGAATGTCCTTATCAGAAATGCAACTTCCCTGTGGAACCTTTGCACATTTTTGTCGATTATTATCTTTCTCCTTATCTTGAGCATCTTAGATATGTTCAAAGGATTTGCAATCACAACTCCGAATATAAGTGCCGCTATCGCTCCGCTACCGCCTACGCTTTCAGTGAAAGAGTACAATAAAAGCAATAGTGCAAGAGTAAGCATGTATTCGAAAGGCTTTCTTTTGAATGTAGTAAGGAGGAATATTGCTACTATACCGGTGGCAAATCCCAGTATGGCACCTATGGAGAAAGAGCCCAGTATCCTGTTTGCAATCTCAGTAGGTACGTATGTCCCATACACTATCAATTCTGCCACTACAATTGCCAATATTATACAGAGAGCATCTGTAAGGGTGGATTCGATATTGAGAAGCGTCTTTACTTTTTCATCAGCCTTTACTTTAGAAGTTATGGAGAATATTATCGGCGAGCTCGATCCTCCGAGTATTGCTCCAAGGAGAACTCCATTGAGCAAAGGCCACTCGAATGCATACATCATGAAAAACCCAGCTGCTGCCATGGAGAGCAAGATAGTCATTGTTGCGAGAAGTATTGAACGTGGCGATTCCCTTATGAGCATGAATATATTTGTATTCAAGCCACCCTCAAAAAGAATAATCATTATGGCAAGTGATGTAAAGAATGGTATGGCAGCTGCGAACATAGATGGATCTATTACATTAAATACTGGGCCTAAAAATATGCCAAGAAGTACGAGCCATATTATGTCTGGTATCATAGTTTTTTGGAAGAAAAAATTGCCTGCAAATCCTAGGAGTATCACCAAAGCGACTGCTGCAAATGCAATAAGCACTATCATTTTATCAGCACTTTATCTTCTTATTGAAAATTTGTGAACGTTGGAATAAAAGCATGCCGAAATGTATTAAAGTCTCATATCACTCTTAATTCTTGGTAATATGCCAATACGAGATTATTGGAGAGGAAGAAAATTCTCAAAGAAGCCGCTCTGGTGGAGAGAAGAATTTCCAGATAAGCGACTTGGTAGAAAGTCATATAATAAGACTAAGAAAGAACAGCGTGAACGGGAAGTGAAGTATGAAGCCAACCCATACCTTCTTAGGAAATTCGGCATATTGTTTGGGGACAACCACGTAAAGTTTGAATATCTTTATTATTCTAAGCACAGCATAGTTTCCGACACTGCAATAAAGTTATACGAGAGTTTCGTAGAGATGTATAGGGGTTCATCGACTCTGTCTACCAAGGACGTCAAGGAAAGGGCGCGCGAAATAATTGAAGGCGTGTCTGAAAATTTGGAAAACTTCAGGCTATGGCATTCTGACAATTGTAATACCTGCCCTGAAAACGCGTACAACTGCGAGGGTTGGCAATTGCTGCACCTGGTTAGGCACATATTTGACCAAGAAGAAAGTGACATATAGAAAATGAATCAATTTTAGCTTCGTACACATTAACTTTTTAAACCTCGACAAGCAAAGGATAATTATGGCAGAAGGATCTGGGAAAAAGAAGCTTGTAGGCAAGATTGATCATTACTATACAAAGATAGGTGTTGCCGTAATCGAACTCAGCGGTGCTTTGGCAGTAGGCGACAAAATAAGCATAGAGGGTGCTACTACTAATCTGCAACAGGACATAGACTCTATGCAGGTAGAACATAAATCTGTAGATTCTGCAAAGAAAGGCGACAGCATAGGATTGAAAGTTACCGATAGAGTAAGACCAGGTGACAATGTCTACAAAGTTGCTTAAATTTGCTCTAAAATAAGACCGAATTTCTAACTTGCTGAGTAGGAGAAAGTTTATTTACATTGTCTTCTATATTTATTTAAAACAGGTTGGTTTAACGTTTGAATAAGTGGTTACAGTGAAGATTGTGATTTCAATAGGCGGGTCGCTTCTGACTAGGAAGCTGAACGCAAAAAACTATAAAAAATACGCCAATGTCCTGCTGAAACTGTGGAAAAAAGGGCATAAAATCATAGTTGTGTGCGGTGCTGGCAAGTTAAAGGAATACATAAAAATAGCTAGAAAAATAGGTGCTGAAAAGTCTTTGCAGGACCGCATAGGGATTGATGGGACGCACATAAACGCAAAGATGCTCTTGGCTGCACTTGGTAAAGAAGGCCAATTGATACCATTGCAAACAGAGAGAGATGCGATTAGAGAAGTGAAGAAAAAATTTGGAAGGAAAATCCTTGTTTGCGGCGGCTATGAAGCTGGTCACTCTACAGACTACGATGCTGCCATATTTGCAAAGGTCGTGAAAGCGGATTTAGTAATCAACGCAAGCAATGTCAGTGGAGTGTATGCCAGAGATCCGAAGAAGAAAGTTTTTGTAAAGAGATATAAGAAGCTGAGTTACAAAGACTTTTTGAAAATTATAAGAAAGAATCCCCAGATACCAGGCGAATATAAGCTCTTTGATCTGCCTGGGGCAAAAGTGCTTGCAAAGACAAAAATTAAACTGGTAATGATAAGCGGAAAAGATCCTAAAGAGATACTGCGTGCTGTAAAAGGCAAACATAAGGGAACAGTCGTGGAAGGGTAAACAACTATATTCTTTAAGCAACTATTTTTAACATATAGAATAATTAATCGTGCCTCAGTAGCTCAGTTAGTGAGAGCACCACACTGGTAATGTGGAGGTCGCGGGTGCGATTCCCGCCTGAAAGTCTGAGACTTGGTGAAAGGCTCTCTCCGCGACTTTATTTAGTGGTTCAAATATCAACCTCGACGTAAGGAGGATTTAAATCTTTTGTTCTATTTAGTTTCTATATGAAAATCAGATGTTTGTATGGTTTGGCACCATTAGTAAAATTCAAATCTTATGCAGTTGCTCACCCAGAAACCAATACTATTGTTTTGTATGAACATTTGAGAGGATTACCAAAACCAATTAAAAAAGTTATTGTTGCGCATGAAGAAATTCATATAAGATTTCCATGGATAAAACATGAAGAATTTGGAGATTTAGATCATATGTTAATAGAAACTATTGCATCATTAGATTCAACTAACCCTATAGATTATGTACATATGTCAAAGGTACTTAATGAAGAACTTTTAGAATGGTGTTATAAAAAATACCAGCAAGATTTTAAATTTAATAAAAGCCCTCAAAAATAGAACCTTTGTACACATTCCCGCCTGAGGCTCTGTAAATCTAAAGAATTTCTCTGGGTTCGTATTCAGCCTCTTTTGAATATCTGCCAATCAACTCGTTTGCTTTTTCGACCACTTTGTAGATTTGTCGTGCTGCATTCCCAGTAAGGCGCATTTTTTCTTCCAATATATTCTTTATTTCCTCTTTGTTCAAAGGAAAGTCTGAGTCGTTCCCAAGCAATTCTGCCAAATTGTTGTCATAACTACCTTCCTGTCTCATTCTTAGAGCTTCCCCGACCGCATATTTCTTGATTATATCATGCGCATCTTCCCTTCCCATGCCTCTTTTAGTGGCAGCGTTCAGAAGCTCTGTCGTAGCTAGGAATGGCATGTGTCTATCATTCTCTGCTTCAATCGTTTTATCATATGCGCCCATTTCATTCAAGACAGTCAACATAGTCTCAACAAGACCGTCAGAAGCATAGGACATACCAGGAATAATCACCCTTCTAACGACAGAACAAGACACGTCACCCTCTTCCCACTGGTCCCCTGAAATTAATGAGACTCCCATCGCAAACATCTTTAATAATTTAGCAAAACCTGAAACTCTCTCAGAGCTGCGTGTATTCATTTTGTGCGGCATTGCGCTAGAGCCTACTTGACCTGGTTTAAACCCCTCCGTCACAAGTCCAAGCCCAGACATCAATCGCATTGTTTTACTAAGATTCTCACATGACGCGCTGAGACTAGAAAGATTTGACGCTAGTTTATAATCCAAAGACCTTGGATACACTTGACCAGGTGAAATGAGTATGTTTTCAAATCCGAGATGCTTGGCAATCATCTCCTCCAATTTCTCCACTTTTTCCTCACTGCATAGAAGGCTTAGCAGGTCAGATTGAGTACCAATAGCTCCCTTTAATCCCCTTAGCGGGTATGTCTGTATGAAATTCTCGAAATCAACCAAATGTCCGTAGAGTTCTTCTGCCCACATCGAGAATCTTCTTCCAAGTGTCGTTAGTTGTGCTACCTGATGATGGGTCCTTCCAGACATTACTAAATCTGCATAGTGTTCTGCTTTTTCAACAAGATGTCTAAGCACAGAGACATATTTTCCAAAGATTATTTCGGCTGTTCTTTTGATTTGCATTTGTTCTACATTGTCTGAAAGATCTCTAGAAGTCATTGGTCTATGGATTAGTTGGTATTTTCCACCGGCAGCTTCGTTAAAGGCCTGAATCTTTGCTTTTATGTCGTGCTTTGTAACTCTTTCAATCTCTTTTATTCTCTCCAAATCAATATTTTCCTTAGCGTTTTCATATGCAGCTATTGCATCGTCCGGAATATCCACCCCTAAGTCTTTTTCACCCTTCAGAACAGCAATCCACAATTCCCTTTCAAAGAGATTTTTACCATACTCTGAAAAGATATAATTAATTTCATCTGTGGCATATCTTAGAGATAAAATATCTGGGTTTACCACAAAATCACTAAGAATACATTATAAGGAAAAATATTTATCATGCATAGAAACATTTATATACCACTCTCGAGTAGTGATAATTGTGAGACCTAAAGAACCTTATGCTGCTTGGTTGGATAGAACGTTGGGTAGGGAAATTCTGTTCACTGAATTAAAAAGTAACGGGAGTATCTTATGTTATACAAAAGATGGTACAGAACTAGATACTTCGATGTTGCAGCTGATAGCAGTTGGTTCTAATCATGATGCTATTCTCGGATATCGTCCACAGTTGAAAACAAAACTATTAGCAGAAAATTATCAATTATTCTTAGGTTCATTCTTTAAAAGAATGAAAAGTCGGGAAAGGAAAGTGGATAGATTCGAAAAACGTAAATTGGTCTCAAGTGGAAATAATGGATTTCCTCCAACACCTCCATCCTCTATAGGAGAGATAGCAGCAAATGAAATTTTTTACACCTATAAAGTGAGGGTACAACCTAGTGAGAGAATTAAATAATTTCATTCTTCAATTTCTATTTTCGTCTTTGGCGCTAGTTTAGAACTAGCACGCTTTAGTGCATCCTTTGCAATTTTTATACCTGCCTTCTTCGTTCTTACTGTAATAAGTCTCTGACCGGCTTTTACACTTGCAGCTATTCCAGCAGGCTTGCCAAAGGCATGAGCCATTCCCTGACTGTACCTGTCAGCGCCAGCACCCATTGCAATTGAATGCTCACGGAGAACTTGATGCGGGTATACAAGGATTTTCATAAAATAACCGCCCTCCCCGAGCTTGTTTGCCAAGTACTTTGATGCGACTATCCTAGCAGACTCTAGCGCGTTGTCCCTTATCTGCACTCCCTCTTTTGTAATTAGATGCAATGCTACATTAAACTTTCCGTTCTTCTTTCCCATTTCAAACACATGTATCCTCGGGAAAGGAACGCCCACAACATAGCTCTTTCTCGGCTTCTTCTTCGACACTCTAGTGTAAGGCCTTTTCCTCTTTCTTATAGTTCTTCCTGGTCTAAGTCCCATACAATCACTTATCTTTATCTATCTAGAATAAAACATTTAACTCTTTATTTTTTTAGCTTTGAATTCTTCACTTATCTTCGATACACCTGGCTCAGTCGCACCGACATACTTTCCGACTTTCTTGTAGCTGTGTTCTACGGGCGTGCTTGTCTTCTCGAAAATCAGACTGCAGAATTTCATCCCAGGATATAGTGCTACAGGTAGCTTGCCGATGTTGCTTATTTCTAGGGTGAGCTTGCCTGCAAACCCCGGGTCAACATGACCAGCTGTGCTATGGACTATAATGCCCAATCTCCCTAAGCTAGATCGCCCATCTATCCTCCCTGCAATATCATCAGGCAGTTCCACAAATTCACGAGTGACACCAAGTATAAAGTCACCTGGATGTACCATAAATGGCTTGCCATCTTCTGCTTTGACAAGATATGTTGTGTCACCGACCTGCGGATTGGATGGGTCTATATGAGATTTATGGTCCATTTTAAAGATTCTAAATTCATTACCCAAACGTAAGTCAACGCCTATTGGCATTACGTTCTCTTCTTCAAATGGCTTGATTTTTATCTTACCTTCTTTCACTGCAGCCAATACGTCTTTGTCTGATAAAATCATTAAACCACTGAGGATTATTTGTTTTTTGGTATTTAATATAATTAGGTGTAGGAAGGTTCGGTGAGAAACGCCCGGAATTTTAGGACTTAATCATTTCAGTCTTTCCATATAGAGACAAGTCTCACATATTGGGAGCAGGTTGTTACTTAGAAGCTTCTTCCTGAATTCCTTCATCTCCTCTGAGTTCCACACTTCTTCAAACGACTTTTCCAAGAGGTTGCCAAATGCTTTCCTTATGGCATGACAATGTATGAGGTTGCCCTGCGGATCAATCCTACCAACGAAAAGGAATTTACATAGGTATTTTCCATTCTCCCGCAAAGTCTCATTGTAGCAATTGTCCAAGTCTTTAAGCAAAAAGGATGGAAAAAGACCGACATTGACACCAAGACTTTTCCCAAGTCTCAAAGACTCTTCCAGCTTCTCTCTCAGTAATTCGGCTTTATAGCGGCGGCTACTATTTTTGCTGATTGATAATGGGAACGCCTCTTTGGGAAACCCCATAAGTCTAGAGGCTTCTTCCAATTCATCTTCGGTATACTTCCTCTCGTATTCAAATGTAAGATTCTTGATCCCTACTTCGCCCATCAGTTTTACTATATTCGGGAGTTGCTCGACGTTGTCATCCATCACCACAGACACGACATATGTAGGGATTTTATCCTTGACGAGTTTCATACCCTGTATTGTATTGTCAAAAGCGAAATCAGTCCGCCTGATTGAATTATGAAGCTCTCTATCACCGTCTATGGATGTGGTTATAGCTGTGATGTTCGGGTTTGACCTAAGCCTTTCAGCATTACTTTCATTTATCATCGTGGCATTTGTCCCCAATTGAATCTCCACTCCAATGGATTTTAGGTAATCCATTATGTCAAAAATGTCTTTGCGGAGCATGACTTCGCCGCCTATCAAGTTTACAAATTTTGCAAATTTGATACGATCAAATATCTTCTTAATCTCGTCAAGAGTCATTTCATTCGGCTTGACTGTCATATCCCTGTTGAAAAAACACATTTTACATCTCAAATTGCAACGCTGTGTCGGCTCGAAGAGTATCCTCTTCGGTAGAGGTGCTTCACCGGTTTCTTTCATTTTTTTGTAAGCTCTCTTTCTCTTCATTGAATTGTATCTGTTATAGAGAGATGCCGCAGGGTAGTAGAGCTTGGACTTCTTCAATAATTTCTTAAAAAGTTTCTCCGCCAAATCATCACCTAGACTTTTACTTCTTTCTTTAACCTGGTAGATTCGTATATTGCATTAACTATCTTCAATGTCTTCAATCCTTCTTCACCATTGACTTTTATCTCTCCACCCTTTCTTATGGAGTTTACTATGTCTTCTAACTGCGTACGTATGCTTGCCTTTCTCATGGGAATGGCAGACTTTACTTTTGCCGTCGTCATCGATTTTAGTATGTTCTTCTTTGAATACCCGCCTACATTCCATTCGACTATCCTGTCACCTTCTAGGATAGCCATACCGTTCTCACCGAAAAACTCTATTCTGTCCTCCAATGTCTTATTTGAAAAAGTCAATCCCTCTATCACTCCAATGGCACCATTCTTAAATTTCAGGATTGCAACTCCAATATCTTCCACATCAATATTATGCTTTAGTGTGCCAGCTCTCGCCATCACCGAATCCACAGGCCCCATTAGCCACTGTGCAATGTCTATGTAGTGGATTGCCTGGAGCATAAGCGCTCCACCACCGGAAGTGTAAGCACAGCCCCGCCATTTCGATTCTTTATAGTATCCTTCTGGCCTATGCCACCTCACGAAAAAATTGACTGCCAAAGGCTTTCCAAATATCCTAGCATCAATTGTATGCTTCAGCTTTTCCACATTACCCTTGTAGCGGTGCTGGGATATAACAGCAAGCTTCACGTTCTTGCTCTTGCAAACTTCCACCAGTTTTTCTGCCTTTTCTACAGACACGTCAATCGGCTTTTCAACAATCACATTCTTACCACTAATAGCAGCTTTAATTCCCAAGTCAGCATGCAGATGGTTCGGACAGACTATATCCACGACATCTATTTCCGGATCTTTCAAAATATCCTCATAGCTAGCATATGCTTTAGTTCCATACTTACGAGCGAATGCTTCGGCCCGATCGATAGAAATATCTTCAACTGCATACAACCTAGCACCTTTTATGTCCTTTATTGCCTTCGCATGTACATTGGCAATGATACCAGTACCGATTAGAGCAAAGTTTAACACATCTTTCATTTAAATCAATAATTGTTTTGTGTTTTTATATCTTATTTATGTGATATCCAAAAGCGCCTTTTTCAGCAGTTCTGAGCTATTCTAGAGCGGTATTTATATATAGGAAAAAATATGTTTAATTAACAATTTGCACACATTGGAGGTGTATGAATGGCAAAAAGAAGGAAATCATTGGCTGTTAAATCTGCCGTGCGAGGTGTAGCCGGTAAGATGAGAGTGAGCGGTGACTTCTGGGGTGCTCTTGACGATAGGATAGAGTGGAAGGTCAATAATGCTGCTCGCAGAGCCAAGTCAAACGGAAGAAAGACTATAAGAGGAAATGACCTTTAAAGATTAATATACTCTTGGAAACTATTTTTTCCCTTTTTGGGTTTTTAGGGAATCTACACATTTTTATATAAAAATATTTAAAATAGAAATTCGAATATAGAAAGATAAGAATCATGGTGTTTGGTGAATTGTAATGAAAGTCGTAGGGTTGACTGGAACTTTAGGTGCTGGAAAAAACATCGTAAAGCAATTCTTGATTAAGAGCTTCAACTGCTAACATGTCACTCTTTCCGGTGTCATCCGAGGGGAGATAGAGAAAAAACGTGGCAACTTCATCCGTAAGACTATGCAGGACATGGGCAACGAGCTTAGAGAGAAGTATGGTGGGCATATTCTAGCCAAGCTGGCGATTGAATATCTGCCCAGAGACAAAGAGATGATAGTTATAGATGGGATACGCAATCCAGGAGAGGTGGAGTGGCTGAAAAAGGAGTTTGGCAGTAATTTTGTTCTTATAGCTGTAGATGCCCCGGCTGAGAAACGACTTAAATTCCTTCTCGAGCGAGGAGAGGAAAGGGACCCGAAGAGTGAAGAGGAGTTCCAAGCAATGGACGCACGCGACCGAGGAGCGGACGAGACTCAAACAGGCCAGCAAGTCGACAAATGCATGGCAATAGCAGACCACAAAGTTATCAATGACGGCACTGTAGAAGAGCTTGAGAATAAATTGAGAGAAATTATGCAAAGGGTAATGTCGTCATAATTAGAAATCATTTTTCATAAAGTTCCTTTGCTTGATTGTACATATCCTTGTAGATGTTCATAGAGACGGAAAAGTGATTGTACGTGCCGACATCCACGCCTATTTCATTGGCCATATGTTCTTGCAATTTTACCATCGCGTATGCATTCAATGGCCATGCATTGAATAGGTCATTGGTTTTCATCACCACAAAGAAATGTAGTTTGCCATCTATAATCTGCGGCTGTATGTAGACTACGCACGGTGACCCGCTCTTCTCTCTCTTTGGCCCGAACTTTATTGAATCGCGGGAAGGAATCCAGCTCATTAGTACAATGCTACGACGTGTAGGATCGCGCTTCAGTGTGTCAATGGCAATCTGGACTTGGTCCATGACTTTTACTATGCATTTGCCTTCGCACAGCTTTTGCTTAAGCCCTTCAATTTCATCTTCACTAGTGACATTCGGCCAGTCCGCGCGCACTTCGCAGTCTGGATAGCACCTGAATCTACCGTGATAAGTATAGTCAAACTTATTCTCCACGTCCTTGTCTGGCACGCCAAATATCACATCGCGCACATAGTCCTTCTCCTGCCCGGAAACAATGGGTGCTTTAGGATGTAGCATAGGTTCTTTCAAAGGATTGGTAATGATCATAAAGACTGGAGCATCCCTTTGATATGTCAAATAATCGGGCGCCTCTATCTTCCTTTCATGCCCATTTTTCATAAGAGCCTCCACTGATTTCTCCCATGCTTCAGCAAGAGTTTCAGCGCGAATGATTATCGGTTCGTAAGGCACCAGTCTCACCTTTAATCTTTCTTCTCTTTTAATTTACTTAAGTCTAGGTTGTTTTCCTGTTCATAAGGCAGATCATACCTAAGGGCAATCTCAGCTTTCGCCAATTCCTTCCCCAGATATGCACCATGATAAGGAACTGTGACTAGCTTTCGCCTGGCAGCAGTCCCAGCTATGCTTTCAGCAGTCGTGCCGACTATGCGGCATTGTAGCTTTGAGTCAGTACCATATCCTATATAATAGTCTGCAACTATCAACTTCTTCGGCCGGTTGATGCTTATGGCAAACCATCCCTTGTCTTTCCGCTCGTCTGCCGTAAAGCCCTTACTCGGATCGTAGTCTGCATCTATAGTCTCTACATGGCTAATCTCCACTTTTGAGCGAAAGGGCTTTGGTTTGTTTTTATTGCACTCGTCTATGAAGTGCAATATCTCATCTATATCTTCGCATTCTATCAAATCTATAATCTCAACCTGCCGCCTGAACGTATCTATTTCATCTTTTGTCAAGTTCTTCACGAGTGGCATCGGTCCCTTAGCACCGACTATTCTGCCTTCGTGCACGCCATCGGATATTATGGCTTTCAATGACTGTCCTACGAAATGTCCCTGACTCTCCCTGCCACACAGCAGAAGATAGCGTATGTTTGGGTTGCTGATGACATTCTGCACAATCTTTTCTATGCCTACGTTCTCAGTCACGATCTTGCCAACGATGGCTACCTTCTCCAAGAACTGCGGGTCATTGAACTGCTCTAGAAGGTCTACACTAGCCAGAGTACATACTGCTACGGCAGAATTTTTATTGCCCAAGTAGTACCTGCCTGATACAGGCGGCCATTCTTTTAGATTGTTCGACGGCTCTTCATTCTCAGAATTCATTATCATTATATTGGATTTTACTTTAAAATATCTTCAGAAATGAAACTTTTATAATTATTTCAGCCACCAATTAGCCACTTGAGCATGCTCTTCTTTTCCTTCTTCTTTCTCGCTTTCACTATGCGCTGGATTTCTTTCGCTGCTTTCTCTGCATCTTTCACATCAGCCGCGCTGTTACCTATGCCCGAGCAGTTGCCTACGCCCACTACGAGTATGCTTCCTTTTTCCTTCGTGCTTGCGATGTTATCCTCCACGCGTTGGACTACATTCTTTGTTGCTGTGATAATCGATTCTAGCATCGGCTGTATTGCCTCTTCTTGGCTCATCTTTATTGCATAAGCGTCCAGCGGTATCTTCTTCTTCACAGCTATGTTTTCTATGACAAAACTATCCACGCCTATGCCACCTATTGCCACGCCCACAGCATCTGCTATGCTCCCCGTCTTCTCGCCCTCGAGCTTGGCTGCAGCATCAACTGTTATTATCTTTGCTATCTTATTCTTTTTCACTATATCCACGACTGTATTGCCTAGGTCGCCAATTCTGCCACCAGGTCCCTTTGCACGCATTATGATGGCATTCCTGCCGCGAATCTTCTTTTTCACAACAATTATCTCCTCTTCCTTATAGCTCTTTGAAATCTTAGAACCCCCTATCATCAAGCTAGCCACCATCGGTCCTGCACCATCCCCTACAGACCATCCATTTGTGAGTGCTTCCGTCCCATCTACAACAGCTTTGGCAATCCTCTCAATCAAAGGCAGCTGCATTTGCAGAACCATAGCTAGCTGCAAGTTCTTTGTTTTTCTTATGAGTTCTACCCAATGCCGCACAATCTTGGCAATCTGGTTCATTGTTATCGCCCCAGACAGGCCGCCGACTAAGTTTGCTTTCTCCTCCTCTCCCATCTTAGGTGCGACTCCATTCACAAAATACTTGAACCGATTTCTATAGAGCTTGATTATGTGATCTAGTTTAGGGACTACGCCGTAAGGGTCCAAGTTATTTGGCATAATCGGGACTGTCTCTAAGAAGTTTGACACAGAAGTACGCAGCTTCAAATCAGGCCGCTTGGATATCTTCTTCATCACAGTACTCTTGGTCTTCTTGGACATATTCTCCATTCTAACGGCACTCTGCTCCAGCTTCCAAAGCATCTGAGTAATCATCAGCTTAGGGTAGAAGAGCATGAATACCATAAAGATTACTAGCCAGATTATGTTGTCTAATATGCCGCCAGTCTGTGCAAGGCGTACGGGGGGTGATATCATATTGACCATCCGATTCTTCTATATCCTCTTGAACACTTATTTTTAAAGCTTTATTCGATTAATATATCTTTAGAATCTAATAAGTGTTTAGCACGTAATAATATATATAATATACTTGCTAACCAAGATTTAGAGGTATTAACTGGAGTTAAAGACCTTGAAGTGATGCAAATGAATTGGAAACCTTTGCTGGCCGTTTTCATTATTGTAGGCATAATAGGAATTCTAATGCTTACTAATGTTGGAAGGGAGTATACGCAATTCTTAGGTACGAAAGTCGGCAATTTCCTTGCAACGATGTTGAATATGGACTTCTTCCAAAGTGGGGACAGTTTCAGGATTCTCCTTGAAACAGACAAAGTTGCCTTCTATGGCCAAAGATATACTTTATCCAATTCGAGCCTGCGTGTTTCCGGCATATGCCAGAGCTCAGTCACTGTGGGAAAGACAATAATGCAGATGGCTGGGAAAAGATGTAGCGTTCAAGTCTACAACACGCAAGGCAAATTCGACTACACTGTAGGTGGCAGTGTAAAACTTACAGGTACGGCAGACATGTTGACAGTGAATGAATATCCATTCCTATCGACTGGTACGCCATTTGAAGTGGGCTTTGAAGTGATTCCTATGGAGGATTTCAATCTTATGGGAATTTTACAAGGCAAGATAGAACTTACTTCAGTGAGCGGAAGCATAAAGGGTTGGAAAGGTGAAACCACTCTGAACATTGACAATCTAGCGAATGACGAACTCACAATATCCAACTTCAACGGCGATATAAAGATGGATGGGAACTTTATTCTACTTGTAGGTCTGGCTACTTCTGTGAAAGGTGAAGACTTCAGTTGGTAACTCGATTTGGAAATTTAAAGTAGACTGAAGGAGTTGATACCATGAATATGTATAGGCAGAGAAAGGATACTGCTAGAAGGCTCAGACCTAATAAAAGGATAGCCCTTTTTGTTGACGGGCCGAATATGCTCAGAAAGGAATTTATGATTGATCTGAGAGATTTGAAGAAGAGGGTGAAACGGCATGGCCGCGTAGTCATATCACGCGTTTACCTAAACCAATTCGCACCCGAAAAGCTGATAGAGGCTATAATCAACGAAGGCTTTGAAACTATAATAGTGCTTGCCGAACAGGAAGCTGAAAAGAATGATGTGGATGTGGCGATGGCTGTGGCTGCGGTAGAGGCAGCGATGGCAAAACCCGACATAGACATAGTCGCCATAGCGACTAGGGATGCAGATTACCTGCCAGTGGTGCAGAAGATCAAGGAATACGGAAAGGAAGCAATAGTCGTTGGTGCGGAGCCAGGTTTCAGCAGTAGTTTGCAGAATGCAGCAGATTATGTGGAATGTTTGTAAGAACCCAGGCAGTTGCAGAACTCGTAGATTTATTTAAATCTATGAATTACCAAATTAATTACAAGTCCAATTAATACAAAGTGGTTGAATGGGTATAGGGGATATTTTCAAAAGAGTTGTACCAGAGGACGAATCTATAGAGTTGCCTATAGAGCAAGAAGAACCAACGGAAAAGATAATGGTAAGAGTAGAAAATCTGACTGGAATGATAGATGTAGAGCACATTGAGCGGCTGCTAAGGGAAGGCAACATACTATTGCTTAAAGTGAAAGAGTTGCAGACAAAGGACCTTGGTGAATTCAAGAATGCAGTGAGCAAACTCAAGCGACGCTGCATGCAGTATGGGTGGGACTTAGTTGCAATTTCAGACGGTTATATCCTGATGGCTCCGAAATTTGCGAAGATTGTGAGATAGCGATTTCTAAAAAGTTAGATTCAACTCAGCTACTATTTCCATAGGTTAAAATTTTAACTACGGTAAATACAATTTAATTAGATTGGATGCCTTACAAATTTATAAAATGGTTCGACGAGCTGACAAAGAATGACGTACCTATAGTCGGTGGCAAGACTGCGAACCTTGGAGAGATGATAAACAAGACTAAAGTGCCAGTACCGGCAGGGTTTGCAATCACTGCTAAAGCTTACCGCTTCCATATTCTATGCAACAACCTTCAGACAAAGATGGAGAAAGCCCTCGAAGGATTGGATACGCATGACGTAAAAAATCTGGCTGAACGCGGACAGAAAATACGTAGACTCATAAGTGATGCAGAATTGCCATTGCAATTGAAGAAAGAGATTATCAAAGCGTATGAAGAATTGGCGGAAAAACTGAAGGCCAAGAAACTCTATGTTGCAGTGCGTAGCTCGGCTACGGCAGAAGACCTGCCGGGTGCGAGCTTTGCTGGACAGCAGGAGACCTATCTGAATGTCACAGGCAAGGAATTGTTGCTTAAGCGCGTGAAGGACTGCTTTGCCTCGCTATTTACAAATCGGGCAATAAGCTACCGTGAAGACAAAAGTTTTGACCATTTCAAAGTCGCTCTCAGCGTGGCTGTGCAGAAGATGGTGAACAGCAAGTGCGCGGGCGTTGCATTCACAATCGACCCTGATAGCGGACATGAAAATTTTATCATGCTCAATGGCAGTTGGGGACTGGGTGAATATACAGTTCAAGGAAAGGTCAACCCGGACACATTTCTCGTTTTCAAACCGACTCTTGCAGTGATTGAGAAGAACCTGGGAGATAAAAAGCTGAAACTTGTGAGGGGAGACAAGGAGAATAAAGAAGAAAAAGTACCGGACTCAGATAGGAAAAGATTCGTGCTGAGCGATTATGAGATAAAAGGATTGGCAGAATACTGCATGGCTATTGAAGACCACTATAAAATGCCCATGGACATAGAATGGGGCAAGGATGATGATGGCAAGATGTACATACTGCAGGCGAGGCCGGAGACTGTGCATGCGATAAAGAAGAATATAATCGAAGTCTATGAACTGACAAGCCGTGGTAGTGTCTTGGTAAGGGGAGGAGCTGTCGGCCGCAAGATTGGTCAAGGTGTTGTAAACGTCATAGAGGATGCAGGCGATATTAGCAAATTCAAACCGAAACAAGTACTTGTGACTGACATGACCGATCCCGACTGGGAACCGATAATGAAGGTTGCTTCGGCAATTGTCACCAACCGCGGCGGTCGCACCTGCCATGCGGCAATCGTCTCACGGGAGCTTGGTATACCTTGCATAATCGGCACGCAGAATGCCACTAAAGTCTTGAAAAACGGCCAAGAGGTAACAGTCGTATGCGCAGAAGGCGAAGGCAAGGTCTATGAAGGCTTGCTAAAATTCAAGAGAAGGGAGGTAGACATAAAAGAGGTGCCAAAGACTAAGACTAAGATTTATGTAAACCTAGGCATACCCGACCAGGCTCTGAGTGTGGGGAGACTGCCCGTGGACGGTGTTGGTCTGGCCCGGCTGGAGTTCATAATCAATTCCTACATCGGCGTCCATCCGCTCCACATGATAAAAAACCGCAAGTCTCAGTTGTTCATAGACAAACTTGCTACAGGTATAGCAAAGATCGCTGCCTCTTTCTATCCGCGGCCGGTGATTGTGAGGCTGAGCGATTTCAAGAGCAACGAATATGCCAATCTGGAAGGCGGTGAGAAGTACGAACCTCAAGAGAGCAATCCAATGCTTGGATGGAGGGGTGCGAGCCGCTACTACGATCCTAAATTTCTGCCCGCATTCAAACTAGAGTGCAAGGCATTAAAGAAAGTGAGGGATGAATACGGGTTGACAAACGTGAAAGCAATGGTGCCTTTTTGCAGGACACCTGAAGAAGGCAGGCGAGTGATTTCAATAATGGAAGATGAGGGATTGAAGCGAGGCAAGAATGGCTTTGAAGTTTGGTGCATGGCCGAGATACCGAGCAATGTCATACTTGCGGACGAGTTCAGTAGAGTCTTTGACGGCTTCAGCATAGGCAGCAACGACCTTACACAGCTTACGCTTGGCTTAGACCGCGACAGTGAACAAGTTGCACACTTGTTTGACGAGCGTGATGAAGCTGTAAAACAGATGGTGAGTCAGCTCATAAAGACTGCGCACAAGCATGGCAAACCTGTGAGCATTTGCGGGCAAGGCCCTAGCGATTTCCCAGAATTTGCAGAATTTCTGGTGCAAGAAGGTATAGACAGCATTAGCCTGAATCCGGATGTTGCATTGCGGACTAAAATAGATGTAATTGCACCTGCTGAGAAAAAATTGGAAAAACGACCAATATAAAAATGTTAATTGCTATTCCTTTCATATGAGAAGAATCCTATCTCGATGGTGTAGTGATTCAATTGCCTGAAAGACGAGAAGTCCTTTGTAAGAAATTAGAATTAATTAAAGGTATTGTTGGAGAAGTCAATGGAACCCCTAGTCTAGAGTTAGGATTAGCAGACGGTGCACTTTCCATAACCGAATACGTTGATGGGAGGAGACCTCTAAAGAGGAGATATGAAGTCAATGCGAGAGGGGATTATAAGATTGCGTACATACTCTTATCGATGCTCTATGAGGTACTGAAAAATAAAGAATTTGATAGATGGGATATTAAAGATTCGATAGAAATTGGGCTTTTAAGAGAGTCTAATATCTATACAGATGGCGGTCATATAAATCAAGTTATTAGATCTTCTATTGAACAGTTTAAGATTTTTGAAGAGGATACAAAAATCAGAGCAACTTATGACCTCATGAATAAAGTATTGGTTAAATTTTAACCGTATTCCTGGAATCTAAAACTTATTTTCTAAAACCAAGTTATATTTATGAAATTCAATAAGTTTTCCACTTTCATCTTTGACTTGGACGGTACAATGTGGAGATGGAATAAGCTAATACCAGGCGCTAAAGAGACTATTGAACAACTGCAGAAGCAAAAGAAGCAAGTCCTATTCATAACAAACAGTACTATAGTCTCCCGGTACAAACTCGTAAAGAAGCTTTGGAAATTTGGCATTGACATAAGACATAATCAGCTTCTGAACTCGGGGCTTGTCGCTGCAAAATATTTTAAAAAGAGGGTGAAGAGAGGAGAGTGTGTCTTTGCAGTTGGTAAAGGATTGAGGGATGACTTAAAGGCTGGAAAAGTGAGGACTACAAGCAGAGTAACGGCCGATTATGTAGTCGTTGGGCATGATTTGAAGTTTGATTTTATGAAACTTTTTACGGCAATAGAAGCCCTGCGCCGTGGTGCTAAGCTCTATACGACTGCGCGAGGCAGATATTTTGTCGCAGGCAATGACTTGTGGCCCGGTACTGGAGTGATGACAAAGGCTATAGAATACGGGAGTGGTAAAGAGGCAAAGCTTTTGGGCAAACCATCGATTTTTATGACTAGAGCTATTAAGTCCATGAATAAATCCAGACCAAGTAGGACTGTGCTCATCGGCGATAGTATTGGGACGGATATAGCAGTCGGTAAAGAGTTGGGCTATTACACCGTCCTCGTGAAGACGGGTGTGAACAGGAGTACAAAAGTAAAGAGAAGGATGAGGCCGGATTTGGTGTTGAAGTCTGTTGCGGATATAAAAACGTAAACTCGGTTTTTACAATTTAAGACTATCCATGATCATGCACAAAGAATCTGGGTCATGTTTTCTGAATGGTCTTTTCATTCCCCACCTTTCAGAGTATATTTTCCTAAAACTTCTGATATTATTTGGATTAAAATCTCTATAGTCCCTAGTTGCGAGGTTGAGACCAAGCACGTAAGCCGCTACTGCAACCGAGAAGTCACCATTGGAATTGAAAAGTCTGGAAATATTATCGTATTTTTTGCGAAAACTGTTGGCATCAAAGTCTATGTAGTATAAATATTCCATTATATCGCCCATCCAATTTTTAGGGATATCGTACGTTGACCTAAAATTCCTCAAATCCCAAAGTTCAAGTTCAACTTGTCTAGTCATGGCCATATATAGCCCCCGCTTGGATAGACTGCCATCTTCAATTGCGTTAACTACGCGTATGCATTTTCTAAGTTCTCGCTCGCTCAACTTTCTTAGTATATGTTTATCATCGCTTTCTCTCAACGGATTCAGTTTTTCCGAATATTTCCTTAAGGAATTTACATTCCTTTTATTTCTGGACAGTATCTCTGGAAAAAGCACGCATGCATCGACAACTGTAATTTCTCTCGAGAATATCGGCCTAATGTCCCCTGTAGTAAAAATCTGGAGCCCGTGAAGATCATTGTACAGCTCAATTGAGTTCATTATCACACAACCCGAATAGATAGACTATCAATAAACAAAAAGGACTGTTAGATTTAAATACACTTATTCCAAACTTCTAAATTATCTATTAGGGTGATTGATTTCAAGGACGAAAAGGTAATTATCACATCTGGGTTGCCGTATGCAAACGGTGAGCTGCATCTAGGACATGTAACGTCTACATATTTACCGGCAGACATATTTGCACGCTACTGCAGGCTGAAAGGTAGAAGAGTAGTCTTTGTATGTGCGACCGACGATTTTGGAACACCGATTCTTATAAAAGCCGAGCAGGAAAAGAAGGAATTGAAGGACTTTGTTGCATATTGGAATAGGCATGATAGGGAAGATTTTGAAGCTCTGGGCATATCCTTTGATATTTTCGACAAGACTAGCTCGAAGGAGAATATAGAATTCGTACAGAGTTTTTTCCTTACGCTGAAAAAGAAAGGTTTCATATTCAAGCAGACAGTGCAACTACCTTACTGTGAAAAATGCGGCAAATTCCTGCCTGATAGATATGTAAAAGGTACTTGCCCGTTCTGTGGGGCAGAAGAGCAGTACAGTGACTGGTGCGAGAAGTGTGGGAGAGTGTTCCAATCGGGGCAAATCAAAGACCCGCACTGTGCAATCTGCGGAACTACACCAGTGACAAAGATCAGCGATCATTACTTCTTTAAACTGTCTGCCTTTGCTAAGCAGCTTAATGAATGGTTCAACAAAAACAGCGATTTGCAGAGTGAAGTGAAAAATTATGTGCTTAGATGGATAGAGGATGGGTTGCTTGACTGGGATATTACACGGGATATGCATTGGGGTGTGCCGATTCCCTTGGAAGATGCGAAAGGCAAAGTGTTCTATGGCTGGTTTGACAACCAGTTGTGCTACATATCCACAGCACTCAAGCATCTGGCAAGCAAGAAGATTGATGGTGAGAATTTCTGGAATTCCGCTCGCATCTACCACTTCATAGGCAAGGACATAGTATACCACCACTATTTATTTTTGCCGGCTATGAGGATTGGTGAAGGCAGGTTCAAGCTGCCTGAATTCATACCCGTACGCGGTCATTTGTTGCTGCAGGGTAAGAAGTTTTCAAAGAGTAGGAACTGGTATGTAGGGTTGCATGACTTCTTGGATAGCTTTCCGGCAGATTATTTACGATATTATCTCTCAACCATTACAACTTACAGCCAGGCAGACATCAACTTCGATTGGAAAGATCTCCAAGCGAGGATAAACAACGAGCTAGTTGCGACTATAGGCAACTTTATTCATAGAGCCCTGACATTCATTGACTCGAAATTCGACGGCAAAGTACCTGAGCCGGATGGATTTGATGATGTGGATAAGGAGTTTGAAGAAAGGATTAAGACTATTGCTACGGAAGTAAGTGAATTTATAGAAAATAATGAACTACATAGAGCATTGAAGAAGATAATAGAGTTTGCAGGCGCCTGCAACCAGTACTTCCAGAAAAAGGAGCCCTGGAAGGGCAATGCAAACAATTGTCTCTATCTCAGTATAAACGCAGTCCGTACTCTTGCCATCATACTAGAGCCGTACTTGCCTTTTGCAGCAGAAGATTTGTGGAATCAGTTGAATCTCAAGGGATCTGTACACAAGCAAAAATGGGAATCTGCGAAAGAATTAAAGATTAAAACCGGTCACAAAATCAATAAGCCAAAAGTTCTTTTCAAGAAGATTGAAAACGAGGAGATAGAAAGAGAGATTAAGAAACTAAGGTAAATTAGATAAGTCCAGATTTGCAATTAATTATTGAGAAGTATGAAAAAAGTAAAGGACTTTATGAACAAGAAAGTCGTTTCCTTCAAGCCTGAGGATTCTATATTCGATGTTGCCCAACTATTTTCAAGACTTAACATCTCCGGCGCGCCCGTGGTAAGCAGGGGTAAAGTGCTTGGTGTCGTAAGCGAAACAGACATTGTCAAATTTATGAGTATGAAATTGTCACAATCGCTCAATTCAAAGTCTCTGCCTCTACAGTCCCTAAGCATGATTTGTCTAAACTTAATCAAGACAGGGAAGAGTCATTTAGCCATAAAGGAAGATTTGGAGAGAATATCTAGGATAAAAGTCAAAAACGTTATGACAAAGGAGGCTGTGAGTGTGGGCCCGGATACGAACATATTCGATGCTGCTGCTATGATGGAAAGGCATGACATCAATAGGTTGCCTGTCGTGAGCAGGGGTAAACTCGTGGGTATAATCGCACGTGCGGATTTGATAAAGGCGCTTGTAGATTAGGACCTATGCAACTCAACGAACTTCTCTATCGATCTATCGTATGTACGCTCATCTTTTCAAGACTTTCATAAATCTTTCAGGATGCGATGGCGTTATCAAATAATGCCTGCCGCCTTTTGCAGTTATTATCAATCCGTCCCTTAAGTTTGTTATTATTGTCCTTGTCCATCCTAGACTTGGAATGTAAAATCTGCCAGAATAGAAGCTCGCACCGACTCTGAAATAGAATGGGGTTAGAGTTCTTTCAACTTTTTTAATGTCTTTCAGCTTGAGTCTTATGATTGCAAATGGCGACCAGGACGTCAATATCCCGTCTTTCACGACATACTTTGTTCTATAAAGACTTAGAGTCGTGGCGATTAGCAGTATTGTAGTGAAAGACATGACAGCTATGGTTATAACTTGTGATGGCATTGAGGAAGAATAAATAAGAGTAAAGAGAGAAATCCCAAGAAATACGGAGATGACAAGAATTGATAATGTTATATACATGCCACCTATCCATTTACTGATGTATGGTTTGTTGACAATTTTCTTTGGCATAATTACTATATTCTAATAGGATTTTAAAAACGCCGAGGGTGGACGCTGTACAACTTGTACAGAGCCTAAAGTTCGGTGTAAAATCAAAAAGAATATTAAATACAGAAAGATAATAAACTTTTTAAATTCAAAATCCACCTTCTTAAATATGGTGTTCACAACATTAGAAGATGGGAGGATAAAATACCAAGGGAATAAGTTATTTCCACCTATCGATGATATAAAAAGTAGAAATTTAGCCGTAGAACATATAGAAAATAGAATACATAGTATAAAAACCAATCAAATGTGGGAAAAAATAACTCTTATAAATGACATTATCTTCAAATCTACAGTTGACTTTTTCTCTTCTATAGGAGCAAAATTCATTCCTTTACCACTTACAACAAAAATGATATCTTCTCCGGGAGCTGTTTATGGAAAGAAAAAAATCAATTATACAACTGATACAAAACCAATAAAGTTAAAATGGTTCAATTTATCTGAACCTGTCTTTCTGTCAGAATCTTCACAAATATACCTAGAACTTGTTCTTCTACAAAATAATATCGACCATGTTTTTTCTATTTATAACTCTTTTAGGAAAGAAGAAGCAGATACTACTCACCTATCGGAGTTTCATCATATAGAATACGAAGGACACGTCACACAGGAAAAAAACTTGGAAACGATAGAAAGTCTTGTGAAAACTATTTTAAAAAATATTCTAAAGAAAAAATATCTTTTAGAGTTTTTCCTAGAAGAAGGGGATATAAGAAATTTGGAAATCCTTGCAAAGGATCACTTTATCCAAATAAAATTTAAAGACGTTCTAAGAATGTTATACGAGGAGACAAAAGATGAAAAATACAAGAAATTTACAACTAAGTATTTTGGATTTTGGGAAGAAGTTAAGATCACAGAAATATTGGGTAATAAAATAGTAGTTATCAAAGAGTTTCCATTATTAGAAACGGCGTTCTACCATGCACCAAAAGTTGTTGATGGAGTACAAGTTGCAAACAATGCTGATATAATATGGCCTAGTTATAAGGAATTTGTAGGAAGTGGACAACGTGTAGGAACACTAAAAGAACTGATGAAAAAAGCAAAATTTTTCACTCTACCAAAAAAAGATTATGAACCATATTTACAATCCAGAAGATACGATGACTATAAAATAAGTTCTGGATTTGGAATGGGCTGGGAAAGATTATTACAAGGTTTACTTAAAATGCCTACCATAATATCAGTTTGTCACTTTCCAAGAATCCACGATAAAATGATACCCTAATTAAGTTATTATTTTTAACTATCAATTAATTATAATTCAGAGGATGATTATACTATGAAATTGATTAAACCACCTTCATTGCAAAAAGGGGATAGTATAGCTATAGTAGCTCCCTCTTCTGGTTTAGCTGCTTTATTTCCTCATCGTTTGGAAAGAGCTGTAAAGTTTTTGGAAAAAATTGGTTATAAAATAAAGGTTTTTCCGACAGCTCGCTCTATAAAGAAATGGAGTTCGGGGAGTCCTAAGGAAAGGGCATGCGATATAAACAATGCATTTGAAGACAATGAGGTTAAAGCTATAATATGTTCCATAGGAGGTATAGTCGCGAATCAGACACTCAAATACATTAATTTTGATATTATAAGGAAGAAGCCAAAAATATTTTGCGGGTACTCGGATATCTCAGTTCTACATTATGCGTTTCATACAGTCGCCGGTTTAGTCACGTTCTACGGTCCTTGTGCAATGACCCAATTTGGTGAATATCCTGAACCATTAAAATATACAGTAAACCACTTTGAAATGGCTGTAGGGAATAACAAACCTATCGGTAGAATAAACCCCTCTGAAAAATGGACAGATGAAGTGTTGGATTGGGCTAACAAGTTAGATATTGAAAGACCAAGAGGGCTAAAGACTAACTCAGGATTTCAATGGTTACGTGAGGGTAAGGTTTCTGGCCGTGTAATGGGGGGGTGTATATCTTCTATTGTACATCTCCGTGGAACCAAATTCTGGCCGAATCAAAAAGACCGAATATTTTTTATAGAAATTTCAGAGGGTCAAGAGTCTTCTAGTGGTGAACCACTCTCATACGTGGATTCATATCTGACAAATCTTGAAATTTCAGGTGTCTTTCAAGATATAAATGGTCTTATAGTAGGTAGACCCTTCAGGTACACCAATGAAGATACAGAGGAATTAAAAAGGATAATTTTAGAACAAACAAAAGAGTACGATTTCCCAATTTTATTTGGTGCGGACATTGGTCATACGGATCCAATGATAACAATACCACTAGGAACTAAAGTAGAGTTAGATTCGAACTCTAATAGCTTTGTTTTTCTAGAATCTGGAACATCAAACAACCTTTGACTCATGGGAATAGAAAGACATTAATCCTTTTGGGTATATGACTTAACTTATGAGAGTTTCGAGTCTAATTGGACACAAAATAAAAACGAGGAAGAAGTTTGATGATCTTGCAGAGCTTTTGACCAGCAGTTTTTTAGTAGAAACCTCTTTTTTCGACAACGATGGCTACAAAGGCCTTATAAAATTATCCATTGAAAAGTCTGTAGAGAATAATCTAGAAGCGTTGTTGAAAGAGCTAATGCAGAGAAGTGGAATACAACCAATTGAGTTGCCTACACTTCAACCTTATAATATTTTTGAGACTACTGATAGGATAGAAAAGTTTGGTAGAGAATTTGTGTCCACTACAGACGATAGGGTAGTTTTTCCCACATCAGAAGAACCCATAATCAACTATCTGGGCCGATTTGCAAACTTGTCATACAGAGAATTACCGATGTTAGTTTACCAATTTAAAAACTTCTTCAGGGCAACAACTCCGAAAGCCCTTATACGTCTACAAGAGTTTAAAGTACTTGATATATACAGCTTGAATGAAACTGAGGACTCCCTGAGAGAAACAATAAAAACAATAATAGAACCGATGTTTTTCCAACTGTGGGAAAGGCTAAACCTCAAAACAATACAACTGAAGAAAGATGAAAACTACATAGACATAAAAGTAAAGACAGCAGAAGGAAATGATACGATACCTAAAACTGGCGAAAGATGTCTAGGAATTGGCGTAATAATGAACCTTGGCAACAACTATTCAAAAAAATTTGGATTGGGGGTTGCCGATTCTTCTAATAACCTAGTGTATCCGTATCTTGGATCCTACGCTATAGGGATAGAACGGTTGATTTATGCTATGGTAGACCAAGGAAGAACAAAATCAAAAGGGGTCAACACTATTAAATGGCCTGAAGGAATCGAACCTGTAACTTATTATGTTATAAAAATAGGAGAAAGCAATTATGGTGAAAAAATATATAAAGAACTTATTTCTAGAAATAAAAGAGTTCTATTGGATGATAGTAAAGACACTTTAGGAACAAAATTCGCACGGGCCTATGCCATAGGAGCACCATACATCATTAGTGCTGGCCCAAAAGAAGAGTCTAGAAAGATTGTAGGTATTGAAGAAAGTTACACAGGTGAGAGATGGGAAATAGAGTTTGATAAACTATTGTGCATGTGAATACTATGAGAAGGTCACAACTTTTTACACCAACAGGCAAAGCCGATGAGAGAGAAATGCTTAGTCGAAGTCTGGAATTAAGTTTGAGGGGTGGCTTTGTTCGCCAGACAGGTTCTGGCCTTTATAGTTATACACCCACAGGTGTCAGGGTTCTTTATAATATATCATCTCTTGTCAGAAAGGAAATGAATAATATTAATGCACAGGAAGTACTTCTTCCATCCTTACAGCCAGCAGAGTTGTGGAAGGAGAGCGGTAGATGGGAAGTATACAAAGGTAGTATATTTACTATCCAAGATAGCCAAAACAAGAAGTATTGTCTAGCCCCAACATGCGAAGAAGCCATGGTAGATCTTGTGAGGGGTAATGTCAGATCATATAAGAACTTGCCACTAACCTTATATCAGTTCAGCCAGAAGTATAGGGATGAAAAGGTAAGACAGGGTCTCTTCAGAACAAAAGAATTCTTAATGAAAGATGCTTATAGCTTCCATTTTAGTGAGGATGACCTCGATAAGACGTATCAGAAGATGAGGCAGGCATATACTAACATCTTTGAAGAACTAGAACTGGATTTCTTCTTATCTTCAGCCGAGACTGGTGAGATGGGAGGGAAAAGGTCTGAAGAACTTATTGCCTTGACGGATGTTGGAACAGACAAGTTCGTTGTTTGTTCACAGAAGGAATGTCATTTTGGAAGCCCCATAGATAGTGGTATAAAAGAGTGTTCTATCTGTGGTAGAGACTTGCAACTGAAAACAGGTATTGAATTAGCTCACTTGTTCAAGTTGGGAGACCGATACAGTAAACAAATGGATCTAACCTTCGCTGACAGAGATGGTTCGATAAGATATATGGAAATGGGTTGTTATGGGATAGGGATTAGCAGACTAATCCCAACAATAATAGAACAGAACAATGACGAAAAAGGTATAATATGGCCAGAAAATGTGGCTCCATTTAAAGAAGTTATTATTCCTACAAGCCAAAAGAAGTCAAATCTCGCTAGACTCTCTAATCAGTTATACTATGAGCTGAACGAAAAAAGATTAGATCCGTTGTTGGACGATAGAGATGTTTCAGCTGGCACAAAATTTGCTGAATCTGATTTGATGGGGATTCCAAGAAAAATAATTATAGGTCCTAAATCCTTGGCCAAAGGTAAGATAGAGGTGGAGCATCGTAGAGGCGGTAAAGATTTTTTAGAAATTGAAAATTTCGTTGCAGAATATATAAAAAAGTATTATTTAGGACATACAACTGCCTAAGATGTTGATAAAGTAATAATAAATTTATTGTAAACTTACAAACTCATATTATAGAAATGATAAATATGTCAAGAGAAATCACACCAGCTAGTATAAAGGACATGTCCTATATAGATTTTATGGCTTTTCTCAATGAGACCAACAAACCGCCAGGAGGAAAGAAATCACTAATAGATGTAGCTCAACTATGCTTCTTGAATAAGGACAAGAAAGTTCTTCATGTAGGTTGTAGTACTGGATATTCGACCTTTGAACTTAACCGATTAACAGGTTGTAAAATAGTAGGGATAGACATCAGTTCCAACATGATTAAAAGAGCCAATGAGAAAAGAGAGAAAGATATGAATAGAACCAATGTAACATTTCGAGTTGCCGATGCCACAAAATTTCCTTTCGAGGACAATACATTCGATGTTGTGTTTTCGGCGGGTGCTACAGCTTTCTTTGAGGACATACAAAAAGGAGTAGCTGAATGCAAACGTGTTGTTAAACCATGGGGCTTCATGGTCGATGTAAACTTCTATTATAAGAAAGACCCACCGCAGAGTTTGATAGATGAATTGAATAAGACTATGGATATCCACATAAAAAAACGGAGTAAGGAAGATTGGATAAGAATATACGAAGATGCCGACCTGGATGTTTATTATATTAAAGATGGAAAAACAAAAACTGTTACGAAAGAGCAAATAGAAGAATACGCAGAAAAAACCGCTAGGAGAGTGACCTCTGGTTCAGAAATCATAAAAACGATAAAGGAAAAACTGATACCCATAATGGAGCTTTTCAATAGAAACAATGAGTACTTAGCATACTCGATATTCATCTTTCGCAAGCACCCTGACGAAGAGCCTAAAGATATCTACTTGTTTGAACCTTAACCAAATATTTTTCAAGAATACAATTAGTTCAACGCCTACTCAACATTCTATTTCCAATTTTCAAAAAATTGAGCTAGATGCTGATTTGACAGCAAAAACTAAAGAATTGAAAAATTCTACGCCGAGGGTGGGATTTGAACCCACATGGGCAAAGCCCGCTGGTTTTCAAGACCAGTGCACCACCTGGTTATGCGACCTCGGCATACCTAAAGAATAATTCATAGAAATAAGATATAAAAGTACTCTCCCAATCCAATGAGCTTAGACATCTTTCACTGAGTTTACGACTTCCAGCTTGCCTGACCTGGGTATGTTAAGCTGAATCTGGTCCCTGAACACAGTAATGTATGCCCCGGAGACTGTAACCATATCCCCTATCGCTATGGACTTTATTTGATCTTCCCACAACGATAGCTTGATTTGGCCACTATCATCTTCTATTTCCGCATCAGCTACTTGCTTAGGGCCATATCGAGTGTTCACCTGTCTAGGCTCTGATATGTCTATCACTTTGCCTTCTACAGTTACGTTACTCATGCCCTGTTTAACTTCATTTATCTTCATGACTACAACCTAATAACACTTTTTTAACACACCAGTTTAAATATTTAACTTCTGTGTTGAAATGATTATGAGCAACTCCAATTTAACGGACTTAGACCCGCATACCTCTGAGTAGATATTATAGATGCATATCTATCTAGACTTGACTTTCCATTTTGGATAAGTTTCTCTTTTCATAAAGACTCTGTCCGTTCTCACTGCTATGCCGCGTTTTGATTTAAACATCTCTTTGCTAGTCATTCTTGCTATGCCAATTGCGACAAGCTCGCCCTTCAGAGTATACACAGCTACAAGCTCGCCCTTTACTATGCCATCTTGGATTCTCGTGAGACCGGAAGCATAGACTGGCGAACCGTTGCATATGGCACCGACAGCTGAATCCTTCACGAGCACGCGCTTCACATGTAAAATAGCGTGATCTGTGGGGATTAGAATCTTTTTCAGTTTCTTCTCTTTGCCTTCTTGCCAGAATTCGTATGCATCCTTCACTTCCAGCAAACTATGGCTCTCCTCTTCCGTGAATGGTCCCACTCTTGTCCTTCTGAGCTCAGCCATGTGCGCACCTATGCCCAAGCTCTGGCCGATGTCATGGCATAGCTTGCGTATGTACGTGCCTGCCTGGCATCCTACTTTGAAGAGTACGTCTTTGCCATCTATTTCAAGAATATCGAAAAAGTAGATTTCGCGCACCCTGAGCCTCCTTGCAACGGCAGACTTCACAGGAGGCATCTGCTTAATCTTGCCTATGAATCTTTTCACTGCATCTTCTATGGCTTTCTTGGGCAGCTCCTTGTGCAAGTGCATTATGCCTACATATTCTTTATCCAAGTTGGAGAGTGCAGGCATAGCCTTCGTAGCATTGTCCATAGCAATGGGTAGTACGCCTGTCACTGCAGGGTCGAGAGTGCCTGCATGCCCGCAATTCTTCAGGGCAAAAATATCACACACCCATCTAGTCACTTGATGGCTAGTCGGTCCACTCTGCTTGTCTAGGATGATGACAGAATTGCTTATGTGTTCTTCAATAGTCCGCTGCTCCAACGGTTTGCCATAAGCCTCGTCAGTCTCTTCCTCAGATTTAATCAGCCATTTCGCTTTCTTTAAATTTGGCATAAATAATGGTTGGTGTTGAGAATTAAATTAATTTGAGGTCTAATGCCTGCGAACCAGCCAGAATTTTACAATTGCTAGAATTGTTATGAGCGCGCATAGACCGATTATAATCATCTCTAGCGGAGTGCACTCACATATACGCGTCAGTTTCTCAATCATCGCATTTACATAGGCGCTCAGTTGTGCCTCCGGGGAAGTCACATTGGTTATCGGTATTTGGGTTGTAGTTGTTATAGGTATGACCGTGGTAGTTGTAGGTACAGTCGTGGTAGTCGTTCCAATCGTCGTAGATGTCAGACCCGCCCCAACCGATATGTCTTCTGATATAACTACATCGGTTTCTGGTGCATCTGCTTCGGATGTTATGTTTATCATTATGGGCTTGCTTGCGGAAGCTCTCAATTGGCCATACTCTCCATAGACATTAAGCGAATAGATAGCATATCCTGCCTGGGCCTCTGGGATTGTTATGTCGTAGTAGAGCTTACCGCTCTCCCCAAACTCCAGGGATATGCTTTCATGCTGCCTGAGCCAATCTTCAGGGATTTTTGAAACGCCTACATATATTGGATCAAGCTCAAGCACACCTGTGTTTTTCACTTCCACCCAGTACGTTGCTGTAGTGCCGGGTGGCTGAAGTACGTAGGAGTCATAGTCAACAATCTCTACGTCAACTATAAAGGGGATGGACTGCGCAAGCGCTGTAGCTGCAAAGATTGAAAACATAGTTAGAAACGTAATTGTGACTGCATAAACTCTTAAAGCCGTTGCAACTTTCGTCGAATCTTCCATTAAAACAACCTAATACTAGTTTGTTTTGAAAACTTTAATTTCTGAGACGGAAAATGATAATCTTAAATCCTTTTGCATAAAAAATGCAAAAAGTTTAAAAACCTTTTCGGCGAATAGCATAAAAGCTTACACGGACTTGTATAGATAAGTGAACATGAAAATGAAACTGCTTTTTCAGGAGAAATTGTTTTTAGTATCCGTATTTGCTTTAGCTATCTCAGTTATCGTACTCAGCTCTATTGCCGTATCGAGGATGACATTCTACAGCTTCTCGATTAGCTTGCCAGATGAAGTGATAGCCAAGCCAGGGGAGGCTGTGACTATAGACGGTGACATCCAAGTGACTGGATTTTATTGGCTGCATCGGTTTGAGCTGGTAATGGATGGGATAGATTACGATTATGAGATTGATCCAGAATATTGGCAGGACATACGCATAATCCGGGAATGGAACCCCCGAGATGGCGTCTATCGTATACCAGAGACTTTTTCAATAACTATCAATGTACCGGAAGATGCAAGCGGGTTGTATATAGCCACAGTCACCGGCCAAGAGCATCACTCTTGGAGAGAAGTTTCGAACTCGACTTTCTTCGTTCTAAAGATAGAAGGTGTGCCTCCTGTGGAAGAGCCTGAAAAGGTCATTAACGTCACGGACATACTCGTTCCTGAAGAGATAGAATCGGGTGAGCAATTCAGCATAACATTCCGCGTAGATAATTATGGGGAAGAAAAGACTGCTGTTGAGGTATCTATTCTCGCTCCAGAAGACTGGGATATTGAACAGGAGTCACAGTATTTGGATGTAGCTGCCGGAGAGTCGGCAGCAGGAATGTTCAAACTGACACCGACAGAATCTGCAGGAACAATTTCGCTCTATCTTGAATATCCATACAGAGAAGAAATCATAAACTTCACGCGGGTAGGGCCATACTTGCAACCTGTCACTACGACTACAACAACCACTACAACTGTTGTTGAGAAGCCGTTTATAGTCGAGATTTATGATAGCATTGTGAATACCATCGGCAATGTTTGGAACAGTATTAAAGTGGTTGTTGGTGGAGATGGGGATGCAGTCGATACATTCACGCCACTGACTTTAGGCATAATCGGAGTCCTGATTGTCGTAATCATTTGGCTTGTATGGGGCATAGTAAAAGACATCGGTAAGGGTGGCAGTAAGAAACCGGAGACCATGAAAAAGGAAATGCCAGCTACTGCAGAAGTAGGCGTCGTTAGCGAATCAGGTACCTTCGATGGAGTAGATAAATTATAATCTTGTTCTATGCAACTTTACTTCTTTTTCTTAGAAACCTTCTTTGATTCCTTCTTTTTTGGTTTCTTCTCGACTTTCTTCTCTTCTTTCTTTACTTCCTTCTGTTTCTCTGATTTTATCTGAGCTATAGATGGTTTCTTCAAATTGAGCTTATTTGTAAGTCCTGCCACGTCGAATGCTGTAATTACATCCTCGTCGCTAGTATTTTCTTTTACGTCAAGCATATGCTCAGTAGGATTCAGATGATTGACATTACACCTTCGTCTCTTAATCCCAGTGAGCAACTTCGGACCTGTGACTAGGACGAAGCTTTGTTTTTCTTTATTCAGGATCACACAATATTTTCCCGCTTCACGCCCAACATTCTTTATACACACGCGCCCTATTTCAAATACTACCATTTAATTACCTCCGTGACTAATCAAAGCCTAACAACTTTCTCAAGACCCAGCCGATTGTAAATGATACAAGTATATACCACATTATCCAAGCACTTATCTCCGACCCTAGGATGGGTATTGTGATGCTTTTGATTGCATTTCCTACAAAAGGTATGTTTAGCTCCATATTTCCATATCTAAAGCCCACCCAAGGCAAAAACAGCATGACTACGACCATAGAGACGATGAGGGATTTGTAAGTCTGCCTGAAGTATTTGCTGTTCAACTTCATGATTTCACTCATCATCTTTGTCACCTGCTCTGTATCTCCCAATTTCTGTGCTTTAGTCATGGCTTCGCGCAGTTCTTCCATTCCATCCTTTATCCCTCTCACCATCTTCTTGTTAATCAGCAATATATTGAAAAAGATTATTATCAGTGATATTATCAGCGATACTGTAAATAGAGAAAGGACTGGACTAAGCATAATCAGGGGTGCAAATACAACATCAAACCCACTAACTAATGCCCCTGTTATTTGTTCTAACATCTTTCGCACCTATTCTCCGAATACGCCACGTATCAATGGATGAGCCTCTTCAAGCCTCTGACCCCGTAGCTCTTCGTAATAATTATACACAATCATAACAGTTAAAAGCATACCGGTTCCAGTGCCTATAGCGCCCGTGAAGTCGGCAAACGCTGCAAGTATACCTATGCACAATCCGCCTACAACG
This sequence comes from uncultured archaeon, assembly GCA_964512235.1. Taxonomy (GTDB): domain Archaea; phylum Aenigmatarchaeota; class Aenigmatarchaeia; order CG10238-14; family SCSR01; genus CAZEGD01. Next base: position 92,752 of record CAZEGD010000001.1, read on the forward strand.
GCAAGCGCAGGTATATAACGGTTAAGCACGCTTTCCATTATCCTCTTGTCTTTTCTATAGCCAGGTATCTGCATGCCTATGCTGTCTATCTGGTCAGCTACAGAGCCAGCATCCATGCCAGACGTACTGACCCAAAAAATAGAGAATATCATTGCTAGTATTGCCATGAATAACGTGTATGTCACAGCACGTACTATCTCTAATGCTGACACAGTGGAGGATATGATATTTATAATTAGATTCCTCGGTGCAGTGAGGTAGTAGATTATACCACTGATGGGATTGCCTTGCCCGTCAAAACAACCAAGTAAGCCGCAAACACCGTCGCCTACAGGTGTAGCCCCGATTCTACCAAAAAGCTGAAGATTTGCTATTAATGCTGCTGTCAGTATTACGGGTATGTTGCTCGTGTAGAAGAGCTTGAGAGACCATGACCGGCCAAAGCCACGCAAGGCTGCAAAGCTGAGCGGTATGTCGATACTTATGTCTTGTGCATACACGACTAGGCAGAATACTGCAGCCGTGGCAATTATCGGTGTGATAAATACGATTGCCTGAAAGTTGTTAGCGGCGAAGATGCTGATTATGAAATTCCAGAAGAGGCCGGTTGGTGGACTGCCAACAGTTGGCAGGCAGCTGCCTATGTTTCCTGGTATGCATGCCGTGGTGAATGGGGAGAACATGCGCACTAGTATTTGACTGGTAACGCCTGCAGCTATGAATAGGCTTATACCAGAACCGAATCCCCACTTGCTGACTAAATCATCTAGCATTATTGTAATGATTCCGCCTGCTGCAAGCTGCAGGATTACAACCGTTAAAATGAATGCACCGCCCGCTACAGGCACAGCCCCTGTAAAAACGAATATGAATGCCTCTGCAAAGCAGAGGATGACAGCGAGGAGTTTGTTCCAGCTCTGGAATTTCTTACGACCTTCTTCTTGAGTGGTATCCCAGTTTATTATCTTCGACCCCACAAGCAGCTGCAGCAATATACCTGCTGTAACTATTGGTCCTATACCTAGCGTCATCAAACTGCCAAACTTTGAGCCGAGAACGATTTCAAAGAAGCGAAACTGCTCAAAGCCTCCAGTTTCTATTCCGTATACCGTTACAGAGGATAGAATGAAATAGAGCAGTAGTGCAATACCAGTCCATTTTATGCGCGTATTGAATGGCTGTTTGTAAGTTGGCTTTTCTACTGCAGGTACATAATTTGCAATCTTTGATACGTCTACCATTCACTCCCCTTAAACTCTAATTATTCTTTCTCTTTTTTAATTTCAGGTTTGACTATCTTGCCGCCTGCGGCTTCAATCTTTTCTATCGATTTCTTTGAAAATAATTTAGCTTTGACTGTTAGAGCTGCAGTCAGCTTGCCTGTACCAAGCACTTTTTCATACCCGAGTTCGGCCAAATCAATATTTTTTTTACCCAACTCTTTCGCTAGCATGTCCAATTCTTTCAAGTTTATAGCTTTCGGTCTTCTACCCTTTGCAAAAGCTCTCTTAAATCCTCTCTTCCCAAAATGATCAGGCTCGTACTTCACAGTATAGCTCCATTTGTGCTTGTGCATGCCAGCATTGCCCCTACCGCCTCGGCTACCTCCGCCTCTATGTTTTTTATGGCTGCCATACCCGTAGCTGCGGTGCCCTCGGAACTTTCGAACTTTTTTCTTCTTTCTGACAACCATTTATTTCACCTTAAACCATCTTCTCTATAAGTTCGCTGATTGCTTCCTTGCGATTGCCCAAATCACCCTTTGGATATTGCTTGCGTGTGGATTTGAAGCCGTGTTTTGGCGGTCTGAGTCTGAACGTCCGCTTCAATTTCGTATCATTCATCTTTAGTTTGCCTTCAAAGATTGCATTAGCAAGCTCCTTCACATCTTTATAGCCCCCCATAGATTTCAGCACTTCCCCAGTCAGCTTTTTATCACCTTCTATTCTACCGCGCTTCTCAAGCATCGCTGTAAGGGCTTCTAAGCTTATGGTGCCGTATGTCACATAATCCTTTACTTTATCTATCATACCCTTGTAACTGGGTGTCTCTGGAAGGACTGTACAATTGTTCGCAGCCTTCAGTCCGAGCATCTTCAACGTATCCTTTATCTTCTTGTTTACTCCAACATTACCTGTCAGTCTGATTACAGCAAACATTTTTTTTTCACCTTAGCGCTCATAAATGTAAAGATTCTTTAAAGCATTGAAACCAGCCTGTATCAAATTCAGACGCATGCCCGTATTGCCGTAAGTATTTACCCACGCGTCCTTTATCCCAGCCAGTCTTAATATCTTCTTCGTTTCATCGTCTGCAGCCAAGCCCAGGCCTTTTGGTGCAGGCATTATCACCACACGGACTGAGCCAGACTTTCCTTCCGTCTTGTAGGGTATGCTATGGTCGCCATCGCAACCACACTCCCAGCTACCGCATCCGCGCTTTATTCTTATCACATTCATCTTTGCCTTTCCTATAGCTTTTTCTATAGCGCCACGGCTCTCTAGGCTAGAAGCTTTGCTTATTCCTATCAAGCCATTTCCATCTCCTACTGCAACAAAAGCATTCATCTTAAATCTTCTCCCAGATCTATGCATAGTCGCAGTAATCTTCACTGGTATCCTTTTGATACCTCCGCCTTTGCCAGACCTTCCACCTATAAGTATCAATTCACTCTTCAAATCTGGAACAAGCATATCGACTATTTCCGATTCCATTATTCTTTTGCCAGAATTCAGAATTTCATCTATACTTTTTATTTTGCCTTCAAGCACATCCCTACCCATTTTTGTCTTTGGCTTCCACCCCATAAACTCTCTGCGCTCTTCAGCCTTGCCTACAACTGTTGGCGTCTCGCCAGGCTTTATAACTTTTCCCGTTTCTTCTGCCCTTTTCTCTGTCTTTACATCTTCTTCCACTTTCTTTACATTTACCTCTTCAACATTTTTTTCACTCTTCTCTTCTACCATATTCTCACCCTATTTCTCCTTCTTTGCCTTTAAGACTTGTCTGCCTACAATTGTTCCCCTTGTTTTTTCAAATTGAGTAAGTATATCTTTAAACTTTTCCTGAGTTGCTATATGTTTGCCCGCTATTCTATCTTCACTTGGAAACATTTTTTCGTCCACATTAATCTGAAGCCCACCATCTCTTACACCCTTCACCACTGCATAAATGCGTGAGCCTTTTGTAGATGTGTACAATCCTGTGTCGAGCACGACTTCTTTAATCTTCTTTTCACCTGCTTTTTTTGCAATCAACATCCCTGTCAAATATGCTGCAGGTATATTATCGCATGAAAACTGCCATCCAAAAGACCTGAGTTGCTTGGAGCTTACACTTACCACAGTTCTATCTCCGACTTCATCGTATCCGATTATCTGTACGGTTATGTACTTCAGACTCTTGCGTACTACAAGTCTGTGCTTGCCCGATTTCAATAGGGCCAGCCTTTTTCTATAGTTTGTCTTTCCTTCTCTACGCCTGCGGAAAGGCATCTTGTATGTCGGCTTTAGTCTTTTTGACATTCAATCACTTCTTCTCCTTCAATATCCCACGCTGCTTCAGGTATATGCGCAAGTGCGAGCGATTACGGAACTGTCCGCCCTTCACGAGCATGTACAGCTTGCGATATGTGCGATTGTCTATCTGACCACTCTCTTTCAATTCTTTAAGCATCCTCCTCAACGGACGCACTGTGTTTATCCACCTTCTCTTCTTCGGAAGCCTTGCGTGCTTAGACCCTTTTCTGCTCCCAGGTCCACGCTTTCTTTTCTTCTTCTCTTTTGGCATCTTCACCTTTCCCGGTATCTTTTTGATTACGCCTTGATTTATCAGCTTTTTCACGTCTATCCTTGTGATTGCAGTTTGCGCATCTTTAATCCTAGCTGAATCTATCCATATCTTGCTCTTGCCTACTTTCAGTATCTTTGCTGCCAATCGTCTTTGCAATGTAAGTCTTGATGCCATAACTATTACCTCGGATTCAAAATTTTGACCTTCAGCTCCTTCGCCTTTTCAATTATTTCTGCACGCTTTTTCTTTCCAATTTTTGCTGCTATTCTTGCAGCTTCCTTTTTTACATCGATTTTTTGCAATTCAACTGCATTGTGTATGATTACTTCCCTCAATCCAGACGGATGCAGACCGCGTATGCGTCTAGCTGCACTGTAGCCTATGTGTGGCATTTTTGCCTTTCCCTTCTCGCCTCTGCGCATCTTGCTTTGACTGCCTTTAGTCTTGCGCCACTTGACTCTCTTCAGCCTCTTTAGCGAGCGCCAGTCCTGACGTTTGAATTTTGGCTTCTTTTTCCTCTTTGCCATAAAGCTTCACCCTTCAATCCTTTCCTCTTTCCCTTGTCACACGATAGATGCCATCTTGAAAGACTTTTCTGTCATGCTTCTTTATCTTCGTGGCCTGCTCGAGGTTTGCAGATGTCTGTGCGACATCTTCCACGTCTATTCCCGTCACAGTTATGTCCGCGCCCTTTACTTCCACTTTTGTGTCACCGACTATCTTTCCTACACGTGGTATCTTTTCGCCAAGGAAATTTTGCACGAACACTTGTTTGTTCGCATCATCGACTTTTATAGTCACTGGAAAATGAGAGTAGACTACTTTCAGCGTATATGTATACCCTTTAGTTACGCCATGTATCATATTCCTCACATGCGCAATTATCGTACCCACTAGAGCTTTGACTTTTCTGCGCTCCGATTCTGAAGATACTTTCAATTTGTTGCCCGCAATTTCAATCTTCACACTACCATTTCCGAATTCCCTCTCCAAGCTGCCCTTCTCTCCAGATATCTTTATTTTTCTCCCTTGCAGCTCAGCCGTAACGCCTTCTGGAATCTTAATCTCTTTCGAATACATAGCCATCACTCAATACACAAACGCCAATATCTTCCCACCTATCTGCAACTGCTTAGCTTTTTTATGTTCCATTATGCCTTTAGGCGTGCTCAGAATCAGCAGCCCAAACTCCCTCGCAGGCAGAAAACGCTTCTCCCATTTTTCAAATTCCGCAGCCTTCACAGAGAATCTCGGCTTGACGACGTTGCAATCTATTATTTTTCCTTTGAGCTCTATTTTGTACTTACCGCCCCTACCATCTTCCACATATTCATAAGTCCCTATGTAGCCCGATTCTTGCAGAATCTTAAGCACTTCACCAATAACTTTAGAAGCAGTAGTGATACAGCTAACTTTCCCTGTATGTTCAGCATTTTTTATTGTACTCAATACATCAGCCAACGGGTCATGGAGCATTTGTATTCACCTTCCTTTCTATTGTTTTTATTCTTAAATAGTTGCGGCCAAAGCCGCTCCCATTCCAAATACGACTCTAACTACCCATTCCACATTATAATGTAAAGGATATTATAATTTAAAAGGTTTAAATGTTTTTTGAGAAAATGCGTCGAGCGGGATTTGAACCCGCGTTGCGAGCTTGGAAGGCTCGAGTCTTAGCCAGGCTGGACCATCGACGCATGTCAAGTCTCTAAATAGACTTTATGATTAATAAATCTTAAGCTATTGGCTATACAACTCTTTGATTCTTTTAACGCCGTTGAACTCTAAGATTTTTTCACGCACTTGATCGGGGACCATCTTCTTCCAGTCTTCATCCCCGACTGCAATCATATCCCTTACTTTTCCGCCCGAAATTCTTGCTTCGTCTCTTTCCATCAGAGTTTTTATGACTCTGTACCCTTCATTTTCGAATAGTTTTTTGATTGAGCCGTTAGCATAGATTATATCGAACTTTGGTGTAAGTCTCTTTACATTAGACATCCATATCGAATCAGAATTCACATCGTTGATGGCTACAATGCTGTATTTCACTCCAATATCTTTCAGGACAGATTCAACTATTTCTTTCCTTTCATTTATGGTAAATGGATCTCCTTTTGTATGCGAATACTGCGCACTTCCAATAACAATGACGATTTCTTCAATCCCATCTCTTCTCATTCTCTCTAAAACTGTAAGATGCCCGGAATGAAAGGGTTGGAACCTACCTACAAACAAAGCTCTCCTCATAACTCCTATCACCAAAGTCTATACATTCTACTATATCTCTAAAAAGCATTTTTAAAAGTTTAATCGTCCAAGGCTTGGAAGTGCCTATTTAGATTTCTTCTTTTTCCATTTCTTAATTACATCATTTAGCTTCAGCCTGCTCACTTCATTCAGTGTATATTGCACACGAACAGTAGGTTTGTTGAGTTTCATAAACCTGCACAGATCGATTGGTGTCCCCATTAGCACAAAGTCGCACTTCACAGCATTTATAGTCTTTTCAAGCTCGCGTATCTGTTTTTTGCTATATCCCATTGCCGGGAGCACCGGACCCAGATGCTTGAATTCTTCATAGACCTTTTCTATAGACCCTACGTCGTATTTTCTTGGATTGACTATTTTGCAGCGATTTTCTTTTGCTATTATATAGGCCGCACCCGTAGGTAGTCCTCCATGTGTAAGCGTCGGTCCATCTTCCACACAGAGCACGCGCTTTCCCCTAATCAGCTTAAGGACTTCAGGTTTCTTTACGCCAACTTTCATATCAGCGTATATTATCTTTGCCTTTGGGTTCGATGCACGCACATTCTTCCTCACAATTTCCACATCTTTCACTTTGGCTGAATAGATTTTGTTTATTATCACAACATCAGCCATTCTCAAATTTGTTTCACCTGGATGGTATGTGAGCTCGTGCCCGGGCCTTCTTGCATCTGCAACTACTATTAAGAGGTCTGGTTTGTAAAAGGAGAAATCGTTATTGCCACCATCCCATACGATGATGTCTGCTTCACGCTCGGCAGCACGCAGAATCTTTTCATAATCCACACCGGAATAGATGACTATGCCAATATCTATAAACGGTTCATACTCCTCCCGTTCTTCTATAGTACATTTGTATCTGTCCAGACCATCGTAGCTGTCATATTTCTCCACAGTCTTCTTAGCTAGCATGCCATATGCCATAGGATGGCGGATGGCAACGACTCTGTAGCCACGGTCTTTCAGTAGTTTGCATATCTTTCTAGAAGTCGGGCTCTTGCCCGCGCCCGTGCGCACTGAACATACTGCAATCAATGGCTTCTTTGACTTTATCATCGTCTCCTTTGGCCCGAGGAGTCTAAAGCTAGCGCCTGTTGCTAGAACGATGGATGCTTTGTGCATTACATACTCATGCGATACATCGCTATACGAGAAAACTACTTCGTCCACATCAAATTTTTTAATCAACTCTTGTAGCTTTGATTCAGGATATATTGGAATGCCATGAGGGTACAGCTTGCCAGCGAGCTTCTTCGGATATTTGCGTCTTGCTATGCCAGGAATTTGTGTCGCAGTAAAAGCTACGACTCTGTATTTTTTGTTATTGCGAAAATATACATTGAAGTTATGGAAGTCCCTGCCAGCGGCGCCCATTATGATGACTCTTTTCATATGTTATAGTTTGTTTCTGTGCAATAAATTTTTCAATTTTTTGAAATCCTGCTGTAGCTTCACTTTGTTCCTTGTAGCTCGTATGCCAGCGGCCGGGTGGAATGTGAGAAAATATAGACTGCCATCTCTACGGACAGTCTTGCCATGGATTTTGTTTATGCCATCCATCTTGCCGAGGATTGTCTTTATCGCAGTGTTGCCAAGGAGGACAATGACTTTCGGTTTGATAATTTTAATCTGTTTTTCAAGATAAGGCATGCATGTGTCGATCTCTTTTTGCTTAGGCTTCCTGTTTTTAGGCGGCCTGCATTTTACTGGGCTTGTGATGAATGTACTTTTTCGCTTCAATCCCATGGATTCTATCAATTCAGTCAGAAGCTTTCCACAACGGCCAATAAACGGCCTACCTGTTTCATCTTCTGTGCGTCCGGGAGCTTCGCCTATAAACATTATTTTAGCTCTACTCAATCCTTCGCCTGGTACTGCATGCGTACGCGTCTTATACAAACCGCATTTTTTACAAACTCTAGTTTTCCTATGTAATTGATTCAATCTTTTATTGTCCAAAAATTACAACCCCAAATATTTACTTATATTTTGCAACGCCTCTAAATCACTTAAAATTAACTATAAAACAAAATCAGCCTAATTCCATTTCTCTCTTCATCCAATAAACATCTTCTTTGCTGCGCTTTGTTTCTTTAACTTCTTCCTTGGGTTCTTCGATCTTTGGTTCTTCCTTGGGTTGCGTCTGTATTTCTCCTATTGCCGACTTAATTCTATTCATTATCTCAGTCAACTGCTCTTTTGTCATCTTCTTGATTTTAGTTCTGTCCGGAAGGGACGGGTGTCCGTCATTCTCAAACCTCGGCAGCACGTGTATATGCGCGTGCTCCACCGCCATTTCTCCAAAGCCCATTGTAAAGAAGTTTACTGTGGATGCGTCAAGAACTTTAATTGCAGCAAGCGCAACCCCTTTTGCAACTTCCCAGTATTCGCCGAATTCTTCCACTTCAAAAGTCCATCTTTTGTGCTGTTTGGGTATAACTAACATATGGCCGGGATTAAGCGGGTTTATGTCTAGAAAAGCGAGAAATTTGTCATCTTCATACACAGTAAAAGTTGGCATCTGCTTTGCTGCAATCTTGCAGAATATGCACTCTCCCATACTCTATTTTTCTATGGGAGGAATTTAAGTTTGTTTATTTACTCAGCTGTTCGTAAACCAGAATGGCCGTAATAAGATCTTCGTGTGCGACTCCTGTCGATTTGAAGAATGTTATTTCTTTGTCATTGGTCCTGCCCTTTGCTTTTCCTATTAGTACGTTGCCTATGGGTGTAAGATTGGACTTTTTTATAATCTTCTTTGTCAGCCCTTGGCAGACTTCACCAGAGTTTATGCACTGCTCCATATCATCTACGAAAATTTTTGATTTCTTAAGCACTTCTGGTTCAAACTCGATTTTGTGTTTGGAGTCTGCGCCTACGCCGTTGACATGCATGCCATTAGTGATGAGTTTGGATGATATGAATGGTTCTGTGGTTGGAGTCAGAGTCGTCACTATATCCGAGTCATTTATCGCTTCTTCCACAGAGTTCGATATAACTATCTCAACGCCAAATTCTTTCTCATAACTCTTGAAATTCTCCATAGCGTCTTTCGAAGTGTCAAATATTTTTATCTTATCTATCGACGGTCTGACTGTGAGAATGCCTTTAACTTGGTAGAATGCCTGCTTGCCAATGCCAATTATGCACATCGTCTTGACGTCTTTTCTTGCCAAAGCGTCTGTTGCGACCGCTGTTGCCGCTCCAGTTCGGTAAGCAGTAAGCTCTTCTGCCTGCATGATTGCAAGGAGCTTTTGCGTTTCTGCATCCCTCAGGATGTATTCACCAATCACCGTAGGTATACCCTTGCCAATGTTCTTTGGCGCGACACAGACTACTTTCACACCGCAGTATTTTCCGCCTTTGTATTCTGTAAGATATGCCGGCATGCACCGCATATCAGACTCAAAAGGAGTATTCACATATATTTTGTGCGGTATGTCTGCTTTGCCTGCTGCACTCTGTTCAAACCCCTTTCTTATCTCTTCTATGTACTTTTTCCAGCCAATCTTTTCTATGAGTGTACGCACGTCATCATTAGTAAAAATGGGTATACCAAGCTCTCCTGAGACTTTCATAATGTTAATTAGAGAGCGCGAAATTTAAACTTTCAGTAGTTATTTAAAGATTTTTATATAATGTTATTAAATTGAATATAGTCGATAACCGGCGGTCGACGGGCAGGAATGGGTTAAAACAGATATTTGACCCGTTTAGAAGGTGTAGTAGATGGTAAGGCATTCGAAGCCTAGAGAAGGCAGTAAAGCATATTGGCCAAGGAAGCGAGTTAGACGTATTTATCCACGGATGAAAAGGTATCCAAAGTCAGACGAAGCTAAGCCCCTTACGTTTGCCGGATACAAGGCTGGAATGCTGCATGCGATCGTGGTAGACAACAAAAAAGGCTCACCGAGCTTTGGACAGGAAATCAGCATACCTATAACCGTTCTCGATTGCCCGCCATTGTTCGCTGTTGGTATGCGTGCCTATAAAATGACTCCTAAGGGTTTGGTAGTTTTGAATGAAACTTGGGCGAGCAAGATCCCGAAAGACGTTGCAAGTTCTCTAGAGAGGAAAGTGAAGACGAAGGGTGTGAAAACTGATGAAAAATTGGCTGAGATTGAAAAGGTAATTGATTCTGCGCATACGATAAGGATGATTGTTGCGACTCAACCGAAGCTTGCTGCCGTGGGAAAGAAAAGGCCGGAATTGTTTGAGATTGAAGTTGCCGGCAAGGCTGCAAAAGAAAAGTTTGAATTTGCAAAATCCATTCTAGGCAAGGAAATCAAAGCGAATGAGGTTGTAAAAGAAGGCGAACTTGTGGATGCCATAGCCATAACCACGGGCAAAGGTACAGTCGGACCAGTGAAGAGATTCGGAATCAAAATCCAGAATAGACATGCTAAAGGAAAAAGAAGGCACACAGGAACACTGGGACAGGAAAGACCGGGAAAGGTCAGGACTACTGTTCCCATGGCAGGTCAGATGGGAATGTTTAGACGTACGGAGATAAACAAGCGCGTATTGAAAATCGGTTCTGCTGATATCACGCCAGTATCTGGTTTCAATAGATATGGCATTGTAAAGGGAGATTATGTAATTATTGAAGGTTCGGTACCTGGACCGAAGAAGAGATTGGTGTTTATGCGGTCTGCTATAAGACCTAGAGGGGTAAAAATTGCTGTAAAAGAAGTGAAGAAGATTGTGAAGTGATGTGTATGGCAAAAGTGAACGTGTATAATATAGATGGAAAAGCTGTGGGAACGGTAGACTTGCCTAAAGTTTTCAATACTGATTTGAGAGAGGACTTGATTCTACGCGCGGTACTCACTTCACAGAGCAATCGCAGGCAACCGTATGGAACGGATGTGACAGCTGGCATGAAGACATCTGCACACTATCATGGCCGTCGTAGACGTGTTAGATGGAGTATGATGGGCAAGGAAATGGCGAGGATGAGCAGGTTGCATGGTAAAATACCTGGTTATCTGATGTACCGTGCAAGGAGAGTCCCGCAGTCAGTAAAGGGGAGGAGCGCACATCCTCCATTGGTTGAAAAGATATGGAAGCAGGGTATAAACAAAAAAGAGCGCAAGCTCGCAATAAAATCTGCTATTGCAGCTACAGCTGACAAAGATTTAGTAGCGCAACGTGGCCATAAAATCAAAAATGTGAAAGAACTCCCAATAATTGTAAGTGATGCCATAGAAGAAATCAAAAAGACCGCTGACGTGAAGAAAGCTTTGGAGGCTTTAGGACTTAATGATGAGTTGAAGAGAATCGGAAAGAGAAAAATCCGTGCAGGTAAGGGTAAAGCACGCGGTAGGAAGTATAGAAAGAAAGTGGGACCGTTGATTGTTGTCGTGAATGACAAGGGAATAAGCAAAGCTGTGAAGAGTATGAGTGGTGTGGATGCCGTAAGAATTGGAGAGCTCTCAGCAGAGGCATTGGCACCTGGAACGATGCCTGGCAGAGTGACGATATGGAGTAAGGGAGCTGTTGAAAAATTGAAATAATTGTGTGGTATGTATGGCTGCAAAAATAAAAAAAGCTGCAAGGAAGAAGCTGGTTAAAGCTGTAAAAGTCAAAGTCAAGGACCCGTGGAAGGTATTGAAGTATTCATACCTGACGGAAAAATCGATGAGTCTGGTGGAACGTGCCAATACCATAGTCTTTATCGTCGACCAGAAAGCGACTAAGCACCAAATCAAGCAGGCATTCGAGCAGGTATTCGAGGTGAAGGTGGACAGGGTGAATACGATGATAACATCAGATGCGGAGAAGAAAGCATTTATAAAATTGAAGAAGGGGTACAAAGCTGCAGATGTTGCAGTAAAGCTTGGAGCAATATGATTGGGTGATATGATATGTATTCAAGTTGTAGCATGAATATTCCAAGAATGCATGTTGGACATCTTATATTAGATGAACTAAAAAAAGATGGTATTGAAGAGTCGGAGTATGTGATAGACATAATTAACAATGTGTTAGATAAGTACAATTTAAATGCTGTTATTAGAGGTCTTAAATTAGTTGCAAATGTACCGGACCTTCCAGAAATGTGTACAATTTATAGAGAAGTCAAATCAAAAATAGATTCGAAACAGGTGTCTTAATGGGAAAAAGAATAATTGCACGTGCGAGGGGAAAGGGTGGTCCGCGCTACCGCGCACCTAGCCATCGGTATCGTGGAAAAGTAGAGTATGCCAAAGCCAAAAAGGCAAAAGGCGTAGTGGTAGATATAGTACACGATCCTGGTCGCAGTGCACCCGTTGCAATCATAAAATTCGAAAGCGGTGAGAAACTTTTGCATGTGGCTCCAGAAGGCATGTATGTGGGTGATATTGTGGAATATAGGGGAAAGGTAAAAGTTGGGAATGTATTAAATTTGTCTGACCTACCAGTTGGCACGCGCGTGTCTGGGGTAGAGAGCTATTATGGATCTGGGCCTAAGTTCTGCCGCAGCTCAGGTTCGTTCGCAACAGTTGCAAACGTCGCTGCGGACACAGTCACTTTGAAATTTTCATCTGGTAAGCTCAAAAGTTTTAAGGGCACTTGTAGAGCTACAATAGGTGTACCTGCAGGTGGTGGTAGACTCGAGAAGCCATGGGCCAAGGCAGGCAAGCGCTCGCATGCAATGCTGGCACGCGGCAAGCTCTATCCGCGCACAGTTGGTGTGGCTATGACAGCGACAGACCATCCATTTGGTGGAAGCAGGAAAGCGCCAAGGCCATCTGGGAATGTGAGTAGGCATGCGCCACCGGGAGCCAAAGTCGGTAGCATATCACCTAGACGTACAGGTAGGAGAAAGAGGAAGTGATTAGATGCCAAAAAAATTCAGTTACAGAGGTTATAGCTTAGAAGAATTGAGAAAGCTCAGTATAGATGAATTTACAAAACTTGTGAAGAGCAGGGAAAGACGTGCACTCAAACGGGGCCTGACTGATGCGCAGAAGAAGTTGCTAGAGAATGTACGTAAGAATCCGAAAGGATTTCACAAGACGCACGAGCGTGATATGATAATTTTACCGGAGATGGTTGATGTAAAGTTCGGTGTGTACAACGGCAAAGAATGGATTACTGTAGAAGTGAAACCAGAAATGATCGGTCATCGACTGGGTGAATTTTCACTCACTAGACAGCGCATAAAGCACAGCGCTCCGGGTGTAGGCGCTTCCAGAAGCAGTAAGCACGTATCAATCAAATAAAGTGGTTAGATGAAAAAACGAAAGACGGCAACGGCAAGAGCGACAGAAGCTAGGATTTCGCTAAAGCACAGTGTAATAATATGCAAAGCACTCAAAGGAAAACGATTGGAGAAAGCAATAGACTTGCTTGAAGGCATGTCCATGGGCAAGCTCGACTTGGATGGTAAGTACTATACGAGTGCATCAAAGAAGTTGCTTGAGATGCTTAATGCTGCAGGAGCAAATGCTGCGCAGAAAGGCATGGACTCTACTAAGCTCTTTGTAGCAGCGGCAAAGCCGAATAAAGGTAGGGGTTTTATGAGACCAAGAAGCCGTGCAAAGCTACGAGGAAGATATGCAAAATCCACAAACATTGAAATAATTTTGGAGGAACGATAATGGCGATAGAAAAGACATTTGTCAAAGAGGGGATAAAAGAATCGCAAGTTGAAAACTTCCTTCGAAAAGAGTTCGACCGCGCAGGATATAGCCGTACTGAGATACAGCGCACACCTGTAGGCACGAGGATAGTAGTGCATGTGCATAAGCCAGGCTTAGTCATTGGACGCAGTGGCAGGAGGGTGAATGAAATCACTAAAAAACTAAAGGAAAATTTTGGTTTTGAAAATCCTCTGATAGATGTGCGAGAAGTACGAGAGCCGATGCTAGATGCGAATATAGTTGCATCCAGAGTGGCATCTTCCCTAGAACGCGGCATACACTACAAGAGAGTGTGTAATTTCTATCTGAGTAAAGTGATGCAAGCGGGTGCGGTGGGCATACAGATAAACGTCTCAGGTAAGCTTGTTGGCGTACAGCGCTCACGCTTTCAAAAATTCCGTGAGGGCTTTGTAGCTCATAGTGGTGACTATGCGGAAAAGATGGTAGACAAGGGATATGCACAGGCTATGCTCAAGCCAGGCGTTGCTGGTGTACAAGTGAGGATAATGAAGGAGATGCCGGTTGAAGTGGTGAGAAAGGCGATTGTAGAACCGGAGGGAGAAAAACCAGAAGAGAAGAAAGTCGAAGAAACTACTGAAAAGAAAGAAGAGGAGAAACCAAAGAAAAAGAAGAGGACGGTATCTAAAACCAAAAAGAAGACTGAAAAGGAGAAGGGTTAACCATTTATATATTAAAGCGAAAAGTATTTTTGACTCAAAAGAGAGTTAAACGATAAAGAGGAAAGCGATGAAGACTGTAGAAATAAGGAAGATGAAACCTGAAGATTTGAGTAAGAAACTTTCTGAATTGCGTTTAGAGCTTGCCAAAGAGTTAAGCAATGTTAGAATGGGTAGAGCTGTGAAGAATCCTGGGAAGATAAGAGAGCTGCGCAGGGCTATAGCTCGCATAATGACTGTGCAAAAAGAATCGAAGAGTAAAACGAAAAAATAAAAGAGGTTAGAGATAGTAAAATGCCTGAAATATGTCCGAAGTGCGGATTGCCGAAAGATTTGTGCACGTGTGGAGTAATAGAAAGGGAAATGCAAAAGATAATGGTTCTAGTCGAACGTAGGAGATTCGGCAAATGGACGACTATAGTTGAAGGTGTCACAGAGAATGCAAAAGAGCTTGCCTCTCAGTTGAAGTCGAAGCTTGCTTGCGGCGGCACTGTCAAAAAAGGACGCATAGAACTGCAGGGCGATCACAGAGCAAAGATAAAAGAGCTCTTAGTAAAGGCTGGTTATGAAGAAGGGCAAATAGAGATAATTTAACCGCTTCCACGCATGTAATAAAAAAGCCGGCGATAGAATAATTTAAATTCCTCTATCCAAAATTAAGTGTATGTCAATTACAGCGAAGAACTTGCTAAAGCATGAATTGATAGACCTAGAGGTGAAAATAGAGAAGAGTACTTCTCGCAACATGGAAGGATTGACTGGTAGAGTTGTAGACGAGAGCTATAACACTTTAACTATAGAAACTGATGCAAAGCCAAGAAAAAGTAAAAAAGTCGTGAAAAAGAAACCTAAGCTTGTGGAAAAGGTTATACCCAAGAGTAATAGTGTATTTATATTTGGACTCCCTAATGGAGTTAAAGTACAGGTTGTCGGTCAAATGTTGATCGGAAGGCCAGAAGATAGGATAAAGAAAAGATTTGGAAGATGGTAAAGCGTGAAGCAAAAAGTTCGTAACATTGGCATAGATGCTAAGTCGCCAAAGAACAGCTGTGAGGATGTAAAATGCCCGTGGCATGGTTCACTTAGCATACGCGGTAGAGTGATTGAAGGTACTGTAGTCTCTGTGCGTGCGCAAAAGACTACGACTATCGAGAGAGAATATCTCCACTACATTCCAAAGTATGAGAGGCATGAGCGTAGGCGCAGCCGCATACTCGCATACAAACCGGATTGTATAGACGTAGCTGTAGGTGACAGAGTGAAAATCGCAGAGTGCAAACCGCTCAGCAAGACTAAAGCATTTGTAGTCGTTGAGAATGTAACAAAGGGGAAGAAGTGATAGTGATTTTATGAAACCGGTTAAAGCAAGAGTGACAAAAGGGCTGCCTGTCGAATCTTATATCAACTGCGCGGACAATAGCGGAGCAAAGGTACTGAAAATAATTTCAGTCCAAGGATACCATGGTAGAAGGAGGAGAAGGGCAGCGGCTGGCGTAGGTGATATGATAAAATGCTCAGTAAAAGAGGGTAATGTGAAGATAAGAAAGCAGGTAGTGACTGCAATTATTGTAAGACAGCGCAAAGAGTATAGACGCGCAGATGGGACTAGGGTTAGATTTGAGGATAATGCAGCAGTTCTTGTGAATGAAAAGGGAGAGACGCGCGGTAGCCAAATAAAAGGCCCTGTAGCAAAGGAAGCGGTGGAGAGATTTACTGGAATAGGAAAGATCTCGAGCATAGTGGTGTGATATGAAAAGACCGAAATCCAAGAAGGCAAAGAAGCAACGCAAGTTTTTGCATACAGCGCCTTTGCACATACGTAGGAAGCTTATGTCTGCGCATCTATCGAAAGATCTAAAAAAGAAATATGGTGTACGCAGCATGCCTGTGCGTAAGGGTGATGAAATAGAAGTAATGCGTGGCAAGTTCAAGAAACGGACTGGCCGTGTCACGCGAATAGACACGAAAAAGTACAGATTATACGTTGATGGTGTAATGATCAAGCGTACGGATGGGACTGAAAGGCAGGCACCGCTACATTCATCAAAACTGAAGATTACCACTCTGGTTTTAGACGATAAAAAGAGGTTAAATGCTTTGGAGAGGAAGAGTAAAAAGATTGTAAAAGGTGGAAAGAAATGAAGAGGCATTTGAAGAGGCTTAGATCGCCTAAGTTTTGGCAGGTAAAAAAGAAGGAGAAGAAGTGGATTGTGAGGCCGAGGCCAGGTCCGCACAAGATGTTTGAAAGCATACCATTGCTAGTTTTAGTTAGAGATGTGCTGAAGGTGGTTGATAAAGGAAAGGAAGCAAAGAAGATAATCAAGGCAAGAGAAGTGGTTGTTGATGGTAAAGCTAGAAGGGACCATAAATATCCGGTTGGGCTTATGGATGTTGTATCCATACCAAAGCTTGGGAAAAACTATCGCATAGTCCCGAGCAAGCGAGGACTGGAAGTAATAGAGATACCTAAAGCGGAGGCGAACAAAAAGATTTGCAGGATAAACGATAAGAATGTGCTCAAAGGCAACCGCATACAATTGAATTGCCATGACGGCAGGAATATATTGATTAAGGATAAGGGTTACAAGACTGGTGATTCTTTGCTGATAGAACTTCCATCGCAAAAGATCATAGAACATGTGAAGCTTGACAAAGGCAGCCTAGTACTTATAACAAAAGGCAAAAATGCCGGAATGCTGGCAAGCGTTAAAAAGATATCTGCAGCTACTGCAAAAGAGCGTACGAAGGCTACATGCGTGATTGAAGGGGAGAAGAAAGGGGCAGGTGTGGACAAGAATTATGTCTTTGTTGTTGGTAGAGTAAAGCCATTGATAAAAGTTTCATAAATGACAGGCGGTCAAAATGTCGGATAAAAAATCTATGCGTGTAATAAAAATAGAGAAAGTCACTCTCAACGTAGGTTGTGGTGGTGACAAGAATAATATCGAACGTGCGAAGAAGCTTTTGAAAATGCTCACTGATAGAACTGCTGTAGTAACGCTTTCCAAGCGTAGGAGCACTTTTGGAATTGCTAAGGGCAAACCTGTGGGTGTGAAGGTGACTTTGCGCGGCAAAAATGCAGAACGCATGCTAAAGCTTGCGCTGACAGGTGTGGACAACAAATTGAAAGTACAACAATTTGACAATTCAGGAAATTTCAGTTTCGGCGTATCCGAGTACATTGAAATGGCAAATACAAAATACGACCATGAAATCGGTATGCTTGGTTTTGACATTACTGTGACTCTGGAAAGACCGGGTTTCCAAGTGAAGAAAAGGAAGATAAAGAGAGGTAAGATAGGCCGTAAGCATAAGATTACTGCAGAAGATGCTATGCAGTGGGCGAGAGAAAATTTTAATGTTGAAATAGTCTAGATGATGATTTAAAAGGTTGGTTAATAAATTAAGAACAGGAGTTGAATATTTTGGACGAGACGGATGAAAAGTTTTTGGAAAGTGTGCTCAACGGAGTTAAAGTGTTGAATGGAATGGAAATAGCTGACCTTACTGTGAAACTTAGTGGCATAGTGCTGAGGAAGGCTGAATTTGATGGAAACTTCAGCCGCGTCTATTCAAAAGTCTTTGAACGTATGGTTGAGCTTGAAGTTGTAGGTGACGAAGATGTGACAAATATTCTCGGTAAAAAGGGTGGATGATGATGGGGAAGTATAAGACCGCTGAGCGAAAGTATGGCAAGGCCAAATATAAATGTAGGCGCTGCGGCACTACTCACGGTGTAATCCGTAAATATGGTTTAAATTATTGTAGAAAGTGTATGCGTGAGATAGGAAAGAGTATAGGATTCAAAAAATACAGTTAATCGATTTTCTTCTTATCATAAGTCTAAACTTTAATTCCCTTCAATCCAAAAATATATATAGTATGCTCGAATTTGTAGCGCTTGTTATAGCATTTATTGGCTCGTCCATTGCTGCGGGGTGGGATTTACGCACAACTGAAATTCCTGATGAGATTTCTTATGTAATGATTGCAGCTGCCTTACTCATCTATGGCATGCAGTCTCTGCTCACATGGAACTATTGGCCATTGCTCAACAGCTGCATAGCTGGACTGAGCTTCTTTGGCTTCGGTTTTCTCATGTACTATCTCGGGCAGTGGGGAGGTGGAGATGCAAAGGTGCTTGCTGCAGTAGGATTCCTATTACCAGTCACTCCAGCATTTCTAAGTTTGAATCTTTTATTTCCTTTTTCATTCAGTTATGTAATCAACGTCTTTCTTGTCGGTGCAGCATATATGCTTATCTATGCTGCTGCGCTTGCGGCAATGGATAAAAAAATTATAAAAGAGTTCAAAAGGGATGTGAAGGCAAGTGTAAGGGTTATGCTGGCTGCCTCGGCTTCACTCTTTGTAGCATTCATCCTAATCGGTCTCTATCTGACCATTACTCTCCATTTGAAAGTGAGTATAGAAGCTATAGCAGTGAATTCATTGATGCCATTAGGTCTGACGATTGCGTTGTTTATTGTATGGAAGTTTGCAAAGGCTGTGGAAAACGTAGGATTCAAGAAAAGAATTAGCGTGCGTAAGCTGAAAGTGGGAGATGTGTTGATGGATAATAAGTTGTGGGAAGGTATAACTGAAAAGGAATTGCATAAAATTAGACGGAAGAAAGGGAATGTATGGATTAAAGAAGGCGTAAGGTTTGCGCCTGCATTTCCCATTGCTTTGTTAGTGACTATACTATTTGGTGACGCATTAATTCTGTTTGTAAAATTCTTTGTTTAACTCTTTTCTAACTTTTCAATACCGTTCATATACGGCCTAAGCGGCTCTGGTATGATAACGCTGCCATCCTTTTGCTGGAACTGCTCAAGGATTGCAAGTATCGTACGGCTTGTAGCAAGTGCTGTGTTGTTTAGAGTATGCACAAATCCCATTGGTGGTACTCCAGGTTTGTCCCGGAATTTTATATTTAATCTGCGCGCCTGGTAGTCAGTGCAGTTGGAGTTCGAACCTATTTCTCGGAACTTGTCATCAGCCATCCACACTTCGGTATCGTACTTCTTAGCTGCTATAGTCCCTATGTCACCCGTGCAGACATTGACTACGCGGTAGTGCAACTCAAGCGCTTGGTAAAGAGCTTCGCAGTTTTGTTGAAGTTCTTCATGCAGCTTCCAAGACTGGTCTGGTAAGCAGAAGATAAACTGCTCGACTTTGTTGAACTGGTGCATTCGATAGAGTCCTTTTGTGTACTTGCCGTGAGAACCTACTTCCTTGCGGAAGCATGGACTAACGCCGCATAGTTTCATAGGCAATTGCGACTTGTCGAATACTTCGTCCATGAACATCGCGCCCATCGGATGCTCGCTTGTCGCAATTAGATAATAATCTTCTCCCTCAATCTTGTAAGTGACCATTTCAAAATCCGAAAGGTCAGTCACTCCTTCGTACGGCTTTCTCCTTATCATAAACGGTGGTTCAATCACTGTGAATCCTCGCTGCTTAGTCAGAAAGTCTATTGCAAACCTTTGTATCGCTAAGTCAAGCAACACCAAATCTCCCTTGAGATAGACAAAACCAGCGCCTGCAACCTTTGCAGCGCGTTCCGTGTCTATAAGTCCAAGGTCCAATGCTATATCAAGATGATTCTTCGGCTTAAAGTCAAACTTTGGTGGCTTCCTCCAGCACCTAATCTCAACATTCTCCGACTCGTCCTTTCCCACAGGCACGCTATCATGTAAAATATTGGGTATACTCATAAGTGCATCATGTACTTTAGCTTCAAACTTTGCAGCCTGCTTTTCTACATCCTTTATCTTTTCTGGAATCTCCGCGGCTTCTTTCATCTTCTCTTCTGTTTCTTTTCCCTTCTTCTTCAGTTCAGCTATCTCCTTGCTGATTTCATTCCTCTTCTTCCTTAACTCATTTGCCTTTGCTTTTAGCTCGCGCCATTTTTTGTCCGCTCCAACGAGCATCTTGAATAGCTCAACTTTTTCCGGGTCTTTCCTCTTCTTTAGATTCTCCAGTACGAATTTTGGATGCTCCCGAATCAATTTTATGTCTAACATACCTTCTCCCTTTTTATTATTTTGTTTGTTTTTAATTAAATTCTAGCATTTAGGAATTTTTAAACCACTGGAAAACCAATAGTATTTTAATGGTTCACTCAAGACGAAAGAAAAAGCCTAGGTTGAAGAGAGTTGTGAATCTTTTCACACTCATAATGTACGGTATAGGAATAATACTTGGTGCAGGTATTTATGCACTTGTGGGCAAGGCAGCCGCCCTTACGGGCAATTCTGTATGGCTGTCATTCCTCATTGCAGCAGCTATTGGCTCATTGACTGGTTTGAGCTATGCAGAGCTTACTTCGATTTTTCCAAAGACTGCGGCAGAGTATCTGTACGTAAAGAAGGCAACGGACAGCAAAACGATGGCATTTAGCGTCGGTTGGCTTGAGATAGTTGCTGACATTGTTGCGGCTTCTGCCGTAGCTCTGGGCTTTGCAGGCTATTTCCATGCGATATTCGGTGCGCCTATTGTGCTTACTGCCATAGGATTGGTTGCAGTCCTATCGTTCATAAACTTCTGGGGCATTGTCGAGTCTACAAGATTTAACGTATTGTTTTCTATTGTGGAGATTGTAGGTCTACTGCTCATAATCATCTTTGGCGCCAATTCAATCGGCAGCGTTAACTATATGGAATTCGTGGGCGGCGTGGGTGGGACCATAGGGGCGGCTGCACTCATCTTCTTTGCGTACATAGGATTTGAGGACCTTGCAAACATATCTGAGGAAGCCAAGTCCGCGCGGAAGAATATGCCCAAGGCTTTGTTAGTCTCCATACTCATAACCAGCGTAATCTACATGCTCGTCTCAATAGTCGCCGTGAGTGTCGTCAATTGGCAGGACCTTGCCGCATCTTCAGCACCGCTCGCTACCGTAGCTTCAGTTATATTGGGACCGCAAGGATTCTTGATTATGTCGGTCATAGCACTCTTTGCTACAGCAAACACTGTACTCGTGCTGCTCATAGTCGGCTCGAGGGAGATGTATGGAGTCAGCCGTGACGGTTCGTTGCCCAAAATACTTTCGAAGATACATCCCAAGCGCAGCACACCATGGGTTGCAGTATTGGTAACAGCAATATTTGCAATTCTTTTCATACTGCTAGAGCGCATAGAGATTGTTGCGAGCATCACGGACTTCGGTACTCTGGCCGTGTTTGTGTTTGTCAACATCGCTGTAATCATGCTGAGATTCAGAATGCCCAAGGCAAAGCGTTACTTTAAAGTGCCGCTGAACATAGGAAAGGTCCCGATACTCCCAGTGGTTGGCATGTTCACGTCTGCATTCATGATATTCTACCTAGAGCCTATCACTATCTGGATAGGTCTAGCAACTACTATAGGCGGAGTTATTATATACGTGCTTTATAAGAGAAAATTCTAGAAATTCCTATCTTGTGATTTTTACCTCTTTGTATACTTCTAACAATTTCTTATTTGCTGGTTTTTCAAAATATTCTCTTACAGGTTTCACTATTTTGTTGAGTTCTCTTGCAACATTTAGCTTCAAATCCTGCGGGTGTATCTTTCCAGCTACATATGCCTTCTCGAGCTTATCGTAGCTTGTGAACTTTTCTGTTCCGCCATACTTTGCCGGTCGTTCAATCTTCACACCCTTCTGATTCTTGAAGATTATATACCTCGCTATTTCGAGAACTGGATTCATCTCCGCTGTCTTTTCAGGGCACCATGCCTTCTGCAACTTAGCTTTAATTTCTTCTTCAGAGTCGTGTATGAATATTGCCGTCCAAGGTTTGCTCTTGCTCATCTTCGCCGCTACGACTCTATCCAGTTTATCCTTTAACTTAACCTGTGGCGGTTGAGCCAATCCCATCAGTAGATGGTGATGGAGCGGTACAGGTTTTGGCCAGCCAAGTTTTGGAAAAACTTCTCTGCTCAGCACATGTGCGTTGCGCTGGTCCATACCACCATGTGGTATATCTTTACCCAGATACCACACATCCACAGATTGCATAGGCGGGTAGATGTATTGCGATAGACTCAGCTTTTCCTTTTCACTTCTGCCCATTATCGTAAGGCATCGAGCGGCTCTTGCAAGAGTGATCTTAGAAGAGAATTTTATGACATCCTTCCAGTATTCATCATTATTGTGATAAATATCAGAGCCAAGCACGATTTTCGCCTTTGGGCAGAACATCTTAAACGCTTTTTCATAATACTTCGCAGCGCGCAATATATTCTCCCAGACACCGCCAAGTTTCTTATTAATAAAGCTGTGCCAATCGGCTAAGTAGACTGTGCAGTCAACACCAGCCTTTGCCAGCTCGTTAATCTTATTGCCAGAGAGTATCAACGTCCCTAGATGCAACAACCCACTTATCTCAAACCCTTGGTAATGCTTAGGATGCTCTTTTGTCTCTAGAAGCTCCTGCAATTCTTTTTCAGTTATTATCTCTTCTGTCGGCTCACGCTTAATGAGCTCAAGCTTGGTTTCTAAGTCCATTCAAACACCATACCTTATATTGATTATTAGTTAGATAGTCTAAAAAACTATATTCTCTTCCAGTATTATCGCTTCACCACCATTTTGTTTTATCAGCTCCGCTATATCTTTCATTTCTTCATTTGCTTAAAGGTAGGGATTTAACGATAGAAGTTTAAAATCTTTAGTAAATGGATTGAAGATGATTCAATGATTCAACTAAGCTTTCTAGGTGCAATGTCAGCGGTAGGTGCTAGCGGTGTGCTTGTGGATACCGGCTCGGAGAAGATAGTGCTAGACTATGGAGCAAAGATACAGAATGAGGGTTCTGGGAGGAAAGGACAGCCTCAGTTCCCGCTGCATGTAGATGGCAAAGTGGATGCAATCTGCCTAAGCCATTGCCATCTAGACCATAGTGGCGGTCTGCCAATACTTTTCAAGGACAACAGATGTCCCATATATGCTGTAGATGTGGCAAAGCCACTGACTCAGATGTTGCTGCACGACTCGTTGAAGATTAGCAAAATGGAGGGCACGACACTGCCGTTCAATAAAGTCGATGTAAGAAAGACTGTCAAAAACTTCTTTCCTGTAGAATATAAAAAGGTGGTGAAAGTACATAATGCAAAGATTGTCAATTATGATGCAGGTCATATACCTGGAAGTATGATGACTTCGATTAGAGCCAATGGGAAGAATATACTCTATACTGGTGACATGAATATAGAAGCAACTATGCTCGTTAAAGGCGCCGACACAAAGTTGCCGAAGGTAGATGCCCTGATAACAGAATGCACATACAGCAACCGCGACCATATAGACAGGAAAAGGGAGGAGAAGACGCTCGTCAGGCTTGTAAACAGTACGCTTGCCAATGATGGTATAGCCGTGGTTTCATGTTTTGCAATCGGCCGTACGCAAGAGATTTTGCTCATACTTGACAAATATGGAATTGACTATTCACTGTATATGGACGGCATGTCCAGAAAGGCAACTACAATCATCAACCGTTTCAACAACAGATTGAACAATCCAAAATCTCTGGACAAAGCCCTGAAAAAAGTAAAATATGTCAATTCGCAGCGTGAGCGCAAGAAGATAATAAAGCAGCCATGCGTAATCCTCACGACAAGCGGTATGCTGAATGGCGGACCTGTGGCATGGTACATTAAACAGTTGCACAACAATCGCGACAGTTCATTGCTGTTGACTGGATATCAAGTGGAGGGGACGCCTGGCAGGATATTGATGGAGACTGGTAAATACATAAACGAGGAAGTTGACCTTGATCTGCGTATGCTCGTCCGTAGGTTGGACTTTAGTAGCCACGTTGGCCGTACGCAACTTTTAGATTTTATCAATAGGTTGCAGCCTAAACAGATATTCTGCGTCCATGGCGACCATACGGAAGAGTTTGCACGCGAGTTGCAAGACAAAGGATTCAATGCCGTAGCACCAGTCGCAAACAACAGGATATTTAGAATATAAAATAGTAGATTATAATTCTTTCGCTACTTTATGATAGTAACAGATGGAAATCTTTAAATACTGTAATCACTCACTAGTAACATATGTCAATAAATCGGCAAATGAATCTTTGCGGTAAGCAGTACAATCAATGGAAAGTGCTGGCTTTAGGTGCGAAAGACATAGGTGAAGTCAAGCAGTACCTAGGCAAAGCGCTTTTCTGGCTGGAGCTACAGTCAGCTTTCTTAGCTCTGTGGAGCGTAGAACAGGTTCGAGGTAAAGAACCGGCTATGCGAGACACGCTAATCAAAGCCAGGGCCAATCTGTCTAAAAGACTTGCCGATTACGCTAAAGAGACTCTAAATGAGCTCTAATTGGCGATTCTTTTTCTAAAACTACATATTCTTCAAAAACTAATAATATAATTAATGGTTGGTAGAAGGAAGAAAAAAACGAGTAGAGGGGACTCTAGACAGCGCAAGAAGACATCTAGCAAAAAGAGGAAGGCTAAAGGTCTGAAAAAGAAAGTGGTACTTCTAGTTATAGATGGATTGGCGGACACACCGCAAATGCGAGGAGGCAAGGAGCAGACGCCTCTATCTGGAGCCAATAAGCCAAATATGGACTGGCTTGCTGAGAACGGTTCAGTGGGTGAGCTTGTACTTACGCCTGCAAAGAGCTATCCCTCTAGCAACATAGCAAATGTTGCATTGTTGGGTTATAATCCTAAGCGATATTATCTGCAGAGGGGGCCATTAGAGGCCGTAGGCGTGGGCATACCCTACAGAGAGGGGCATCTAGCGCTTAGATGCAACTTTGCCACTGTCAATAAAGCTTTTACAGTCGTGGATAGACGCGCTGGTAGAGACTCTTATGGGTTGAATAGTATAGCACGCTACATAAATGAGCATGTAAAGCTACCCACAGACTTTGTTTTCATACGGACATACGGGCATCGTGCAGTGCTCGTCATCAAAGAGCGTCTTAGCGATCAAATAAGCAGTAATGATTCGCATGTAAACGGTAAGGGTGCTAAACGGCTAGAAGCACTTGACAAATCTGGGCTTGCCAAGCGGTCAGTCGAAATCGTACAAGAGTTCATAGATTCGAGCCATAACCTCATAGAATACCATCCGAGGAATGCCGAGCGCATTGATCGTGGTCTGCCACCAGCAAATTACATAATCGTGCGCCAGCCTGGCAACAAATTGGTTGCTTTGCCAAATTTCCCACGGAAATGGAAGTTTAACCGTGCTGTTTGCATAGCCGAGAATGGTGTAATGAAGGCTACATGCATGCTTGCAGGCTTCAATTCTATTACTATACCGGAGTTGGACAATGATGCTACGCTGGATTTCATTTTTGACAATATAGAATCGTTGCTGCCGGAATACGACTTCATATACGCGCACATAAAGGCTGCGGATGAAGCTGCACATGATGGCAACTTCGAGCGTAAGAAGAGTGTAATAGAGGCGCTAGACAAAAAGCTTGAGAGCTTTAAGGGTTTCAACGGCATAGTTGTGGTGACATGCGACCACATTACATCATGCGAGCATAAGAAGCATATGCCTGGCTCAGTACCTGTTCTCGTGTACGGAAGAAAAAAGGATAGAGTTAAAGCGTTTGATGAATTTGCTGCAAAGAAGGGTTCGCTCAAGAAGCTAACTGGCAGGCAGCTATGGAAGTTTGTATTTAGAAGATAGTTGACTGTTTAGTGGTTAAAATAAAGTCCTAGCATGTGCATATTTTAATTAATGATTGTCCGCAACCTCAACATCCGTGAGATTTTTTCAACTACTTCCGTGAAGACTATAGAGATAGAACTAAAGACAGACAAAACAACTGTGCGCAGTTCTGTTCCCATAGGCACGAGCATAGGCAAGCATGAAGCGCGGTACGTACCTACGGATATTGCAATAGGGCAATTTGCAGTCCTCCGTCGCACTTTCCGAACAAGCCAATTCGGCAGCCAGAGAGAAGTGGATGGTTACTTGCATTCAATTGACAAGAGTGTAAACTTCCGTGAAATTGGCGGTAATTTTGCGCTTGCAATCTCGTCTGTATTTTTGAAAGCCTTTGCTGCTGAAGCCGGAGTTAATCTATTCGAGTATGTAGCAAGCATAAGACCGAAGAAAAGGAAGTCTCAAGCAAACTTGGATATGCCAAAGCCACTATGTAATGTTATTGGAGGCTGGAGGAGAAAGGACATACAAGAATTCTTGCTGATGCCAGTACATCAAGAGAGCTTTCTAAGTTCGATAGAAAAAATCACTGAAGCCTATAAAGAAGTGGGTGAAAAGCTTGAGCAGACTGACAAAAACTTTGCGTATGGCAAGAACATAGAGTCTGCATGGATTACTTCTCTGGCAGCTGAGGAGATTTTAAAGATTTTGAAAGCTGTAGCTAATGAAAAGATGCTGAAAATAGGGATGGATGTCGCAGCTTCGCAGCTTTGGGATGGAAAATGCTATGCTTATGACAGTGGAAGGATGATTAGACCTGAGCAGGTGTCTTTTCTTTCCAGTCTATCTGAGCAATATCCCATCTCGTACATAGAGGATCCATTTCATGAGGATGATTTCATAGGATTTGGTGTCCTCACTCAACGTCTAGGCCTTAAAGGCAAGCTCATTTGCGGTGATGACCTCTACGCCACAAATCTTAACCGTCTTTTAGAGGGAATAAAGCATAGATCAACTAACGCGGTCATAGTCAAGCCGAACCAAGTCGGCACAATAATTGATACGATAAACTTTGTGGCAGAAGCGCAGAAGCATAAATGGAGGACTGTAATGTCGCATCGTAGCGGTGAGACAGAGGATATGATGGTATGTCACCTGGCAGTCGGCCTAGGCTGTGACTATGTAAAGTTTGGTCTTAGTGGTGACCGTACAGCAAAGATAAACGAGATGATTAGAATAGAAGAGAAATTGAAAGGATAAAATATACTTAAATATCTTTTTCTATCAACTGATAATTAGTGGTTATATGCAGTGGACGCTATTTGGTCTGGGATTAATAGACACGGTTGCAGGGAGCATACTATTCCTAAACGAAGGTATGGTAAAATACATAGGGATAATAATCCTCGGTAAAGGCATACTTACGATACTAAAAAGTTTGAGATAAACATTAACCTAGAACTCTTACAACTCTAGCGTTTATTATCGATTCTCCGCCTGTTGGTATTACAATCTCTTCATTGCACTTTTGGCAATGTACAACTGTAGCGGATTTGCTGAAAACCGTCTGTTGGTTCTTGCACTTCTTGCACACAACGACAAGGAATTTGCTTCTTGGCGATGGTACGATGGTGCTTTCCGGCCTCCTACCGTAACCTGTAAAAGTCGTTGTGACTTTCTCTTCCATCTCGTCTTCTTCCTCTTCAAAATCTTCCTCATCTTCAGGCTCTTCCATATCCTCTTCTTCCGTTTCATCTTCCACTATATCATCCACTTCTTCCATACAATCAACTCTTAGTTTTAAGTTCGAACTTCTTCACTCTAAAGCCTTTCCCTTTGCCATGCTTCTTATTACACACGGTGCATTTGAATAGCAAGTTTGTTTTGCGCGTTGGCTTTTCTCTTCCAGTTGGTTTCTCCTTCGGGAAGCTACCATATCCACGAAGCTTCCGCTTGAATCTCCTATTACCATGGGTCATACTGCCCCTAGTTCTCCTCTTTGCCTGACTGACGATATGTTCTGTATGCTTCTTGCAAAACGGACAAAATATGCGGACTTTTTTCGGATATTTCATTTAATTCACCTTAATATTAAGAAATCTTTGTCAAGAATACTTATAAACCTATTTTCACTTCTCAACTTTGAATTCCTCAGCCACTCCTTGTTTAATCATCAGTTGCATATTCTCTTTAGGTAGCTTTGCTATATCACCCTTCTTGAACGGCCCATAGTTCTTTTCATCAGCTGCAACAAACTCTGGGACATCTTCCTTGAATATTATGAGCGTCTGTAGTTGCTCCTTTTCTTTTCCCTTCAGACTCGGAAGCAAACTATGCCTGTCCTTAACGACTGAAAGCATAGAATCGAAGAATTGCTTTTCTTCTTCTCTCAAGTTTTCTGGCTGTATACCTGTCCTTGCCGCTATTAGTACGTTATTGAGGATTTTGCGCTCCCTTCGATTGAATATGTCTTCTACAAGTCTCTCGGCATTCTTCACCTCAAGAGCAGTCTTCCTGCTGTCCATCTCTCGTTTCGCTTCCAGATACCTCTGTACGCTCTCGTAAAATCCAGCAGGCATCTTAGTGAGCTTTTGCACTCTCTGTTCCTCTCTTTGGATGCGGCGTATAAGCTCGAATGTTATCGTTTCTTCTTCCATTGCATCACTACAGTTAATTATACAGACGAGAAGATTAAAAAGGTTTATCTATATTCTATAGTCCTTTTCGACTAGATTTCTCTTGTGGGACCACTCTGTATCCCTACATTTGAAAAGTACAGCATATGTATCGTCTTTTGTTTCTTCTGCAGACCTAC
Source organism: uncultured archaeon (assembly GCA_964512235.1). Lineage (GTDB taxonomy): Archaea > Aenigmatarchaeota > Aenigmatarchaeia > CG10238-14 > SCSR01 > CAZEGD01. Next base: position 121,560 of record CAZEGD010000001.1, read on the forward strand.
AAACTCTTATTGCATCTCTTATTGGATCCTTTTCTGGATCTCTTTTTCTACATATTCTGAGCCTTAGAGTAATTTCGAACTCTTCTTTGCCCTTGTAAATCGGTTCTTTACCTGGCTCATTATAAGTCGAAGGTTGTACAATTAATCTCTTCATTAACCTTTCTGCAATCAAGTGTTCGCAATTTTCACATACCTTAGAGCGTCCAGATTTTTCGAGAAACTGGAATTCTTTCCGTTTTAATCCGTAGATGCATGTTTTTTTCATGATTCTGCTACATGAATTAAGATATTTATCTTCGTGCTTTTTTTCTCGTTTTCCTGCCTCTTTTTGCAGTTCCCAGTTTTTTCTGCTCACGCTTGAGCTTGCGGAAGGGATAGTTTATAGGATTCTTTATTGTGATTTTGTCAGTACCGCCCTTGCATATCTTGTCAGGCAGGCACACACCAAAGCTGCAATAGAAGTTTGCATTGCTGCAGTTTGGTGGAAGGAGGTTGCGCTGCTGCCGGAGATGCCATCTCATCTGCGACCGTAAGTAGTTCCTGCGCAATGGTGGATAGTTCTTCTCGTTCCAGTCCGTAATGGTTTTATCAATTTCCTCGGAGCTCCATCCCATGTTGCGGAGGAAGTTCATCAATATGAATGCCGAACGTTTGCGTCCGTCTGCAAGGCCATTAAGTATGGCACCGACACAAGGCGGGAAGTGTACCATTGGAATCTTTCTAAACTCCTTTTTGAACTTGGGTTTCGGCAGCGGTTTTTCACTCTCTTTCATGTACTTGCTTGCCCAATCCATTGCCTCCACTAGCAAGGCCTGGGCTTCGCGTGATTTTTCTATAGGGACTAAAAATTTGTTCTTGGTTTTCACATTTTCTATTTCAGCATGTTGCTTTTCAAATCTATCTATGTCTTTGAGCTGCAAAGGCAGGCTTACAAGCAAACTCTTCTCATGCAAGCTGTATGGGAGACGGAATAGGTGTCTAGAGCCAAAGATGTCCATGTTGATGAGTTTGAACGGGTCTATCCCTTCCGTACCTGCAACTTCACCTATCCCCTTTCCAGTGCGCTCTGCAAGCTCTATTGGCGTTGCTAATTCAAGCAACTCTTCCTTCAGCGGCTCGCTTACATACCATTTGATGTATCCGATTATTTTTTCAAGCAGCTTCGGATATTGGAGGGCAGTGGATTGCATATTGATCCTTTCTGGCAGTGCTTCAAATGGCACTCCTATGTGGAAGCTCTTGCCGCCTGTGAACTTTATGCTGTAATTCTTTATGCCATGTTCAATCAAAGCTCTTGTGACTTGCTTTACAGCGACTTTTGCAATCTCAAAGTCCTTTACATCCAAGTCGATAAATATTTCCCATCCGCTGCGCAGCTCATCGAGCTGCGGTTTAGTCATGCCAACATCAAGATTCATTGGCTGCTGCCAACGCTCGACTGAACCATGAAAAGCTACTGTGCCTGACTTAACAGCTTGTAAAATATCCGTAGGATATTGTAGTATGTCCGGCCGCTTGCCAAAGTTTCCATCTTTGAAGACTGATACTACTTCCCTATTTTTTGCAACTTCTAGAATCGCTTGCTGCACATCTGGACGAGAATAATACCCCTTTACTTTTTTCATATCTACCATGCTGTCACCGGATTGAGAGCTAAGAACGAAAAGCCCTTGAAATATAATAAGGAGGTTATATTTAAATCAGAATCATTTCTTCTTTTTCCACTTCACTCCCTTTTGAGTGTCTTCTAAGATTATGTTGAATTTCTTTTCTAGCTGTTTTCTTATTTTGTCAGATTTTGCAAAATCTTTTTGTTTTCTAGCTTTCTCTCTTTCTGCAATTAGTTTTTTGGCAACTGTAGACAGTTTAATCTTTTCAGCTTTCACTTCTCTCAATCTCAATCCAAGGACTTTGTCAAATTCCAGAATCAGTTTGCGCTTGTCTCTGTTGCTGATATTCTTTTCTTGCCGTATTAATTTCCACAGAACCTTTAACGCTTCTGACGTGTTCAAATCGTCATTAAGTGCCTTCAAAAATTCTTTTTTGTAAGATTCTACTCTATTCTTTTTGGTCTTTGTCTTGCCCGATTTTTTCAGAAGCAACATGTGTTCGTGCAAAGTTAATAATGTACGCTGCGCAGCATTTAGACTCTTCCATGTGAAATTCACTTTGGATCGGTAGTGTGTTGTAAGGAAGAGATATCTGAGTGCTAATGGATCGAAACCTTTTCCTTCTATATCTTTCATAGTGAAGAAGTTGCGCTTTGATTTTGACATCTTTTCTCCATTTACCATTACAAAATTGTTGTGCAGCCAAAAATTAGCCGAGTTCTTACCAGTTGCGGCTTCAGACTGTGCGATTTCATTTGTATGATGTATGGCTATGTGATCTATTCCACCAGTGTGAATGTCGAATTTTTCGCCGAGGTATTTTATGCCCATCACCGAGCATTCTATATGCCATCCTGGAAAACCTAGACCCCATGGCGATTTCCATTCCATCTGCCTCTTCGCCCCTTTGGGTGAGAATTTCCAGAGCGCAAAGTCAGTCACATTTTTCTTTTCTTTGCTAAACCTTATTCTAGCTCCCGGTTTGAGCTCTTCAATCTTTTTCTTATCCAATCCGGCGAGCTTGCCATAGCTAGAGAGTTTGGAAGTGTCAAAATATATGCCATCACTCGTTCTATAGGTATAACTATTCGATTCAATCTTCTTTACAAATTTGATCATATCGTTTATGTGGTCTGTGGCCTTGCATATTTTATCCGCATCTTGGACATTCAACTTGTGCATAGCTTCAAAGAAGTCCTTAGTGTAGAAAACTGCGATATCCCATGCGCTCTTCTTCTCTTCTCTTGCTTTTTTCTCTACTTTATCCTCACCAGTGTCTGCGTCTGAAGTGAGATGGCCAACGTCTGTTATGTTCATCACATGCTTGACGCGGAAGCCGTTGAATTTCAAAGCACGCTTCAGGACATCTACAAAAACGTAAGCACGAAAATGGCCGAGATGCGCATAGTCATAAACAGTCGGACCACAGCTGTACATTCTGACCAAGCCTGGCTTAAGTGGCTTGAATATGTGCTTCTTCCTTCCCATCGTATTGAAAAGCTTTATAGGAATCTTTTGTTTTTTCATTTTCTGCACCAAAAGCTCGGGAGGGGATTTGAACCCCTAATCTCTCGCTCTGCAGGCGATTCTGCTCAGATTTCTCTGATGCGCATTGCCAGATTCTGCCACCCGAGCGTAATGCTTATTTATATAATTCTTTATTTTTATCCTTTTTCTAGGTATCATAATAAAGGTAAAATAGAAACTAGAAGATATTTTTATAGTCGAAAATGACTAATTCCAAATTAGGAGGATGTTCATGGGAATAATAAAGGAATTTAAAGAATTTCTGAAGGAGTACAAAGTCATGGCGTTGGCGATTGCATTCATTGTGGGCATAGCAATCACATCATTAGTACAGTCGCTTGTAAATGACATAGTCATGCCAATGATTACACCGTTTATACCTGGTGGTGAGTGGCAAACAGCGACATTTGCAATCGGTCCGATAGTGATCAAATGGGGCTCATTCTTGAGCGCATTGATAAACTTTGTAATTATTGTATTCGTAATATTCATGATTGCAAAGATTGTACTCAAAGAAGAGAAGGTTAAAAAGAAGTAAATTTTTACTTCTTAATCAAATATCTTTGTGCCTAGGTATCTCTGTCCGCTGTCAGGCAGCACTGTTGCAACGATTTTGCCATTGCCTAGCCGCTTTGCCTCTTTCAATGCAACATAGATGTTAGCACCTGAACTGGGACCTACAAACAGACCTTCCTTCTTAGCCAGCTGCTTGGCTGTGCGAATCGCATCTTTGTCGCTTACTAAGACAACTTCATCTATTAGACGCATATTATCTTCAAGCAGTTTTGGTACAAACCCCTCGCCAATTCCTTCTATCTTATGTCCGATGCCTTTGACTTTTGGAGCTGGCTTACCATAGAATTTACAATACAGCGTCGGTGACTTCTCAGGCTCTACCGCAACAATCTTAGCTCTTATCCTTGCCTTCTTCAAGGTCCTTGTCACTCCTATCAATGTACCGCCCGTGCCTATGCTTGCGACAAATGAATCCACGCGGTTGTGCATAGCTTTCAAAATATCCCCACCGGTTATGAGTTCATGTGCCCGTATGTTATCCGGATTCTCAAATTGGTTTACAAAGAAAGCACGTTTTATTTTGGCAATTTTCTTGCCTCTCTTAACTACTCCCTTTATGCCCATCTTTTCAGGTACTAGAATCACTCTCGCACCCAGCAGTTCGAGCATCTTCTTTTTGTTCTTCTTAATCGTTGTCTTCGGCATTACGATTACTGCCTTATAACCCTTTATCGCAGCAATCATTGCAACTGATATACCAGTATTGCCGGTGGTTGCTTCAACAATTGTCTGGCCTTTTTTCAGCTTGCCTCTATGTTCAGCCTGTTCGATGATATAATAGACCATCTCATCCTTTATGCTGCCACTCGGGTTTAGAAACTCTGCGCTTGCGTATATGTCAGCATAGCCCTTCTTCACGAGTCTGTTGATTTTTACCAGAGGGGTGCTGCCTATAAGGCCTGAAGCATCCTTTACAATCCTCATATTTAGAATTTGTGAAAGGTTAGATTTAATTATCGGATTTACTTCTTCTTTTTCTTCTTCAGTTTCAGCAGCTTAATCCCATAACCGCAATTGCTGCACTTGACTAGAAACTTTTTCTTCGTGCCTTTTCCCGTCACTAATGGTTCTTGCCACGCTTCCTTTCTGCGCTCATTAAAGCCGCACTTAGGGCATGTATATTCCACAAGCGCATCAGACTCTTCCTTCAATTTTACAATTCTTACTTTCCCAGGATCCAGCTCTCGTGTAGTTATGAATTCAATTGCCATTACTTAGCACCAGGTCTCTTCTTCGGTCTTAGTGCACGGCTACCACATTTCCTACACTTCACCTTCCCCTCTCTCACTTTTCTAGGATCGGCACGTATTTTGCTCTTACATACTTTGCAGACAAATACTCGATTGAACAGCCTCTGCATCGCTTCTGGAAATGTTTTCTTTGCCATAACCTACACCTTCTGACTGCAACCTTCAGTATTATTTTTCTATTGGTTAAACTTAAATATTAACTTCAGGCTCAAATTAATTGTTGGTAATTATGAAGAAGGAAGTCCGCATAGTTGGATTTGACGATGGTCCTTTTGAATTTGGTGATGGAAGTAAGAATAAGACTGTTCCTTTAATTGGCGTAATCTACCGGGGTGGTGAATTCATAGACGGGGCGTTGAGAACGGATGTAATAGTAGATGGTATGGATGCGACTGACAAGATTGTCAAGCTTATCAATCAATCCAGGCACAAAAGGCAGCTAAGGGTGATTATGTTCGATGGCATCACAGTTGGCGGCTTCAATGTCATTGATATCAAAAAAGTGCATGAGCTTACTAATCTGCCTGTGATTGCAATAAATAGGAAGATGCCTGACATTGCTTCTGTGAAAGCTGCGCTGAGAAAGTTCAAGGATTTTCGCAAGCGTTGGAAAGTAGTTAAGAAAGCTGGAGAGATAAAAAAGAGTAAGCTTAAAAAGGGTGAAATTGTATACTATCAAAACATAGGAATGGAGGATGAGGATGCAGAGGATGTGATAAGTCTCAGCTGCACGCATGGCTTCATACCAGAGCCGTTACGTGTAGCGCATCTGATTGCAACAGCAATAGTAAAGGGTGAGAGTGTTGGCAGGGCGTAGAAAAGAAGAGAAGTATAGAACTGTTAGACTTAGAGCTAAGACTCGAAGCAAGCGTACGGATTTTGATAGAATAAAGAAATTGCTCAACGAGGGTTGGACGGGCATGCTCTTCTATTCTGTTCTCGGCATAGCTTTTGCATTTTTATTCAGTCAGGGACTGGCATTTGCACTAAGCACGGACACTCCAGTAGTTGCAGTGTTGACATCGTCGATGCAACACAACAATGCTGAGCAGACCTACTATGGATGGCTTGAAAGCAGAGGATATGAAAGATCAGACATAAACTCGTGGTCAATACCTACGGGATTTCTTATAGGTGACATGCCCATTGTTGTCGGGGATGACAACTATAAAGTTGGTGATGTAATCGTCTATTCAGTTCCGCAAGAAAGCTATCCAATAATCCATAGGATAATAAAGATCAATCCCGATGGTACATACCAGACAAAAGGAGATAACAATCTGCAGCAATATAGATATGAGCTCAGCGTAAAAAAAGAGCAGATACATGGCAAAGTGGTCTTTGTCTTTCCGAAGCTTGGATACTTTAAAGTCTTTGCCACACAGGTCTTTGGAATTTAAAGGATTTTAAGTTCAATTTCCCAAAAATGAAAGCTTTAAAGGCTGCAGGGTTCAATATATTTGGTAAAGTTTGTGGGTAATGAAAATGGAATTCTGTAACAAATGTGGAAACATTATGATTGTTAAGAAAGGTCGTAAGGTCACTTATCTCGTATGCAGGAAATGCGGTAGGAAGAAGAAAGTTAAAAAAGAGGAGGTTCTTCTCAGCGAGAAGCTTGCGGATAAGAAGAAAGAAATAGTCGTAATGGGCAAGGGGGAGGAACTTGCAGAGCTGCCGAAGACGAAGATAATGTGCCCGAAATGTGAGAATGTGGAAGCATACTGGTGGATGCAACAGACGCGTGCAGCTGACGAACCGCCTACTCTATTCTACAGATGCACAAAATGCAGTTACAGCTGGAGAAGCTACGGTTGACTGAGAGTGCAGACTTAAATTCCTTTAACCTCAATTTATTTTGAAGGTCTATGCCAGCTATTCACTATATACCAAGGAAGATTTCTCAAATAGAGAAAACAGATACAAATATTGCTGTAACTGGCAAAGTCATAGAGAGCAAGGAAAACTCGTTCATACTGGACGATGATACAGGGAAAATAGAGATACTCATGCAAATGGAAGGTATGGAAAGCTTGAAGGATGTAAATGTAGACGAAGATGACTTTGTGCGTGCTTTTTGTACCATAATTGGTACGCAGCTTAAAGCAGATGTGGTGCAGAGTCTGAAAGGCTTGGACGTAGAGCAGCTTAAAAAGATTGAAGAGTTATATAATAAAGCAGGTGTGTAAGATGTTCACAGCAACGCTAAGTGACGTATCGCTATTGAGAGATTCTATATCATCAATTGGCGAGCTCATAGACGAAGCGCAATTCAAGATAACTAAAGACGGTATAAGTCTGCTCGCGTCAGACCGTGCGATGGTTGCTGTTGTAGATTTCCATATTTCTTCAAAGGCTTTTGAAAAATACGAAGTTGATGCTGACCAGACAGTGGGTTTGAACATAACGAATTTGATGATCGTTTTGAAGCGTGCCGGTGGAAGCGATAAGCTGACGTTGAACCTGAAGGGGAGCAAACTTGAAGTGATAATAGAAGGTGAATCGCGCCGTCGATTTGTAGTGCCGATTATAGAGATGAGGAAAGAGGAAATACCGCCGATAGACCAATTGGAGTTCACATCCAAAGTGAAGATTAAACCGCGCATACTGCAAGATGGCATAGATGATGCGGAGATAATCGGTGATTCTGTAATTTTTGATGTCAGTCAGAACCGGTTTGGCATGCTTGCTGAAGGCGATGTGAGCATGGCCGAGCTTGAGTTGGAGAGGGGTAATGAAGCTTTGATGGAGCTTTCTACAGGAGACGGTAATGTACGTGCGCGCTATGCACTTGACTATCTGAAGAAGATGGTGAAAGCTGCAAAGATTGCAGATACCGTAAGCATAGAATACGGGCAAGACTATCCGATGAGGATGAGCTTTACTGCAGGTGACAAACTTAAGCTGAACTTTGTTATCGCACCGCGCGTAACTGAGGATTAAATAAAGAAAAATAAAAAAGGTGGAAAGTCTTCCTTTTACTTGTTTTCTATTTCTTTCCCATTTGCCATACGGCTTTCAGCGCTACTATCACCGCGGCTGGAGCAACGAAGGTTGAAATGTTACCCAGTGTCAACCCCACAGTGTCTCCTATCATTGGAAGCCTTTCAAGACCCGCAGCTCCTACCATCAGTAGTGCTATTACCGCTAGCAAGAAAGCTGAGACTTCTTTTTGAGTGATATTCAATAGGCCTACTACGATGCCCATGAGCACCAGCAAGAATGTAACCATATCTGCATATGTACCTACAAATGCACCTACTATTGCTATTACTATTCCTAGCATGAAAGCCCATTGGCCCATCTTATTTCTTTTCATTTTTACACCTTTAATTAAAAATTTGCAGAAGTTGGCTTATAAATTTCGATTTATGTCCGTTAATCTTAGAATTTGAAAATGAAAAACACTATGGAGAGTCCTATGAATGCAGCAGATAGGATGATTGCAATCTCTGACAAAGGAACGCCCATGATTACATCGCGAAGAACTTCTATTGATAGTGCCAGACCGATGAAGAATCGTATATAGCTCCCTATCCTTGCCATATCCATTTATTTAATTCTTTAGTATAATAAATCCATTAATAGAATGTAGCCGAGGTGGCAGAATCTGGTTAATGCGCACGGCTGGAAACTATTTACTTAGACAAGAACCGTGTGGGCTTCGGCCCGTCTGGGTTCAAATCCCAGCCTCGGCGTAAGGATTTAGACAACTGTTGAGAAGTATAAAATCCCGACTATTCCCACAAAGTTGCACAGGAATGAGAAGATGATGAATTTCCTCGTCTTCTGGTTCGTCATACCCAGCAAAGCAATCCCGAGCTCGTCCGGCAACGGCGATGCAATCATCAGGCCGGTTATAACCCATATTGCCGCTCTCCAAATCTTTGAACGCCTGGCTTTAATCATGAATATCCTGAACCTCTTTGAAAGCACCAGATTGGAGAACGGGAACAGCTTGTAAAAGATTGAATTTTCGAAGATGTAGCTGGTCTTGCTGTTAATCTGGCCCAAGAGTAGCCTTATCTCCTTTGCCAACTTTTCCTTTGCAAACTTGAAAATTGCATAATCGCCGATGACTGTCCCGACCGCTCCTATCAGCCCTATGGTGATTGGGCTGTATTTCTTGCTGAGTGCGTAGAAGATTGCCATGGAAGGCGCGACTGACAGGCTAAACGGGTAAAGCATCCCTGCAAAGAAAGGCCCGAATATGCCAAAATTGCCAATGCTTGAAATCAAACTTTCCAAATATGCTGTCCTCAGCATAAAGTAGGCAATTAGGAGGCTGACCAAGAGTAGCATCAAATTCCTGTACTTCCACTGTGCTTCCCTGAGCGGCTTCATCAGCCTTCTCATCTGCCTTTCCCTCTGCCTTTCTACATAGGAATACTTTTTCATTCTCCACCTTCCCAAAAGAGTTGATTATCTTTTTGGTTAATCTGGAATTTATATCCAATTCACGCGAAATTTTTGCACTAAAGCGAGCGTATGCTCGTTACTACTTAATTAAAATAATAAATTCACATCGTTTTTAAGCCACTAAAAATCAATATTTAATCTATGGTGGGAGAAGAACTATTACAACCGTTAATGATCTTCCTAAATTCAGCAATGACTTTTCTACCTAACCTAATAGCTGCAGTAATACTGCTAGTAATAGGATGGATAGTAGGTACAGTGGTCGGAAGGATAGCAAAAGAGATTCTAGTGAGATTCAAAGTCGACAAATACATATCAAAGGGTAAAACTTCGGTCAAACTAAGCGACATATTCCCGTTGATATTCGAGTGGCTAATATATCTCGTCTTCATCCAAGCAGCAGTAGACAGTCTTGGGATCACTGCCCTAGCAGAATTCGTCAGTACACTAGTGAGTTTCATTCCAGGGCTGATTGAAGCAGTGATAGTAGTCGTAGTTGGCTACGTCCTTGCTGGGTATGTCAGGGATAATGTTGCACGCGCCAAGCTCGTATACGCTGACCTAATGAGCAAAGTGCTCTTCTGGCTAATAGTATACGTAGCTGTCGCTCTTGCTCTGCCCCTAGTTGGCATCAACCCAACTCTAATAAACAACATCCTATTGATAGCTGTAGGGTCTGTTGGTATTGGAATAGCAATAGCACTAGGTTTGGGGCTAAAAGACGCAGTATCAGTGATTGCAAAGAAATACGTGAAAAAAGCGAAGTAAAGATCATGTTGGAAAAAGAAGAATTGGAAGATTCTTCTAGATTTTTTTATTTCTTTTTATCTTCATTTCTAGAGATTAATTTTTATTTAGTGGTAAATGATTATTAGTTATGGGGTGCGACTGTGGTCCAGTCTGGTTAAGACACGGGCTTCCCAAGCCCGCAACGCGGGTTCAAATCCCGCCAGTCGCATAGTGGTAAAAAATAATATTTAAGAATATAAGAATACTACAATTCTTAATATTGTTTGGCGGTTGAGAGTGAGTAAAGATGGTAAAAAGGACAGGACCTACAAATATCCATTTACGGAAGCTGATAGTGGGTCTAAAGAAGGCTGCTAAAGCGAACAAGGCATCTATATGGAAAGATGTTGCTGAAGCGCTAGAGAGGCCTAGGAGGAAGAAGGTAGAGGTGAATCTCATAGACATAGATAGATGCGTAGAGAAAGGCAGTACAGTTGTAGTTCCGGGGACAGTACTTGCCAAAGGCAAACTCACAAAAAATGTGATAGTTGCAGCATGGCATTTCAGCTCTGCTGCAAAGGAAAAAATCAAGAAGGCTAAGAGTGATGCTTTATCCATTGAAGAGCTGTTGAATAAGAATCCCAAAGGCAAGAAAGTAAAAATAATGGTGTGAATATGATAGTCTACGATGCTGATGGGCAGATACTAGGAAGGTTATGCTCAGTCATTGCTAAGCAACTGATCAAAGGCGAGAGTGTGACAGTTGTAAACGCAGAAAAGGCTGTGATCAGTGGCAAGCCGAAGACTACAAAAGAACAATATCTGGAAAGGGTCAGTAGAGGTGACCCGTACAAGGGACCGTTCTTTCCGAAAATGCCTGACGCTATATTCCGACGCACTGTCCGTGGCATGCTGCCTTGGCATAAGCCACGCGGGAGGGAATTTTATAGAAAATTGAAAGTTTTTATTGGTATACCTGAAGAATTAACTAAAGGGAAATTTGAAAAAGTCAGTGTAGCTGATGCGAGCAGGCTGAAGACGAAGAGTATGACGCTTGGCGAGTTGGCGCTGGCAATAGGTGCAAAGAAAAGATGGTGAAAGATTGGTAAAGGAAAAAAAGAAAAAACAAAAGAAGAAGTCTTTCGTGACTACGGGCAAGAGGAAGACAGCAGTGGCTCGTGTGCATATTAAAGAAGGTAGAGGTAGAGTTGCAATAAATTCCAAACCTCTAAAATTATGGGGTAATGAAGTTTTACGTTTGTGGATAAAGGAGCCGATTGTACTTGCTGGAGATGCTGTAGAAGGTCTGAACATATCTGTAAATGTCAGAGGCGGTGGGCTTGCTGGACAGGCAGAAGCTGTAAGGGTTGCAATTGCCCGCGGGCTTGTAAGATTTCTGAAGGACAAAAAGCTTAGAGAGCGTTATATTGCTTATAATAGGAATCTGCTCGTGTACGACTCTAGGCGTACGGAGCCGCATAAGCCTTCGCGCAGCCGAAAAGGTGCAAGACGGCACAAACAAAGAAGTAAGAGGTAATCTCGAATAGCAAACAATAAATACAAAGGAATATTAAATTAAATCTACGGTTGGTGGTTGGTTGATAATTCCAGTGCGTTGTTTTAGTTGCGGCAAAGTAATTGGTCATCTATGGGAAGATTATAAAAGAAGGATAGATAGTGGAGAGGATAGCGGAAAGGTGCTTGGTGAATTGGGTGTCAAGCGTTTCTGCTGCAGACAAACATTTTTAGGTACTTTACCACTGCTGAAAGAAGTCAGCCAGTTTAAACCGTAATTGATTAAAGGTGGAAAAATGATTTGGTCGAAAGATGTGTTGACTAGATTTGAAGTCGCTAGGTTGGTTGGGGCAAGGACTCTACAGATTACTTTAGGTGCGCCTTTACTTGTGGAAGAAAGAAATATGATTTCTCCTACAGAATATGCAAAACTGGAATTCAAAAAGAGAATAATGCCTATAACGGTAAAAAGAAAGATGCCTGATGGCTCGGAAATTGTGATAAACTCCAAGCAGGCAATAGGCGACTGGCTGAAAAGACATGGGGATGAAATCTAAAATTAATGTTTATGAAAGATGAATTCTCTTAATGGTTCTGTCCAATACCTCAGATAAGTTCTATAATTGTCTACTGCTTTTCTATCCAATAATCCATTTATTACATAATCTGGGTGACTGGTACATTTGAGGTTTCGATTTAAAATGTACTCTATAACTTGATTAGACATGTTTGTTGTTCTCTTGGCATGAATCCCAAAAAATCTGAAATTTGCTCCACCATTGAAAGTGGTGATCCAGTCCATACCAACAAGCGTATGCTTGCAGAACACACTATCAACAAACGGACCTGGTACATCTCCGCCCCCTCTACCGTCATTGAATATGTCCCTTTGAAATGTAGCTGTTCTACAAGAACGTTCGAAAGCGCTTCTGATACAAGGACATACGACTTTTATGTTCATAATAGAATCTTTCTTTCTTTCAGTTGTTTCGTCTTCACCCACAAGGTTGTTTATCGATACTTGGTTGTAATTTTCTTTTTCCCATGTTTTCTTGCCTAGCGACCTTACAAATACCACTGCTTCTATATTTGAGTAACAAGACTTGTCTTCATCAACTAGCTCCACGCCTTCTGTGTTGGGAAGTCTGCGCAATTTCAAGTATCTCTTAATCCTTCTCTTCGAGATGTTGGGAAAATTTACATCATATAAACCGTATGAGAGGTTGAATAAAAGTGCAGAATTTACCCTGCTCATCAAGTCAACTGAAGCATAGCATCCATCGTATTTCTTCCACGCAAAAGACGAGTCTATCTCTTTCCTAGGCACGGACCTGCTATCAGTTGGCATTCTGTAAGAGAGTATGGGTTCTTCCATACCTTTGAGATTAACACTTAAACCTTAAAAATGTATTTTTACCACTCTTGGTTGCAAATTAGAAGATATGATTACTCTAAGAATTCCACATCATCCACTATTCCGTCCGCATCTTTGTCTATTCCCCTGACTACGCGCGCTATGCCATTCTCTACTTTATTGCCTTTTTGCAACTCCCTCATCTTTTTGACAATCGAAAGTATTGCAGACCGTGTCCCTTTGAAGCGCTTGCCGGATATCACAAGTATGTATTTGTCCCCTTTTTTCGCAAATGGGTTCTTCATCTTCACGACAATACCGATTTCATCGCCCGCATACGTTGATTTACTCAGGCTTGAGACGATGTTAAAATCATGCTTAGTATCGAAATAAATTGGCAATCTCTTGTTCACTTTATCGATTATTATGTTCGCCTTCGGCCCACCTATGAGAATCAAATTGTTTGCAAGGTCTCTCTCGCGCACTTCCGTGTCTAGCTTATAGTTTGGTGAAGCCTTGTTGAGCAGACTGCCAAGGTACAATGCAAAATCAATTGCACCGTAGCCATCGGATGCCTGTGCGCTGTACTTCCCGTGCGGGTCTGGTGATCCGACAATTATTGTTGCATTCAGTTTGCCATTCTCTATGAACGGTTTGAAGAAATCAAGCTCCCTTGCCTTTGTCTTCACATCAGTCAGGTGGTCGCCATCGAAGAGTTTAACCGCTAAATACGGGTGAGCGACACCATAAATCTTTGCTGTCGCACCTACACGCTCTTCCTTTCTGAGCAGCTTAATCACGCCCGCTGACTCTAGCCTACGCAAATGATAGTATATCTTCTGCTCATGTTCCTTCAACCGCCTTGCTACGTCCATTGCACAGCTTGGTCGCTTAGAAAGCTCTTGCAAAATCTTTAGCGCAAGTTCGCTATTCAGTACGTTCAGCTTTTTAGGCTTAAGTTGTAAAACACTGTAAGCCTTTTGCCCTTCGTCTGTCTCTTCTATGAAATACGGCATCGATTGCACCTTCCCTATAATCTAAATCTTACTATTATGAATATTCTTTTAGTAGTTTAACCTTTTAAAGCTTTCTTTTTACACATTTTTAAGCAGTACTAAACAAATCCTTTTAGAATTTTTTTAAGTCTCTTTAAAACGAATTTGAATGATAGATAATTGGTGAATTAAAATGGTGCGTACAGAATGTCCTAAGTGCAGTTCAGAAAATCTAGAGCGTCTATCGGGCAGCTATCCAATAGCGTATGAATGCAAAGACTGCAAACATGTATTCGTCGAGGGCAAGAAGTCCCTAGTCGACGACTAGTACAATGGAAAAAACGAGGCTTAGTGTCAAAAATGTGCGGAATATGCGGTTACATCGGTGATAAAACAGCTGCACCTGTACTTTTCCAAGCTTTAAAGAGATTGGAATATAGAGGATATGATTCTGCGGGTATGGCAACGATTTCTGACGGCAAGATAAGTATGAAGAAAGATGTTGGCAAAGTGGATGAAATAAATTCCAAGATAAACCTGAATAGCATGGCAGGCGACATGGGAATAGCTCACACTAGATGGGCGACACATGGCAGTGTAACAAAGGACAATACCCATCCGCACGTGTCCAACAACAAAAAGATTGTAGTCGTGCATAATGGCATCATAGAAAATTATCAAGAATTGAAGACATTCTTAAAATCGAAAGGTTTCAGCTTCTACAGCGATACTGACACGGAAGTCATACCGAACCTTGTAGAATTTGAAATGAGGAGTGGAAAGGACTTTGAGGATGCGGTCATTGCAACATTGAGAAGGCTTGAAGGGTATTATGCTATTTTAGCGATGAATGAAGATGAGAAAAAAATAATTGGAGCGAGAAGGGGTTCGCCTCTGGTCGTTGGCATAGGCAATGGATGCAAGTTTGCCGCCAGTGATATTCCGGCTTTTATAGAATATACAAAAAAGGTGATGTACCTCTATGACGATGACGTCATTATACTTGATTCGCTGGATAATTCTGTTAAAGTCTTCAGTATGGTTGATGATAAATTTGTACATAGGCACATAGACTCTATCGAATGGGATTTGGAGCAGGCAATGAAGGGAGACTTCAACCATTTCATGCTCAAAGAGATATCTGAGCAGGTCGATACTGTGAAGGGGGCCATGTTTCAGAGCAAAGGCATTCTGGATAAGGTCACAAGTGAGATAAAAAAGGCTAAAGGCGTTTTCTTTGTAGGTTGCGGGACTGCCTATCACGCATGCCTAGCAGGCAGCTACATCTTCTCAAAAATCGCGAATATGCATATCAATGTAGTCCTAGCATCAGAATTCCCGAACTATGAGCACTTCCTCACAAAGGACACTCTAGTAATTGCAGTTTCGCAAAGCGGCGAAACTATAGACACCATAGATGCAGTCAGGGCAGCAAAGGCAAAGGGCAGCAAAGTAATATCAATTGTAAATGTGATGGGCTCTTCATTGATGAGGCATTCCGACGATTCATTATTGACTCATGCAGGACCGGAGATATGCGTTGTCGCAACAAAGAGTTACACGTCGCAAGTTGCATTGTTGACATTGCTGGCTTATTCTATTGCTGGTGATCTAGACAAAATAAAAGATAAATTCAATTATCTCTGGAATGTGATTTACCATCTGACTTCAGCAACGACAAGGAATAAAATAAAGGAACTTGCTGAAAAGTTGAAGGACAGCGAGCATATTTTTGCAATAGGTCGTGGACTGCAGTATACTACGGCTTTGGAGGCTGTGCTAAAGATAAAAGAAGTCTCGTACATCCATGCAGAGGCTTTTGCCGGTGGCGAACTCAAGCACGGTACGATGGCCCTCATAGAGAAAGGTACGCCATGCATAGTCTTTGTCTCAGAAGATAATGAAAAGGAGATTCTATCCAATGCAATGGAAATAAAGGCTAGGGGAGGCTACATAGTCGGTGTCTCACCCAAGAACAATGAAGTATTCGATTTCTGGATTAAAGTGCCAGAGGCAAACAACCTAAACCCACTTGTCCAAATCATACCCATTCAGTTATTGGCATATCAACTAGCAATTTTACGTGGCTGTGATCCAGACAAACCAAGAAATCTAGCGAAGAGTGTGACGGTGAAATAAATGTTCAATCAAAACATCTTCAGATCTTACGACATACGCGGCGTATACAAGAAAGAATTTGATGAAGAATTTGCGGAGAATCTTGGCAGAGCATTTGCCACTTTTATTGGCAAAGATAAAGAAGTAGTAGTCGGCCATGATGTAAGACTCAGCTCTGATAGCCTAAGCAAAGCTTTGATCAGAGGTCTGGTGTCTGCCGGATGCGATGTAATTGATGTCGGCCTTGTGACTACGCCATTACTATACTTTTCCGTGGCACACTTGAATAAAGCGGGGGGTATAATGATTACTGCGAGTCATAACCCCCCAGAGTTTAACGGTTTTAAGATGGTGGGGAAGATGGGCGAGCCTATAGCCGAAGGGTCTGGTATGGGTAAAATCAAAGACATTGTCGTGAATAGCAAATATACAAAACCAGTAAAGAATGGTAAAGTTGAGAGGTATGAAAAAATATTTGACGATTATGCAAGCTTCGTCTTGAGAAAGATAAAGGTGAAAAATAAGTTGAAAGTAGTTCTGGATACATGCAACAGCACAGCCGGCCTAATTGCACCCAGACTGTTTGAGCAAGCTGGCTGTGAAGTCATAACAATAAACAAAGAGTTGGATGGTAGCTTTCCGTCTAGACCACCAGAACCAAAGGTAGAGAATCTGCAGGCTCTGCAGGAAGCTGTAAAAGCGAGCAATGCTGACTTGGGTGTGGCCTATGATGGTGACGGTGATAGGGCAGTTTTTGTAGATGAGAATGGCAATGTAATCGATTCTGGCAGTTTAATAATAATGATGTTTGCTGAACATTATCTGAAGGGTAGGAAGCAAGCTAAAATTGTTTTTGATTTGAGTTGTTCTATTGCAGTGGAAGATATGATTAAAAATTTTGGCGGCATTCCGGTGATTACTGCTGTTGGGACGTCAAACATAAAGAAAAGTATGGCTGAGGAAAATGCAATATTTGGCGGTGAATCGAGCAATCATATGTACTTTGCGGATACGTTCAACTTCGACGATGCAGTCTTTGCAAGCTTGAAAATGGCTGAAATAGTCTCTGAAGTTGGCAGTCTGTCAGAAAAGATCAAATCAATGCCACAGTATCCGTACATAGCCGAGTGGGAGTTCGAATGCCCGGATGATAAGAAGTTCGAAGTCATAAACAATATGAAGGATAAGTTTAGGCAATCTGGTAAAAAGTTATCAGACTTGGATGGTGTAAAGCTGATGTGGAATGATGGTTGGGTTCTTTGGCGTGTATCCAACACTAGACCGCAAATAAAAGTCTATGCCGAAGCTAAAAACGATGAGAGGTTTGAAGAACTGAAAAATTTTGCAAGGGATGAACTGACAAATGCCATGGTGATGAAATGAAAACTGTAATTCTTGCAGCAGGTGTTGGTAATCGAGTGAAGCCTCTATCCATCAATAAGTCGAAAGTGATGATCAAAATCATGGGAAAGCCATTGATGCAATATGTCATTGAGAATGTAGCTGCAGCAGGCTTCAAAGATATGGTAGTTGTGATTGGACAAAATGATGAAGATATAAAATCATATTTCGGCGATGGGAGTAAGTTTGGCGTCAATATCCAATACGTGAATCAAAAAGAGGCATTGGGTATGGCCAACGCTGTGACGACTGCTGAGCATTTGGTGGGTGACAGTTTTTTTGTAGTCAACGGGGGTGACATATTCGAGCCAAGTCTGCTTAAAGCGATGGTGAGTGAATTTGAGAGTAGCAAAGCTGACATAGTGCTCTCCTGCAAGCCAGTAAAAGAAACTTGGAAGTTTGGAATAATTGCCAAGAATGAAAATGGAGACGTGACAAAGTTTGTAGAGAAGCCTGAAAAGGGGAAAGAGCCTAGCAATCTGGCAGTAATAGGCGTATACATACTCAACAAGAAGATTTTTGATCATTATAAGAAGGTTGCAGTGTCTGACCAACAATATGAAGATGCAATCCAGTCGTTCATAGACGATGGTGGTAAAGTACGGGCGGTGAGCTACAACGGTTTCTTTGGCTCTTTCAAGTATCCATGGGACTTGCTCACACTCAACAAATATTTTATGGACAAGTTTTTAACAGAAAGAAAAATCTCAGATAGTGCAAGCATATCCGACAAAGCTGTCATAGACGGTAACGTCTTCATTGGGGATAATGTAAGAGTCTTGGAGGGTGCTGTGATAAAGGGTCCTTGCTATATTGGTGCTGGGAGCTTAATAGGCACGAATGCTTGCGTACGCGACTATTCCAACATAGGGAATGGTTGCTTGATTGGAGTTTCAAGCGAAGTTACACGCAGCATAATCGGTGATGGTTGTTGGTTGCATACAAACTATATCGGTGACTCGGTTCTTTCAGATAACTGCAAATTCGGAGCCGGTACAAAGACTGCCAATTTGCGGTTTGACGAGAAGGATGTAAAGGTGAATGTAAAGGGCAAGGCATTAGATACGGGGATGAAAAAATTCGGAGTTATAGCTGCAGAGAATTGCAGGACAGGCATAAACTCTTCGTTAATGCCAGGTGTGAAGATGGGTCCAAACAGTATAGTTGGCGCTGGTGTGTGCCTGCAGGAAGACCTTGAACCTAACAAGATAATACTCCTTGACAAGAGAAGCTATGTAATTAAAGAAAACAAAATCTAATTAAGTAATATTTTAGTTTTGGGCTACAGTCCGCTGCATATGAAGAGGGTAAAAATGGAGAAATTGATTTTAATCGGTGGGGAGGCGGGACAAGGAACTTCTAGAACGTCAACTCTGCTTGGTAAAATTCTCAGCGGAATGGGTTACTATGTCTTCAACTATCGCGATTATCCGTCTCTCATAAGAGGAGGCCACAACTTTAATGTCTTAAAAATATCTGACAAGCCGGTTTATTCGCATGAAAATTCTTATGATGTCATTGTTGCCCTGGACCAGAAGACTATAGACAAGCATGAAAGGGGTTTAAACAAAGGTGGGTTTGTACTGGCTAGCAAAGAATTGAAGTCTAAGAGATTGGTTGGTGTAGACATAAAATCCATGCTCAAAAAGTTGGGAGTGCCTCCGATATTCGGCAACAACATCCTTCTCGGTGCACTCTTCAAGACATTAGGTTTGCCATTGCCGGATTTGCTAAAAAGTCTGAAAGAAGAATTTCCTAAGAAGGCTGATGCGATAGAAAAAGCCGTAAAGGAAGGCCACAGTGCAGTAAAAGAAAAGATGAAATTATCAAAACCTAAGCAAGGCAAAAAATACTTTTTAACTGGAAATGAAGCTGTGAGCGCAGGTGCGATATCTGCTGGATTGGATATCTATTTAGGATATCCCATGACACCAGCTACGCCGGTGTTGCACTTTTTGGCATCCAAGCAGCTGAAGCATAACATCACTGTAGTCCAACCAGAGAATGAAATAGCTGTTGTCAATGCTTCTCTTGGTGCAAACTATGCAGGAGCCATGTCAATGGTTGGTACTTCTGGTGGTGGCTTTGCGCTTATGGTGGAGGCTTTAAGTCTGCAAGGCATGTCCGAAGTTCCATTAGTTGTCTACTTGGCATCAAGACCTGCACCTAGCACTGGCGTGCCTACCTACACTGGCCAAGGCGATCTCAAGTTTGCTGTCAATGCCGGCCACGGAGAATTTCCGCGTGTAGTTGTCGCACCCGGGGATGCAAAGGAGTCTTTCTACAGAACAATGGAAGCCCTCTATCTAGCTTACAAGTATAGAGTGCTGTCAATAATACTTGCCGATAAACATCTAGGCGAAAGCAATTACACTTTTGATAGTTTTGATGCTCCGTCTGTTAAACCTGAAAGATCCATAATCAAACCGTCAGCCAATTACAAGAGCTATGCGATTACGAATACTGGTGTCTCTCCACGTGCAGTCCCAGGTGAAGGCCCTTTTGTTCTTGCCAGCAGCTACGAGCATGATGATTATGGACATACTATAGAGGGTCCGGAATGGACTGTAAAGATGAATGATAAGAGACTGAAAAAGAAGAAGTACCTTGGACAGGAAGTCAGCAAGCTCCAGCCAATCTCTGTGTATGGAAATGGCAAAAATCTAATTGTAAGCTGGGGTTCGACAAAGGGGGCTATAATCGATGCTCTAAACGAGCTAAAAGACTTCAGATTTATGCAGATTTCATACATAGTGCCATTCCCTGCTGCAAAAGTGAAAAAGGAAATCGAAAAATCTAAAGATGTAGTACTTGTGGAAAATAATGCAACCGGCCTACTCGGCCAGATAATAACAGAACAGACTGGTCATTTCATCGATAAGAAACTGCTAAAGTATGATGCTAGACCTTTTACATGCAGAGATGTCGTTGATGGGATAAAGAGAGTGGTCAAATGAAGATACAAGAACTTAATACAAAGGAAGAAATGACATGGTGTCCGGGCTGCCCGAATAATGGAATCCTGTCAGCTGTAAAGCAGGCAATAGTGGATTTAGTCGATAAAGGTAGCATAGAGCTGAAGGATGTAGTCGATGTCACTGGCATAGGCTGCCATGCAAAGATTTATGATTACTTGAATGTCAATGGCTTTTATTCAATCCATGGCAGAGTCATACCAACGGCGTGGGGTATAAAACTCGCCAACCCGCAGCTTACTGTCATAGGGTTTGGCGGTGATGGTGATACGTATGCAGAAGGTATAGGCCATTTTGTGCATGCATGCCGCTATAATGCCAATGTCACAATGATAGTGCATAATAATCAAGTATTTGCTTTAACAACCGGTCAGGCAACACCAACTACAGAAAAGGGGTTCAAGGGGAAGTCAACACCATTGGGTGTGGGAGAAAAGCCGCTAAACCCGATTGCCTTGGCATTAATCAATAACGCAACCTTTGTAGCAAGGGGATTTGCCCTGGATGTAAAGCATCTTACAAATCTCATAGAGCAAGCAATAGAGCATAAGGGATTTGGATTCATAGATGTCTTACAGCCTTGCTTGATATACCACGATCATAAGACAGTCTCTTACTTCAAGCAGCATACGTACAAGCTAGAGGAAAATAATCATGATGCGAATAGCTATGAAGATGCGTTGAAAAAGTCTTTGGAATGGGATTATTGCATTGATGGTAAAACGAAGATTCCCATTGGTGTCTTCTACAAAATCGAAAGACCAACTTATGAAGAGCAGTGGAAATTAAAGAAGCCGTTGCATATAGTTGAAAGAAAGGTGGATTGGAAGAAAATCATAAGTGAGTTTAAGTTGAATGAATAGACTTATTCAAATATCAGCAGTTAGGAATTTTCTGTCGAAGAAATTAGAAGAATTGGCAACGGCCAATTAGACGAAAGATATCGACACCATTTTTCAAGAAGATTAAGAAAGCTTTAGAGAAGAGAGAAATTTAGTCATATTCCCTCATACATCCACCTCTTTGATTTTTTCTTTTTTCTTTTTGCAATTTCATCAAGTGCTTTCAAAATACCAACTTTTTTTCTGGCAGCTTTTCTCATATGCTTAGATATTGTCATAAATCATATTTTACTAAGAAACTTAAAAAACTTTCTCAAATCACCGATTTTGGGCAAACAAGCACTATAGAGTTTTTACTTACTTAGCAAAAATTAGCGTTCAATCCAGCTCATTCGGCAAACATTATTTCACAGAAGCGAAGTTTTAAGAAAATTAAAAAGTAGTTCTAATTATGAAAATTTGGAAAAAGACTGCTTCTATTTTTAGAAGAAGAGAGCAGATTGTATGGACTAAAAAACCCGATGAGACAGAAGAACATTTCTTTGAAAGATGTTTTTGGGGGAAAAAACCAGAAAAACCAGTGTATGAATATTATCCAATTAAAATAATTGACCCGAAAACAAAAAAGCCAGTGTATTTTAGCATGATGTATAAAGAAGAAACTAGGGAATATTCAGTTCCAGTAAGAAAATTAAATCCAACATTGGTTTTGAGGGATGAGTCTGGCAAAACCGAGAAAGTTAAATGGAATAAAATTAAAAAGAAACTTGATAAGGAACAAAGAATAAGATTAGAAGAAAGACTTAAGTTTGAACATGAGAAAGATGAAAAACACTCAGTTGTAACATTCAAATATTGGGATAATGTAAAAGAATGGTTTGATAAAAAAAGTCAAAAAACTATTGAAAAAAGTCTTGGAATAAAAATATCAAATAAAGTTAAAAGAACAATAAAACGATTTGGCCATTTTGTGGGTTCAAATCCCACCTCCCGCACAAATTATAATAACCTCAACCAAACAGGATTTTATGGCTTCATTAAACCAATTTGACTTTAGCTATTCTCTCTATGTCTGAATTCAAGGCACGCAGGTGGTTCTTGTTTAATTTGTGGATATCCCTTTCTCCGCAAGCTCCAGCGATCATCTTTATCTCTTCCGTGCAGTTTTTTATATAATTGGCAACATTCTGAGCTGCTTCTTCAACATTTAATTTCTTCCTTAATTCCGGGTCTTGAGTGCAGATTCCCTTTGCACATAGCCCTCTCCAGCAGAGCCTACAGTAATTACAACCCATAGCAACTAGCATGGGGAATGCGCAGAATACCACGTCAGCACCCAATGCTAAAGCCTTTGCAAAGTCTGCCCCTTTGTTCAGTCCTCCACCAATCCACAACTCCTGCTTTGCCCCGTTCTTATCTAAGACTTCCCTTGCCTTAACCAAACAAGCTAAAGTAGGAATCCCGACATTGTTTAAAATCGCTTCAGGGGCCGCTCCAGTTCCTCCCTCCATTCCATCAATGGCTATTATATCTGGGTTTGCTTTGATTGCAAGTTCAATGTCTTCCTTTTCCGGAGCTCCCAGTTTTAGAATAATCGGCACGCCCCCCGTAATCTCTCTCAGCCATTCTATCCTTTTCTTCAAATCAGATATGTTTATTATATCTGGGTGGTAAGGTGGAGAATGGATACTACTATCTCTTTCAACATTTCTAAACTGTGCAATCTCATCAGTAACTTTTTCCTTCGGCAACAGTCCACCCTGCCCGGGCTTGGCACCTTGCCCGATTTTTATTTCTATAGCATCTGCCTTCTTTAGGACTTCTTCAGTAATCCCGAACCTTCCGGTGCTGTATTGTACTATCAAGAATTTTGAAAATTTCCTCTCTTCCGGAAGCACTCCACCTTCTCCAGTATTTTCAATTGTACCTGCTAGAGTGGATGCCTTTGCCAATACAGTCTTGGCTTCCCGGCTAAGCGCTCCAAAACTCATTGCCCCAATAATTATAGGGGTTTCGAGCTCAATCGGTCTCTTGCTTCTCTTTCCAATAACCGTCTTCGAGCTAATTTTCTCCCTAAAATAGTCTACCGGTCTCCTTACAAGCTGTGCAGGAACAAATATCAAATTGTCAAAATTGACTTTTTCCAATTTATCGCATCTGCCGCTTGCGATAGGAACCCCTTTAGTTCTATTTTGGATGTCTTTAACCCAATCATTCATATAAAATCTAAATGGTGTTAGTACTTTTAAATGCTTTTACTTGGTCACATCCTCTTTGGAGCTTCCATTATCATAAGATTTAGAGAATTAGCCAGCGCGACTTTAGTCGCTGCAACCAGCAACAATCTTAGCTCCCTTTGTTGCTCCCTCTCGGCTTTGAGCACAGGGCATTGCTGATAGAAATTGTTAAAAATCGTAGCAAGCTCGTAGGCATAATTACATACATAGTGCGGTCGCAGGTCTTTTGCTGCATGCGACACAACTTCTGGGAATTGCAATAGCTTTTGCATAAGGAACTTTTCAACAGTCAGCATTTTGTCTATGTTCAAATCGGAGTTAAAGTCAGGCTTCCATCCCTCTGCTTTATCGAGTATGCTACAGCATCTGGTATGTGCATATTGTACGTACGGCCCGGTGTTGCCTTCCAACTGCAGCACTTCATCCCATTTGAATGTCACTTGCTTGTTTGGCTCGACTCTGAGTATTGAGAATATGGATGCGCCAACTCCTACGGCTTTAGCTATTTTTTCATCTTTGGTATACTTCTCCTTCACGCGCTTTATCGCCTCTTCAAATACATCATCTATCAGGATTACATTTCCCAGCCGGGAACTCATCTTCCCCTCGGGGAGTACTACATAACCATAGCCCAGATGGATGCAGCTCTTTGCAAACTTCTCATGTCCCAATAGTTCAAGGATTTTAAATTCTTGCCTGAAGTGTAGGTTCTGGTCTTCAGCAACTACAAGAATATTCAAGCTTGGTTTATACTTCTTCTTTTTATACAAGTTCGCTGCAACGTCTCTTGCCAAGTACAGCCCAGTACCGTTTGAGCGTAGGATGATGGTATTTGGCAGGCCATGTTTTTCAAGTTCTACGAGGACAGCTCCGTCTTCAAGCTTCTTGGCAACTCCCTTCTTAAGCAGGCTGCGTACATATCTCTTTGAACTGTCTATGAATTTCCGTTCCCACAGGTATTCGTCAAACTTTATGCCCGTTGTAGCGTACGTGCCTTTAAATCCCTTTATGCACCAATTCACAATCCTCTTGGACAGGGGCAATATCTTCTTGTCTCCAGCCTCTGATTTATTCAAAATCTCGTCCACTTCCTTCTGCACAGCTTCATCAATCTCCTTGTTTGCACGTACATAGATGTCCAATAACCAATGGTCGGGCTTCTTGTCTGGCTTCTTCCCCTTTGCGAATTTCAAATAACCCCACAACAGCTTTGCTACCTGCTTGCCAAGGTCGTTTATGTAGCAAATCCTCTTCACTCTGTAGCCGGTTAATGTGAGGATTCTGCACAGTGACTCGCCTATAAAAGTCGTCCTAGCCGAGCCTATGTGAATTGGGTGTGCAGGATTTGGCGAGGAGTAGTCAACTACAGCTGTCTTCCCGCGGAAGCTGTTTGACTTGCCAAACTTCTCACCGTCTTTCAAAACTTTTTTTAGAAGGTCTACGGAGACATTCTCCCAATCTACAAAAAAATTGACATAGCCGCCTATGGACGCGATGCGGTTGAACGGTGACTTGTCGGGTATCATTGCGTGCTCGGCAATCTCTTGAGCTATCTCCTGCGGAGAATGATGCCGCTGCTTGGCCAAATCAAAGCATGGAAAAGACAAGTCGCCAAACTTTTGTTGTGACGGCACTTCCATCTTCTCTTCTAACTCTTTTGATTCAATCTCCATTTTCTTCAGAGCTTTTGCTAGAATCTTTGCCGCATCCTTTTCAAACATCGCCATCACTAATATTATTTAATTTTATTATGTATGAAAATATATGGATAATATGGATAATAACAGCGAGAAAAGAGGTGGATGGGCCGGTGCTGGAGATTTTCTAACGCATGCTAAAGTGCGTGAAAAAATGACAGTCAATGAAATTGTGAAAGAATTGGGTAATGCAGGATTCCAGGCTAGAAAGGTTGCTGAAGCTGTGAATGTATTAGAGGAAATGATAAAAGACAAGAAGTGCGTGAAATTTTTGGCTTTGTCCGGCTCGCTTGTCCCTGGCGGTATGAGGAATGTCATTGGCGATATGCTGAAGAGTAATTTCTTTGATGTAATCGTATCCAACGGCTCGAATATAACCCATGACTTAATAGAGGCTTTTGGAGAGAAGCATAGGTTCTTAGACTCTGAATTCACGGACGTGGAACTCCGGGAGAAGAGTTTGAATAGGATCTATAACGTAGTCCTTCCGAACAGGGGTTATATGGCGCTTGAAGACAATCTGCAAGAGTTGCTGCCTAAGCTTCCGCAGAAAGAGATGAGCTCTCGCGAGTTCTTGGCAGAACTTGGGAAGGAAATAAAAGACAAGGATTCCATCCTGAAGATAGCTACGGATAAAGGCATCCCTATATTTATACCGGCAATCTCCGACTGTGTCTTGGGATTTCACGTATGGATGTATTCCCAAGATCATAAGCTGACTGTGAATACCACAAAGGACCAAGGCGAAATACTGGACATAACATTCAATGCCGAGCGTACGGGTGCTCTGATTACGCAAGGCGGTGTACCTAAGCATTACGTAGCAATGGCTATGCAAGTGAGTCCGAAAGCACTCAACTATGCTATACAGATAACGATGGTGAGGGCAGAAGATGGGAGTGTGTCAGGTGCGAAACTGGAAGAGGCTAAGTCGTGGCGTAAAGTTGCAGCTGATGCAAAGACTGTAGATTTGGTATGTGATCCAACTATTGCTCTGCCTATAATTGTTTGTGCGTTGAAAGAGAGGTTGAAAAAATAAAAATCACTCTACAAGATTGGCTTCCTTCAGCATATCGATTATCTTGTCCACCATTACTTCTGGTCCGCGAGTGACTTTCACGTTCACGAATGGTACTTTGTCCTTGTAGAATTCTATTACGGGAAGCGACTGTCTCTTGTAGACATCAAGCCTGTTCTTGACTGCTTCAGGTTTGTCATCTTCCCTCTGTATTATTTCGCCTCCGCATTTGTCGCACTTGTCCTCTTCTTTGGGCGACATCGGCGGCAGTATGTATCTGATTCCATCTACTTCTTTGTCTATATCTGCAACATTGTAGATGTCACCACAGTCCTTGCAAATCCTTCGTGCAGATAACTTTTCTATCAAAATCTCTTCAGGTACTATCAAGTTGATTATTGCATCTGTCTTAGTGATGCCTTCAAGGGCTTGAGCCTGTTCTATCGTACGCGGGAACCCATCCAGTATAAAACCTTTCTCAGCTTCAGGTTTTTCCAGTTCTTCTTTCAAAAGTTGGTTTGTCAAGTCATCCCTCTGCAGACCGCCTGCGTTGTAGATCTCTTTTACTTCTCTCCCGATCGGGGTATCTTCTTTAATAATCCTTCTAAAGATATCGCCTGTGGAAATCTTCACTATACCCAGCTTTGGTGCAATCCTTGAAGAGTACGTGCCTTTGCCGGCGCCTGGCGGCCCGAACATTATGAAATTCATCGTCATCTCATCGTCCTCCAACCGAGTCTTTTTAAATTATTTATTCATAATTCAATAGTTAAATATTGAATTGTTGAATAAAATTATGCTGGTGTAGATCAGTCTGGTTAGATCGCCGTGCTCATAAACTTTTATGAGCGTTGATAGCGAGTGCTAAATGAGATACGAAAGGTGATACGCGGAAGTCGCGAGTTCAAATCTCGCCACCAGCACTCACATTTTTATAACCAACTTCCCTTGAATCCTCTATGTGCAATTATGTAACCTAAGAAAGCGATAGAAAGCCCTATGAATACACCGACTAAACCCCAGAAAGTGAGGGTTTCATGTTTGAAAACGTCGACGGAAGCTGTATATACTATAATTACGCCTCCTATAGCCAATGTCAATATACCCAGTATTGCCAATACTGGATTTATTTTATTATACTTTGACTCGTACAACTTTCTCAGATTCTTCAGAGTCTCGTCCAATAGCTGTCTGTATTTTTCCAACTCGTCTCTTCTCTTCTTCAAAGCCAATCACGTTCCATGGATTTATGTATCAACATATATCCGAAGAATGAAATTATGTAGCAGAAAAAGGATATGACGAGGGAAAATGACGATATCACATGAACAAATACGGCTCCATTGATTATAATAGCAAAAATGGGCACCATACCTAACACAGTAAGCAAGAATCCAACAATTGCCATCGGGATATCGACTCTAGGTTTTAAATCATTTATCAACTTCTCTATATTCTTCCTATATTCCTCTATGCTCTTCTCGTATTTCTCCTGGTATTTCTTGAACTTCATTCCCGATACCGCCTATATTCTTCCTAAGATAATTTTGGTTTATTAAAAGAATAATTTATCGCTATCTTAAATAATATTTATATAAGTAGCAATTGAAAGATTAACTGAATTCAGGCATGGCCTGTGTAGCTTAATGGTAGAGTAGGGGGTTGTGGACCCCTTGGCGCGGGTTCGATTCCCGCCACGGGCCCTTTGGTTTAAAAGTCTTACTTTCTATACATTTCCTATGAAAAAATATGAAGACGTGACGGATGTTGTCATAGTCCTGGAAGGCACACCCACAGGAAAGGTGCTTTACAATGGAGTATACAGAGGTATACCAAAAACTAGGATAGACACGTTCATTTCACAATATCACAATCTCCTAAAACAAGGTAGGAAACCTTTAGGTATAATAACCGGAGATATGCAGAAGGACCCGATCGATTTTTATATAAATGCTGTGATGAAAGGGCGTGGTTTATCAGAAGATTCTATAAATCTGTACAAGTGTGAAAATACCAGGATAACGCTGGACGATGCCATAGAGGTCAAGAAGTTCATTTTAGAAGAAGAATTAGAGAATTTGCCATGCTATCTAGTGACTACGGAAGAACATATGAGACACAGAGCTCGTAATGCTTTTGAAAAAACCTTTGGGGAGGAAATTGAATTCATCCCAATAAAGGCACCTTGGGGTGTGGAGGGGCTTGAGAGGATAAAAGTGGAGCTACATGAAGTAATCGGAAGATATCTTGACTGGCTTTCTATGATGAATGTCAGAAAGGGTGACCATAAAATGCTCAATTATAACATAGAAAAGTTCTGGCCACTGAGAAAATTGGTCAGGAAAAGCCAAAAGATTGAAAGTATTGGAAGAAGACATTAACTTTTAAATACTAGCATACCGAATATTAGTTTTGCGTAAACGGCGTTGAAGTTGGATTGTGCCTTCAGGCACGGGCTGTGACTTGGCGGTCGCGGCTGCAGTAGGTGGTGATGACATCTATTGTAAAAATGACAAACTTCTTTCAGTTTACGGTATATAGCTTTAGCCCAGAGTAGCGTTCTGGGTAGGTTTCAATTGCTACTTTTATGCAGCAGTCGATGAAACCTAGAGGCAGAACCGCCAATTCTGGTTGATCCTGCCAGAGGCCATTGCTATCCGAGTTCGACTAAGCCATGCGAGCCGTGAGGGGTTAAGCCCTCGGCGGACTGCTCCGTAATGCACAGATAACCTACCCTAAGGTGGGAGATAATCTCGAGAAATTGAGGCTAATATCCCATAGGTATCCGAGGCTGGAATGCACGGATACTCAAAGCTCCGGCGCCTTAGGATGGGACTGTGTCCTATCAGGCTGTTGCCGGTGTAAAGAACCAGCAAACCTATAACGGGTACGGGCTATGGAAGTAGGAGCCCGGAGATGGATTCTGAGACATGAATCCAGGTACTACGGTACGCAGCAGGCGCGAAACCTTTACAATGCATTAACGTGCGATAAGGGGACTCGGAGTGCTCCAGCACTGCTGGAGCTTTTGCCTACTGAAAACGGGTAAGCGAATAAGGGCTGGGTAATACAGGTGCCAGCCGCCGCGGTAATACCTGAGGCCCGAGTGATGGCCAGCTTTATTGGGTCTAAAGCGTCCGTAGCCGGTTTGGTAAGTTCTTGCTGAAATCCTCCGGTAAACTGGAGGGCGTGGTGAGAATACTACCAGACTTGAGACCGGGAGAGGGTGGGGGTACTCGTAGGGGAGGGGTTAAATCCTGTAATCCTGCGGGGACCACCTGTGGCGTTGGTTGCTCGTCGCGAGCGACTGCTACAAAAGGCGCCCACCTGGAACGGGTCTGACGGTGAGGGACGAAAGCGTGGGTAGCGATTGGGATTAGATACCCCAGTAGTCCACGCCGTAAACGATGCCCGCTTGGTGTAGCATGCTTCTTGGGAGTATGCTGTGCCGGAGCGTAGGTGTTAAGCGGGCCACCTGGGAACTACGACCGCAAGGTTGAAACTTAAGGGAATTGGCGGGGGAGCACACAAGGGGTGTGCACTGCGGTTCAATTGGATTCAACGCCGGAAATCTCACCAGGGCCGACGGCAGGATGATGGTCAGTCTGAAGGGCTTACCTGACAAGCCGAGAGGTGGTGCATGGCCATCGCCAGCTCGTACCGTGAGGCGTGCGCTTAAGTGCGTTAACGAGCGAGACCCACATCTTATGTTGCAATCTTGATTTCCGAATCAGGAGCACTCATAAGAGACCGCTGGTGATAAATCAGAGGAAGGAGTGGGCGACGGTAGGTCTGTATGCCCTGAATGTCCTGGGCTACACGCGGTGCACAATGTATGCCACAGTGGGATGCTACCGCGAAAGCGGACGCGAACCCCTTAAAAGCATACTCAGTTCAGATCGAAGGCTGTAACTCGCCTTCGTGAAGCCGGAATCCCTAGTAAGCGAACGTCATCAAGCCAAAGCTTTGTTGATGACGATAATGCACCACTCTGATGTATTGACGAAGCTTGTCTTCGTCTTTGCAATAATGATGAGTAAAAAATAAAGAATCAGAGCTTTAGCGTGAAATCGTTCGCTGAATACGTCCCTGCTCCTTGCACACACCGCCCGTCAAGCCAATCGAGTGGAGTTTAAACGAGACTTGCTTTGCTGCTTCGGCAGTAAAAGTGGGCCGAGTTTCGGTTCCGCGAGAAGGGCTAAGTCGCCACTTCAAGAGTTGTGCGAGTTTTAAGATGAAAAAATGGCTTGACTCTGACATTGCTTTGACGCACTTCGTGCGTCGGTGCAATGATTGATGAGTCGGAGGTGAATTGATTAAACATCATCTCTTGGAGCGATAAACAAGGTAGCCGTACGGGAACGTGCGGCTGGATCACCTCCTTAAGATCCAAGTGTGCTGGTTCTGCCTCTAGGCATCAAAACTGCTGCAAAAATATTTTATTTTGACATGAACCAGCGTGAGCTGTATACCACAGAACCGCAATATTTATATAGTGTCACTAGTCAATAGTAACGTTATGTCTAAACTAATTGTACTGCCTGAAAACCATCCAGAAAGAATATTGAAGGAAATAGAGATTATTGAAAATATTCGTCAAAATGCAGATACTAGAGATCCAACAAATGTGAAAGATATTAAAAATTATCGTTTGATAGAGGAAAAATTGTTTGGTTATGCAACTGATATAGTGGCACTGGAAGCCGAAACACTTGGACGGAAAGATGTCAGTACAATCTATTCAGAGATGGAAAATGATACTATACTTCAATTGTATGGAGAATTGGTGCAGGGGAAGAAGTTAATCTATTTGAGCGAAGGGTTTTACGGAAATAATGCTTTAAAGTCAAAAGCTGAGAGTGGACGTCTTGACCCTACATACGACTGGCTCCAAGGAGAGATGGAAAAATACTGGGTAGATAGAATAATCGAAAAACCTCCGGTGGAAGGAACTCTAGGAGTTCTAAAAATTGGGGGACACCATATAGAAAAGAGTGAATATATGGGGGATGTCCCAAAAATGTTGAGGGAAAAAGGTTTTGAAGTTGAGATTGTAAAAAGTCCGAATTATCAATCCCTGATAGATGATTGTTTCAAAGAGGCAGGATTAGACGTAGACCGGATAAGAGCATCTGCATTGATTTGATTTGCGTAAAATTAGTAATCTTTAAATTTAACTTCTCATAACAAATATTAGTTCACGGGCCGATAGTTCAATGGCTAGAATGCCGTCCCTGCAAGGCGGAGGTTCCGGGTTCGAGTCCCGGTCGGTCCACTCACAATGTTTTGACTTTATGTGCAAGATTGACTTTAAGTGCAAAGCTACACTACATATTAAAAATTTCTGAACGCCAAGGCTGAGCTATTTAGTTTGAATCTTAGGTTCTTTAATAGGATAGCACAGTTCCCTTACTATTCTTACAGAAAAGTCTTCCAACTCATTTTTGGTATGTACAACACAACCATTGCGGACTTCGTCTTCAGAATAAAACAAAGAATAAAGCAACCTTTGAAAAGGAGGTGTGTCAAATACACCTCGCTTTTTTAATTCATAAAAATCTAAATCTCCATTTTTATCCAACAACTCATTTATTATCGCTCTCTTCTCCTTAGGCAAGACTCTGGTCACTTCCCTTATTTCTTCAAGTTGAACACTTCTACCATACCACCATAGAAACTCACCACAGATATCAACTGTGGTTACTCCCTTAGTTTTTAACTTCTCAATAAGTTCTTCACTTTCTCTGATTTTGTATCTCATAATTTCTGCTTCTTCCGGAACATCGAAGGGCAGTTCATCATCTCTATTTAGTAACATTATGCAATTTTTTCTTCTCCAGACTGCTTCGTACAGTCTTTTAAGATAGACATCATACTCTCCATATTTTTCTTCCATTGCACCATCTATCCAGCGTGCACTATTAACGCGGGATCCTGGATGCACTACTACAAGCAACGGCTCTTGATTTTTCATAAAAGGATAATCAAAAAATTAAAGATTTAAGTCCTTTGACAATGTTGGGATTTGAAACCACTGAAAAAAGATTTCACTCCCTTCGTTTCCTTTCGTCTTTAAGTTTTGTGATAAGAGAGGTCATTATTCCCAAATCAATTTCAGAAATTTTAAATTCATCTCTATGCGGGCAATCTTCATCTAATGTAGTACAATTTTTATCTTCATCATAGATTATGGGATATAGCTTACATCCTTTTGGTCTATTTTCGTAAATCAAGCATTGTTTGCCATCATTAAAAACACATCTTCCATCGCAATTCTTTAATTGTAACCAACCATCTCTATTGACAACAAAATAATCATAGTCGAAACCCAATCCTTTTATCCGTTCAATATCTTCCTTCAATAAAGGCATTTCAGTTTCTAAGCAACACTTGATGCATTTGTGACGTATACAACATTTTTTCATATCCATTCACCTGAAGGAACTATGTTTAAGTGCAGAATTTAAAAAGTCAGCCAAAAATAACTTTATCTTTCAGGGTATTTATTCCTCAAAACAATGCTTACTATCAATCCTTTCCTTTACAAGCACATCAAGCAACTTTACAATCCATCTAGCCTTGCCTTTCTTCGTCAAGGCGTACAAATGCTCCTTCCTCTCTATCAACCCACAGGATTCCAGCCTCTGTAGCGTCTCTGTTAGTGTGGATGTGGACTTGAACCTTATGCCAGTCAACGCCTGCAACTGATTCCCTATGTCTACCGCCCGCAAAGGCTCTGACTTGGACAGTATCCTGAGTATGTTCCTGTTCGTCCGCTCCGCCACTACCGCCACTATATCCTTCTTGTACCTAGCCATTAACAATAATTCGGTCTCGCAAATAACGAGTTTTATCTCGTTTAAACCGATAATAATATAACCAATCAAGAGAAAACTATAATGACAGGTGCATCTGGATATGGTAGACGGAGTTACCAAAGACTTCAAGAAAAGACTTCTCAAGGATATAAGTACAAATCCTGTGTCAATTAGCGAACTTTCCAGAAAGCTGAAGGTTCGCAGAGATTTTGTGACTGGTTATTTGCAGGCACTAGAAGATATGGGAGATATTAGGCTAGTCGTGGTTGGCAGGTCTAAAGTATATCTATCGAGGAAGTGAAAAAGGCATTATTTTCAGATTAAAAGTGCAAGACGGACTTTAAGTGTAGAATTTAAAAAGTCAGCCAAAAATGACTTTATCTTTCAGGGTATTTATTCCTCAAAACAATGCTTACTATCAATCCTGCAATAACACCAATAGCACATGCTACTAATACCCTTTCTGGTAAAGAAAGACCCAAATTTGATAACATCCCTATCGATCCCCCAGTAACACCACCGACAACTCCTCCAATAATACCTCCTTTTTTATTTATTTTCATATTCAAACCTCTCCAAATAATAATTAAAAACCAGTGTTTAAAACTGATTGTAATTTTTGACTTTAAGTGCAAGATGGAGTTTAAGTGCAAAGCCACATTATACGAAATCTTTATAAATAAGTAGGACCATTATATTTTTTACTTCGGTGTCGCTATGCAAGAGTAGAAACGCTCATTTACCCTCTGTTTAGCGATGAGCATGTGCCTTTTTCTGATGCCTTCTGTTGCATTTCGTATGCGACATGGCTGTGATGAGAGTGGACACCTTGCTATGCTTGTAGAGGTGTGCGGTCAAACGCACGAGCGTGCTAATACTACATTCAATAGCGTATAGTTACGTTGAAGTGTAGATGCAAATCCCGATTGAACATCGTGGGTTGAAGAGTGGAAGTTGATGATTGTAGAGAAGTATCCGAGCAACCATCCCGTGGGCAATAGGATGGATTGCAGATGAGGTGCGAGCTGTCTCATATGAAACTGTAAATAATGATACTACCATAGGATCAAACTGGCAATAGAGGTCTGCTGCGCCAGCCACTTGGTGGATGGCTTGGTTCCAGACGCCGAAGAAGGTCGTAGCAAGCTGCGATAAGCCTGGGTTAGCCGCATGCGGGCTTAGACCCCAGGATCGCCGAATGCAACTAGTAGCTTTGGCTGATGCGAGAGCATTGGGAACGCGGCGAATTGAAGCATCTTAGTAGCCGCAGGAAAAGAAAACAATTGTGATACCGTGAGTAACGGCGAGTAAAAGCGGTATAGGGCAAACCGAATCTATGCCGAAAGGCAATAGAGTTGTGGTGTTTGGACTTGTGTCTTTCCCAACCAGTTGACCGGAAATCCGCTGGGACGCGGTGCGGTAAAGGGTGATAGCCCCGTACGGGAAGACTGGGAGGAAAATGGCAAGTATCCAGAGTACTGCTCCTCGATTATGGAGTAGGAATATGCCGGGCATTAACCGGCAACCCTAAACACGTCTGGAGACCGATAGTGAAGTAGTATGATGACAGAAGGCTGAAAAGTACCGCGAAAGCGGGGTGAAAAGAATCTGAAACCAAGTTGGCAATAGTCTGGTACGGCGCGGAAGGTGCTGCCTGGAAGGAAATGTGCGCAAGCACGAAGTACGACGGGTAGCTTACAGTGTCGTGCCATCCGTTTTGAAGAACGGGACAGGGAGTTTATTTCAGTAGTGAGGTTAAGCTGTTAAGCAGTGTAGCCGTAGCGAAAGCGACAGGTCCGTATGCGCAAGCAGTGGGACGTGGTGTGAAAGCGCCAGAAATTACTGGGATAGGACCCGAAACCAGTCGATCTAACCCTGGGTAGGATGAAGTTGCGCGAAAGCGCAATGGAGGTCCGTTACCGTTGCTGAGTCACATATCGCTCGGGTGACCTGGGGATAGGGGTGAAAAGCCTAACGAGACTGGTGATAGCTGGTTCCTCTCGAAATGCATCTAAGTGCAGCCTGGTCCGAGGTGTGACATGGGGTAGAGCTACTGATTGGATTGTCAAGGCCCGAAAGGGTCAGCTTTCCTGTCAAACTCCGAATCCATGCCTACCGTAGACGACCGGAGTGAGGGCTCTTGGGTTAAGCCCGAGACCCAAAAGGGAAACAACCCCAACTGAGGTTAAGGTCTCTAAATGCCGGCTAAACGAGAAAGGGAGTCTAAACTCTCAGACAGTAGGACTGTAGGCTCAGAAGCAGCCACCAGTCAAAAAGTGCGTAACAGCTTACCTACCGAGGGTTTGGGCCCTGAAAATGGAAGAGACTAAGCCGGCTACCGATACCCCAGACTATTCTGTTGAGCAGAATAGTGGTAGAGAGGCGTCCTGCGCGGACAGAAGCTTGGGCGTAAGCTCTAGTAGACCGCGTAGGATTGAAAATCCTGCCGAAAGTAGCAGCATAGCTGGGCGAGAATCCCAGTCGCCTAAAGGATGCGGGTTTGCCAGCAATGGTTATCAACTGGCAGTTAGTCGGTCCTAACCTAAATCTTAACCGAACTTAGGGAATGGCAAAGACGTTAATATTCGTCTACCATGAAGGTACACGCGGCAACGCAAGTTAAGCGTCTGACGCTTCGGGATAAGTCAACGTAAGTCAACTATTGAAATCTGTGGAGTCTTATAACGAGGAGAAACAGATGAATGTGGAAGTAGCTCCGTGTATGCGGAGTTTGGCTGGTTCCTGGAGCCCATGAAAAGGATGCTTATCGGATCCTTCATGACCGTACCAAGAACCGACACAGGTATCCATGCTGAGAAGGCAATGGTGTGTTGGGAGAACCCAGTCTAGGGAACTCGGCAAATTAGTGGTGTACGTTCGCAAGAAACCATGCCTGTAATCTTGAACCGGGCGTCCGCATAAGCGAGGCAATCGGGAAGGGATTGCAGGTTGCAATAACTAGGGGAAAGCGTCTGTTTAACAAAAACGTAGGAGAGCGCTAATGCGAAAGCACTTGTACGCTCTCTGATGCCTGCCCAGTATCGGTGTGTTAAAACCTGTTTCAACAGGTCGAAGCCCCGGTAAACGGCGGCGGTAACTCTGACCGTCATAAAGTAGCGTAATCCCTTGTCGTTTAATTGACGACCCGTCTGAATGGCTTAACGACTTTTCCACTGTCCCAGGCTGGGACCCAGCGAACTTGCTATTCTGGTGAATAGGCCAGAGACCTCCAGTGGGAAACGTAGACCCCGTGGAACTTTACTGCAGTTTGATGTTGTGATCCGGCTGCGATCGTATAGAGTAGATAGGACTCGTTATCAGGCTGATCCGTCAGGTGAAAGCTGAGAGGAAAGTGTAACACTATCCCTTTGTTGCTGTATCACTTACTCCTCGGAGGACAGCATTTAATGGGCAGTTCGGCTGGGGTGGTACTCCCTTGAGAATGCATCAAGGGAGCCCAAAGATCAGCTCATCGAGGTCACAATAAGAGTCATAAATGATTAAACCACTCCAGATTGAGCGCTTAGGCGCTATGATAATTGGGTGTAGCTAATGATGGGCTCTTATTGCCCCAAAGAAATCTCGAGTAGAATGCAAGCGTAAAAGCTGGTCTGACCGTATTTCGCAAAGCGAGAAATTCGGCTGCGAAAGCATGGGCTAGCGAGACGTCGATTGGCTTTAATGGCCGCCGATGGTATCAGAAAAGCTACCCCGGGGATAATGGAGTCGTGGCCCCCGAAAGCCCACATTGACGGGGCGCGTTGCTTCATCGTTGTCGCCTCCCCCCTTCCTGGCCGTGCACAAGCGGCCAAGGGTACAGGTGTCCAACATTTGCTTTGGTGCTTTGCACTGATGCATTGTACACATACTGGTTAAAGGGGGACGCTAGGTGGGTTCAGAACGTTGTGAGACAGTTCGGTCGCTATCTACTGGAGGTGTCGGTTGTCTGACCGGAAGGAAGGGAAAGTACGAAAGGAACACCCTCCCGTGGCCTCTAGTCTATCGGTTGTTCGAAGCATGGCCGAGCAGCCACGCCATAGCGGATAAGAGCTGAAAGCATCTAAGCTCGAAACCGCCCGGAAAAATAGACAACCATTCACAAAGCTGACTGGCAACAGCCGGCGGAGTGACGAAGGCACTCGTAGACTACGAGTTTGATAGAACAGGGGTGTAAGCATCAAGCGTTCGCGCGAGGTGTTCAGCCCGCTGTTACTAATCGCCTGAGGTGGCAGACCTCTGCTAAAAGTTTGATCCAAAAATCGGTAGTAACAAATCTCATATTTAAGGGAGGAGTTCCATTATAGTAGGATGTGAATTCTCCTTGAATTCGAAACCGCGATAGAGATATTGCGTTATTTCAGGTTGGTTGGCATGGTCGAAAAGGAAGATGGAAAAATAGAAGTGCTTAAGTTCAGGAAAGGTTTTGGTACTGGTAAGAATAAGGAACTGAAACATAAAGGCAGGAAGAGGAGAAAAGACAAGCTCAAAGAGCAACTTATGAAGCATTACGGATTTACTCTGAAAGATAACTGAAACTAGAATTTCTAAAAAGGATTTAAGCTTAACTATTGTTAGTAGTTAGTGATAACTATGAAGATACAGAAAGCGAAGGACTTGAAAGAAATCATAGAAAATAAAGGTAGGAAGATTATTTTACCGTATATTCTAACAACTAGCGAATGTGATAATGGAGACGAATCTTTGGTTGTGTATGGTGGAATAGAGATTTCAAGCGAAAGTATGAATTATGATAAGCTTCTTTCAAGTGAAAGTTTGGATTCTTTAATGTCCAACCTACCTTCTGGACATAGACGCCCAGGAAATCAAATTGAGGCTCTAACGATTGTAAAGAATGGGATGAAAAAATATGTGGGTGAAATTGGAGAAGACATTTATCATCATATGTCAGAAGAGCATCCCAAAGAGAAAATAGACTTAAAGAAAGTCCAAGAAGTTTCAAAACCTGATTTCAATGCAGATGATGCAGATTTTATCGATGATGAAGACATAGAAATTTTATTCAAGCTTGGGCATTATAAGGTAGTCTTATCTCAGGCTCTCAAGAAATGA
Organism: uncultured archaeon; assembly: GCA_964512235.1. Lineage (GTDB taxonomy): Archaea > Aenigmatarchaeota > Aenigmatarchaeia > CG10238-14 > SCSR01 > CAZEGD01. The sequence continues at coordinate 159,708 of CAZEGD010000001.1, forward strand.
ATTATTTTATTAAAGACAGAAAATAAAGTGAATTAATGAAGTACTGCAATAAATGCAACCAGAACTTTAGTGACAAGAACAAGAAATGTCCGAATTGCGGAACTAAGCTAGTAAGACTGAGCTACTAAAGACTATTTGTTGAGCCATTCCTCTAGGATTATCAGTTTATATTGTCCAGAATTCAAAATTATTATTAGTAACAATCAATAGTGGTTATCATTAATAGTAAGACCGATGTAAAAAATAAGATTGTAAAGATTCTTTCTCAGCATCCGGAAGGTTTGACTATACAGTACTTAGCCGATGATATTGGTGTTAGCAGGCAGACTGTGCGCGCGTATATTCTAGAGCTTAAAGGATCGGGCATAGTTCTCAGACGACGCGTGGGCTCGGCTACTTTGCATTATCTAAAGAGTCTGATGGAGAAATTTAGTAAAAATTTTGGTAGAGGTTTTAAGAGCTGACAAAAATGAAAGTTGAAGAGGCATTAAAAGAAACCATAGCAGAAAGGAAAGAAAGGGAGAAGCGAAAGCAGAGAATTAAAGCCGTTGCATTATCCATTCTATTGATAACTTTAACTCTGATTGTTTTCAGGTATACCACAATAACAGGGATGATTACAAGATTAATAACAAAGCCTGAGCATGTGCAAGATTTGTCTATTTTGATTAATGAAAATCAAACCTATGATTGGATCTTAAGTGAAGTGTGCACAGATGCAAATTGCTATATCAACTCTGTCAGAATATCTGGAAAGATTATTGGAAATGATGGTTATGCAAAAGTGTATTTGGAAGATATTGGGGGAAACCGCTATCTCATTTTTGACAAAAGCATTGAAGAAAGTGGAAAATCTCCACTTACAGGAATGGGTGGGTTGCTGGAAATTCCAGAGCATATCAATCAAACCGTAAATGAAACTACAACTACTACTATCCCGAATCAAACAACTACGACTATAGTGCCTAATCAAACAACCACGACAACCACACCAAACGAGACCACAATGACAACGATTGAAACTACAACTACGACAACAACTTCTACAACTACTATTCCGAATCAAACAACTACTACTTCAACCACATCTACTACCACTTCCACAACTACAACTTCTATGACAACTACTACGACACTACCAATAGAAATTGATTTTAATAATGAATGTATAGAAACTTGCGATTTATCTGGAAAGAGTTTGAATGAAAGTTCCTTTATTTTAATTTTTGAACTGAGTGAAGGAGTTACTATTAACATCGATACCATCAGTTACAGTTGGCAGTTGGAAAAAGAGATAGCTCTTCCTAAGAAAGCCAAAATAGAAAAGTCTGTAGTGAAAGATTCCAAGGGAAGAACGATTAATTCCATACTTATATTGAAGGATTCGCGAACTAAGGATTTGATAGAAAGTATCTCCACAGATTCTGAGGCAACAATTGATATGGGTGAATATGACATTGAAATGTTACCTGAGCAGCATCCTGTCAAAAAACTAAGTTTAAAAAATGTCAGGGTGAACAAGAAACTCGAAAAGTTAGTTGATTTGGATGATGTGCCCGAGAGCATCCCGACACCTGAAGATGTCAATGAATGGACGGAAGTCTATGCTATCGATCCCACAGAGCTCGATTTTGCAGAAGCGGAAGTGACTGTGACAGCCAAAGGTAATGCTTTGTATAAGTGTAAAGACTGGGATTTTGCTGCGCAAAGCTGCTACGGAGAATGGGTTAAAATAATGGAAATGACTCCAGGAGAAAATTATACATTTACTTTAACACAGGAAGACCCTGGGTTTGGTGAAGCTAACATCACAATAATCAATGTCCGGAGCTATCCTACACTTTATGGGAATTGGACTGTCAGGTTTAACACTATTGGTACTGCTGATTTAACTGTTACAGCTGTCAATGGCACTGGATTTGGAAGAGATATAGAATTTTTGGAGCTGAGATGCGGAGATAATGTTTTAACGACTGAACTTACTGATGGTGTGGCTTTTGTTGAAAATTACAGCTGCAACGAAACTGGTCATGAAATCAGTAAAGTTCTGATAGCTGGCAAACATACGCTAGAGTTTAGATTTGGAGATGATGTTGAATATGCTTACAATGATGTTGTAGTATACGAGACTGGTATAGTCCAAAATGTCAACGGCTGGACTCTAGTAGCTCTAGACACAAGTTACACAAATCCTGTTGTTATAGTTACAGGTCAAGAAGGTGCAGATATAAGTATGGATGTTGAGGCGTCTAGGCCAATGATAAGGAATGTCAGCTCCAATAGTTTTGAGGTGCAGGTTGTAAATGACGGTACTAATGTTGTGGAAGAAGATGTTGGCTATATAGTAATGGAAGAAGGTCATTGGACAGTAGATGGAGTTGAAGTTGAGGCAGGAACTTATAGTGTAAGCTCAGCTGCTAGTACTCAAACAGTTACTTATGCTGAAACTTTCCCTGGGAACACTGTTGTGATTGATACTCTTCAAACAGAATGTTCAGAGACAGTTTCTTCAAGATATATAGAGAATAGTATGGGTTCAAGCTCTTTTCAAGTTTGGTGGGAAGACTTCTCTGGTCTTACTAGCGAAACCAATTCTTGGAGTTGTGGAGCTGCAACAGCAGGATACATAGCAGTAGAATTAGGAAACTCAAGCAGTATATTCGAAAGTGGAATATATGATGAGTGTACTGCTGATCCTGGAAGTAGCGATTGGTGCAGTATCACCTTTAGCAATTCATATGCTTCAACACCCATCTTATTTGTTAATCCTCATGATGTAGCAGGAAGTGATTCAGCAATTGTGGGAAGAAGAAGTTTAAGCACTACTGGGGTTGACTTAAGATCGACTGAATCAAGAACAGCAGATGCTGAGCAAGATCACGCAACAGACGACATGCCTTGGATAGTTTGGACAGATGTGGATGTAGGCGCTCCGCCGACCTATTTTAATAATTCCACAAATACGACAGTCGCAGGTCAGCCGACTTTATTCAGCTTGAATTGGACGAGCGAGAAGGGATTGAGTGGATATATTTTCAGCTTATATAATGGAAGTGATTACCAACAAGAAAGTTGTTCTGGAACGGCAAAAGACTGTAGTGAACACGACAATGAAGACGATTGTGAGTTATGTGGTTGTACTTGGTCAGGCTCAGATTATAACCAAACAGTTATGGATTTGAACCCAGAAGCAAGATGGCTATTGAATGGAGATGGGACTGACTCTTCTGGTAATGGACATAATAGTGATGCTGAAACAACTCCAGTTTTTGTAGATAATATAATTCCAAACAACGATACAGCACAGTGTGGAGATTTTGTTCCAAATGATGAATACCAAATCCCAGACAGTCCTAGAATTAACACTGGAACTGGCTACGCAGGAACAGAAAGGGCATTATCTGTGTGGATTATAGCTGACACGATAGATACGACAGGAAATGGGAGAGCAATCTGGACAGAAGGTGGTGGAAGTAACTCATTGAATATGTATACTTTTAATAATGGAACTCATGATAACATATACTGCAACGCAGTAGAAAGTGCTAATTATGATTATGTGTATACACAAATAAATGAGGGAGAGTTATTACATGTCGGATGTATGTTTAATTTTGCTGGTGGAAGAATAGACATGTATATCAATGGAACATTAGTAAGTTCTGATACATCATTGGTAGTTGGAACATCTTTAGCTTCTCACAGTGGAGATTGTGCAATAGGTGGTCAAGACTCCAATACAGACAATCATTTAGGAGCTTCAATGAGTGCTAATTTTGATGGTAGGATAGCAGATTTAGTATATTGGAGTGATGGTTCTGTCATAACACAACAAAACTTCTCAGGCATCTATCAAGCAGGTATAGATACAGCTGGAGGCTGCTCGGGGACTCAAGATTCATGCGCTATAGGAACTTGTAATGCAACTTGTAGCTGTACGCATACTCCATATCTAGAATTTCACAATGATACTTGGACAGCTTTTTCTGGAACAACTTGGTCTAACGTAACAAAGATAGTCAATTCAACAACAGGAGCAACTATAAAGTGGTGTGTTTATGCGAATGACACGAATGATAGATGGAATGGAACTTCTTGCCAAAATCCATTCAGCTATATTACAACAGCTGGTGTTTCAAACAATGCACCTGTCCTTACTTCTGTAGACGTAACAACGTCTTCACCAAACACTACAGAAACTTTGGATTGTGGAGCAAAAGGGTATGATGTTGACGCAGGTGAAGTGCTGAAAACGAATTTCACATGGTATCGTGATACTGGAACAGACTATGTTGCATGGACATCGGACGATGAGACAGAAGTAGCGACGACTAATGACACATATGTGAATACATCTGCAACTGGTGACATTGAATCAGCAGATACTGCTAAAACTTACAAATTCATCTGTCAGGCCACGCTTTACGACGATGGAGGAGCTTCAGATATTATGAACTCCAGTGCAGTAACCGTTGTCAACTCTCCTCCAAATCCAGACTCGAGTTGGAGCCCAGGGACTACACATGATCCCAATCAGGACTTTACGTGGTCGGAAGGGAGTGATGATGACGGTGATGGAGTGACTTCTTATCTATGCATAGATGATGATTCGAGTGGAAGGGATAATGAAGTCTGTGATGCCTACTCCAACAGTGGTTTAGATTCTCCTGTCGAAGATGTTACTTTAACCTACGATGGAGCGAGTAAAACATATTATGGAAGATTGACAGCAACTGATGGTCAGGCCAACTCCACAGATTATGATTTCACATTCACTTTGACAAACGCTCAGCCATCCGCACCTTCTGCTGCTTACCTCGACGGGCAGACTACAAACGATACAACGCCTACTATAACTTTCACTAAAGGTACAGATAGTGATACAAGCCCGGTAGACACAGTAACACAGTATATTTCAGTAGACAGTTCAGGCTATACCGATTCAGGCGACACTTATACAACATCGGGCGACATAAATCAATTCACAATTGACCCTGATTTGAGCGATGGTACTTATTATGTCAGAGAATGGACAGACGATGGGACAGGCTCATCTAACACACGCTCGGACAATTACGAATATACTTTCACAGTTACATCGGTGATAAGAATATATTCCATAACAATCGAGCCAGATGAAGGCGATCCAGGCATAGTAGTTGACCCGCTAGCAGATTTGAACAAGACTGTCAACGTAACTGTAGTTGTTGCGAACTCGACCACTATTGATACATGTGAAATAAGAATTTTCAATGCAACATCAAGCTATGCTAATCCCGTATTTCAGTATATTGATGGGACTGTGCAAAACTGTGGTACAATGTGTGAATGTTTTAAAGAATGGGGTATGGAATATTGGAGGAATGATGGATCTTGGAATGTGTCTGTTGATATCAATGTAACCAATGGACCTAGCAACTTCACCTCTCAGAATTTCACATACAATGCATTAACGTCGTTTGATATAAACACTTCTACTATTACATTCGGCGGCATCCCGGGACAGACTGTGAACTCGAGCGACGCATATCCGTTACAAATCAAAAATACTGGGAACCAGATACTTGACTTTAGCTTGAATGGCTCTGACTTCATTGGGTTGGGCGATGCCAGCTATGTGGTGAGGGTAAATAATGCAACTTATAACGAAAGTGTTACCGGGGAATTTAGGCAACTTACAGACGACTACTATCTGGCATATTCCAATACTGTTGGTAGTGGTTTTGTAAATGTGTGGTTCCGTGCATATTTGCCAGTGGGTTTCATAGAGCAAGGTTACCAAGACGTTATAGAAGTTAAAGGTGAATAGGATAAATGCACTTATACTTTAAAATCCAATTTAGATTGAGGAGCTGAGTGATATAAAATGAAACCGCTCTTATTGTTGGGGATGATTGCCCTTTGCGTACTTGCAGTCTATGGAGTTACAACTTATTTTGGACCGATGTCAGAATTTTTAAGCGGTCTGGCAATCGCATCAAAGACTGGTACATTGGCCATCGGGAATGCAGCACCGGTTATAAACAACATATACATTAATGGAAGCATAACTACTGCTACGCCTACAGATGTTGTAATAGACCCAACGTCAAATACGTCAATTACATTGGATGTAACCGCTCAGGTAACTGATAACAACGGTGATTGTGATACATTTAAAATAAATAATGGTACTGCATATCTATGCGAAGGTGTAAGTGTGAGGTGTGACGCTAACACTGCCAACCACACTATTTATATGAATTACAGCTCAGATGCAGGGTTGTGGGGCACAGGTAACAAAGAGTGCAATATTACAAGCAATATAACATCAACTACAATTGCCGAAAAGGTGTGGTTCTTTGAAAGGAATGGTTCTTGGACAATAAATATCAGTGTGACAGATGGTACGGACACTGTCGTGCTTACTAAGAATTTTACCGTCAATGAATTAAGATCTATTACTTATCCGAGTTCGGGGAGTACGGTAGATTTCGGTAATCCAACAGTTAATCAATGGAATGAGGGACTTGGTTCAAGTATATTGCAGAATTCTGGGAACATAATATCTGACGTCAGATGGAATGCATCAAACTTCACATCGGGTTCAAATGTGATCCATGTGAATGGCACAACTCTTGTAATCGACGATGACGGGACACGTGCAAGTGATGTTGGTAGTGAGACCGAGGTAGAGCTAAGTGGTGGTGACCATTCGTCTCAAGTCTACTTTAATTACACCACTGGGGTGGTAAGATGTCCTAATTCACATTGTGGAGGCACTACTAATGCCACCATAGACATATATTGGCATCTTTACATTCCGGCTGGAACACCAGTAGGTACTTATACAAATGTGATCCAAATGGAAAATATAGATCACTATCCGGGTTGATTTGAAAGGAGTAAGATAAAATGAAAATGAAGTATGCGGGAACAACAATTCTGATATTTTTAATTGCAAATATGATGCTTGTGTCCTTAGTACAAGCTATAGGGGTGACAAGGCCGGTACCGTTGGCTGTAGAACTGCTCCGTGGCGAGTCACAGGTCTTCAGATTCCAGGTACAGGCCACGACTTCAACACTAGACCAGTTATGTAGTTACTCCATTAGCGGAGTCAGTCCACTTGTAGTAGACTTTGAAGAAGAAAGTGGCGTAACTGTAAAAGCCGGTGGAAAGGAAAATGTCTACTTTACGATTATTGTACCAGAAGACGCTCCAATAAGAGGGTATCTGGGTAAATTAGCTGTTAGATGTGGTGATAAAAGAGAAGCTAAGGGAATTACCGGATCTGCGGTCTATTCGACAATCAATTCACCGTTTAGCGTAGATGTTGTCTCCTTTAGAGAAGGTGAGAAACCAGAAATGGAAATTCCAGAGGGACCTGCCGGTATATCAACAGAAATAGTAATTGTTATCATAATAGCTGCTGTAATATTAATTGCTGGTGTCTATTATTGGAGCAAAAAAAGTAGAAAGAAAAGGGTTAAGAGAAGGCCTAAGAAATAGGAATATAGTTCTAGTTGTAGCTGTAATTTTCATAGTTTTTGTTTTTACCTATTTTGTACGTATTGAGAGAAGCATTACTTCTATGGTATTCCAAGGCTTTTTTATAACAGTTGGGAGACTGACTCAGAGTATACAGGTGTCCCTAACTATTCTTACGAACTATTTATACGATTTAGTAGTGGACTGCGATCAGGGAAGTGTTTATGTGGGAAATAGCGTATCTGCAGATATAACAATTAAGAATAATGGGAATTATGAGGGGGATATGACTGTCGAATGGTGGATTGAAGATACGGGTGCTACAAGATATACTTCTGCATCAACTGTGGTAAATATAAGTTCAGGGTACATGTGGAGAGCTACAAAAAGTCTAATTGTGCCATCTACTACCGATGTAGGTATATACTATTTTAAAACAAACATTTCTACGGACGACTATTCTCTATCTGCACATGACAGTTTTGAAGTGTTGAACGGTGTGACAACTACACCTCCACCAGTTGGAGGAGGTGGGATAGGATCACCTTCTGTAGAGACGACTACTACTATACCCGAAGATGTAGCCGAGGAAGTCGGATCAATTGAGATATTTTATCCACCGCATGTCATAGTAGTGACCAATTCGACAAAAGAAGTTAATATTCTAGTTAAAAATTCCGGTACTTTGGTTCTAGACAAATTAAAATTACTTCTTCGAGGTATAGAACTTGACTGGGTTTCCGTCTATCCAGAAGAGATGATTCTCCGAGAGGGGGAGTCAAACAGCTTTAGAATTAATTTCTCCGTTCCCATAGATGTGACTTTGAGAGAGTACTCTATCAATGTAATTATAGAAAGTGAAGAGTTAGAGGAAAGACTCGACTTGACTTTTAGTGTAATAGAAACTCTTAAGAGGGAAGAATTTGAAGAAAAGAAGTCGGAACTAAGAAAAACGATTCAAACGCTTTCAGAGCAATTGGAATCTTTTGATGAGGAAAGGGAGGATGTAAGATCGGTTAAAGATTTATTGACATCTGCCAGTGAGAGAATATTGCTTGCTGAAATATATGTGGAAGATGAAAATCTGGAAATATGTAGTGAATTGATATATGAGGCTGAAGGTCTTGTAGTTCTATCCGAAAATGCTTTTAACAATATTAAAAACGTAAAGTCTAAGTCATTCTTGCCAGTAATGCTTCTTTCATTTACAGTGGCATCAACATCATTAGTTTCAATATTAATCATTAGGAAAGTCGGAGCGGGTAAGCTATACAAAAGACTGATGCTTTCTGTAAAGATTAAAAAGAGTAAAAGGGAAGAGGTAGCTACTATAATGAAGCTATTAAAAACTCTGGAAAGAGAAGTGGAGAACGATAAAATTAAACTGAAGGGTCTGAAAAGAAAGATATCAAAATCTCTAAAGTCTGGTTAGAGACTATTGAAAGACTTGAATACTTTATTCTTTACAACATGGGTATGAAAACAGAACCCATTACACTGAGTATGACACGTAAATTGTATAAGGTTAGAGATTATTTGGAAGCTAATTATGTGTCTAGAGTTATAGAATACATGCGTTTGAATAGTGAGCATAGGGCGCTTTCAAAGGCTACAAATATTGAATTGAATGAACCGAAAACCAACGACTTAAGCTATTTCTCTTCTGAACTGATTGGAGATTTTGCGACAATTGTACCTCTATTTGTAAGTGCTGCGAATGATTCACTACTTATGAAACTCATTGATGGTTCCATAGCTCTAATTTTTCAGCTGTATTTGGCAAATACATTTAGGAAATACAAAAAGAAGCTCTTCGATGACGAATTCGGTAGAATGAAGAGTCTAGCGAACCGTATTACAATGCCATGATTAAATAATTATTTTATCTGTTTCAGCGTCCTCTGACCGACGACTTCAAAGTATGTAACTTCTTTTCCCGCTTCCAAACTGTCTTTAAGCTCTTCTGGAATCTGCAATTCAAAGACTTCATAGCTCTCCATATCCATCAACTGGGCATTATCACCAGTTATGGCAAGCACTTGAGCAATATTCTTGTTGACTATAGGTATGCTTACGTTCTCATGCGCCGGCTTTACAATGCTTCTCCTTGTCCCATCCAGAAGTCCTATGGCATCCACTCTCACTTTTGCATGACCATGCTTGCCAGTACTGCTAGTCTGTACTTTGTCGATTCTGCAGGGCGCATCATTAATTAGGACGAACCCTCCTCGTTTAAGTTGTTTAATCACAGCAGTAGTTTTTGCCAAGAAATCACCTTTGTCAATCCAACCTTGTTGCAAGCTTTATATCTTCAGCTTTTATCGTCACTCTTTTTGCATGCCTGCATGCAGCAATGGCTTCGCGCGCAATCTGCTCTGAAATCTCTAGCAAAGCCGTATGCAGCTCTTCTACTGCAGACATGGATACACGCTCGCCTCCCGCCTGCCTAGCTACACGCTCGAGTGGGCTCATGGGAAAATCCTTTACCATACAATTCTACCTCTATCTAATTTTAATTATTTAACCACCAACAAACCGATAATGTTATTTGTATTTAGAAAGTTTTATCTTTTATTGCAATATTTTATTATAAATCTATTATCTATGAATGGTGGAAAAGATGAAAGTTGTGCTAGATACGTCTGCTCTCATCTACTTGAACGACTTTCGGGAATTTGATGAGATGTTGACTGTGCAGGAAGTTATTGAAGAAGCTAAAGACAGTGTCACTGCGATAAAGCTATCCAGTATTGATGTAAAGATATTGGAACCGGCTGCGGGGATTGTGGAAAAAATACAGCAGGTTGCAAGAGAGACTGGCGACATTGATAGGTTGTCTAAAACGGATTTAAAGCTAATAGCTTTAGCTAAGCAGAGTAATGCCACAATAATATCGGACGATCGTAATGTGCAGAATGTTGCAGAGCGTATGCAAATACCGTACATCTCAATTTTCAACGAAAAGATAACTAAACTCATAACTTGGAAGAAATACTGCAGCAGTTGTAAGAAATATTTCAATTCTGGCCGTATTTGCGAACGCTGTGGCAGTGAGCTGAAGCGTGTGCCTTTTGTTTCTAAGAATGTGAAAAACTGAACTCCAGTAGTTCCGAAAGTTAAAAAGATATAAAAATTAACTAATCCTAGGTGAATATATGAACAAACAATACGAAGATGGAGACCCATGTCCATTTTGTAAGAAAGGCATTTTGCATCCTTCTGGTTTGAGATGGGATGTAGAAAAGCCTAAGATTGAAAGTGGAGAAGCTAGAAGAGAGCGAACAAAATTCGTGTGCGATACTTGCGGCAAAGACCCTTCTAACTTTAAGCTCGTTCTTAAGGACAAAATTTAAGTTCCACCAGGATCAACAAAAGTATACAAAACAGTTCCGAAAAACTTAGCCGTAATTATCGGCACTTCTTTTATTCTTGTAAAGAGAGATTTGCTTACTACAGCATTGATGATAACCCATAGATTATATAGGAGGGCAGAAAACACAAAATAGAACAGTCTGACGGTATAGTTCTTTGATGTTGTTTTGGCTCTAAAACTATTTTTCATTCTATAACTTGTCTCAATACCCCATCTCTGACTATAGAGTCTGAAAAGGTTCTGAGCATTATCGTCTCTTAACAGTCCAAAATTAGAAGCGAAAACTCGCTTTTTACCCTCTCGGTCTTCAACTATAGCTAGCTTGAATTTCACATAGTCGTCTTTGCTCAACATGGCGTACTCCATCACATGCGGTGCATCATAATGTCTGATGGCTTCCTTTATCCTCGCATTCCTAATAGCTGGCATAAGAAAATCTACTCCTAGTTTATTCAAAGTTTTCATCACTTTGACTGAAAAGAAGCCTCTATCCAAATAAACAGTATCTATTCTGACCTTCTTTAGAGTGTAAGTAAGCAGTTGTTCAACTATTTCATGTTTCTTATCAAATTTCTTCACAGGAAGGGCAAATAGTGTATATCGCTTTCCAGCATTTACGACATTAATAGTAGCAAATCTGTAGCAATGACTAGTACCACGCTCGGGTTTTCTTTCCAAAACCATAGAATCGTTCTTATCGCCATAATAAAGAATATCCGTAAAGTCTATCGCAACATCTACCATTCTGTTGAACATGCCAGTCGTTTTAGCTATGGCGAAAGTTCTATCAAATATATTTGTCAGCACTCGCAGTTGTTCTTCTTCACTTTTTAACTTCTTTATGTGGTAAAGAAGTGTATCTGCATTTGGTGTTCTTTTGCCATTATTGATGAGGTTGAAAGTCCTTGAACCATTCTCTGTGAAATCTTTAGTCATAGCTATGTGAATTAACATATCGAGAAAATCGTTCTTCTTGTAAATTGTATTGTGATGGAGTTGCAGTTCTATATGCGGATATATCTTCCTTCTTATGAACCTGCAAACCTTTCTCAGCTTTTCAGCCTTCTTTCGTTTTATAGTTCTTTCTGATTTCTTTT
>CAZEGD010000002.1:0-169862 GCA_964512235.1 uncultured archaeon
ATGCTACCATTTAAAAATATTTCTAATCTGTCTGTCGCCACATCTCTTCTGAAGACAAAATAATACCATTTGTCATAGTTCCATGAGTTATTATAAACACTTGGCTGTTGGATATTTGTACCATCATCAATATAGCATTTAAAAGTATTGAGCGGGTTTGTATCATAAGTAACCACGCATGAATACCATGGAACCCCAGCGCCACCATAGTTTTTGCCTAGGAAATAACCAAAGTAACCAGATGTTTCATCTACATTGACCCAAGCCTCTATTGTGAAATTCTCGGTAGCTGTAAAATCGAATGATGCATCATTCGGTATTCTCACATAATCATCGCTTCCGTCAAAATAGTCTGAGCCGCCAATTTGTCCTACATACGATCCTTGGGTGGTCACCTGTACATATGCAGCGTCATTGTTGTTAGTGGTGGAGTCCTCATGGTTTCCAGAAGTCTCGTTCAGATGCCAGACACCTCCGAAATCAGTGTCATACGTTCCTTCTTCATCCTGCGTAGCTTCATCCGAGCAGTCGTAATAGATCCAAATGTATTCTGTGTTGCTACCACCTGCTATGTTTGGGATCTTAACCCAACCATAGCTGTTGCCGGATTCGTTCCACAATTCCCAGTGATGGGTCAACAACACATGGTCAGAATCATAGAATCTAATGTCGTTTACGTCTGTATCACTGTAGTCTACTCTCGATGAGTTCAGCATTACCATTACTGTGAAATCATTCAAATCCCCAGATTGGTCTGAATTGTCAAAAGTCAGTTGCCTGCGATAGTTGCACACATCAAATCGGTCTTGGACTCCCTCACCGCCGTAGCTTATGAAGTTGTCTGTCATGGTTAGATAAGAGGCCTTAACCCAGCTGGCTGATCGGGAGACGTTTGAAACCCTAAACTCATCATAGTAAGAATCACTATCAGACTGTTGGTCATTCTCGTTGCCTAGTCCCAGCTCAGTATCGGCCTGTAACATACTGCCAGCAAAAGTGTTACTGTATCCAACCTCTTCACTATCCAGATAAATGTATACTTCTCCACTGTCGTATGTCGCTACAAGATAGTGCCACGTATCATCTCTACTAAGAGTGCCTGTCCTTATGTAGCTAGCACCGTTGTTAATTCTAAAATCAATTGAAGCACTTGCTATTTCGTATCTACTGTAAAAACACCATTCATTGTCGTTGTATGCTGGCCCAAAGCACATCCATCTCTGATACTGGCTTCCCTGACCGCTTCTTGGTTTGACCCATAGTTCTGCTGTAAGTATGGTGCTGCTCTTTGACATCCCTGCAACTTCCAAGCCGTCAGCCCCATCGTCGTGCTCTATATCCAAAGCCCCGTCAATCATACCGTCGCCATAATACTGTGGGCTCCCGGCAGTAGTAGCGTCTTTGTTGTTAGAAGTGGAGTCGTATCTTGTCCCACTGGTTTCACTCACATGCCAGACTCCCATGAAAGTAGTGTCATATGTCCCTTCTTCGTCCTGCGTAGCTTCATCCGAGCAGTTATAGTAGAGCAATATGTAATCTGTAGTGCCTCTAGCTGGTATGTTGGGGACTTGCACCCAACCATAGCTGTTCCCTGTTTCATTCCAGATCTCCCAGTGGTGGTTCAACAACGTAGAGTCATCAGAGTCGTAGAAACGGATATCGTCCTCATCGGTCTTGTCATAGTCTATCCTTGACGAGTTCAGCACTATCATTGCAGGGAAGTTAGTCAGGTCTTCTGTCTGCTCAGAATTGTCGAAAGTCAGTCTTTGTCTATTATTGCAAGCAGCGACTGACCACCCTGTCGGATCGCTCCATACGATTTCTTCTGTTGCAGACTGGCCGAGAATGTTTTTAGCTTCTATTGTTGTAACATAGTCCTTCACTTCTGTGTCATGCACAACCCACTCGCTCTGCCATATACCATGATGCACAGTACCATCAACTAGGCTCAATTCAATAGTTTCAATTCCTCCCATGTCTGCAACGACAGAGACTATGCCGTTAGCATCTTCAACCTCAGCAGTAACAACCATTATGTCGCCTGGTTGAACTTTATCCGGCTCGACTGCCGCAGAAATGATGTTGGGTAAATTTTCGACAGTCCAAGCTAAAGCCAAGGATATAGCTGACACTGAACAAAACGCCAAGATTGCAAATGCTATTATTTTTATTTTATTGTCTGACATTTTCAACCCTCTTTAGATAGCAGAGTTTGGCAGGACCAACTGTCCGCTGGATTATCTTTCCTTCTTTAATCAGCTCAGAAACGTACTTGGCAGAAGTGTGCCTGTGTATGTCGAGTGCTTTGGCTATTCCAACAATTGTCAAGCCGTCGGGATTCTGTCGAAGCAGTTCGACAATTCTCTCTTTGAAATTGTTTACGGAATTGCCGATTAGGCTCTTCTTCCTCAGAGCTTTAATCAGCCTGTCAATCTTCTTCTTATCCATTAGAAAATGCTTGGCTTCAACGACAAGCTTCGTTCTTTCATTCTCCTCTATCAGTCCTATGCCGTACTTTTCAATCTGCTGGGAGGATTCATGTCCCTTCGACAGTATGTATGCACGATTCGCCCCTTTCAAGTATTTGCGACAATTAATGACAGCGGAGTTGAGACCGTCTTTCTTGAATTCTAAAGCAACAATTTCATTGCTGCTAAATGCAACTATGTCCGGCTTCCCTCCACCTATCTTCACATTCCAGGTGTAGTCCCATCCCCTGCTCTTTAGCCAATCGAAGACAGTCATCTCTGCACCTCTCCTTGAAGCTCCTCCATCTTTTTCTTCTCTAGCAGCATCCTCACTGCATCCCTCACAGCTTCAGCTCTGTTAGAATACGTGCCTTCTTTGACCATTTTGTCCAGTTCTTCAAGCTGGAGGCTGGTTAAGTTTACTAAAACCCTTTTTATGGTAACCACCAATGCGTATACGCGAGATATCTTGCTCTATCCACTTACGTCCAAAGAAGATATCTTAACATATACATTTTTGTCGATGGTTATATGGATTGCGCCAAAATTGAGCCAAAAATAGAAAATTAACAGTTTTTCGTATCTAGTAAAAACTTACAAAGGACTTTCAAACCAGAAGTTTAAAGAATAAGAGTTTAGATTGCTTTAAAGAGAAAGATGAGGTGGGAGTTTACTCACAAAATCAAAAATCTTCAATTAACAGTCGGTGGTTTTGTATATTTCTGGAATTTTGTGCAACAATTAAAGCATAACCGTATGCATGCAGGTATATTTATGCTGGCAAAAATTTGAATAAAATGCAAAACGAAACAAATTTTATCGGCAAAAACAATTTTAATTTAGTGGAATAATCATGGCGCGATTCTTCGACAATGCTGAAAGGGATACAGTCGACAAATTCGACGATATTGAAAGTCTCTTGGAAGAGCTTAGAGATAGGGTGATGAACCTGCAAGGCAGGCTGAACTTTCTAGAGCGGGTTATACAGGAAAGGTTGCCAGAAAAGGCGCTCACTGAGAGTAAATTCATGTCAGAAGCACAAGCTGGTGATGAATTAGTTGAAAGAATAGCTTCGACTACAAAGACTACTGTGGAGTCGACGCCAAAGTTTAGCTTGAACAAAGACGTGGACATACAGTCCATCAAATCTATAAAGTCTATATTGGACTCTGCTGAAAAGACAATTGTAGAAAGGAAGAAGATGGGTAGGATTGTAGATATGTTGAGAAGGCACGAAAAGCTCACTTCCTCCCAGCTTTCCCAGCTCATAGGACTCTCTAGAACTAGATGCAACGAATATTTCAAGGATATGGAAAACCTCAACGTTGTCGAGTCGGTAGTGGATGGAAGGGAAAAATTCTATATATTAAAAAATTTTAATTGATGAAATCATTAATGGATAATAATGAAGATGCAAGAAAAGAAGGGGCAGAGTCTTCTATCTTCCGCTAAGATGGTAGCAAGTATAGTAGCCTTAGTTTCAATCACTGCTTTCCTGTTACTGTACTTTAAGCCCGAGCTGCTACTGCTGGATACGATAACCAATGGCGGCGATACCGGATCGCATAATTACCCCTTGCACTACCTGCGTGATTATCTGTTGCCTAGTGGCCGGATAGTGGGGTGGATGCCGGACTGGTATGCAGGCATGCCACTTTTTCAGTTCTACTTTCCCGTGCCTTTCATACTGATGACGCTGATGAGTTATGTAGTACCAATCAACATCGCATTCAAAATCGGGACTGTGTTAGGTACTTTTGCACTGCCTATAGCTGCATTTGTTGTAGCAAAGTTGATGAAATTCAAGTTTCCAATGCCAGCCATAGTGGCTGCCCTTACACTGCTCTTCCTTTTCAATACAGGCAATTCCATGTGGGGAGGTAACATACCGTCCACACTTGCAGGCGAGTTCTCATATAGCTTGAGCATGGCTTTATCAGTCCTCTTCCTTGGCCTTCTCTACTACGGTATGACAAGCGATAAAAACAAATCTAAAATGATTATTATATGCGCTGCTGTATTTGCATTCGCCACTATGTGCCATGTTTATCCTGTCTTCTTTGCTGCTTTTGCTTCAACATTCTTCCTTTTCCTCGGCAAGCGCCAGCTCAAATCAAATCTAGTCTACCTATTCAAAGTCTACGGCCTGGCTTTCCTACTCGCGGCTTTCTGGCTGGTACCGATGCTTGCAAAAATCAACTATTCTTCAGTCTATCATTACGTCTGGAATCTGCGCAATATAGAAGAAGTCTTTCCATATATAGTCCAACCACTGCTTCTCCTCACTGCAATCGGTGCGATCCGTGCCCTTCGCAATTCTGACAAAAGAGTGCTATTCTTCCTTTACTGCATGCTCATTGCTGTGTTGCTCTATGCAATCTCGCCACACATGGGGGTGACGGATATAAGATTTATTCCTTTTATGCAGTTGTTTCTCATCTTCCCATCTGCTTATGCTATATGTTGGATTGCTACCAAGTTGGATAAAATGCCAATGATTGGGTTTATTGTGCTTGTTGTTGTCCTGATTTCTACACTTTACTTTGCAAACACGAACGAGAAGTACATACCGTATTGGATAAAATGGAATTATGAAGGATTTGAAAGTAAGGATAGTTGGACACAGTTAGATGCAATTACAACCTATCTGAGTGAGCTTCCTCACGGCAGAGTCGTGCATGAATATTCAAATGCCCATGACAAATTTGGCACTCCGCGCACTTTTGAATCCATTCCGTTGTTTGCTGGCAAGCCTGTGCTTGAAGGTCTGAACATAGAATCAGCGATTACAGCTCCGCATGTCTTCGTTATCCAATCTGAAATATCGATTACGCCTACGTGCCCAATACCTGGTTTGCGATGTGCAAGCTTTGACATAGACAATGCGACCATACATCTCAGACAGTTCAACGTGCGATATGTGATTGCTACGAATGATAGGCTCAAGGACGCTCTTAAAGCGAATGCAAACTACAGGTTTTTGAAGGACTTTAATGAAATTGAGATTTATGAGCTGGTCCCAGATGAACGATCGGGCTATGTAGCAGTAGCGGACTATGAACCTGTACTTGTGCAAACTAAAGACTGGAAAGATATATCGCTGCAATGGTTCAAGCAAGCTTCGGAAGTGCCTATAGTATTTACCGAGGATGTAACAGCTGCGGACAGGGAAAGATTCGAGACTGTATACACTGATTTTTCAACAGACATGATCGGGCAATTACCTGCAATCCCTGTGGATGAGTGTGAGATAAAAGAAACTGTGGAAAACGAGGTGATTGAACTGCAGCTTGGCCAAGATTGTATAGGCAAGCCGTTGATTGTGCGTGTGCCGTATTTTCCGAACTGGCAGGTTGACGGAGCGGACAAGATTTACTTAGCATCGCCTGCATTCATGATAATCTACCCTGAGCGGACGGATGTCAGAATCTATTATTCATATGTAGCAGTGGATTATATAGGATCTATGCTGACGGCAGTCGGGATAGGAATAGTAATCCTATCGTCTTTTAAGTTTTTCACGAAGCCAAAGCCTTAGTATGCCCTTGAACATAGCCGGTGCGCGCACGATGCTAAAAGTGCTTATCTTACCGTTTATGATTTTTACATCCCTCACAGGCACATAAACTTCTATTATCTTACCACCAGCTTTCTTTATTTTATATAACAGTTCAGCATCGAAAGCAAATCCCGTGCAAACAAAATCAGCGTCTATCCTATCAAATATGTTCTTTCGCATAATCTTCAAACCGGCCTGCGTATCCGAGAAATCCAATCCCAAAAGCAGCTTAGTCATACTATTCCAGACTCTGCTCGCGATTTTTCTACCAAATGATCCATGCACTGAGTCAATGTTTTGCCCGAGCCATTTTGAAGCGATGACAACGTCGCTGTTTGACATCTTTGATAGTAATTTGCGTATAGATTCTGAAGTGAAAGCACCGTCCGCATCTACGAACCCAATCAAACTAGACTTTGCCTTAGACAAGCCTACAAGCACAGCTCTGCCTTTGTCCCTTTCCGGCAATTCTATGACTTTAGCGCCTAAAGTCCTTGCTATCTGGGAAGTCCTGTCCGTGCAGCCATTGCACACAACTATGACTTCCTTTACTGCTTTGAGCCGCTTAAGGTCGGATATTGTATCTTTTATCCTCTTTTCTTCGTTGCATGCCGGAACTACTATCGATACCATGCCATCCCCTTACAAACAAATCAAGTATAATAATATTTAAAAGGGTAATAGAATTCAATAAGTAGTTGATTAAATGACGGAAGTGGATAAGAATAAAGAATTACAGGAGAGGATGATTGCCTTCCGTATGCTCGATTCCAGATTGAAAAGTCTGGCGCAGCAGAGGGAGCTTGTATCCTCGAAGATTCTCGAAGTGCGGACTACGGTGGCAAGCATGGAAGAAGTGATGAAAAGTAAAGGAGACACTCTATTTTCTCTAGGTTCGGAGGCGTATGTGACAGGTACTGTAAAAGACAGGAAAAACATAATTGTAGAAGTCGGTGCTGGTATCGCTTTAGAGAAAAGCGTAGACGAGGCAAAAGCTATACTTGAAAAGAGGTTGAAGGAATTGGAGTCTGCTTTCTCAAATGTGCAAAGGGAGATGGGTCGAGTATCATCTACTATGTCCGAGCTCCAGTCTCAACTAGAAGCCAAAGCTTGAATCTGTGTTGATGGCTAATGTTCGATATTTTGAAGAAGAAATTGAAGAAAGTTGTGGAATCTGTTTCTAAGAGACTCGAAATGAAAGAGAAAGAAGTGGAACCTATCGAAAAGATAGAAGTACCGGAAGTCGAACCAGTAGTTGAGGGAGAAATTGTACAGCCGGAACCAATTCCAGAGCCACCAAAGCCAGTAGTGCCAATAAAGCCTGAGCCTGTAGAAGTTGAGATTCCAAAAGTAGAGAAAATTGAAAAGGTACCTGAAAAGAAGTCTTTATTCAAAAAGGTCTTCGAGCGAGTGGTAAAGAAAGTCACCAAGCGCGTACTTAGCGAAAAAGATATAACGCCTATAGTTGATGAGTTGGAGACCGATTTGATTGAAGCTGATGTGGCAGTAGAAGTCGCAGAGAAGATAAAATTAGACCTGAAAGATGGAATAACCGGTGCTGAGATAAAACGTGGAGAAGAAGATTTGTTTGTCATCGATTCTCTGAAAAAGAGCATTATGGAGATTTTATCGGTACCAGAGATCGATTTGAAAGAGCTTGCTGCAAAGAAGAAGCCAATTACGCTTTTATTCCTAGGATTTAACGGCTCTGGTAAGACGACTAGCCTTGCAAAATGTGCAAATTGGTTGATGGACAATGGATATACGTGTGTGCTTGCAGCTGGGGATACATTTCGAGCCGCTTCCATCGAGCAATTGGAAGAGCATGCCAATAATCTTGGCGTAAAAGTAATCAAACACAAGTACGGTGCCGATCCTGCGGCTGTCGTCTATGATGCAATAGAGCATGCAAAGGCGAAAGGAATAGACTTTGTACTTGCAGACAGTGCTGGCCGTGCACATACCAACCAGGATTTGCTAGATGAGATGAAAAAGATCATACGGGTGAACAAGCCTGACCTGAAAATACTTGTCATTGACTCTCTGACAGGCAATGATGCAGTTATGCAAGCACAAGTGTTCGGTGACATTGGCGTAGATGCTGTCATTTTCACTAAAGTAGACGTCAATGAAAAGGGTGGAGCAATACTGTCTGTCACACATATGCTGAAGAAGCCGATTCTGTTTCTAGGTCTTGGACAAGAGTATAAAGATTTTGAGAAGTTTGAATCCGAAAAATTTGTGAACAATATATTGCAATAAATATATAAACTTTAAGACCAGTGTTTTTTCTAATGGAACATAAGCTCATCTTACCACTAGAAGATTCTATTTCAAATAAAGACGAGGTAGCTATACTCTTAGACAATGATTCAATTTTTAGCTTAAAAAATAGTTTATACAAACTACTAGAATTCTATGGATTTGAACCACGTCGTTTTTGTGAGACAAATAATGAATCAATCCAGATGTTTAAAGATAATTACGGTAATATACTAACAGTAACATATTGTAACGCTATGTTGGAAGGAATATTTGAGGACCGTGAAATTAAGATTTCTGGTATTTTAGTTGACCCTATAGCTGAACAATATATACCGCGTACGAAAAGTAATCAAAAAATAAATTTAAGGAATCTTATAAAAGCTTATCCAAAAAATAGATTTTCCGAATCTTTAGAAAAGATAAGGAACCACTTTATAAGAAAAGCAAGACAACAGGAATCATATACTAGTTCAATGTATATTTAAAAATTATGGAACGAAGTAGATTATTAGTATGTTAGATAATTTCAGTAAGGGTCTAAGTGATTTGATAAAGAAACTAGTCACGGGTACGACTATAGATAAAGCGTCTGTAGAGCAACTACTGAAAGACTTACGTCGAATCCTTCTACAAGCAGACGTAGATACTGCTTTAACGAATGAATTGATTGCAAATATACGCAAACGATGCCTAGAGCAAAAGGTGCCTGCAGGACTGACTCTAAGGGAGCATGTACTTAAAGTAATCTATGAAGAACTTGTAAATCTGCTCGGCGAGAATCCAGCACCACTCACTGAAAAAAAGAGGATAATGTTTGTAGGATTGTTCGGTTCTGGTAAGACTACGACTATAGCGAAGCTTGCAAATTATTTGAAGAAACGCGGCATGAAGATTGCGTTGGTTGCACTGGACTACCATAGACCGGCTGCACCACAACAACTATTGCAGCTTGGTAAGCAG
Organism: uncultured archaeon; assembly: GCA_964512235.1. Classification (GTDB taxonomy): domain Archaea; phylum Aenigmatarchaeota; class Aenigmatarchaeia; order CG10238-14; family SCSR01; genus CAZEGD01. Next base: position 9,253 of record CAZEGD010000002.1, read on the forward strand.
ATTGGTATACCCGTGCATATAGATGAGAGTAAGGATCCTTACAAAGCTGTGAAGGAATCTTTGGATAAATTCAAAAAGCAAGATGTTCTAATTTTCGATACTGCTGGTAGAGATGCACTGGACAAAGAACTTGCGGATGAGTTGAAGAAACTTGGTGAATTAATTAAGCCAGATGAAGTTCTACTTGCGATTCCTGCTGACCTTGGCAAAGTTGCGAGAAAACAGAGTGAAGAATTTAACAAGCTCGTAGGTATCACTGGTGTAGTTGTAACGAAGATGGACGGTACTGCTAAAGCAGGAGGTGCGCTCGCTGCAACATCTATAACCGGTGCAAAAGTAAAGTTCGTTGGTACTGGAGAGAAGGTGGCTGATTTTGAATTGTACAACCCAGAGCGTTTCGTATCAAGGATGCTCGGACTTGGAGATTTGCAGACTTTATTGGAAAAAGCGAAGGAAGCTGACATAAAAGAAGAAACTGTTGAAAAGATGGTGGAAGGTAAATTTACGCTGCAGGACTTTGCAGACCAGCTTGAATCGATGCAGAAGATGGGGCCATTAAGTAAGGTCCTATCGATGGTGCCTGGAGCTGGAATGATGAAGCTGCCTGAGGGTGCACTTGAAAAGCAGGAGCAGAAGTTCAAAAATTATAAGCATATAATCGGTAGCATGACAAAGGAAGAACGCGAACATCCAGAAATAATCACTGCAGACCGCATCAAGCGCATAGCAAAAGGTAGTGGGAAACTGGAATCGGAAGTGCGTGAGCTTCTTAGTCAGTACAAACAGATGAAGAAAGTAATGAAGAAACTTGGTGGATTAAGTGGAATGAAGAGAGGCGCGTTGAAAAATCTTGCCAAGCAGTTTGGCTTCAAATTATAAAATAAACTCTCCTCTATATCAAAATGTTTTTGAGGGATTGATGGGCAACCATTAATATCACTATTTTCTGGATACCTCCTGGGGGGTTAGTTGATTCAATCCTTTCCCAATGAGCTAAAGCTTACAAAAAGCTTTTATTCTTTAATTGCTACATTTCTTAGATAAGGTGTTGGGGCTCTTAGGTCATCCGCTTGAAAATAAAATCAAGGACAGGCAAGAACGGAATCATCCCAGTTCAGCTTGCAATTCCTGTGAACTTGGATGATAGTGTATAGACTCTGCAATACATATTCCATAGGACTAGATGTTTCGGTTGGCGGTCGCTATCTGATTGCATGTCTATCAATTAATAATTTGTTTCTAAAGTTATAAAGAGTTTTTCGTTGATTTTAAATATATTTTAAAATACATATGTCAATTATATTTGGTGCTTTAGAATGATTGACAAAATAAAAAGAATTTTGCAAAAAGATTATATATGTGATGCTTGCCTAGGAAGACAATTCGCAGAATTACTGAGTGGTATGACAAATGTAGAAAGAGGAAAAATATTGCGAAGTTACGTTGCGATGTTGATTGACTCTGGCGAAAAGATTGACGTGGATATGTCAAACTTCTATGGCATGAAATTCCGGAATGTGAAAATAAAACCAAGTAAGCCAAAAAAATGCAAAGTGTGTAAAAATTTTTTTCTCGATAAAGGAAAGGTAGAAATAGATAAACTGGCTGAACGAGTAACAGAGAAGCTAAAGGAAATTGAATTTGACAATTTTCTCATAGGTAACATTCCATCGAATGAGATGCTGAGGAGCGAAGAAAGGCTTTGGAATGAAGTTGGCATAGAATTCGTTGAACCGATAAAGTCAGAAATAAATCGTGAGCTTGGTAAGAAGGTGGAAAGGCTGGTAAAAAAGAAGTTCAAGCTTACCAATCCGGATGTTACAATAGTCGTTGATCTTAATACAGACCGCATACGTCTGCAGTTGAAAAGTCTGTATGTTGCAGGTGGTTACAAGAAGCTTGTACGCGGTATATCACAGACAAAATGGACATGCTACGAGTGTAGGGGTAAGGGATGCAAGACATGCGAAGGCTTGGGCAAACTCTACAAGACGTCCGTGCAAGAGCAGATAGAGAAGCCTATGATCAAAGCTGCTAAAGCAAAGAAGAGTAAATTCCACGGTGCTGGTAGGGAAGATGTGGATGCACGCTGTCTGGACTACAGACCGTTTGTAATCGAACTTGTGAGACCGTTAAAGAGAAGAATCAATCTTCGTAAGCTTACATCTAAAATAAACAAATCTAAGAAAGTGAAAGTTAGCAAGCTAAAATTTGTGGATAAAGATTATGTGAGGAGGATAAAGACTGATAGGAGAGACAAAACTTATCTTGCAGAAGTGACATTTGCAAAAAATATAGATAAGAAAAGGGTGAAGCTGCTCAAACAACTTATCGGACAGATCCAGCAAAAGACACCCCAGCGTGTAGTTCATCGTAGGACAGACAAGCTTAGAAGACGTAGGGTGAAAAGCATAAGCGTAAAAGTAATCAGTGAGAAGAAGATGCAATTAAAGATAAGGGCGGAGTCAGGATTGTACATAAAAGAGCTTATAACCGGTGATTTAGGTAGAACAAAGGTCAATGTCGTAGATATAATGGACAATAAAGTTAAAAAGATAAGTTTAGATGTTACTAAAATACATAAATAAGAAGTTTGTAGAGTGATGTAATGGTAAAAAAGTCTCGTGGATTCCGCAGTGGAACAAGAAAAAAGCTGAGCAAAAGGAAAAGGAAGCGTGTAGCAGTAACAATGTTTTTGCAGAAATTCAAAGTTGGCGAAAAAGCGATGATTGTGCAAGAACCGTCAAGTCAAAGGGGTATGCCTTTCCCAAGGTTCAAAGGTAAAGTAGCTAAAGTAGTCGCATCTCGTGGAAAGAGTTACATACTAGAGCTGAAAGACGGCAAAAAGAAGAAATTCATCATCTCCAGGCCAGAACATTTGAAGAAAATGTAAAATAAAAATTCAAATAGAGTCTGTTAGATTGATTAAACCTTAAATATTAGTCAGTTCTCTTTATTATTAAGGCAACCTTGATTAGAAAAAATTAGGCGATAGAGATGAATGTGATAAGCGAAAAGCTCGTGACCGATGCAGAAGTAAAAGGACTGCTCGAAAGAAGGAAGAAGGAAATGGAAGAATTGAAGTATGAGCAGAAGAATACACTTGGGGTTCTAAAGAATTTTGTCAAGATTGACCCGAAGAAGGCAAAGGAGCTGATCGCTGAAATGCAAAAAATAGAAAAGTTGAGAGAGCGGCACATAATCTCAATAGTCAATGCTCTCCCGCAGGACGCGGATGACCTTAGGACTGTTCTACAAAAGGAATATTCAGGCTTATCAAAAGAAGAAATCGACCTAATTCTTCAAACGATAAAAAAGATAAGCTGAATGGTGATGAACCATGGTAACAAAAGATAATTATGTAATAGTATTAGATTTTCTCCCGCATGGTAAACCTAGTGATAGGAGGGGTGAGCCGCTTGCACAAGTGATTGGAGAACAGTTCTTCAATCTCTTGGAGATAGTTGTGAAAGAAGACATATCTCTAAAGACTGGTAATCGTATCTACATAGGAGATGATAAAAGGGAAGAAGTGAAATACATACGCTCTAGGATTGGCTACAGCGAGCTTACAAATTATGCAAAAAGCGAGTTGGAAAGTGCAGTGAAAAGTCTTATGTCGAATGATGAGAAAAGATTCGTGGAGTTTTTCAACCGAGCCGGACCGATAACCACGAGGTTACACAGTCTAGAGCTTCTACCAGGCATAGGTAAAAAGCATATGTGGGGAATAATAAACGAGAGGAAGAAGAAGCAGTTTGAGAGCTTTATGGATTTGAGGCAACGCGTAGAGATGCTACCGGATCCGAAGAAGATTATAATCAGAAGGATACTTGAAGAGCTGGAAGGGAAGGATAGATATAAACTTTTTGTAGCTGGTGGAAGAGGCTAACGAAGGACTTAAAAATACAAAAGTTGTTATGTTCTATAATCGTGGTTGAATGAAGATTTTGGTTACTGGTGGCGCGGGTTTTATAGGAAGCAACCTTGTGGAAAGATTGATTAGAGATGGGTATGAAATAGTTGCTTTGGATAACTTGTCTGTAGGGAGTAAGGAAAACCTTTCATCGGTGATAGAAAAAATAACCTTTGTAGAGGGTGATGTGAGAGATGCTGAGCTAGTCAATAAGTCTGTAAAAGGATGTGACTTTATTTTCCATGAGGCAGCCGCTAGCTCTGCTCCAATGTTCTATGGTGATCCAAGGGATGCATATTCCTCAACTGTTAATGGCTTTCTGAATGTATTGCATGCAGCTAAGGAGAATGATGTCAAAAGAGTCATCTATGCTTCCAGCTCGTCTATTTATGCTACCCAGCCACTGCCTCATAGGGAATACATGGTTCTGTTTCCCATAGATTTCTATACAAAAGCGAAATTGGCAGTTGAGGAAGCAGCCAAGCTCTATACAGAGCATTTTGGTCTGGGCACTGTAGGATTCAGATACTTCAGCGTCTACGGCCCGCATGAAAAGGCAAAAGGCAAATATGCAAACCTAGTTTCTCAATTTCTATGGGCTATAAAAGCAGGCCAATCACCTGTGATATACGGTGATGGTACTCAGACAAGAGATTTCACATTTGTAAAAGATGTACTAGAAGCGAATATACTTGCAATGGACTTGAAGAAAAAGATAGCGGGTGAAGTCTTCAATGTCGGTACCGGTACTGCAAAAAGCTTCAATGACATCGTCAAAATCTTGAATAAAACTCTTAACACATCAATAGAGCCAGAGTACATAGAAAATCCTATAAAGAACTATGTAGCGCATACGCTTGCAGACACGAAGAAGGCAGAAGAGCAACTTGGATTCAAAGCAAAATACAGTTTGGAAGAGGGTATAAGAGAGATAAAAGATTTGGATTAAGAAATTCTAGCAATAAAATAGATTTATAACATCCGACTCATTTCTTGGACTTCCACTCCACCCACGCCTTCCAGTGATCTCAAAGCATTCTCTACTTTTTCGAGCTCTCCACCAGCGTCTGGGATGATATTTGTCACAATAAGTGCTACAAGACCGAATGCTATAGGCTCGCGTTTTATGGCTGTAGGCTGCACTGTATCTTTTATCTTTCCTTCAAGCTCGTCAAGATTAACATCAGTTCCTGTCGGCATCACTTTGAAGATAACAATTACATCAGCCATTCTATCACCTAAGGACCTTCAAAACTGCACTCTGGACATTTGTATATTGTGCCCGCACTCTTGCAATTTGCGCATCTTACAATCAATGCCTTTCCGCAGTTGGGACACTTGAACTTCACAAAATTGTCTTTTGCACGAATGTGTACATTGCAGCTTGTACATCTCAACGTTCCAATTTTGACATTTGATTCTTCTTCCGCCATTTTATATCAACCCATAGATTATTTCTTAATAGTTAAGCAATATTTATAAATCCAAGGGATTTAAAGTCCTTATTGTTTATAATGCCCCTGTAGTTTAACTTGGATAGAATCCTGGCTTGCGGAGCCATTGATCCGGGTTCAAATCCCGGCGGGGGCATAATTCTCTCTAGTAGTTCTATAATTTCATTATGAAAATCATAATGTTATAATTCAAAGAAATGTTGATAGCGGCATGAGGTTGATTGAAATTAAAAATGTCTAATTTTTCAACTTAACTCTCATGAAATCATAAGCGACTTTAGTGTTTGGGAATACTTTCTTTGCAGTTGTCCTGATTTCATCTATGTCCGCTTTTGTGGCATAACGCCTGCTAAGATGTGTGAGCACCAACTGCTTGACTTTTGCATCATTTGCAATCTTGGCAGCCTGCTTCACATCTGCGTGCGCCTTGCCTTCATCCTCTTCTAGAAAAGTACCGTCGTGTATAAGCAAATCTGAGCCCTTTGCAATCTTTACCATGTTCTTGCACGGTCTAGTATCGCCTGAGTAGGCTACCTTTAGCCCTGCTTTCTTATTCGCAATGTCTTCTATCTTTACTTTTTTACCCTTGTAGGTTGCTATACCGTCTCGCTTCAGCTTCTTCAGCCAATAACCGCGCTTCAGTCCGGCTTCTTTGAGTTTCTTCAAGTCAATAGTCCATGTATCTTTCTCCTCAAAGCAGTATGCAACCGTAGGAACTGTATGATATACCGGAATGGTTGTGATTTCATACTGTTCAGTCTCGTCAATCTTTACAATGTCGCTGCCTTCGAAAGGCACGTTGATTGCCGTTACTGGAAATCTGCAACCGAAGTAGCCTAAATCGAGTATGTTAGATACGAACTTCTCGGCTTCCGGCCCGAAGATTTTAAGCTCATTCTTCCTTCTCTCCAGATTCATTGTCTGTATCAATGGGATTAATCCTGCGAAGTGGTCCGCATGCCAGTGGCTGATGAAAATCTTGTCTATCTGCATAAAGCTTATGCCACTAAGCATCAACTGTTTCTGCGTACCTTCTCCGCAGTCGAAGAGTAGTGTTTCGCGTTCGTCGCTGTAGTAGTCTAGAGCTATGGCTGAATGATTGCGCTTCGTTGTAGGTATGCCTGACACTGTACCTAAAAACGTTATTTCTATCATTTTCCTCACAGTTTAATTATCCTCTTAAAATTAATTTGTGTAGTAAAAAGATAACCTTTATAAATTTGGTTGACGTGATAAATCTCATGACTAGAAGGTTAATCAGTTTGCTTATGCCAGAGGGTCTTCTTAAATTACTGGACAGCAAATGTGCATTGGTGTACGGTAGTAGGGATGCTGCTATAAATGTTGCCGTCAAAAGACTCATACAATACGAAATCTTGACAGGTCATTTGGTTCCAAAAGATAAACCAAGATCATTTTACAATGTTTAAACTATACTCTCTTTCTCAAAATACTTACGTAGAAATATACCAAAGTCTTTATCTCTCTTAACTAGCTTCATAATCTTCTTTGGCTCGGAAAACATCTCATACTTCTTTGCAATCTGCTTGGCTATGTGGCTCGGTATTCCCTTCGCTTTTAAAATCTTCACATTATCCTTAAGGCTGTCCTTCAGTTTATCCTGAGCTGTCAGGAATTTCCTTTTGGTTTCTACTGCCCAGAAGTTGTTTTCTACGAAAGGACCGGTCAATGCCATCTTGATGTATTTGTCTAAAAACCTTTGTGAGTCGTCCCAGTCAAAAACTTTCGGACCTATGCGTTTCTGCACGGATGGTAACTTGGATATATTCATCTCCAGCAACACAATCGCAAACGTCTTTTCATTCGTGTAGACGCCCTTACGCAAAACTACAAATTCATTCTCTTTCAGTATCGCCTCGATGCGAGAAACAAACCTTCTCAGCTGCGGCCATAGAATATCCGGCACAACTTTTGGTGGTTTGAACTTTATCAGTATAAGTTCCGTTCCTCTAAGCTTCTTTGCACGCATTAATTCGCCTCTGGAAATCGGTTTGTATTTCCGTTCGAAGAATTGTCTCTTATCGGGCTTCTTCAAAAAATGATTTGCTGCCTTTTTCAGGGTATATAAACTATCTGCGGACACGGCGGCAGCGGCATTCCTCTTTTTATCTATCGGGTCTATCAGTACCAGTGTTTGGTCTTTGAATTGTTTGCGGAGCAGATTGAAGTAATCTTTTTTATCATAGAACTCTTCAATGTCTATTATTTTGCCTGCGTTCCATTCTGCAGCTGCTTTTATTGTTGAAAGGAAGCTACCGTATTTTATTATCAGCAACTCGCATACGTATCCTGAGAATCCGTTCGTTTTTGCATCAGCGCCATAGATGCCATTGGATTTGCACAACTGTTTTAACAGTCTGACATCATCGGACTTTTCAAGCGGTAGATGCTTCTCTATATATCTCACATGGAAAGGGGTCCTGTCTACAGAAGACTTCAACTTGTCGGCAGATTCGATCTCATAGCACGGTACTATGTCTATATCCACACCCCGGACTTTTCCCGACACATATGGATGCTCAGCATATTCAATTCTATACTTTCCCCTTAGTCTTTTAATCACGGCCTTTCCAATCTCTAGTCCTTTTTTCTCTAATTGTTCGCGTTTCAAATCTGGTGGGAATAGAATAAAAATATCGAATTCAAACTTGTCCGGCAGCCATGTGTTACGCGTCAGGCTCCCCACGAGCATAGGTCTGGCATCTGATTTTGCGGCTATTTCTTTTGTAACTTTAAGGGCTTTCTCTGCGAGCCTTTTCAGTTTCTTCTCCTCCGCTTTCTTCGGCTTTATCTTTCTAAGCACAGTCTTCAAGACACGATCGTATTTCGATTTCGGCATAATTATCTTTTGGTTGTTCTTTCTATAAAGTTTATAATTTTCTTCTTCGGTATTGATCCTACCCTAAGCACTCTACGACTACGTGCATCTACATAAGTGGATGGCTTAACTCTTTTCAAATTCCCACAATCTAGTATCATATCGACTTTGCCCTCAAAAGTCCTTATTGCCTTTTTTGATTTGTAGATTGGAGATTGGCCAGATACATTTGCGCTTGTAGCTGTTATCGGTCTGCCAACTGCACGCACGATCATTGTTGCTACAGCATGCGAGGAAATTCTGAATGCAATTTCATCTGGATTTAGGACTTTTGGAATAGTTTTTTTCTTGTCGATTATAACTGTCAATGGTCCGGGCATAAATCTCTTCGCAAGAAGTCTCGTGGTCTTTGTCACTTTTCCGTATTTTTCAATCATCTGTATACTCGACACTATTATCGGTATTGGTTTGTTCTTTGATCTTTTCTTAACTCTGTAGACTTTCTTCACTGCATGCTTGTTAGTCGCATCCACAGCCAAGCCATAGCATGTTTCTGTCGGGTAAACTACAAGACCGCCAGATTTTATTATTCTCGCTACTTTTCTTATTGTTCCTACGTTTGGCTTTTTTGTATTGACCTTCTCAATAATTGTTTTCTTAGCCATTTTTCATCTCCATTTCACTTCTACTTCGTCAGTCCTCCATTTCTGGATGATATTGCTATCTTCTATTCTTGTCTTTTGACCACTCTTATGAGCTAAAGCACCTGACTGTGCGATCATCACACCGTTATCCGAGCTGTACTGATGTGGAACTACATAAAATTTAGCATCTCTTTCCTTACACATTGTATTCAACATTGTCTGCAACCGTTTGCTAGCAGCTACACCACCCACTAAAAGCACTTCTTCTTTGCCCGTATGTGCCAGTGCCCTCTCTGTAACCTCTGTGAGCATAGCGAAGCAGGTCTCCTGAAAGCTGTAGCATATGTCAGCTTTGCTTGCACCTTTGAATTTCCTCTTTGCAGCCGTTAGTAAGCCCGAGAAGCTCAAATCCATACCCTTTACGACATAAGGCAGTTCTATGTATTTCTTTCCATTTGCCGCAACTTTATCAAAACTCGGGCCGTATGGAAGTGGCAGACCAATCTGTCGAGCTAAACTGTCTATAGCATTGCCTATTGCTATGTCTTGTGTCTCTCCGAATATCCTATACCTACCTTCAGCAAGAGCAATGACCTGAGTATTGCCTCCAGAGAGGTAGAGTACTACTGGATCCTTGCAATCTGTGGCAAGACGGCCTATTTCTATATGTGCTATGCAGTGGTTGACACCAATCAATGGTTTATTATATTTGTATGCAATATAGCGTGCAATTGCTGCACCTACACGCAAAGCATTTGGAATGCCTGGGCCTTGTGAAAATGCTACCGCTTCTACGTCTTCAATCTTCACTTTTGCCTTCTTTAGCGCATTTTCTATAATTTTGGCTGTGTTTTGTGTGTGATGTCCAGCCATTTTTGCAGGTACAAACCCCTCGCCCTCCTCTGGTTTGTATACAGAACGTTCATTGGCCAAAACTCTTCCTCTAGAGTCCACTATTCCCACTCCAAATGTATGTGCAGTCGATTCAATACCTAGGTAGACCTCAGACATAAACCAACTATGGTTTTAGGCTTATTTTTGCTTATTTTTCGATGTTGTATATAAGGATTTTGCTACTGTGGAATAGTAAACTTTATATAGTAGTCACTACGTAATAGTAAATACAACTGGGATACCTATGAATGTGCAAAACATACAATCGGGCTTTTTCGAAGAGCAGCTTTATGAAACGAAGCAAGCTTTGTTTGCAGCGACAAGTGTAAAGCAGGTAAAATTTCTGCAGAACAAGATAAAATACTTGAGGCAGAAGATGCAAGAAACAGAAAAATAAACTCTTAAAGCCTACTATATTGCCTGCAATTGATAATTTATTTTCTTCATAATACAAAACCTTATTAAGTTTACTGACCAATTTATGTTGGGCTCTGACGTATAGACTTAAACCTGGTTTAGTTGTTTTTGATTCAAAGTATAGTCTCTTTCTTCCTTATACAGATGGTAAAGGTCACATTCTCCGGATACTGGAAGGTAGACAAAGACCGACTTGGGGGTACTTAGTCAGCAGAGTGAAGACTAATCCAGGTGATGGATTGTTGATACAGTCTTATGGAGGTACCAAAATTTTAAGTCAAAATGTAATCCCGATGGAAGATATTAGCGATGAGAAATTTAAAAATTTAACAATCCGAGACCTAAGATTATTAGGATTCAAGATTAGAAGTTCTTGTCCGTTGTCGTCCTACCCCGAAAGCTGTTTAATATTCAAAGGAAAATATGCCCAACTCAGAAAAGAATTCAGAGATAAAGAATCTGAACTTTTCTATGAAATACCTAAGCCACAAGAACCTATAGAAAGTGGAATTGTGCCAAATATTGAAAAATGTTTGGACAAGATTTTACACAGAGTCTCTCTACATGTACCACCTCTAGATTATGTGAAAAGAAGGTTGAGTAGTGTCCTACATAAGGCGCCTCAACATCTACCACCATCAAAATATGTCATAAGAAGGACCGATGAATTTAGACTTGGAAGATTTCTGCGCAAGGATGTTGAAATGCCGAACGGGTGCAAAAGACTCACTATTACATGCCGTCACTGTGGTTCTAATTCAAATGAATTAGTAACTTTATTCAATAATGGATTGAAATCTGTTGGTGAAAAGATAGAGTGCACCGATTCGGACATAATTTATATCAAATTAAAACGTGAAGAGTGTAGAGCAAATTCCATAGAGGATTGTAGCCTTTACAATATGCTTGTATCTTTTGCCAGGGATGATGGTGGATGTATTAACAGATATGACGCTCGGGCCAAGATGCAGAAATACATAAAGAATGGTGGGCTTTCCTGTGAACATACTGATTCTGAATGTATCAACTCGAAACTGGACACTATATTAGATTTAATCGGGTTAGAGAGATTGTGGTTAAAGAAATTCTGTCCAGATGAGTTGATGGGAGGGGAGGCGGTCCAGCCGTTGGGACCTTATTTAGAAATAGTCTTTAGCAAATCTGCATATAGGATTAGGAGTAAATAGCCCCGGGCGGATTCGAACCGCCGTCTTCTGGTCCAGAGCCAGATATCCTTGACCACTAGACTACGGGGCTGAACCAATACAAGATTCCAATTATGCTTCTTATATAGGTATGTGTCTTTATTTTGCTAAGAAGATACTAATTTTTAATTATCAGACTTGTAGATATTACTATTGAAATAGTGCGAGGTAAATTGAATGAGAATGCTGATGATACATGCGGACTACTTGAAGTATGATACTAGGGAAAAGACTAAAGCTGCTGAGAAAATTGGAAAGGGGCAGATGAAAGGTGATTTCAAAGAACCATTGGTAGTTTTCATCTCTTTCGAGCGAACCGATGAAAAAGCTATAGACTATGTAATCAATAGTGGAGTAGCTGAGATACTTGGAGTGGCTGATCAGATAAAACCAAAGTCTATCGTACTCTATCCTTATGTGCATCTGCTTTTTGGAGCTAAGATGGGCTCTGCAAGCGCTGCAATAGAGATATTGAAAGGTATGGAGACTAAGTTGAGTAAGAAATTCAAAGTCTCACGAACTCCTTTTGGTTACTACAAGTCATTCGAGTTGAAATGTAAAGGTCATCCACTGTCAGAATTTTCTAGAATAATATCTCCAGGAGCAAAAGAGAAAAAGGAGACTATTGAAGAAAAGGCTCAACGAATACCAAGTAGTTTTATTGTACTCACACTTGATGGTAAAGAGCATAAAGTTAACATAGAACAGATAGAAAAAATGAAAATTCTTGACAAATATCCGATGCTAAAGTCTTTCATCTATTCTGAAGAAGTAAAGGGACAGCCATCAAAGACGCCTCCATCGATAGATATCATGCGCAAGCTCGAGTTGGTTGACTATGAGCCCGCAAGCGAACCTGGAATGTTCAGACACTACCCTAATGGAGCTCTGATTAAAGACTTGCTTGAGAAGTGGGTATACAAAATAGCTGTCGAAAGTATGGGTGCAATGAAAATTGACACACCAATACTTTATAACTGGAATGAACCTGACATAAGGGAGCAGGCTGTAAGCTTCCAAGAACGAGACTATAGAATTGAAGAACCCAATAAGACTCTTATACTGCGGTTTGCAGGTGACTTTGGACTTTTCAGGATGATGAAAAACACAACTTTCAACTATAAGCAACTGCCCATTCGTATATACGAGATATCGCCGAGTTTCAGAAGGGAAAAGCGAGGTGAGCTGACTGGATTGCGAAGATGTTCATTCTTCTACATGCCTGATCTTCACTCGTTCTGCAAAGATCTCGACCAAGGCAAAACAGAGTTTGAATTGGCATACAATAAATATACGGACCTGCTCAATAGTATGGGAATTGATTATGCCCTTGCATTCAGAGTTGTTGAGAAGGAATTCAAAAATTTGAAGCCTATGCTAGTGCGTGTGCTTAAGTATGCGAAGAAGCCGGCATTTATTGAACTGCTGAAAGAGGCCAAGCATTATTGGATATGCAAATCCGAGCACCAAGCAATAGATTCCGTGGGTGGTAATGCACAGCTATCCACTGTGCAACTTGATGTTGAAGATTCAGAGCGATATGGCATAAAATATATGGACGGTGATGGAAAAAAGAAAGGTTGTATAATTGTACACACGTCAGTAGGTTCGATTGAAAGACTAATGTATGCAATAATGGAGACTGCTGCAAAAGCTGAGAAGAACCCTACGCTTCCATTATGGCTTTCGCCTGTGCAAGTTAGGGTTATCCCTCTATCGGAGAAGTATCTAAAAGATGCTGAAAAAGTTATGAAGAGTATTGAAAGAGAAAATGTAAGAGTTGATTTGGATGACAGAGAAAATCCGGTGCCAAAGAAAATAAGAGACGCTGAAAGAAGTTGGGTGCCATTCAGTCTAGTCATAGGACCGGAAGAAATAAAAAGTAAAGAATTGAGTGTAAGAATCAGAAAAACTGGGAATATAGAAAAGATGAAAATGAAAGAATTTTTAGATATGATCAAAAAAGAGACCGCTGACATGCCATTTGAAAAATTGACTGTGCCTAAGAAATTATCTAAAAGGCCGATATTTGTTCCTTGGGGCAAATAATTTTATTTTGCAGGTTTAGAATTATTCCACACTAGACTGAATAGCGGTTCCAGCATATTACCAGCTGCATATTCGCTCCTACTCCACAATGCCATATCTTGTGAAGAATGCACATCATTTGAATTTGTCAGCGAAAGTATCATTTCCCTACCGTCAACAACAAAGAATTTACCGGAAACTGCGACTGATTTTTTATCAAGCGTTCTTACTTGTGCCACACCACTGAGCGCGCTTACAGATTCAGTAGTTTTACCGGCAGCTGTCGCTATCTTTATGTCTACTCCCCTTTCCTTTGCTCTCCTAAGTATGTCCATGTGTCTTTTCACAATATCATCCAGACCATCTGGCGTGGTAACGATTGATATTTTCCTATTTGCGCCTCTAAACATCGTACCCAACTGCTGAGACACTGAATGCTCTCCCTTCAATGCTCCAGTCATGTCTTCCGGACTTATCAGCTTTAGTCCTTTCTTATAAAAACTATTCAATTCGCTAATCACTGGTGAGGACTTCAAATCGTCAATCCTATTCTGCATCGATTTTATATCACTCTCCATCTTATTTTTCGCTCTCTCAAGCGCCTCAGATGGAGGAACGGCAACGTACTTTATTGGTTTGCCTGTCTGTACAACTACAAATCCCCTATCAGCCAAGCTCTGTAGGATGTCATAAGTTCTTGACCTGGGAACATTGGCTATTCCAGAAAGTTCTCCTGCTGTGCTCGTCCCACGTGCTAGAAGGGCTACCCATAGTCTGCGCTCATACAAGTTTAACCCTATGCTCTTCAACGCATCCATAACTTTTGACGAACCAATCATTTTATCACTTTTTGCAGCATTTACAGCTATCTATTCTTACGATGGTTATGCTTTTATTGTTATTATCACTCTCCAATAATAAATAAAAAGCGTTTTCTATAAAGCTTTTATCCTTATAAGGCACTATCCCCTTTTCCCCTGAGATTTGAAGAGGTCTCGCAGGCGTTTTATTGTATCTGCCTCATTCGCTCCTTTGTCCTGCGTACGCTCACGAATCAGACGTGGAAATCTTAAAGCGTAGCTAGAGTTGTAGTGTGGTGATTTTTGGATTTCTTCGTATGCAACTTCAACGACAATCTTTGGTTTTATCTTTACTCTTCTACCATTCTCATCTATTATTAGTGGTTTAAGTTTGGCTGTCATGTCTTTAAATTGTTTGTCCGACAGTCCAGTTCCCATCATTCCGCATTCCAAGAATTTTCCTGTGTTTGTATCTCGACAAGCAAGTATGTACGAACTTAACCATTGTGCACGCTTGCCTGTCCCCCAGTCAGCACCAATGATAACTAAATCTAGATTCTCCATCGTCGGTTTCACTTTAAGCCAGAACCCGACTCTGCGGCCTGGTTGGTATTTTGAATCGAGGTTCTTGACTATCAATCCCTCTTGACCATGTTTTAGCGCATCTTTGTAGAATACCTCTGCTTTCTCCAAGTCCTTTGTCACCAACTGCTTGGCAATTTGGAATTTGTTTGGGATTGGTTTAATTATTTTTTCCAGTATTTTCCTTCTATCTCTGAAAGTTTCATCGAATAGCTGCTTGCCATCAAGATAAGTTATGTCAAAAAGATTGATTTGGATCGGTATCTCTTTCACCATCTTTTCAATATCATATTTCCTCTGCACACGTTGCGATAGTTGTTGGAATGGCAATGGTTTGCCCGTGTCTGGATTTATTCCAATCACTTCACCCTCTATTATACAGTCTTTTACTATTACACCATCTTTTGCAAATTTTACCAAATCTGGGAACTGATTTGACACATCCTCCAGCCTACGGGTAAATATCCATATTCTGTCTCCTTTTTTATGTATCTCCGCTCTCATCCCATCGTATTTGAATTCCAGTGCAGCATTCTTGAATTTGTCCAGTGCTTCCTTCAAATCTTTCGCCTTTTGTGCAAGCAGGACTTGTATCGGGTTTCCCAATTCCACGCTTACTCCTCTCAGACCTTCTTCACCCTTCTCTTTTGCAATCCTTGCAATCTCGCCATAGTCTGCGTTAAGGTTCCAAGCATTTTCTACAACTTTAGCGTCTACGTCAAACGCTTTTGCAATTGCATCTCGTATTATACCTTCTGCGACTCCTATACGCAACGTGCCCAAGACAGTCCTCACAATGTATCTTGCCTCTTTTGGTTTTGCAGAAGTGAGCAATTCCGCGATAATGCTTAGTTTCTTGTCTTGCGATCCTATGCCGCTGATTGTCGCAAGTTTTTGCACATTCTCAAAGATCTTACCCACTGTCAGTTTCTTCTGTGATAGTGTGGTTTGCCTCTTTATTTTTATGCATTCTTCTGCAACTTTTCCCAAATCCCCGCTATCTCTGAATCTTTTTATTGTATCTTTGTCAGAGAAGCCACTAGATTTTGATATAACTCGTATCATCATTTTGTCAGCTATGCCAAGCTCTTCGCCCGAATGACTTGCAAACACCCTGCCAACAAGCAACAGTACCACTTTAGGCAAGAGTTCGTTGGGTGTATTCTTAAGAAGTTCAACGACTATGTCACGCTTGCCTAGTTTTGCAGAAGTTTTTTCCAGTTTTTCATAAATGTCTGCAAGAATTGAATATTCCATGTAAATCAGTCCTACAATTCAAGATTTAAATGCACAAGACTTTATAATTTTCTATAACATCGTTGTTTCGGTTTAAAATAAACGGCGGACAGGTCAACAAATGGTAATGAAGGCACCTCTGAACTGGGATAAAAGTAATGACTGGCACTACGGTATATGCTATAGTTGCATGCACAATTCTCATGAGAAAGTCAAAATGAAGAAAGAGAAAATAAAAAGAACTGGAAGTCCTGATTGCAAAGATGAAATTGAAGTGTGGCTTTGTCCCGTGTGTGGCTATTGCAGGGAATTATAAAAACTTTAATCGTTGAACTTCTATTAGTTATTTAGTGGTTGTCATGGACATATTCGATTGTATATTCAGCAGGCGCAGTGTGCGTGCATTCAAGCCAGATGACATAGATGACAAATTCATAGGGCTTATGTTGGATGCCGCGACTCATGCGCCTTCTGCAGGTAATATACAAGATTGGCATTTTGTTGTCATAAAGGATGAGACTAAGCGTAAACGGTTGGCTAGTGCAGCATTCGACCAAGATTTCATGGCAGATGCTCCTGTCTGCATAGTAGTTGCGGCTGACTTGGAGAAGGCAAGCTTGCGCTATGGCAAACGCGGTGAGAATCTTTATGCAATACAGGATACGGCCAATGTTATAACAATCATTATGCTCGCTGCACATGAGCTAGGTCTAGGTACTTGTTGGGTTGGTGCGTTTGACGAAGATAAAGTCAGCCATGTAGCAGAGCTGCCCGAGAACTTCCGACCAGTTGCAATTTTACCTGTAGGTTATCCTGCAGAGAAACCTGAGATGCGTGAAAGAGTACCGTTTGAAAAGGTCACATCTTTTAACGGCTATGGTAAGAAGTTTGACATTGCCTATGCAGTACAGCCAGAACCTGGGAAGGAGACTAGAATTAAGCCAATAGGAAATATTGTGGAAGATTTAATCAAGAAGGGGAAGAAAAAAATGAAAGCATCGAAAGTCTATTCTTATATCAACAGCAAAGGACAGGTTTACTGGTTGCATTCAAAAGAAGGCAAAGGCGGGACAACTCTTTTCTTTTTTAGCAGAAGGCCTAAGGATGCAATATACTTGCCAGAAGGCATGGAAGTCTTCGAGAGTGAAAGCACGCATCTACCTATGTTAAGAAAGAAAAAATGATTTTGAAATGTTAAATAAGTTTTAAGACGTACAAAAGCAAATTCATATATAGTTCGGGTGATATTATGGAGCTGAAGTTGAAAATTTTGGTACCAGTCTTTATTATATCAATCCTAGCTTTCTCTCTTCCAGTATTTGCACAGGGAGAAGTAGAGGTAACACTCTCGTCTGAGCAGATAACTGTGAACACTTCCGATACAGCGACTGTTGAAATAACTGTACAGAACAATAGAGAAGTGGAAGATACCTTCTCAATTACAGTATGGCCGTCTATAAAATGGGGTGGAATCACTCCAAATCTTGAGAAGTATATCGTTAAAGTGCCGGCAGAATCCAGTTTCACATCTGATCTTTATCTTACGGCGAGTAGTGATGCCGAAGAAGTTATATCCAACTTCCTAGTAACTGCAAAGTCGTTGACAAATGCGACTATAATTGATTCTACAAATGTGAAAGTTCAAGTAAGGCGAAGAACAGCAGTGTACATATCTGACATAAAATTGGACAAGTATGCCGTAAATCCTGGTGACTTGATTGGAATAACACTTACAATCACTAATTCTGGTGACGGGAAGTCTATCCCGTTGAAAGTACAGACGAATGTAAAAAGTGAACTGGAAATACTGGAAAGATTTGACCAAGATATCGGCCAGCTAGAGGGGAAGTCAATTAAAAGTCTGCTGCATACGTATGAAGTTGGCGACTACCTCAGTCCATATATATACTCTGTGGAAGTTCTGCTTAGAGATAGCCTGAATAGGCTCATAGACAGTAGAAGTGCGACTTTCAAAGTCAATGTAGTCAAGAATCTTGTCCAAGGCAGCTCTACTTCGTACAGTCTCTTCTCCCAGATAAAAGTTATAACAATAAACAACAATGGGAATGCATTAGAAGAGGGATTCTATGTAACGGAGTCTGTTCCCTCGTATGTAAAGAACTTCTTCTTCCCAGAGAAAGAACCGGACATAGTTGAAGAGAAGGATAACAGAATTGTGTATAGCTGGTATATAGAATCGCTTATTCCAGGTGGCGAGACGTCGATAAAGTATGAAATAAGATTCTTTAGCATATGGCTGATTGGATTGGTTGTCATTGCCGCAGTCGTATTGGCTTTCAAGTACGTATACTCGCCAAAGATAATAAAGAAGCACAAGATTGAAGGTGCCATACAGCGTGGAAAGGAAATTATTATTTCCTTGGAAGTTCGCAATCCGACTTTGCATGAGATAAAAGATGTTGTCGTCTCCGATCTTGTTACTCCGATTGCAATAGTGATTGACAGGTTTGATACTATGAGACCGAGTGTGAAGAAGACTGAGAATGGGACAGCATTGGTGTGGAAGATTAAAAGTCTCAAACCTATGGAAGAGCGCGTGCTCACGTACAGAATAAAGCCGGTTGTGGAAATAATCGGTACGCTGAGGTTGCCAAAGGCAACGATAAACTATACAGACAGGAAGAAGAAAAAGAAGGCTATAGCTTCTAAAGTCATGATAATCAAGGGGAAGTAAAACTTTTTATATACTGACTGCATGTATTTCTTTACACCCCAGATAGCTCAAACAACTTTAGTTGGAGCAATGGTAGAGCATCCGGCTGTAGCTGAGCACTATGGTGCTTGGTGGTAGTCCTTGCTCAAACAGAAACCGGAGGGTTGGGAGTTCAAGTCTCCCTCTGGGGACTATATGCAATATAAGGAAATCCTAAAGCGGTTGAAAGGCCTTTCTAATCCTAAAGCAGTAGAGGGTATGGCACGATTTGGAATTAGTACAAAGAACACTTACGGCATATCAATTCCTAATCTGAGGAAGATTGCAAAGGAGGTAGGCAAAGACCATAAGCTTGCCCAGCAGCTATGGTCGTCTGGCATTCATGAAGCACGAATACTTGCATGTATGATAGATGAGCCGAAAATTGTAACAGAGAAGCAGATAAAAAAATGGGTAAAGGGCTTTGATTCTTGGGATGTGTGTGACCAGTGTTGTATGAATCTTTTTGACAAGACTAAATTTGCATACAAAAAAGCAGTTGAATTGAGCTCTAAAAAAGAGGAATTCGTTAAAAGGACTGGTTTTGCTTTGATGGCTGTATTGGCTTGGCATGATAAAGAAGCAAACGATAAAAAATTCGAACAATTCTTTCCTATTATAAAGAGAGACGCTACTGACAAGAGGAATTATGTCAAGAAAGCAGTCAATTGGGCGTTGAGACAGATTGGAAAACGCAATCTTGCCTTAAACAAGAAGGCTATAAAGACTGCTAGAGACATCCAAAAGATGGATTCAAAGGCTGCGAAATGGGTTGCTAATGATGCATTCAGGGAATTGACGAGCGAGACTGTACAGAAGAGATTGAGACACAAAAAGTAGTTTATGGTCATTTTTAGGCGTAAACCCCATTAGGAACCCTAACCGTTAAACTTATAAGATTTAAGATTTATAAATACTAAAATATAGTTTAGTTGGCGGCCAAAGTGGACAGGAAACATCCGTTCCCATTCCGAATACGGTAATTAAGATGTCCGACGATCTGGTCTGTACTGAGCACCCGCTCGGGAACCCCAGGACGCTGCCAACTACATTTATCACATGTGCAATATGTGATGTTAACCTGGTGGGATATGCATAAAAAACGTGACAATGGTCCTTTATTGGTAAAGTTTTAGATGGGCCTGTTTATGTATCTTGACTGGGTGCAAGATTGGTGTGCCTCGGTCGTCTAGTGGCCTAGGATGCAGGTCTGTCACACCTGCGACGCGGGTTCAAATCCCGCCCGAGGCGCTTTAATATAGATGGCGGTTGCAAAGATGTTGGTGATGCATTGCGTAAGTTGATAGGACATGGATTTATACCCAAACATGAAATTTTGAAAGCTGACAAAGTTAGTAAACTTTTGAATAGGTACAAAATAGATGCAAAGAAGATACCTAAAATTCTAAGCACGGATGTTGTAGTGAAATTATTGGACGCAAAAGCCGGCGATGTAATAAAGATAGAGAGAAGGAGCAAGACTGCCGGCATTGCTGCGTACTATAGAATTGTTGTAAGAGGCTGAGACTATGAATGGTTTTTTCAATATATTAAATGCATTTGCTAGTGAAAGGGGATTTGTAAACTTTCAGATAGATTCGTACAACGATTTCATTGCCAGAAGAATACCCAAAGTGATACGTACAATAGGTTCTATTAAACCAGAAGTGCCCGAACTTGGTAAGTTTGAAATAAAACTTGGTGAATTCAAGATAGGAGAGCCTTGCGTGAAGGAGGCTGATGGTTCGCTTAGGGAGATAACTCCAATGGAGGCGAGAATAAGGAACCTGTCTTATACAGCTCCTATGTATGTAGAGATGACACCTGTGCTTAACGGTATAGAGAGTGAGTGCAGACTTATCAACTTTGGCGATTTGCCGATTATGCTAAAATCGAGAATCTGTCCGCTTTCATCGATGAGCAGACAAGAACTTATAGAGGCGGGTGAAGATCCGGATGAGCCTGGGGGTTACTTCATCATTAACGGGACGGAAAGGATATTGGTACTTGTCGAGGAAATAGCACAGAATAGAGTAATAACTGCAAAGACTGGTTCTGGCAACATTACAGAAATTGCAAGGATACATTCTGAAAAGGATGGTTATGTACAGAGGCACATGGTTGAACGTAAAAGGAACGGTATAATAACTATAAGTTTTGCAAACGTAAACAAGTTGCCAATTGCTGTATTGATAAAGGCGCTTGGGTTGGAAAACGATAAGGAAATAATAAATTTGATATCAGAGGATCCAGAAGTACAAGACGAGTTTTTTGTGAATTTATACGAAGTCGAGGCTGCGACAAAAGAGCAAGGATTGGATGGAATTGGAAAGCACATAAAGATACCGCAGAAAGAATACAGGAAAGAGCGCGCTATAAAGCTTATAGACAGATATCTGCTCCCGCACCTTGGACAGTCTCCTGAATTCAGGATGGATAAGGCCGTCTTTCTTGCAAAGGCTATTGGAAAATTAATAAGAGTGCACTTGAAAAAAATAGAGGAGGATGATCTGGATCATTACTCCAACAAAAGACTAAGGCTATCGGGAGACTTGCTTGAGATTTTACTGCGTTCGATTCTATTGGGCAAGTGGGGATTGATAACAAGAATAACATACAATTATCAGAAGCTTACAAAGCGTGGACGCATGCCACCATTGCAGGCAATAGTCGAGTCAAATGTATTGACAAACCAGATTATATCGGCGCTTGCAATAGGAAGTTGGGTTGGTGGTAGAACAGGTGTAAGTCAGCGACTGGAACGCGGAAGCTATATAAAGACTGTATCTCATATGCGTAACGTCCTATCGCCATTGACATCTACACAGGAGCATTTTGAAGCACGCGAGCTCCATCCTACACAATGGGGCAAGCTTTGTACAAGCGAGACACCTGAAGGTGCAACAATTGGACTGCGTAAATATCTTGCAATCATGGCAGAGGTTACACGGGGTGCAAACGAAAAGGAAAGGAAAGTGCTGATGAAGTCCATTGGCATCGAAGAAAAGAAAAAGAAGAAAAAATAATGGCTTGGTGAAAAGAATGGTAGATATATTTGTTGATGGAAAATACGTTGGTAAAACTGACCAGCCAAAAGAATTTGTGAGAAATGTTAGAAGTAAGAGACGTGCGGGTGAACTATCCACTCAGGTGAATGTTGCATATCATTCTCATTTGAATGAGATAGAGATAATGTCAGACTCTGGTAGAGTAAGAAGACCTTTGATAGTTGTAGAGGATGGAAAGCCACTGCTTACTGATGAAATAGTTGAACAGTTAAAGAGCGGTGACATAACTTTTGAAAGTCTGGTAAATGCAGGTATTGTAGAATTCTTGGACGCTGAAGAAGAGGAAAACATATATGTTGCACTCAAGCCAGAAGATTTGACAAAAGACCATACCCATCTCGAGATTGACCCGTCAACAATTCTAGGTCTGTCGGCATCACTCATTCCATATCCTGAATATGACCGCGGTGATAGGGTGAACTATGGGGCAAAGATGGTTGGACAAAGCATTGGAGTGTTCTCGACAAATTTCCTTAATCGTGTAGATACGAAATCAAATGTTTTAATTTATTCACAAATGCCTCTCGTCATGACAAATGTGCATCAAATAGTAAACTATGACACACATCCAAACGGTGTAAATATTGTGATTGCATTTGGCTGCTATAAAGGCTATAATATGGAAGATGCAATAGTGATTAACAAAAGCTCTATCCAACGCGGACTTTTCTGGTCGATAATGTACAGGGCGTATGAAGGAATGCAGAAGCGTTATATGGGTGGACAGGAGGATATCATAGGAGTGCCACAAGGAGGTGTGCGTGGCTATGCTGGAGAAGACGCGTACAAGCATCTACCTGAAGATGGTATAGTGAACCCTGAAACTAAGCTTGAGTCCGATGATGTCATAGTCGGTCGCGTTTCGCCATTGCGATTCCTAGGGACAATAGATCAATTCATCTCTGGGATAGAGAACATACGTGAAACTTCAATCCGTCTGCGTCATGGTGATGAAGGCGTTGTAGATAGGGTATTTTTGACAGAAAGCACTGACGGTACTAAGCTTGCAAAAATAATTGTGAGGGATACAAAAATACCAGAGGTTGGGGATAAGTTTGCGAGCAGGCATGGACAAAAAGGCGTGATTGCACTTATAGTACCTGAAGAGGATATGCCATTCACTGAAGATGGTGTAGTACCGGACATAATTTTCAACCCTCATGGCATCCCTTCAAGAATGACAATGGGCCAAATGATGGAAATAATCTCCGGTAAGCTTGCGGCACTTATGGGCAAGCACATATCTGCGCCTGCCTTTGGCGGACCTCTTGAAGATGATATACGCAAAGCTTTGGAGTCATATGGCTTCAGAGATGATGGCAAGGAAACTATGTACGATGGTAGGACTGGTAAAAGATTTGATACTCAGATATTCATAGGTAATTGTTTTTATCAAAAGCTCGACCATCTCGTATCGAATAAAATACATGCACGCTCCCGTGGCCCAGTTACACTACTTACTAAGCAGCCTACAGAGGGCAGAAGCAAAGAAGGTGGGTTGAGGCTTGGGGAGATGGAAAAGGATTGCCTGATTGCACATGGTGCGGCATTGTTGTTGAAAGAAAGGTTCGACTCGGATAAGACTGGCGTTTCCATATGCACCGAATGTGGAATGATAGCGATACATGACAGAGTGAGAAACAGGAAGTACTGCCCAATCTGTGGGGACTCAAAAATAATCGACGTGGAGATGAGTTATGCATTCAAGCTGATGATGGATGAGCTGAAGAGTATGCTCATATATCCAAAGTTGACTTTGAAAGAGGCGTGAAAAGATGCTAATCGACAAAATTGAATTCAGCGTATTAAACCCGGAAATGATAAAGAAGATGAGTGTGGCGAGGATTACAAAGACCGATCTTTATGACCAGGAAGGTTATCCAATAGAAGGTGGGTTGATGGATCCCAGATTAGGTGTAGTAGATCCTGGTGTGCGATGCAGAACTTGCGGCGGTAGCATAGGTGAGTGTCAAGGTCATTTTGGCAATCTCGACCTTACAAGACCTATAATACATGTACACTACACAAAGTTCATTTTTAGTCTGTTAAAGATTTTCTGCGGGAAGTGCAGCAGAATACTGATTCCGGAGAAAGATTTTGAAAGGATAAAAGGCAAGCGATTGAGCTTCAAAGAAATTTTGAAGGCGGCAAAGAAGAAGTGTCCGTACTGCAGTAAAGAGCAGAAAAAACTGAGGTTCGTGAAGCCATATACAATTCTCGAAGGGAAGAAAACATTGAATCCAGTAAAAATAAGAGCACGATTGGAAAAAATAAAAGACGATGACTTAGAACTTATAGGACTAGGTCATGCTAGGCCAGAATGGCTAGTGCTGACGATATTGCCAATATCACCTGTCACCGTGCGACCTTCGATTACACTAGAAACTGGTGAACGTTCAGAGGATGATCTTACGCACAAGCTTGTTGATATCGTAAGGATAAACGAGCGTTTGCGCGAGAATATAGATCTGGGGGCACCGGACTTTATAATCGAAGATTTGTGGGAACTTTTACAATATCATGTATCTACTTATTTTGACAATGAAATCTCCGGTGTACCTCCGGCTCGCCACCGTAGCGGCCGTATACTTAAAACATTGTCGCAAAGATTGAAAACAAAAGAAGGAAGGTTTAGAGGTAACCTTGCGGGTAAGCGTGTGAACTTTTCCGCACGTACGGTGATAAGTCCAGATCCATTGATAGATCTTGACGAAGTGGGAGTGCCTATGCAAATAGCAAAAGAGATGACCGTCCCTCTACGGGTAAATGAAAGAAACTTGAAAATTGCAAAGGGCTTCGTGAAAAACGGATCTGACATCTGGCCAGGTGCTAATTATATCATAAGACCGGATGGGAGAAGGAAGAAAATCACCGAACTCAACAAAGAAGAAATAGCAGAAGAGCTTACGCCAGGGTATATCGTTGAAAGACACATAAAAAACGGTGATATATCACTTTTCAACAGGCAGCCTAGTCTGCATAGGATGAGTATAATGGGTCACCGCATACGTGTGATGCCATACAAGACATTCCGATTGAATTTGTGCGTATGTCCGCCGTACAATGCAGATTTTGACGGTGATGAGATGAATCTTCATATACCGCAGACTGAAGAAGCACAAGTGGAGGCCGAAGAGCTTATGATTGTGCCTAAAAACATACGCAGTCCGCGCTTCTCCGGCCCTATAATCGGTGCGCAGAAGGATCACATTTCCGGGTTATATCTGTTGACTATGCGCGATAAGAAGTTCAGCCGGGAAGAAACCGTACAACTAGTAAGATCGGTGAACAAAAGTATAGAAATACCGAAGAAGGAATCTTTCAGTGGTAAAGAAATATTCAGCCTATTCCTGCCAAAAGGATTTTCTATAGAACATAGGTCAAAGGCATGTATAGGATGCAAAAAATGCATAAAAGACCGTTGCAAGTATGACTGCTATGTCGTTATTAAGAATGGTGACCTCAAGAAAGGTGTGATCGACAAAGCGGCAATGGGATCGGAAAGCGGTAAAATTATAGACAAGATGGAAAAGGAATACGGTTGCATGGTTGTTAAGAGATTCCTATTTGACACAACTAGGCTTGCATTAGAATATCTGACCCAACTCGGCTTTTCGATAAGCATATCCGATCAAGATGTACCTAAAGATGCAAAAATTGAGATCAAGAGTATTATAGAAAATGTGAGAAAAGATGTGAATGGATTGATTGGAAAGTATGAGCGAGGTGAGATGAAGGCACTGCCTGGGAGAACGCTAAAAGAAAGTGTAGAGACGCTTATCAAGCGTAGGTTGAATAAGACATTGGATGAAGTTGAAACTGTACTCGAGACTAGAATGAAAGACAATTTTACGATAGCTATGGCAAGGAGCGGTTCGCGTGGGAGCATGGTAAATCTAGTCCAGACTGCTGCCGTAGTCGGGCAGGAGATGATTATGGGAGAGAGAATGGAAAGAGGTTACTATGAAAGGACGTTTCCCCACTTTAAGCGTGGAGATATGAGCATGGAGGCACATGGCTTTGTTGGTAGAGGATTTAAAGATGGACTTACGCCGTTTGAATTCTTTTTCGATGCAATAAACAGCAGAGAGTCGCTTATGGATAAGTCATTGAAGACTAGGCATAGCGGTTATATGGAGCGTAGATTGGTTGGAGCATTGCAAGATCTAAAAGTCGAATATGATGGTACCGTACGAGATAGTACAAAGCGTATAGTGCAATTTAAAGCCGGTGAGGATGGATTAGATCCGTCAAAAGTTGAAAGGAGAGGTATAGATGTCGAAAGAATCGCTAAAAGAATATTTGGATAGCATTGTACTTCCGAAGAAGATTGAAGATGATGTAGAAGATATTGCTACAAAGCAGAGATTGAATAATGTACAAAGGAAGAAGCTGATTGAAGAAGTAAAAAGGAGTTATCTGTATAGTAACTTTGAGCCTGGTGAAGTGTTTGGAATAGTTGCGGCACAGAGCATATCCGAGCCTGCAACTCAAATGACTATGCGTACTTATCATTTTGCTGGTTCTGCTGGAATAAAAGTCACATACGGTTTGCCTAGATTGATAGAGATATTCGATGCGAAACGAGAGCCCGGTACACCAATGATGACGATATTTTTAGACAAGAGTCATAACAATAGGGAATCTGCCAGAAAAATAGCTGGAGATATAATAGAAAAAACCGTAGAAACGGTGGCTAAAAGAATATCGATAAACCTCAATAAAGGTGCGATAGATATAGAACCACTAGATGCCAGAAGCATCAGTAAGATAGCTGATGCGTTGAAACGGAAGTTTAAGAAGTTGAGTGTAAGTATTAAATCTGGCAGAGTAGTCGCAATGGCTGTGGAAGAGACAGATACTGAGGAAGATACATATCTAAAGGACCTACAAAAAGTCAAGGCTAAGATAATGGAGACGAGAGTGGAGGGACTGAGTGATATTAAAAATGCTGTTGTCCGAAGGGAAGGCAACGATTGGATAATAAACACAATCGGATCCAATCTTGAAGGCGTACTAACTATGAATGGTGTGGACAAGAGAAGGACTAAGACAAATGACATACACGAAACAGCTAAGATACTTGGTATAGAAGCCGCAAGGGATCTAATAATAAAAGAAGCGATGAATACGATGCAGGAACAGGGGTTGGATGTTGACATAAGGCACATAATGCTAGTTGCGGATATAATGACAATGACTGGTGAAGTAAAGTCGATAGGTAGGTATGGCGTGGCTGGTACTAAGACTTCAATCCTTGCACGTGCTGCTTTCGAAGAGACTATAAAGCATCTTGTGCGTGCATCTATAATGAATGAAAAGGACAATTTTGATGGTATCTTCGAAAATGTAATGGTTGGGCAAGTCATCCCGTCAGGCACTGGTATGTTCGACCTAGTTGCAAAGTTTGAGGAAATTGGGGAAGAGGAAAAGAAATAAATCTTTAATCTAATTATTAAAAGCATTCAATATATTGTCCAATTGAAAATCTATGTGATGAAAATGGCACTAACGGAAGAAATACAAGCTGCTGTCAAGGCAGGCAAATCGATAATAGGGTATAGGCGGTCATTGAAGAGTATAAAGACTGGATCGCCAAAGACAGTGGTTATAGCCAATAATACACCTGAGAATATGAAAAAAACCATAGAGCAAAATGCCAAAGTCGGTAATGTGAAGGTGGAAATATTCGACGGCACAAGTATTCAGCTAGGTGTAATATGTGGAAAGTCGTTTCCTATTTCAACGCTGGTGATAATGTAGCTTATGTGATGCAAAATGTCAGGACTGACGCTAGACACAAAAAAGATAAAGATGATAACTCTTTTCGAGAACGTCACTAAATCTCGGATAAGAGACTGTATAACGAACGATAATGGAAATGTGGTGTGTTTTGTTGTTGATGAGGGAAATATAGGAGTTGCCATAGGCAAAGATGGTAGAAATGTGAAAAGGGTTGAGCGTATGATTGGAAAGACCATAAAGCTCTTTGAATTTTCCAAAGACATATCTACTTTTGTGAAGAACGTAATACCTCAGGTAAAATCAATAAAGATAAGAAATGAAAATGGTAGGGTAATAGTTGAGATAAAAGTAGAAAAAAAGGATAGGCCTTTCGTAATCGGTAGAGATAGAAGAAATTTGAAGTTTTACAAAAAAGTATTACAGAGGAGCCACAAAGTTGACGACCTTGTGATAAAATAAAAGGTGAAAAAATGGCTAAAGGTGGATTTTCAGCAAGGCAGATAAAGAAGAAGAGGAAAAAGTTCAGATGGAAGGATATAAAGTATAAGCGTAGGCAGCTCAAGTTATGGAAGAAAGATCCATTGAGAGGTGCACCACAAGCCCGTGGAATAGTAATTGACAAGCGGGTGGTCGATCAAAAGAAGCCCACTTCCGGTCTGCTAAAGTGCGTGCGTGTGCAAATTATCAAGAATAATGTACAAGTCACTGCACATGTACCTAGGGAAGGTGCGATACAGCACATAAATGAGCACGATGAAGTCGTTATAGAAAAGGTGGGTGGAGCGCAGGGTGGTCCAAAAGGAACGATGGTCGGTATAAAATATAAAGTTGTGAAAGTCAATGGTGTGGCTTTGAGTGAAATATTGTCAGGTAAAAAGCAGAAGCCGGTGAGATAAACAAGGTGTAAAGAATGGCAATGAAACTTTTCGACAAGTGGGAAATAGAGAATGTGAAGGTGCAGGATGTTGGACTGGAAAGGTATATCAGTCTGAAATCGGCAATCGTACCAAAGAGTGGTGGTAAGTATGCTGCACAGCATTTTCACAAGTCTAAGATGAATATTGTCGAGCGTTTGATAACAAAGCTCATGGTTCCAGGTCATCGTGGCAAAAAACATCGCATAACATCTGGTCGTGCCACGGGAAAATATTTTACAAATTATAAGATTGTAAAGGATGCATTCGAGAAGATTGAAGAGAAGACAAATAAAAATCCTGTAGAAGTATTTATACGGGCACTAGAAAACGTAGCAAGACGTGAGGAGATTGCAGCGTATCAAATCGGCGGTATCATTGTCCGTCGCACAGTTGTCACTAGCCCGCAAAGGAGGATAGATGTTGCGCTCAAAAGCATAGTACAGGCTGCATACAGAAAGAGTTTTGGCAAGAAAGTGGATATGAGAAGCGCTTTAGCGAACGAACTTATTGCAGCTGCTGCAAACGATGCTTCAAAGTCCGAGTCCGTAAAAGAGAGGGAAAGAATAGAGAGAGAGGCAGAAGGATCGAGATAACTTCTTATTGATAACAATTCTGTGATGATTATGGCTAAACTGGAAATGGTAGAAAGAATAAAGGATGTAATGACAGATGTAAGTCGTATACGCAACGTTGCCACTAGTTCTCATGTGCATCACGGAAAGACAGCTCTCACAGACAACTTAATGGCTGGAGCTGGGATGATTGCCGAGGAGATGGCCGGCAAGTTGATGTACACATGGTTTGACGAGCAAGAGCGTGAACGTCAGCTTACCATATATGGTGCGAACGTAAGCATGCTCCATAAATTTGAGGGCAAAGAATATTTGATCAATCTTCTAGACACACCAGGACATGTAGACTTTGGTGGTGATGTCACTAGAGCGATGCGGGCTGTAGATGGTACAATAGTCCTTGTTTGTGGCGTCGAGAGCATAATGCCCCAGACCGAAACCGTATTCCGTCAAGCTCTTAGAGAACGTGTTAAGCCAGTATTGTTTATCAACAAGATTGATAGGTTGATAAAAGAACTCAAGCTTACGCCAGAATCAATGCAAGAGCGATTTAAGAGGATTATTGATGATGTAAATTTGCTTATACAGAAGTATGCAGAAGAGCAGTACAAAAGCAAATGGCTTGTTAACGTAGCGGATGGTTCAGTTGCAATGGGCTCTGCAACTAAGCGCTGGGCAATATCGATTCCATACATGAAAAAGACTGGCATGACTTTTAAAGAGGTTATAGATTTGACCAATGCTGGCAAGGAGGATGAACTTGCAAAGCGTGCTCCGCTGAATGAAGTCGTACTTAGTATGATGATCGAACATTTGCCTAATCCAAAGGAAGCGCAGCAGTATAGATTGGAAAAGATTTGGCATGGCGATAGGGAAAGTGAAGTCGGCAAGGATATGTTCACATGCGATTCAAATGGCAAGCTTGCAATGATAATAACAAAGATGGTTCCTGACCCACATGTCGGCTTTGTAGCTGCAGGCAGGCTGTTCTCCGGTAAGATAGAAAAAGGCAAAGACGTTTATCTCATCGGACAGCATAAAAGGGAGAAACTACAGCAAGTAGCTGTGTACAAGGGGATACAACGCATACCTGTAGATGAAGTAACAGCGGGCAACATAGCTGCCATAGTCGGCATACCCGATGCTTTTAGCGGCGAGACTGTATGCGAGCCTGACGCCATCATAGAGCCGTTTGAGGAAATAAAGCATATATTCGAGCCAGTTGTTACAAAATCTGTAGAGCCGAAAAATGCAATGGAATTGCCAAAGCTCATCAATACACTAAAGCAGATTGGCCGCGAAGATACGACATTGCGCGTAAAAATCAACCAAGAGACAGGTGAATACTTGATATCCGGTCTGGGCGAGTTGCACCTAGAGGCAAAAGTCGAGCGTAAACTCAAGGCTCTGGGCATAGATGTCATAATGTCTAAACCCATTGTAGTCTATCGTGAAACTGTTTTTGGCAAGTCACCTGAACTAGAAGGCAAATCTCCAAACAAGCACAATAAATTCAACATCATAGTAGAGCCAGTTGATGATGCAGTCTATCAAGCCATGGTCGACGGCCATGTACCGAGCGAAGTGAAAATAAAGAGGAAAGACAAGGAGCTTACAAAGAAGCTTGTTGAATTTGGTATGGATAGGAAAGAAGCGAAGAGGGTAATCCTTATACACGAAAAGAATATGCTCATCGACGCGACAAAGGGTGTGCAATATCTAAATGAAATTATGGAGATGGTAAAGGATGCTTTCAAAAACATAATGGAAGATGGGCCACTTTCCAAGGAGCCATGCACAAAAATAAAAGTCACATTGACAGATGCCAGTTTGCATGAGGATCCTGTGCATAGGGGACCTGGACAGATAATACCCGCTTTCAGACATATCATTATTGATGGTGTGATGCGTGCCGCACCAACGCTGCTAGAGCCAAAGCAGATAATAAGGGTGGATGTACCAGAAGAACTCATAGGTGTTGTGACTAGAGAAGTCGAAAATCGCAGGGGACAGATACTAGATATGAAGAATGAGCGTGGACAGACTCAGTTAAAGGCAAAAGTACCTGTATCGGACATTTTCGGTTTCGATGCAACGCTTAAGTCTGCAACAAGCGGTCGCGGATTCTATAGTACGATAGAGATTGTTTTTGAGAGGTTGCCTAGAGAGCTTCGATTGAAAACGATAAATGGAATCAGAAAGAGGAAGGGACTAGAAGTTAAAAAGGAAGAATAAAAAGACTTATAAAAACATATTTAAACTTTATCATATAATTAGTATAGTAACTTTGGGGTCGCCAAAGAGAATGGAGTAAAAATTGGAGGTATAAAGATGCCAGCAAAACCACACATTAACTTAATGACTGCCGGTCATGTGGACAGCGGTAAATCGACACTTGTAGGAAGGTTGCTCTTTGATTCTGGAGCAATAAGAGAAGATGAATTGCGCAAGCTTAAAGATACTGCAAAAGAACTAAAGAGAGAGACTTGGGAGTTTGCATACGTCATGGATACTGTAAAGGAAGAGCGTGCACGCGGTCTGACCATAGACATTATGCACAGGCCATTTGAAACTAAGAATTGGTATTTCACTGTTATTGATGCTCCTGGACACAGAGATTTCGTTAAAAATATGATTACTGGCGCGAGCCAGGCTGATGCTGCTATATTTGTTGTCTCAGCCAAGCAAGGCGAAGGTATACAAGAGCAGACTAAGGAACATGCTTGGCTTTTGAAGGTGCTTGGTGTAAATCAAATTGTTGTTGTACTGAATAAGATGGATACTACAAAATACGATGAAAAGAGATTTAACGAAGTTAAGGAAGATGTCATCAAATTGCTCAAGATGATAGGCTACAAAGTCGATGAGATTCCATTCATACCGATATCTGGTTATGTAGGTGACAATGTAGTTAAGAAATCTGAAAATATGGCATGGTACAAAGGGCCGACCATTATGGAAGTGCTTGACCAGTACATAAAAGAGCCTGAGAAGCCTATAGACAAACCTTTGAGGTTGCCAATCCAGGGTTCCTATTCGATTACTGGAGTCGGTACAGTACCAGTGGGTCGTGTAGAGACTGGTGTGCTCAAGGTGAATGATAAACTTATTTTCGAGCCTTCGGGTACGCAAGGTGAAGTGAAGAGCATTGAAGTCCATCACCAGCAAATTCAAGAAGCTAAGCCAGGTGATAATGTGGGCTTCAACGTACGCGGCATAAGTAAGAATGATGTCAGGAGAGGTGATGTTGCCGGTCATGTGGACAATCCACCTACGGTTGTAAAGGAGTTCACAGCGCAGATAGTCATATTACAGCATCCAACTGTGGTTACAGCAGGCTATACTCCAGTATTCCACTGCCACACATCATCAATAGCATGCACAATAAAGGAAATAACTGCAAAAATAGATCCAAAGAGTGGACAAGTTACGCAGGAAAAGCCAGATTTTATAAAGACTGGTGATGTTGCACGTGTAGTGGTCGTGCCAACTAAGCCGATGGTAATAGAGAAGCAGTCAGACTTCCCACAACTTGCAAGATTTGCTATTCGTGACATGGGAATGACAGTAGCGGCTGGCGTTTGCTTGGACTTAGTGAAAGCAAAATAAAACACGTGGACATATCAGTACTTCATCAAGTGTCATATTTCATATATGATTTAAGGTACTATACTATCTACTACATGATACACCACTCTTTGACAAATTAATAATGGTTTGTATCAGAACATTACAATACTGAGCACATGCTCGTGCCATTTCTAAAAGTATTTAAATCAGTATTACAATTCAAAATCTAGAAAAATCAGATTAATCAATTAAAATGTAACAACAAAAAGTTTTAAATACTTTAAATTGAGTGATGATGTATGCAAACCGCGAGAATAAAACTTTCAGGGCGAAGTCCGAAAGCGCTAAATGATATTAGCGAAGACATAAAAGACATCGCAAAGAAGTTTGGTGTAGATTATAAAGGACCAATCCCACTTCCGACAAAAAAATTGAAAGTTGTGACTATGAAAACGCCTTGTGGTGATGGTACTGGGCACGGAAACGCAACATACGATAGATGGGAGATGAGAATCCATAAGCGATTGATTGACGTACAGGCCGACGATCGTGCATTGAGGCAAATAATGCGTATAGATATACCTGAAGGCATACATGTTAGCATACAACTTAAAGATTGAGATGTTTTGATAAAGAGTGAAAATAATCCTTTATAAATTTATTCGTCAAATATTTTTGTGATGATATGTTACCACTTGCGCACATGGGAATCGTACTATTCGTCGCGTCTTTACTCTATTTGCCTCTCATAGCTGCAATGGTAGGTGGCATATTACCTGATATAGTAGACAAAACATTATTCATTACTGGCTTGGCACCTTGCGGTAGGTTCTTTGCGCACAGTATATTCTTCGGTCCGATAGTTGCAGGTATAGCTTTTCTCATTACACGACGGAAGGATTTATCATTGGCTCTTCTGTTGGGGTGTTACATACATCTCATACTAGACATGAGGTATTTCCTGCCGTGGTTCTATCCTCTTGTACAGTATACTTTCTATTGCCCGCCTATAGAGATCAGACCAGATTTGATTGCTGTGGTATTTGAAGGTATAGGAGTTTTGTTGATTCCTATCACATTTGTGCTAAAACCTAAAATTAAACATTTAAAAAAACTTTTAATCCGTAAACGGAAAAGAGTAGATTAAATGAAAGATATAAAAAAACTGTTGGTATCCTACGAATCTAAAAGAGATAAGATAAGAAAAAGGTTAAAGGAGTTCGAAGTGGTGATTGAAAACCATAATGAAGAAATTTTTGCAGAACTCTCTTTCTGCATATGTACGCCGCAATCCAAAGCCAAGTTCTGTGATATTGCTGTCAAATCGATGCAGAAGAATGGCGCATTATATAGGGGAAATGCCGAAGAACTAAAGCCGTTTCTCAATGCTGTAAGGTTTAGGGATACGAAGGCCGAGAGAATTGTAGAGGCGAGAGAGCTGTTTACAAAGAATGGTAAATTAAAAATAAAGGATAGGATTTTTTCATTCAATTCACCGGATAAATTGAGAGAGTGGCTTGTTGAAAATGTCAATGGTTTGGGGATGAAAGAATCTAGCCATTTCATGCGTAATATTGGTTTGGGTACTGGATTTGCCATTTTAGATCGTCATATTCTGAAGAACTTGAAAGAGTTTGGAGTCATCAACGAAATAAAGCCGCTTACGAAGAAGAGATATATTGAAATCGAAGATTGTATGCAAAAATTTGCTGAAAAGACTGGGATACCATTGGAAGAACTAGATTTGCTGTTTTGGTCTGAAGAAACTGGCGAAGTTTTTAAGTAAACAACTATAGATAAATAAATATGCACGGTGAAAAAAGAAAGAGACGGAGAAAAACAAAGATTCGAAGACGGAGAAGGATGAAGAGAAAATTGAAAAGAAAATAACTTGTTTTAATTGTTCAAAAATTATTGAATTTTTTTTCGAACATAATTATTTCTAGAAAGTTATGATACATTTATATTTTGTCAAAATAAATTATTTTTAGATAAAAATGGCAGCGAGAAGAAAGAAATCATCTTCGAGAAGTAAATCGAGAAGCTCATCGAGAAGTAGATCGAGATCGAAAAGCTCATCGAGAAGTAGACGCAGAAGATAAATGGAAAGAACATTGCAAATTCTTCGATTCTAATTAGTATTTTCTACATGCTTTAATAGTTTCTTGCATAAATGCTACAATAAATAATATAGAATATAGTGATTGTCGTGGATGAAGAAGCTCTAAAGAATTACAAAAAAGCACAGAGTATATCGATTAGTACAATGATTTATGCGAAGACTTTAGTGAAGGAAGGCGCCAAAATTCTGGACGTTGCGGAAAAAATAGAAGACAAAATAATACAGCTTGGTGGTAAGATTGGATTTCCAGTGAACATATCAATCAATGACATAGCTGCGCACTATACTCCTGATATAAATGATGATACAATACTTAGCGTGGGTGATCTTGTAAAGATAGATGTTGGTGTACATGTAGAAGGTTACATATGGGATAAGGCGTCTACTGTTTGCATCGGTCAGAAAAAACATCCGCTTATAGAAGCGTCTGAAAAAGCTCTGGATGCGGCAACCAAACTGATAAAGGTTGGGACGAAAGTTTTTGAAATATCTGAAGTTGTAGAGTCGGTAGTGCAAGAACTTGGCTTCAACCCGATACGCAATCTCTGTGGGCATGGTCTGCAGCGCTATAACACTCACACCAGTCCATCTATACCAAACGGTAGAAATAATATAAAAGATGAAATCCAACCTGACAGCGTAATAGCTATGGAAGTCTTTACGACGGACGGTGGTGGATGGGTTAAAGAATCAAATCGGGCTCTAATATTCTCGTTTCTGCAAGACAAACCTGTACGGATGTGGGATGCCAGGCAAATATTGCAATTGTCAGTAGAAGAGTTTGAAACGCTTCCATTTGCAAAGCGGTGGCTGTCCAACAAAAAATTCAAGATGTCCGAGCTGAAGATTGACATGGCGTTGCGGCAATTGTTGGACGTTGGTGCGCTCAGACAATATCCAATATTACGCGAAGAGAGTGGTGGTGTAGTAGCACAGACTGAGGATGATGTAATCGTAAAATAATGTTCATTTTATTTCTCGTTAAGAAATTACTTCCGAATTTTCCAGCTGTTCGTCATATCCAATCGATTCGTCAGTGACTTTTACGACAGGTTTTAGCATATAGCCGTCAGCCGTACGAGATACTGACTTCTCGACATCAAAATCTATTGTAACAACAGTCGTCTTGTCTGCATCTATGGAAAACTGGTGCGCCGTCTTTAGTTCATTGCTAGGTACTATCATTGGATAGACTTTGCCCGTATATATCCCAAATATAGTGTTCTTTACAGTTACATTCGCCTCAATTATGTACATTCTTATCTGTGTGTATTTTCCAGGTACCATCACATTTTCGCCTATTATCGCTATGATGTCTGTATATTCTAGCAATTCAATCGTATTCACATCGCTCGATACTAATATCCACTCACCTTCAGTCTCGTTTGCCTCGCTATCAGGTACGTGATGGGCTGTTATATTGCCTATTTTCATGCTTATGTTAAGCACGACATTGCCTCCAGGGAGATGATACTGCACGTCTTTGACAGCGACTAACAATCTGCCTAGCTCTGCTTGTGTAGGCAGGACTGTAGTCGTGGTTGTGGTAGTTGTTGTAGTTGTAGCAGTCGGTTGCTGCTCGGTCGGATAAAACAATGCGTACAATGATAGAAGTGAAAGTAGGAGAAGGGCTACTACGCTTACAATAAGTCTACTGTTCCACTTCTTCTTTGTCCTGTATTTGTATTTAAATGCCATTCTAAGACCCTTGAAATTAATTTATCTTCCTTAGAAATAAAGCTTAAATTACCGTAAAAAAAGAGTTTAATTAAAGATTGTGAAAAGGAAAGGTGATAATTGATGGCTTATTCACATACAAACAGCAGAGGCCAGGCATACTGGCTGCATTCGAGAGAGGGGAAAGGCGGTTCAAAGCTTTTCTTCTTTAGTAAGAAGTCAGAAGATTCTGTCGATTTGCCCGAGCATCTGGAAGTCTTTGAAAATGAAAGAACGGGTCTGCCAATGGTAAGAAGAAAGAAGTGAAATTAAACGGATGTTAAAAATATGGCTGCAAAGAAAGTTATTTGCGAATATGAGCATAAAGGGAAAATGTTGATAATTCTCGGACTCCTTGCAATAGTGTATGGTGTTCTGCGGATTTATGGCCTAAGCATACCACAAATTGCAATTGTAGTCGGTGCTTTGCTCATGCTAAAGGGTATTATGCTCAAATATAAAAAATAAAAACCAGATGCAGTACAATTTAAGTCTCGAAAAGAAAAAGTTATTTAGATTGTATGCGCAAGATATGCGACTGGTGCAAGAAACCTGTGAAGAAAGTCGGGAAGCTCTTCAAAGCAGATTATCTTATGTTGTGTAAAGATTGTAGGAAGAAGTACAAGGCGAAGAAGAGTAAGAGAAAAGGAAAGTTGGTTGGAAGAATAATGTCAATAAAGAGGATATTTAAATTCAAGCGCTGACTGTTTTACCCTTTAATCAAGTTCTTAAGTTATATCTAACATATAATAAGTAAAAATGCGCCGACTAGTGCTATATGTGGAGTTGAACAAAAAAAATGAGAAAGGATACGGCCGAAAACATCATAAAAATCGTAAACTGCCTTAAACGGGCTGAGGGTGGATGGTTATGGATCAGGGAGATCGCCAGGCGTTGCGATCTGCACCACAAGACAGTTTCAAGGCTTGTTGGCAACCATCTATCGATGTTTGTTGAGGAGCAGAAGTTTGAGCCGTTCAATGTCCGGATGCTGAAGCTGAAGCCTGGAACTGATCAAGATAAGATATTCCATTTTTTGTCAATCAAGGAGCGTATAGACAACAAAAATAAGGGTTAAGCTTTTATTTTAGTTTACACGTATTATTGTGAGTCGATATGATTTTGTCTGTTAAACAGCGTAAAATTAAGATGCTAGAACGCCTTCTAAAGGGGGATTTGGAGAAAATAGCAGAAATAGAGCATATTCCAATTGAAGGAACGAAAGAAGATATTCTAAATAAATTAGCCAGTCGCTTGAATCTTCAAAGGACGAGAGATTATGTAAAAAAGCTTGTTCTACGTCAAGTATTCGATGTATTCAGCCATGAATTGGTACCAAAGCATAAGGTGCTCTCAGAAAAGGAGAAAGAAATGCTTCTAGATCAATACAAGATTACAATAGGACAACTACCGAGGATAGCTATTAGAGACTCTGCTGTGCTCTCCATAGATGCAAAACCAGGCGATATCATAGAAATAAGTAGGAAAAGCCCTATAGCAGGTGAAATAAAGTATTATAGGGTAGTTATGAGACCAAAGAAGTAATTTGAGCCTTTTTCTATCAAGTGATTCAATCGATTGAATCGCTTTCCTATGGACTTTTGTACCTTACCCAACCCTTTCCGTCCCGTCGGAATCTCTCTATCTCGTTGGTCCTCTTCATAGTGTTCGATAGAAGTCCGCGCAACGCAGAGGTAGTAATGCTTAGTCGTGTAGCCATATCCTTGTAGCTCAGTTCGCCTACAGATCTGACGACTGAAACTAGCTCCTTCATCTTTGTAGAGAGTGGTATTTGGCTTCTCATTGTCTCTATTTCCCTTAGAATATCTGTCTTTATTGGTTCAGGAGCTTTGACTGCAACCCTCTGGAGCCTATCGAGAACCGATTGAATCGATTTGAATCGGTTCTGAACGCTTACATCATGTCTTTCCACTGCTTTTCTGATATTTTCAAGATTCTCAATCAATTCTGGTGTCTGATCGTCAAATTCGGTCTTAAACCAATCTTTTGTTACCATCTGTCTTTCTATACGTGAAAGAGAGCGCTCAACCTCCTTGATACTCTTTCCGGTGTAGCCAGCAGCGAGTCCAAGTTGAAAAGAATCCTTTTCGAGAGCCGTTACTTCTGGTTTCGGGGTGGGAGCTATTCGATTCTTGGTAGTTCCCCGTCCCGTTACAATTAACGCCTCCCGTTCAGGAAGTTCTCTATACTTCTGCCTAGCGATTGAATCGATTGAATCGCTTTCAATCGATGATTCAATCGATTGAATCGATTGAATCGCTTTTTTCCGTCCCATTAGCCGCTTCAATCGATTAAAAATACCCATAAAATCTATTAATTTTTTGGTTTTCCAGCTATTTATACGTTCGCCTCACACGAACCCTCACGAAATTTCACATAGTCTTAAACTCACAGACTTCTGCGCAATACAATCCTCACAGGCTAATAAGCGGTCTTATGTTCACTTGCCTCTGCAAGCAGCATATCAGATCCACTGCTCTCTGAACTCTCACTTTCTCTCACTGTTTCCGGACACGCAAAGTGCACCACGCGTCATGGCTACCACTCACCTCATCTTTTATATACTATAATATATAGTTATATCATATTATGTTATCACAATTATTTTATAACATATATTATACAGTATATCTTGTAGATGGTGTAAACTCTCACTTATGCACCATATGTGAACCGATTGGGTAGCCCATTTGGGAGAGTCTCTTGTCGAAGAGAGCGTAAAGTATATATTGTATATATGCATAATGCACAATATTCAACATTAGAGAGTGGAAATAGACATTCTTTTATAAGAGTATGTTAAATTATATTATAGAACATATGCTTTTATACGAAAATCGTAGCAAAGCTGTGTAAAATGTTGGGGAACTCTCACAAGTGCACAGTCTATACATAGCACTGGCGCACTTACCTCTTTAAAGCTTTTCTTATCTTCTTTAGACATGCTGGACAGACGACTAAAAAGCGGTATTTGCGGTAATCTGATCTTAATCTGTAAGATTTGCCCTTTTTGAGGCAGAAATCACATGTCCCACGTGGATGACCTGCTTCAATCCTTATCTTTTTAACTCCTGAGACTCCTATGGCCATATTATTATATTGTTTTCCAGGTGTTTAAGTCTCACATCTGCTCAGTCCCTAGGCAGAAGTGGCGCACTTCTCTTAGTAAAATGGGTTGAAAAATTGTCTCAAAATGAGACAAAAATTATACAACTTTCCATAAATCAATAGTTTTACTCTTTCTAGAAGTCTTTGGTCAATGGGCTTGATTATTCGTTCTCTCTCTTATGTATAAAAAGTATAAAATAGAGTATATTTCCTCGTATGGTAGGGTCATTCTCTATATATAGAAAGTATAAATATATGGAAAAGAATAGAATAATTAGAAAATATGTAAACTCTCACAAATGCGCCAGTGATTGGATGAAGTTAAGAGATGGGATTGAGCTTGCTGAAAGGTACGGGGCATCAGAAAAAAGGATTGAATTTGTAAGTAATTTATTCACACAGGCTGATATTAGGTACGAATATTTTTCTGAGAGTGCTATAGTTGCCGGTTTTATAAATAATAATGCCATAGTTGTGAAGGAAGAGATTGCACCTGACTTGGAAAGTATTAAACTTGATAAAAGTGAGTTGAAATTTGTCAGACAACCACAAAAAGACGATAAAATCGCATCAATTAGGTTACTTAAAACTCTAGGATTTGAATTCGCTGGCACAGAAATAAGATACAATGGTGGAACAGTAGATGTTTTGGGTTGTGGTAAAGGCAAAATTATTGCTGTAGAGTGCGGTCCTTGTAGAATTAACAAGGCTGTAGACTATTTAGAGAAGGAAAATACTGAATTGTGGCTGATTCCTGTTGACTTCTGGCAGAATAAGAAGTTTTTCATAGTTTCACGTGGTCCAAACTGGAAGGATTTTCATGATTTTCACAAAAAATACCAAATTAAAGTGCTAAAAACTGGAAAGGTGGTGGGAATATGAAAACGACATTGCACTTACTGGTGGGTAATCATCCAAAGACGGGTAGACTGAAACAAAGAATAACCAAAATCATCAGGATTTTGAAAGAGAATAAGGGTAAAATCGAGGCAAGCGAGTTGGAAAAGAAGTTAGGGATATCACGAACAGACGATCCAAGTCTCTTCTACAAGCCGTTAAAGTCCATGAGGGACTGGGATTTGGTACAGTCGCACCGTACAGTGGAGTTTGATAGCAAAGGTAAGAAGCATTTTAAGACTACATACGAGCTAACACCAAGCTTCTTTTACCGCTACATAGAAAAAACGCTGTTGGAAAAGGTCAGAACGGAGTTAGAAATGATCTAATACATCTTACGAAAAGATGAAGTCCTCTACATGCGTTTTCAGCCATACAAACTATAAAAGGAGTGTAAACTTAAGTTTCTTCTGTATACAAGTTCTTCACTCTCACATCTAGTCAGGATTCGTACCAATCATTTAATCAAGGAGAACTGACGAGTTGTGGAGTTTTCTCAAGTTTTTTCTTGTAGTTTTCCACACGTTTCTTTAACTCTGGGTCCTTTTCAATCAATATGTTATAAAGGATTACAGCATCTTCTGAAGTCTTGAAAAGTTGGCCTTCGACTTCATTTTTAACATTTAGATAAAGATCCACTGCCTCGTCAAATGGCAATACCGCGACCAGTTCTGGAGCGCCAGGGTTCTTCTTTCTGGCATACACATGCAACTTATCGCCAACGAACTTAGTCCAAACATCTAGGTTTGGGTTCTCCATAAAAACTTCTGCTGATTATGTTAATTTAAGCATTGTAGTGTTGCTTAACCAGTATCGGGTTTAGAGATTTTCTCTATGGAGCGATTCTCTGACTTTTTCCAAATTTTTTTCAGCGTCTTCGTATGGATTTCTTTTCATAATCTTTACAGCTTCTTTCCCTTTCTGAGTTATGTGCAAATCGCCGTCTGTACCTATCTCAACATAAGGACCTAAAAGAAGTTCATCTAAAGCCTTTTTCACCCTAGTAGGATTATTCGGAAATTCGTTGTATATCTTATCTCTTGGCATAGATTCTTTCTCACATATTAAACGTAGGATATATCCGATGGGGCTATTTGTCATTTTTCCACCAAACAAATTATAAAAGCGAGAGATTTAAATCTCACCCTACATATACTTCAGAACTCTCACTTTTCCATCAGAAGCCCGTCTACATAGTCTATTTGGTCTTCCGGTTTTTCGTGTGATCTGACTAATTCTTCATAAATTTGTCTGACCCGATGCACATTGTCGCTGTCTATCCAGTATATACGTCCTGCGCGCTCTTTTTCAACTTCTCCGTATCCAGAAGTGATAATACCCCGATCTCCTAAAACATCTAATGATGACGATATTTCATTTCTTTCAATTAAACCCTCGAAATAGTCTACAAGTCTTGTAAATGTAGCGGGTATTTTAGTCATGTTGTATTTGTAAATCTGTACGGCTATCTTCAGATAATTATCTAGACTTTCCATAGCATTTGGGTCTGCTTTTTTGAATTCTTTGTTCTGATTCTTTAATGGGAGTGGAACTTCAGGTATGTCTGACCCAATTAAGAAAAGTTCTTTTGGTTTCGGAAGCAAAATATCACCTAGAATAAATATAGAGTTTAAACTTTTATATTCGGTATACGCCACATTGGCTTATTCTAGTCTATCCTGCATACACTTCTTTACTCTCACTCTTCACTTCTTTTGGCAGGAAGAAAAGGCCACCATGCAATAGAATTGCATAAAGGATTATCCTCATGAAGTCTGGAGATTCCATCTTTTTTATCTTTTTTAGGTAGGTTGATACTGTATTCCTGGATATGCCAAGCATTTCCGCTATTTCTAGGTTGTTGTAGCCTCTTGCGTTTAATATTATTATCTCTTTTAGCATTATTGGTTTGAAGCCGTATCTCTTTGCTAGTGTGTTGAATAGCTGGTTTAGGTATCTTTCTATCTTCATGTTAAATATTGTGCATTTTGCATATATTTAAACTATTTACATAATTAAAAAATAAATACATGAAGGAAAAGAAAAATAAAGATCAGTCCTATCAAAATAAGTTCAATCAATACTAGTTTCGTTAATTCTTGTATTTCCATAGTAATCTGGGGAATACCAAAAATTGCTC
This sequence comes from uncultured archaeon, assembly GCA_964512235.1. GTDB lineage: Archaea > Aenigmatarchaeota > Aenigmatarchaeia > CG10238-14 > SCSR01 > CAZEGD01. Next base: position 51,857 of record CAZEGD010000002.1, read on the forward strand.
CGATGATTAAGAAAAATACAGTTAAGGCTCCGAAGAAAATCGCAATTTTCTGTTCTGTAGTATATTTCTCTTTTTTATTAATTTTCATCGACTCAACCTCGATATTATGCCAATAATTATCGAAATTATCATCGCTACTATTACGAAGAAGAATAGTAATGAATAACCTGGTGCCAGTTCTGTTAATATTGGACCTAAAGCATAGGTAATAATGATAATTATAAAAATTGTAAGTAGAGCTTCAAAAACAAATGAAATTATATTTTGTCCTTTATTCTTCATATTTACCATCTTACTTCACAAAAATAAATAGTTTGATAATTCCTCAATCTTTATTAATCTTCTGATTAAATTCTGTAATTAGATAGATTTTTCTTAACTAGAAAATGTTACATCAAAAACTTTCACTTCTATTAGAGGATTTGCAGCTGCAGCATATTCAAGATAAGTATCTTTCTTACCAACAACAATTATACCTCTAACTCCTTTACCCTCTTTCTCGGCCATATGTTTTTTTATCCAACCCATATATCTCGATATCTGGTCTATTATTGAAGAACCAGCTTTTGATTTTTTCAATTCAACAACAACATAATCTGCATTACTACATAATAAATCGAGTCTTCCAACATCGGTAACTTTCTGCCTAGCGACTACTTTAAGATGTGGGTCTAACTTATGGATGTTTTGCTCTATGATGGTCTCTAAATTCCTTTCAAGGATTTCTGTGTAGCCTATCTGCCTACTAACTTTTTCTTTTATTATTTCTTTTTTATCGTCTTCTTTGATATCCGACTTTATCTCAACCCACCTTCCCTCTTCGAGGTAATTCAAGAATTCGTCTATCGACCCAAATTTTTCTACCAAAGGCGTTAATCTATCTCCGCTTATTTGCATAAAGCCTTGTGGAGTATAGTTAGGTGCATAACCTACAACTTTATTGAAATCTGAAACAGGAACCGATAGTTCTCTTAGATTATCAAGAAGGTACATATATTCCCAAGTTTGTCCAGAGGAGTCCGTACTCCATAAAAATTTAGCTAATTCAAGATTATGTATTTTGTGTACGACGGTAGCAATATATTCGTAATTCCCCTTTCTATAAATCAGAATTTTATCATTGACTTCTAGGTTGCGCCAATTTCGTATGTTTCCACTTCCAGGTGTGGCTCCCCATGCCCTTATTTTTCTATCGCGGAAATAATCTTCCACATCTTTCAAATCATTCTCTGATAGAAATTGTTTTATTTTATTATCTAAAGTGAATCCTTCTTCTATTGTATCAATATAATGTCTGTAAGCTTCGTCTCTACTTGCTGTAAAAACGAATAATTTGGCGGTCATAGTGTACTACTAGTTAATTGAACTCTCAATTTTATATTATATTCCTTTTTCTAGAGCACACTTCCGGCGAGAATCTAAACTCTATAACCTCTTCCTTCTTTTACCATCTTCGTCTTCGGTGACAATCTCCTAAACATGCCCGGATGCTCAGTATGCACAGGAAATAGCATCTTCGGCTTGATCCTCTCTATCAATTCTTTCAAATCCGTACCTGACATGTGCCCGCTACAGTGGCACTGCACCTGACGCAGATCAAAATGCTCCATCCAGTTCTTCATCCTCCCAGCAGACATCTCCATCTCCTCGTTGAACGGCTCGGAAAGAGAGTGTATATACAGGCTATCTTTCGGCTTCAAATCCACGAGCATATTGAAGTACCAGAAATTCAGCACGGTCATGTAATCATTCGGCTTCTTCTGCATGTCTTCTGCTGTGATAATGTTCGGATAATCCATCCTTTCCCTTATGTACTTGTCCGAATAGTCCTTGTCATCATAAGTGCCTGTCATCCGCTTCGGCTTAAGCAGATAGATACCTTTACCAGTACTATCTGGCACATTCAGCGTCTTATCCATATGATAGCGCTCCAGAAAGCACGCGTGCTTGAAGCTGATCACAAGCTTCTTCTCTACCTCTTGTGAAATGCGATAGAAAGTGCGGAATCGGTCCACATCCTTGAAATTGAAGTCTACTATGGACAGTCCCCTGTTCTTCAGTATCTCCCTCTTCGAGTCAGCATACACCTTCGCCTCTGATTCATCGGTCTTTTTGATGTCAATTCTGGTGCCTTCAGTTATCATCGCTATCGGTTTCACTTCCTCCGCTCTCTTCATAAAGTCCATAGTCATCTCCGAATGAGCACCATGCATCCGCATATCTCCAGTATAAACGACTGGACCTTTGCTTGTATGTATGATGAAACCGTACGCGCCAGGGACGCTGTGATCCACATGAATGGGTTCTATCTCCAATGACCCAATCTTGAACTTCTTGCCTGTCCTAAATGTATGAAAGGTGCGCTCTTCCGGAGGCTTCCTGTAGTCCGTGCGAAATAAAGGCCGCTTCTTGAAGTTCAGCACTTCATTCTCTATGCCCCTCTGGCTCTGCTCTTCCACTGCCTGCAATATGCGATGGCATGTCTCTCCGCAATATATCGGAATGTCCTTGTGCAAAAACGAAATATAGTTTGCATGGTCTGCATGCGCATGCGAGAGAACGACTCCGTCTATCTCCGGATCTTTCGGCTTACGTCCATAATGTTTGAGCAAATCATCGCGGTAGACACCTTCTATGTCTGGTATCAGTCCCATTGCAAGGAAGTCGCCTATGCCGTTTGCTGTTCTTGGCTTCAGGAACTCTTCGAAGAATTGTGCACGCTTGCCAAAGCTCATTCCGAAATCTAAAAATATTTTGGTACCTTTATCTTCCAACAGTATCTTGTTACCGCCAATTTCCTTCACTCCGCCATAGAAAGTTAGTTTGACCATATTCTCAATTGATAATTGGTATGAAACAGATAAAAGCAATATTTTTCAACCATAGAAAGGATATCTTCTATGCATCATCCGCCTTAGATCAGCGTCAAGCTTTGCACTTAACTCACGTTGCTGCTTAGAGATAGATTCCAAGCCGCTAACAACATATGGGCCCTCTAGAATTGGTGGTTCTATTGCCGAAAGTTGTTGTGGCAATCGTCTGGTCGCTTTTAGTGTAGATTGCATAACCTTTTTCATAATAGCATTCACAGCTTGATTGGGTGTTTTTAATCCTTGCTCAACTTCCGATTTCATCTCCATCGTAAACTCCATAACTTCTTTCATGTCAACATTTCTGAACCCATAAGGGATTTCTGCCCCGCGTCTAAACCCTTTTCCCACAGCTTGTGGCATCCCGGGCACCCTTGGGATTCTAATCCTTGGTGCTGATCTTTCAAAGTCAAAATCTTTTATCTCAATTCCTATAACAGTTGGTTTTGTTTTGTAGATTGTATCTTTCTTCAGTAGCCATGCAGCATCTGGTGAGTAGATTAAAGCATCGTAGAATCCGCCTGGGCTTCTGTAAGTTATAGCGCCCCATTTAAAATCTCTACCATGCGGTTTTTTGTTATACTTCTTCAGTATATCATCCCAAATTTCTTCTCCCGGCAACACGCCCATAATATCTACCCCTACAAGTAGTAGATTATCTCTTAATTTTTATATTCCTTTTTCTAGAGCAGACTCCCACCAAGACTCTGTCGTTCTTGAGTAAAGATAAGAATTTATTTCTAATCGTCCAAGCATAGTCTATGGGGAGTAAAACGCCTAGAGATATAATTATAGTATTAAAAAAAGGTAGGATGGTTCCTATACTTGAGAGCCTTGGTTGGGATCTTCTCCCACGTGGAGGTGAAAAACCAGACATCTTTGAAATAGCTGCTAGAAGAAATGCTCTAAAGGAAGTCTACAAAGAGTATGAACCTGTAATTGAAACCCTGCAGAAGTACGGACCCTCGACTCTGGAGCAGATTAGCGGATATACCGGAAGACCATATGGAGAAGATAAAGGATATTTAGAACTTTTGCTCATGATTGATGTGGTGAAAAAAGAAGATGGAATATACAGATTAGCTGCAGATGTGAAAGAAGTATTATCGCTTTTTGATGTTGATGGTAGCTCCGTTATGATACTTCCCTAAAAACTAGTGTCCTAGATAATTAAAAAACTTAAATCCTTAACGAACTACCTAAAAATAGGTTTGATGTAAAGAAACTTATGGCAGATCCGGCAGCTTCTCGTCAATCTTCTCGAACCCCTCCTTGAATATGTCTATTATCCTCTCCTTCTCTTTCCTGAGCTTCCTGTTGTGCGACTCGAGGCAGATGCCTGCTAACATCAGTAGCCCACCACCCATGATTGTCTCAGGCATTATCTGCTCGCCTATCACCACTGACGCTAAGACTATAGACAATATCGGTGTTATCATTATCGCTATCAATGACCCTGTCTCCGCTTCTATTCGCTTTAGTGCCAGATTGTAAAACAGGTGAGCAAGCGCTGTGGAGACAATTCCTAGAATGACTAGATATACTATGCTGCTTGAGATTTCACCCAATCCATAGATGAATGGGAAGGGGGACAGTAGTATCGAAGCGAAGAGAAAGAACCAAACCACGGCTCCGATGCCGTGTGTCTTGCCCTCTTTCCTCATATTGACTATTAACAACCCGTAAAAGACTGCACCCGTCAGAGCTAACATATTTCCCAAGTTGCTTTCTCCAAACTGGAATGGGTTTATTATCAACAACCCAGCAGCTGCAATGATTAGAGTTATTATCTTTGTCAAAGTGATTTTTTCTTTTAATAAGAAATATCCAAAGACTAAAACAAAAAATGGGTAACTATAATTCAGCAAGACTGCGTTCTGTATCGATGTGAATATGTTTGCGGCTGTATATAGTGACAGCGATATAGCGTAAATGGAACCGATAAGGAAAAAGTCTTTTGCATCCTTCTTTGTAATTTTATACCACTTCTTGTCAAGAAATGGCACTACCGCCAGCAGAAAGAGGAGGCCGAAGAAGATTCTAAAAAAGTTTAGAGTCATTATTGGAATTGTGTCTCCAATCAGTTTGACGAGCACACCTATAGTACCCAGGCAAAGAGCAGCCAATACCATGTAAGTGTAGTTCAAACGCCTCATAGATAGAATATTTGATTGGTAGAATAAAACTCTCCAAACAAGTCTTTTCATTTAAATTTTATTCACACTTTGCCTTTTTCAAAGCCATTATTTTTACGATATGCGCGCTCCAAGAATGCAGTATATGGAGTTCTATCATTAAAATTCAAAACTAACCGACAATAAGTTTGATGAGCAAAATAATGAAGACTAGCATGACCTTCCAAGAAACCTTTCATCTTGTCATACGAAACAGATGGAAGGGGTCTTAATGGTTTTAACTCTGTATTAAGTATTTTCATAAAATAAACTTCTAAGAAAGAGATTTATGCTTATCGTCTTTTTACATCTTCCGTCAAGAATCTTTATTCTAACTTCAGAGATTTTATCAGTTCCAATCTCTCTGCAGGAATCGCGTTTCTATCCATATATATATTTGGAGGGGCAAGCAACATACCCTTACCAGCCTTAGCGAGTCTCTCTTCACAGTCCCCACCCATTTCCACCCAGACTCTCGAAGAGAGTAAATAGACCGCTTTGACTATCGCTGGTATGTCTTTTCCAAGACTATTTCTGTAGAATATCGTATCTCCAGGATTCACGTACGCTAAGTCTTCCTCTCCCAGAGGGATTAGATCCATTTTACTCTTTTCCATTCTAACACACTCCATATAAATAGAGTTAATTTATGCAAATTCTTTTGGCAATGTCTCAGACGGGCAGTAAAATGTTTCCCTTACTTTCGAATCCACAGTCACTACTGGTTTGATTATTTCCCTTTTAGCTTTCAGCCCGCCATCGACGAGTTTCCAAGCATTGTATAAGGTTTTATAGACTTGACCGGTCTTTTCAACTACACCTACTTCAATGAGAACATTGTAAGTTTTTAATGCCTCTTCTAGATCGAACAGCTTCTTTGCCCACTTTGGAAGTTTGTCATAAATCTGTGTTATTGTCCCAGGTCCATAACTGCAAAGCATTTCATCGTAAAAAATAGCAGGCTCTTCTAAATGTATTATTTTACCATCCTTACCTTCCAATCTCAATACAATATCTTTATTCCATTTTTCCATTATCTTCACCTTCCCAATTTAGAGCATAGGTTATCATAGAGCTGTTCTATACCCTTTGGTGTCATTGGATTATCATAAGTACCCTGAGACTTAATTGTTGTGCTGTTATTCGTGTTAGAGCGTCTGTATGTACTACAAGCTCCTACGACACCCTCAGCTTCTCCAAATTTGTCTACAAGGTCGACCGCTTCAACAAATAGATCATTAGTGATGTTAAATCTCGTCATGTCTATTTGAAACAATTTACTAGCTAAATATATCTTAAGTTCTTCATGACCAGGAATACCTTTTGTAATCGCGGATTCTTGCATTGTGTTTTTGCTTACAGCCATACTAAAGACCTTGAAAGTTAAGGATTTAAGCCTGTCGACTTGCTATACAAGATATCTAGTACAGGTAGGCTCTCTAAAGTAAAAGACGTCTATGCACTTTTTGTCGCCGTTCCCTATCCCATCCTGCGTCTTCAGCAGCTTCAAAGTCCACTCGTACATTGTGCTCAACGTAGGGATCAAATAGCTTAGAAAAAATGTCTTCCCTTCTGAGGGGTTTATATATTTCTGGAGTTCAGCGTCAATTATAGAAATGCGCTCTTTGAGCCCGTCCAGATTCTTCCTGTCCTTCTCAAGCATGCTTATTGCATCTTTTATTGTCACGTAGGAAAAGGGTATTGATACTATGTTGTCAATGGCGTTTTCGCAACATGTATGGCATTCTTTCACATCTGCGGCGATTCTTTCAAGTTCTTCTTTCTCTGAAGGCATGGTTATCAAATATTGATGATGTTAGAGAAATTTAAGTTTGTCATTCTCTTCCTTGGTTGATATTTTCTTTCAGAATTTTCTTTTCTAAAGTGAATCTTTGAATATTCCTTCGTGAAAGACCAAACCCGAAGAAAGTGCAATCATTGGATTGCCTTCACTTCTTTTGACGATTGTACCTTTGCCCACTCTTCCGTAACCGGTCTTTTCCATAAGTGCCTGGTACGCGCTTCTATAGTCGGTCTCACCATTATTATCTGAAGGAACATCTTTAACAAGATAATAAGACATTATTTTATCTTCCGTGGGAGTTATTGGTATGTAGCATACTGCTACTGTACTACCCGCAACGTAGACTAAGTGTTTATCTATAGGATCGTCAGGCCACCAATCCCTAACCAATACTTCTTTAGAAATTTTTACACCGGAAAGTTCCTCTTTTCTAAATCCTTTGATAAATTCTAAGAATTGCACGGGTTCTATTGTAATTTCTTCGATTTCCATACTAAACAAAAGAAATAATAGAAATTTATCCTTTACTGTCTGATGATTATCGGTTGCTTCTAAATCTACAATTGGTGGGATTTGAAAGATTTAGGTCTGCCTTGAACATTGGAATTTTTAATATCCAATACTCAGAATTATTTAATATGGATATGAAACCTAGGAAGATTGCAAAGCTTGTTGTATTCATATTGTTGTGCGAATTTGCAGGCATAGTCGGCTCCTTTTTTACAACTCCTTCTATAGGGACATGGTATGCTACTCTGCAAAAGCCGTGGTTCACGCCTCCTAACTGGCTGTTCGGTCCTGTCTGGATTACGCTTTATTTCCTCATGGGAGTATCTCTCTATTTTGTCTGGGAGAAAGGACTGAAAAAGAAAAATGTGAAGATGTCTTTGTATATATTCGGGATGCAGCTGGCGTTGAACGCTCTCTGGTCTATTCTGTTCTTCGGGTTGCAATCTCCTCTATACGGATTTGTAGAAATAGTCGCCCTTTGGATTGTAATAGCAGTCATCATTTTCAAGTTCTACAAAGTTTCAAAGAAAGCCGCAATTCTGCTCATGCCATACATAGCATGGGTAACGATTGCTACTGCTTTGAATTACTATGTGCTGATACTCAATCCATAATGCTGTCTATATAACCAAATCTGAGGACTCTTTCTTCACAAATGGTAGATAATCTTCTGTTTCTAAGAAATGTTCGTCAAAATCTGCATTGTTTGATTCTTCCTCGCAAGTGTAGACTAAGAAGTATATCTTATCTCTCTCGTCAAAGGCAATAAGATAGCCCGAAAGTCCTATGCCATCGCTTTCGCCGGTAGAATGTGTAGAATTTTCGAATCCTAAAAACTCAAAAAATGAGGGTGTATAAGAATAGCTTAGGTTTTTGAGCATGAGGCAAAACCTGTAATAGAGATTCAATCTGTTTTTACTAACGACAAAGTTTGTATGGCCTACTTCGTATCCAATCATATTGGTTTGTCTAACGTCGTATTCATTTATAATCTTCTTGAAGAATTTTTTAGATTTCTTGATAAATTCATCGCTTGGATCTCCTGCTGTGCGTATTTTCATAGTACATTCAATGGCCTTTAAAAATTTAAGTCTAATTCAAAGGTTGAAGATTTAAATTGAGTGGGTTGTGATTTAAATTCCTAGCAGACTTAATTATTTGGGGGTAGCTTGGAAAAAGTTGTTATCGTTGGCGCTGGTCCTGCCGGTCTGTTTGCTGCAGACGAACTCATAAATCATGCTTATGATGTGACTGTCATTGATAGAATGAGCAAGGTTGGTGGTCAGGGTCTAAATATAGACGGGAAATTCAATTTCCATCCAAAAATTGGTGGCGACCTGACACAATTCCTTCCTGTCCGAGATGCCTGGAAAGTAATAAGCAAAATTGAAAAGAGATTTGAAAAGTATGGTGAGGCCGACACTTATTATGACGAGGTAAAACTGGACGAGTTAAAGCAAAGATCGATTCAGGCAGGAATAGATTTTGTAAGGATAAAACAGAAGCATATCGGCTCAGACTTATTACCGTTCATAATGGATGGGTTCAGAAGAGACCTAGAAGATGGTGGTGTAGAATTTAGATTGAAGACGAATGTCCAAGACTTGGTACAGAACAATGGATTGATAAAAAGGGTGGTTACAAATAACGGCGACTTGAGTTGTGACTATGTAATTATTGCTTCCGGTAGATCCGGTTATCCTTGGTTGAGAGACCAGTGTAAAAAACTCGGGTTGATGGTAAAGTCGAATCCGCTGGATGTCGGTGTCAGGGTTGAAGTTAGGAACGAAGTCTTTAAAGAGATAGTTGAAGACTATAAATGCCACGACCCCAAGTTTCATATATTCACGCCCGGCTACGAAGACTTTGTAAGAACTTTTTGTGTATGTTATAACGGATTCGTCACAAAAGAGCCCTATGGTGGGTTGTACGGTGTGAATGGACATTCCCATTCGAGCCGAGGAAGTCATTCGAACAATACAAATTTCGCACTTCTAGTTACGAGAGTACTCACGGAACCTGCATCGGATACGACTGAAGTTGGTGAAAGGCTGATGCAATTGGGAAATTCGTGGGCAGGTAAAAGACCGCTCATACAAAAGCTTGGTGACATTAAAAAGCATAGGAGATCTACACTGAGTAGGATTAGGAAAAGTTATGTGACTCCGACTCTGAAAGATGCCACGCCTGGCGATATATCGTCTGCGCTAGACTATAGAACTTTCTACAATATTTTAGAAGGACTTAAGATGCTTGACAGAGTTGTCCCTGGGGTAAATTCAGATCACACATTACTGTATGCGCCGGAAATCAAATTCTACGCGAGCAAAGTGGATACTAATGGCCTGTTACAGACGAAAATAAAAAACCTCTACGTCGCTGGTGATGGTGCTGGTGTTTCCCGCGGTATAGTGGGTGCAGCCGCCACGGGCATGATTGCAGCAAAAGGAATAAAGGAACTCAACTAAAGAATTAGAAATGGGAGCGTTAACTGCTCATCATTCAATTTCTTACCTTCTGCGCCTTCTTTTCGGCCGTTTGGCTTTTTTCATCGGCTTCTTCATTTTCGCTTTTCCCATCAAAGGCAGTTTGAAAGCTGCAAGTACTATGTAACCGACTATGGACCAAATGAAGACGTCTGCTACGAAGTTCTGCCATATCACGGACTTGACTGGGAATTGGACTACGGCTTGCCTGAGCCAAGGCAGTACATATCCCCAATAGACTGCACCGACCCACGGATGACTGATGAATTGGACATCGGGCAATTCACCCACTATGTTCGAATTCACCCACATGCCGCTTACAGTCGTCACCACCAGCCCTATCAGGATCGAGAAGGCTATTCTTCTGTCAATCAACTTTGATATCATAGAAATAATATCGGAATTTCGGCTTAAAAGCGAGTAATCATTATACGAACTACTTATTTTCTTGCGCACAATAATTATCTATGACTTATGAAGAGAAGCCAGAAGATGATGGTATGGTAGAAGCGATGAAAAAGTTAGATACGGAGCTGAAGCTGCGCGGGTTTTCACCGCAGACAGCGAAGATGTACAACTTCTACAATGAAAAGTTTTTGAAATTTGCAAACAAGCAACCCATGCAAATAACGGAAGATGATGTGAAGTCGTTCATTGCAGACAGGCTATCGAATGGCATATCCCCAAAGTCAGTCGTGCTCATGAGGTCTGCGCTGAAGTTCTACTACGATGAGGTATTGAACAGGGGTGTTGTGAACATAAAGACACCGAAAGTATCGCGCAAACTGCCCATAGTGCTGACGCATGAAGAAGTGAAACTTTTGATAGATTCTGTGAAAAGAAAGAAGCACAAGCTCATGGTCATGGTGCTGTATTCTTCCGGCCTGCGCGTGAGCGAGCTTGTGAACTTGAAGATTGGAGATTTGGAGATTGACCAAAAGATTGGTTGGGTGCGCAGCGGCAAGGGTGCAAAGGATAGGATGTTCATAATTTCCGAGAAGATTGTCAACAGGTTGAAGAGTTATACAAAGGGTAGAGGCAAGGATGAATATGTCTTTGCCGGTCATAATGGTAGACTGACTACGCGCAGCGTGCAGAAAGCAATAGCAAGCACGGCAAAGCGCGCGGGTATAGACAAAAGAGTGACACCGCATGTACTTAGGCATACCTTTGCCACGCATATGCTAGAGTCTGGTGTGGATTTGAGAAAGATACAGATGCTTCTGGGGCATTCGCAGCTGAGTACGACTCAACTGTACTTGAGCGTATCGAACAAGGAATTGAAAATGGTAAAGAGTCCTCTGGATGAATTATAGAAATCTTATTTTATCTTGTTGAGGCGCATCATCACTCCTTCCATGGAATGCGCCAGCTCATCGCCAGTAGCAGTGAGCTTGACTATCTTTATGCGTCCGCGTTTTTCGAATTCAACGAGTCCCATCTTTTTAAAGCTGTTCAAAAGCTTGACTGTGTGCGAATAAGTGCAATCTATCTCCTTGGAAAGTATAGTGGCATACTTGGGTTCTTCCCTCAAACTTGTCAGTAACTTCACTGGCTTCGGCCTTAAGAACACCCTGATTGTGTATTTTTCCTTGTTGGCCATGGAAAACACCTAATAAAGTAATCACATCGGACATATTTATACCTTACAATATATTCTTTGGATAATATGTTTTTTAAAATAGCTACTGACATATAGACATATCGATTGTCCATGCTGACTGTTGAATTGTAGATAATGTTGAATGCCAAATCGCAGGCATGAACAGTGGAAAAACTTATTTCTTTAATCAACGATTAATTAATCGTTTGCATTCTTTAAAGTGGTGGATGACTATGATTTATGTCCGAGCGCCCGTAGTGGCTGGAACGTTTTACGATTTGGAGCCTGCAAGGCTTAAGAAGCAGATAAGTGGCTGCTTTAACCATCCGCTTGGGCCAAAGAGAGAAGAATCAAAAGAAGATATGGTTGCTGCCATAGCCCCGCACGCTGGCTACATATATTCAGGTGCTGTACAGGCATGGACATACTCGCAAATGAAAAAGGCGAATTACATAATAATAGGACCGAACCATAGCGGGTTTGGCTCGCAGTTTGCAATCATGAAAAATGGTTTATGGAAGACGCCCCTAGGCGGGATAGCTATAGACGAGGCTTTTGCAAGCAAATTGATTGATGCATGCAAACTGATAAAGCAGGATGCTATCCCGCACCAGAGCGAGCATAGCATAGAAGTGCAGTTGCCATTCCTGCAATATAAATTTGGTGATGATTTCAAGTTCGTGCCATTGTGCATCCTAAACGATTTCCCGGACGATGGATTTTTAGAAAGCTGTAGAGTTGTTGGTGAAGCTATAGCTAAAGCTGTTAAACGCTCGAAGAAAAAATGGATTCTGATTGCAAGCTCAGACTTTTCACACTACATTCCGCAAGAGCAGGCTATGGAGACTGACAATAAAGTGATAAACGCTATAAAGAAACTTGACGAGAGACTCTTCTTCCGAAGAGTGCAGCAGATGCAGGCAAGTGTATGCGGTTATGGGCCTATAGCGATAACGATGATTGCGGCGAAGGCTCTAGGTGCAAAGAAAGCTAAGCTGCTCAAGTATGCAACCTCAGGTGATGTGACTGGCGACATAGGGTCAGTGGTCGGCTATGCATCAGTTACAATGTACTAAATTTATTATTCAATGACCAATTCTCTAATTGTATGGAAGATACGATTTTGAAGCATACTCTGATCAATGCAGTGGAACATGGTGGAAAGGCAAGAGTAGGTGCTGTGCTGGGCAGAATAATAGCCGAGAGCTTGGGGTTCAAGTCAAAGATAGAAGAGATTACTCCAGAGATAAAGAAGGCTGTGGATGAAGTCAATTCTTGGGATCTGAAGAAGCAGAAAGCGCAGATGAAGAAGATGAAAATAAAGATTGAGAAGAAAGTAGAAAAAGTCGGGCTACCACCATTGCCGAAAGCCAAGAAAGGCAAAGTTGTCATGCGACTAGCCCCTTATCCATCCGGCCCTCTACATATCGGCAATGCAAGAATGGTGCTGCTGAATGATGAATACGTCAAACGCTACAAAGGGAAGCTGTTGCTGATATTTGACGATACAATTGGGTCGGAGAAAAAATTCGTCATTCCCGAAGCCTACAAACTGATTGAAGATGGATTAAAATGGTTGGGTGTTAAGACGGGCAAGCCATTGTACAAGTCTGACAGGTTGAAGATCTTCTACAAGTATGCCAAGCAGATGCTCAAACGTGACATAGCTTACGTGTGCACTTGTCCATCAGATGTGCTTAGGAAGAATAGGCGTGACGGCGTTGAGTGTGGTTGCCGCAGCCTGAAGCCAGAGGAGAATCTTGGCAGGTGGAGGAAGATGCTTGGAGGAAAATATAAAGAAGGTGAGGCTGTTGTCAGGTTGAAGACGGACATGAAGCATACGAACCCGGCTTTTCGTGACCGCGTGTTGTTGAGGATAGCTGACAGAAAGCATCCGCGTGTAGGCAAGAAGTACAGAGTATGGCCGATGCTTGAATTCTCATGGGCGATAGATGACCACGAGCTTGGAGTTACGCATGTGCTTAGAGGCAAAGACCTTGTTATAGAGGATATGATGGAGGATTTCATATGGGAAAAGATGGGATGGGAGAAGGCAGAATTTGTCCATTATGGGATGCTTAACATAAAGGATGTGAAACTGAGCAAGACTAAGTCAAGAATCGCAATAGAGAATGGAAAATACAGCGGATGGGACGACCCGAGGACTTGGTCTATGCAGTCCCTAAGCAAGCGGGGGATATTACCAAAAGCGGTTAGAAACTTTATCATAGGGTTAGGTATGAGCCTGGCGGACATTGTAATGCCGACGGAGATATTGTATGCCGAGAACAGAAAGTTTATAGACGCAAAGGCCAACCGCTATTTTGCCGTGCTCGATCCAATCAATCTACCTATAAGGAATGCGCCTAAAGTCAAAAGTGCCAAAGCATTATTGCATCCGGACTTCCCGAGGCATGGCAGCAGAAGGATTCCTGTGAATAGTAGCAAAATCTATGTCGAGCGTGAAGATTTTGAAAGGTTTTATGGCAAAAACGTAGGGCTCATGAGCCTCTATACGATAAATATGAAGAGGGAGAAGGGCAAGGCTGATTTTGTTTCTAAAAAGATAAGACTAGAGGATAGAAAGGTACATTGGGTCTCAGAGCCGAATGTGAAGGTAAAAATAGTTATGCCAGACGGTGGCGTGCATAAAGCCATAGCTGAGCCTGGAATTAAGAAAGTTAAGGCTGGAGATGTCATACAGTTTGTCCGAGTAGGCTTCTGCCGTGTCGAAAAGACCAAGAAGGAAACAGTTTTATACTTTGCTCATAAATAACTTTAAGAAGTAAGAAAGCCGATATGGAATTGCCAATGTGATGTTATGGTAGATAAATTCAAAGTCCCGAAAGAGCTTGCAGATAAGGTATTGCAGCTTGTAGAGATGGCAAAGAATACAGGACAGACTAGAAAGGGGATGAATGAAGCCACCAAGTCTGTGGAGCGTGGCGAAGCCAAGTTGGTGGTGATAGCTGAAGATGTGGAACCGCCAGAGATAGTGATGCATCTACCGCCCCTCTGCAATGAAAAGAAGGTTCCATATGTATATGTGCCAAGCAAGATGGAACTTGGAAGGGCTGCTGGGATAGATGTCCCTTCGGCTGCAATATCCGTAGCCGAAGTCGGAGAAGGAAAGAACTTAATTAAAGATGTGCTGAAGCAGATAAAGGCAGCTAAGGGAGATTGAAGGCGATTCTTGTGGTTGATGCTTATCCTGCCGAAGTATTACAATTACTGGGACGTACTGGCGTACGCGGTGTTGCACAAGTGCGATGCCGTGTTATCGACGGACCAGACAAGGGAAAGATACTGGTGAGAAATGTCATTGGACCAGTAAGGTTGAATGACATACTTATGCTCAGGGAGACAGAGATGGAAAGTGCTGGAAGGATGGAAAGGAAAAAGTAGTGTTGCGTATGAAATGCTCTTTTTGTAAAAAGACTATAAACCCAGGGACTGGTAAGATGTTTGTAAAGACTGATGGTACTGTCTATTTCTGGTGTTCTTCAAAATGCGAGAAGAACTTCGAACTTGGTAGGAACCCGAAGAAAGTCAAGTGGTCCAAAAAGACTAAAAAGAAGTAAATTTTTATTTTAGCTTCATTCTAACTTTAACAATTCCCATAACTATATTGGGATCGTCCTTTGAAAACTTCAAGACAGTACCATCGAAGTATCCGAAAGTCGTAGTGATATTATCATAAGATATTTCATCAACTTTTCGAGCAAATTCACTATCGTCAAACTCGGCTTTTACAGATCTTAATCCCAACCTTTCTTCTAGAGTATGTACATAGTTGTCAAAATCCTTACTCGTTATTTTTCTATCTTTGCTGTCATAAACCACTCTTTCATAGAAAATGAATTCACCATCATCATTTAGCATGACAGGAACAGAGACGGGCAACGTAAGATCAAGCGACTGCATGGGACTCTTTGTAAGCCCTTGGAAGGAAAAAAATGCCTTATCGGCTAGGGTACCTTTCAGTGTAGTGGCTAGAAACATTGGCATTCCGGAATATGTATAATTGTCCTCTATTAGGACAACCTCATTCAAATCAATATTTGTCGGATATTGTTTTAAACCCCAATCTACAAATTCACCTTTAATAATTTCTGTAGATAGAGTGTAAAGGTAAGTAGGATAGAATCTTGATGGGATACCCCTTTTTGAAAGGTTTCTATTCGCATATTTCAATATGTCCGGACTTATGTCGGTGCCAAAGAGTATGCTTTTAGGATACCTATTGTAAAGTTCAGCCAATAGGTTTCCATTACCAGTACCCAAATCGACTATGACTCCGTCTTCTTTCTCTATTCCGGCAAAATCCACAATGTCCTTATAGACTCCCATTTCTTCAAACTGTTGGGAAACTTTAATCCAAGCTGGTTTTTTCATGAGACTAATATTAAAGTAAAAACTTTAAAAGGTTTGAATAAATTAATAGAAGTAATCAAGAGTCTTATATTTGAAAACTTGTATTGTTTAAAGACGGGCCGATAGATCAATGGCAGATCGCCACCTTGGCATGGTGGAGGCTCCGGGTTCGAGTCCCGGTCGGTCCATAAATTGTAAGCTTTAAAATCTTTTGAATAGATTATTATAGATACTAAAAACCATATTTTAGTGAAAAGGTTGGCGAATAGATGGTAGTAGGAAGAGTTAAAGACCCTGACAAAGAGAAAGTGGAAGAAGAAGCTGAAGAGAAGAAACCTAAGAAAGCGAAAGTGAAGCCAAAGACAAAAGAACTTCGCGTAGTCGTGCGACTAGTCAATACGGACTTGGACGGAGAAAAGAAAGTGCTTTATACAATCAGAAAAATAAAGGGCATAAGCTATTCTATGGCTAAAGCTGTCTGCAATGCTGCCGGTGTAAATCCTGATGAAAAACTGGGCTCTCTTGACGATAGCTCACTTGCAAAACTCAAATCTGTAATCAAAGAACCTGCCAAGTACGGTATACCTGTGTGGATTTTGAACAGGAGAAAAGATAGGGAAAGCGGTGTTGATATGCATATGTCTGGTGTAGACATGAAAGTCTCTGAGAAGTTTGACATAAAGGCAATGATAGACAAGAAAAGCTACAAGGGTGTGAGACATATGCTGGGACTGCCAGTACGTGGACAACGCACTAAAAGCTCTTTCAGAAAAGGGAAGACTGTTGGTGTCGTAAGAAAAAAGATGCGGGTAGTTGCAGCAAAAGCTAAAGAAAAGAAGTGATTGAATGAGAAAGATTAAGAAAAAATACAAAACTCCGGAAAAGATGTGGAGCAAAGAGAGGATTGAAACGGAAAAAGTTTTAGTAAATGATTTTGGACTTAAAAAGAAAAGGGAAATTTGGAAGGCAGAGACACTGCTTAGAAAATACAGACGGCTTGCAAGAAATTTGGCGGCAAAGAAAGACAAAAAGATGGAAAAGGAATTGATAGGAAAGCTGTCTAGGCTCGGGATACTGGAGAAGAGTGCTGGGTTGGATGATGTACTTGGCATGACTGTAGAGGACATACTCAGCCGCCGGTTGCAGACTATTGTGCATAAACTTGGACTTGCAAACACGCCAAACCAGGCCAGGCAGCTCATAGTGCATGGCCATGTGACAATCAACAGCAGGAAAATGGCTTACCCTGGCTATCTTGTTCCAAAGGAAAGGGAGAAGGGAATAAAAGTTATTTTAACCAAAGGTGAAAAGAAAGAAGCGGTGAGTAAATGAGAGAAAGAAGGAGAAGAAGGGAAGAAAGACACGTTGATCTCAAAGGTAAATGGGGTATTGCAAACATTTTCAGTACTTCAAACAACACAATTATACACATTACGGACATAACAGGAAGTGAAACTTTTGCAAAGTGTTCTGGAGGTATGATGACAGAGAAGGATAGAGAGCAAGGGAACCCATTCCCTGCCATGCAGGCTGCAAGGAAAGCAGCTGAGGACGCAGTCGCAAGGGGTATAATGGGCGTGCACATAAAAGTCCGTGCCCGCGGCGGTCATCATTCAAAATCACCAGGCAAAGGTGCACAGCCTGCCATAAGAGCGCTTGCACGAGCGGGATTGAGAATAGGCATTATTGAAGACGTGACACCAATCCCACACGACACAACCAGACGTAAAGGTGGTCGCAGAGGGAGAAGAGTCTAAGGTTAACAGATTTAAATTGTCTTCAACAAAATTAGTTAAATATGAGGAATGAAAAATGAAAATAAACGTGCTGAGTGTAAATAGTTCTGAGATTAAGTTTATCGTCGAGGGGATAAAAGCGGATTTTGCAGGCGAACTCAGAAGGATAATGCTCTCCGAGCTGCCAACGATGGCAATAGAGTGGGTCGATTTTACAAAGAATGATTCTGCATTACCTGACGAAGTCGTTGCAAACCGCCTAGGCCAGATACCATTCACTTTCGACAAGCGCGCATACAACCTGCCAAGCGAATGCAAATGTAAAGGCAAGGGCTGTAGCCGATGCCAGATTAAGATGAGTTTGAAGAAGAAAGGACCTGATATGGTATACGCGTCGGATATAAAATCAAACGCTAAAGATGTAAAACCTGTATTTGAAAGGGTGCCAATTGTAGAGATTTTCGATGGCCAAGAGTTGGAGTTCAATGCAATCGCCCAGTTGGGTAAAGGTAAAGAGCATGTAAAATGGCAGCCTGCAGTCGTAGGTTATAAAAACGTGCCAAGTATTTCAGTAAGCGTCAAAGACAAGAAGAATGCTGAAAAACTCGCTTCAATATGTCCTAGACATGTATTCAAAGTCAGCGGTACAAGAGTTATAATCACTAATCCGATTGATTGCAATCTATGCATGCGTTGTGTTGAAAGTGTGGAAAATGGAGATGTGGATGGAGAAGTAAAGGTGAAGCCTGTGGAAGACAGTTTTGTTTTCACAGTCGAGACAGCAAGCGGGTTGAAACCTGATGAGATTGTCAGCCAAGCAGTCGAGTTATTAGAGGCGAAGCTGAAGGATTTCGCCAAATCTGTCAGAAAAATAAAATAATCATTAATCCTTCTTGAACAATAAATTTATATACAGAGTCCAGTATGTAATTTGACGCGGGGGTCGCCTAGTCTGGTCAATGGCGCGAGGCTTAAGTTTGACTACTTAAGATCTGATAAAATATGATGCAATAAGAAACCTCGTGGCTTAGTGCCTTCGTGGGTTCAAATCCCACTCCCCGCATCATTTTCTAGAGATGTGTTTTCACAAGATTCCAAAAAGCTTAAATACGTTTCATTCAATAGGTTGGGTATGATTACTGAAAAAATAGAAGCGTTTGAACATAGATTAAATCTGTGGATTGGAAAAACAGTACCTTTCCAGGTACGTATCTCTTCAGAGAGACATGGTTTTAAAGAAGTAGTCTATGATTTACATAAGTACTGCAAAAGGGAGGGAGTTGCTAAACCTCCATCTAATGATGTTTATGAAGTCTCTGCCGTCGTTACAATCGATGGTAAAAACAAAGAAGCATTGTATATAGGTCCCGGGTCTTTAAAGCGTTTGAGAGAAGTCTACCAGAAGAGATACAGACTTGGAGAAGAATTGACTGAAGGTGTGATTTCTCATGAAGATTCGCATGCAGAAACTCCTAAACTAGAGCCAAATTTGAAAGAGAGGGTAATAAGACGGTTTAAACCAGATTATGCTCAAGATATTGTGACTATGAGAAAGAATGCTGAGGAGGGATTGGCAAATCTGAGGATGTTAAATGATTATGACGGTGACCCAGTAGATATTTTGATTATGTACACATTGTCGCAGTTCGTTTTCTGGAAAGACGGCAGGAAATATAGTAACCCAGAACTGATTGAAGATGTTGTAGCCATGTCTTTTCCGTGGCTTAGAGATGACCTTCAGCGCGAAGTGCGCTCAAAGACGTATGACTACCTTAGAGAACTGAAATATGCGTGACTGCATGAATTTATTAAACTAAATCTTACTCTATATTGGTGGTTAAAATCGCAGTCGGTGGATTGTGCCAAGCCTGTGGCCGATACTCGCCAGCACTATACACATGCAAAGCATGCGGAGCTCGTGTATGTGTAGCTTGCGTGGATACAACTACTGGTTTCTGCAGGCTCTGTGGCGGTATAAGAAGGGTAAAGAGAAAGAAGAGCATCAAAGACATACGACGTTAGAAAAGACAAATGTTTTTAAGTTTTACTTCTGAATTAATTTAGTAAATCGAGGTAGTGAAATGAAAGATGGAGACTTTGTAACGATAGACTACGTGGCTAGAGTCAAGGGTACTGGAGAGGTATTTGACTTGACAAGAGAGGACACTGCGAAGAAGGAGAACGTATACAATGAGAAAGTGCGGTATGGACCAGTCACATTTATAGTCGGTGCTGACTTTGTGATAAGGGGATTGGACAAAGTATTGCATGAAATGAAAGTCGGCGAGAAGAAATCTGTTGAAATATTGCCGGAGAAAGGGTTTGGCGAACATAAGGAGGAATTGGTAAAATTGGTACCAGAGGCGCAGCTCAAACAACAGAAGATAGACACTACGCCCGGAACATACATAACTGTAAACAACATCCGCGGGAAGATACTTAGCGCTGACGGTGGCAGGGTAAAGATCGACTTTAATCATCCTCTGGCCGGAAAGATATTGCAGTATGAAATAGAAGTCAAAGGTGTGGTCACGGACAAGACTGAGAAGATCAAGTCCATTGTAAAGTACTTCACAGGAAAGGAAATGGAAGTAAGAGTTGGGAAGGAAGTTGAAATAGAGGCTGTAGTTGACATGCAGAGGAGGCTCAAGGAGATAATTGCAGGCGTTATCTCAAAATGGGTCGGGATAGATACTGTGAAATTTGTTGATATTTTTAAGAATCTGGAGGGAAAAGAACTTAAAGCGGAGGAAAAAGAGTCGTCAGAGATTAAAAGTTCAAAAAGTTAAAATAAATATACAGTTTTGAATTAAATTATAGTGATTGTATGGGTTTGAAGCAACTTGAAAGGAAGCCGTTAGGAAGGATTAAGAAAAAAGGGGAAGACGAAGCACTCGAAGAGATACTTGCAAGGAAAGAAACTCGCATAAAAGTCGTGGGTGCCGGCGGTGCAGGTAACAACACTGTGACTAGGCTCATGCAAGTCGGTATAGTCGGCGCAGAGACAATTGCGGTAAATACGGACGCGCAGGACCTTCTGTACACGGATGCAGACGTAAAGGTCTTAATAGGAAAGGAACTCACCGGTGGGCTTGGTGCAGGTGCAAATCCTGATATTGGTATGGAAGCCGCTAAAGAAAGTAAAGATGACTTGAAGAAAGCTTTGAAAGGAGCGGACATGGTTTTCCTAACATGCGGTCTGGGTGGTGGAACTGGTACGGGAAGCCTGCCTGTGATAGGTGATATAGCAAAAAGGTTGGGCCTCCTGACTGTCGCCGTTGTTACATTGCCATTCACAATGGAGGGCAGGCAACGTATGGACAATGCTAAGATGGGGCTTGAAAACTTGGAGAATGTTGTCGACACGTTGATAGTTATACCGAATGACAAACTACTGGAGATTGTGCCGGATGTGAGCGTGCAAACGGCCTTCAAAATCGCAGATGAAATCCTTGTAAATTCTGTGAAAGGCGTTGCTGAACTTGTGACAAAGCCCGGCCTAGTCAATCTTGATTTTGCCGATGTTCGTGCAGTTATGAAGTCTGGTGGACTTGCAATGATTGGCATAGGAGAGAGCCAGACTGAGAATAGGGCGTTTGAAGCTGTCGAGCGTGCACTGAACAATCCATTGGTCAACATAGATATAAACGGTGCCATGGGTGCGCTGATAAACGTAATTGGAGGTCCGGATGTAACAATAAGGGAAGCGCAGCAGATTGTGGAAGCTGTCTCGACGAAGCTGTCGCCTGATGCGAAAATAATATGGGGTGCGCAGGTGGATAAGAACCTTGGCGATACTGTGAAAGCGATGCTGATAGTAACTGGTGTGAAGTCATCGCAGATATTTGGTCCTGGCAAACCGTGGACTAAGTCAAAGAAAATGCATATAGAAAAGGTTCTTGGTGTTGAATTCATGGATTAAATTTTGGATAATTGTTGGCGGTAACTGTCTGGTGAAAATATGAAAATTGTTGAAACTATTAGGAACTACGTAAGGGTATTGAAGATTACAAAGAAGTCTAGTTGGGGAGATTTTTCAGATACAGCTAGGATTTGCTTAATCGGTATGAGTGTTGTTGGCATTATTGGATTTTTATTGTACATATTGTTTATCTTAGTGCCTTTGTGATGTAAATGATATACACGATAAAGACTGTTGTAGGTAGGGAGAATATAGTAGCGAATTTTATAGCGACCAAGGCAAAGACAGAGCAATTGAATATAAAATCTCTCGTTCATCCAGAAGAAATCCGCGGCTACCTATTCATTGAAGGCGAACCTGAAGACATACAAAAGGTTGTAAGGATGGTTCCGCACGTGCGCGGTCTGATAAAGCGTGCTGTGGAGATTAAGGACATACAACGATTTTTACAGCCGAGAAAAGTTGAAGTGGATCTGGAGAAGGCTGACTTGGTTGAAGTGATTGGTGGTCCTTTCAAAGGTGAGAAAGGCAAAGTGACTAGATATGATAAAGTAAAGCGTGAAGTGACCATAGAGCTTGTGGATGTAGCCGTGCCTATTCCTGTTACAGTAAGTGTAGAGTTTGTAAAACTATTGAAACGAGCCAAGTAGATGTGATTATCTTTTTAAGTCTGAAATATTAAGTGAGATAGAAGTGAAAGGTATGGGAGAAAAGGAAACGATTGAACTGTTGGTGGAGGGTGGAAAGGCCGCACCAGGTCCAGCTACAGCACCCAAACTTGGTGCATACAAGCTGAACATAGGCGAAGTCTTCCAGAAAGTGAACCAAGCCACTGAATCCTACAAGGGTATACAAGTCCCCGTAAAATTGATTATCGACAAGGAAACGAAGGAAGTCACAGTAGAAGTAGGTACACCTCCTGTAAGTAGCCTAATAAAAAAAGAACTTGGAATAGAGAAAGCAAAGACTGCAGCGGCTGCAGCAGCAGAGAAAGCTGCGGTAGAAGCAGAGATAGCAAGAACAACAGCTGCGGCAAAACCTGAAGGTGGAGAGAAAGTAGAAGAAGCTAAAGCTGAAGAGAAACCAAAAGAAGAGGTTAAACCAGAAGAGAAGGTTGAGAAAGAGACTGAAGAGAAGGAGGGAGAGGAAGGTAAGAAAGACGAGACTGTGGCTGAAGCAAAAGGAGAGGAAGAAGAAGTTAAGAGTATTCATAGGGCAGAAGTCATAGGTAATTTGAAGATGGAACAGGTTGTAAAAATTGCAAAGATGAAGATGGGTGACTTGCTTGCAAAAGATTTGAAAATTGCTGTTAAGATGGTTATAGGTACTGCCGTGAGTATGATGGGTATTCAAGTCGAAGGTAAATGGCCTAAAGACGTGATAAAAGACGTCAATAAAGGAAAATGGGATAGTGTGATTAAATAAACATTTTTAAACCTTAGCATTTAAATAACTCTTAACTGCTGCGGCAGGAGGTCTTAATATGGCCGACGAAAAAATTGTAGAAGCAATAAAAAAGCTGCGTGAGAGCAGCAAGAAGCGTAAATTCTCACAGAGTTTTGACCTTATCGTGAATCTGAAGAATATCGACACTAAGAAGCCCGAAGGGAAAATTAATGAGACTGTAGCACTTCCTAACGGTCGTGGCAAGCCTGCAAAAGTTGCAATCTTTAGTGACACTATAAAGAGTGATGAGTATAGAACAATTAAAGCTGCAGAGATAGAAAAACTTGGAAAGAATAAGCGTGATGTGAAGAAACTTGCGAATTCTGTAGATTTCTTCCTTGCTGAGCCTAAGCTGATGCCAATTGTTGGTAAGAACTTGGGTGTAGTGCTCGCACCCAGAGGGAATATGCCTATTGTAATTGCTGGAAACGCTGATGATGTAATCAAAAAGTTCAAGAATAGCACACGCGTGAAAGTCAAAGATTCGCCAGTGATACAATGTATAGTCGGGGCGGAAGTGATGTCTGATGAAAAAGTTGCAGAAAATATAGAAAGTGTGATGAAATTTTTAGAGAAGAAGTTGCCGAAGGGAAGGAACAACATAAAGAATGTCGCTGTCAAGCTGACTATGAGCAAGCCTGTGAAAATCGAGGTGTAAAACATGGTAAGAGATGGAAAAATCAAAGCCGTGGAAATGATGCGCAAAAAGCTTGATGAGGCCGTAGTTATAGGACTCTTAGATATGCATAAGATGCCAAGCAGTCAGCTGCAGAGTATAAGGAAGGAGCTTAGGGATAAAGCTGAGATTAAGATGGTGAAGAAATCTATTTTGATGTTTGCCATGGAAAAGTCCAAAAAGGAAGGGTTGAAGAAGATTGAAGAACTTCTGCCGACACAGCCGACTATAGTCTTCACAAATATGGAGCCATTCAAGTTTTATGCATTAGTCAGCAAGCTGAGACTGCCGGCATATGCAAAGGCAGGTGATGTAGTCGAGCATGACGTAAAAGTAAGCGCAGGTCCTACTTCACTCATGCCTGGCCCGGTCATCAGTGAATTGCAGAAAGTTGGCATACCTGCGACTATACAGGACGGTAAGATAGCCATAAGAAAGGATAAAACTGTGCTCAAAACTGGAGAGGAAGTGACTGCTGGTCTTTCAAGTATCTTCCGTAAACTAAAGATACAACCTGTGACAGTTGGATTGAAAGTAGTCGCCATGCTCAAGGACAATGAAATTTATAAAAAGGATGCTCTAGAGGTTGTGAACGAATTGTCAAGGAAGTTACCACAGGCTTCACAGAATGCTTTAAATCTCTCAGTCTTTATTTGTTATCCAACTAAGCAAAATATCAAAGTTTTGATTGCCAAAGCTGCGAACGAAGCAAATGCAATAAATGCTTTGGCACCGAAGGAAGAGAAGGAGGAACCTGCTGCAGAAAAGCCTGCAGAGGAAACTAAGGATGAAGAGAAAGAAGAGGTTAAAGAAGAAACAAAGGAGGGAGAAGAATAATGGAATACGTATATTCGGCTCTCCTACTTCATTCAGCAAAGCAACCTGTAAATGAAGATAATGTGAAGAAGGTATTGCAAAGCATCGGAGTTACGCCAGACGAAGGCAAAGTGAAGGCATTGATTGCAAGCTTGGAAGGCGTCAACATAGACGAAGCAATACAACAGGCTGCTGTTGCCGTTGCTGCACCTGCGGCAAAGGAAGAAGAAGCTGAAGAGAAGGAGGAAGAGGAAGGTAAGAAAGCTGAAACTGCAGCTGAAGGATTGAGTGCACTGTTTGGCTGAGCACGCACGTTTATTTATTTTGCGGCTCAGAACTATGAATTAGAATTGATGGTAAAATGAGAGATTTGATCGAACTTGCAAAGAAGATAAAGAATAAGGAATTGAGGGAAAAGGTAATCGATACTCTAAAGAATCCTAAGCTGTCAAGCAAGGATTTCAAAAAGTACCCAAGTGTGAAGATGGTGGATGCTCGTACGCCATTTACTGTGGGTGGTGGAATTTCGGTGGAGCGTGATGTTCTGAACCATACCATAGCTGTGGTGGATGCCTGTGAAAGAGTTGCCGATGTTTTTGAAAAGAGGTATGGCATGACTTTAAACAGGGACTATTTGCTCGCTGGTTCGATATTGCATGATATTATGAAGGTTTTTGAATGGAAGGTTGGAGCTCAAGGTGCTGAGCATAGCGGCATATTGCTTGATCATAGTATGCTGGCTGTGGCCGAGCTCTATCATCGGAATTTCCCAGAGCAGGTCATACATATAATTGCAAGCCATTTTGGAGAGAGTGGACCGACTCCACCAAGAAGCTTTGAGGCTTTGATTCTACACCATGTAGACACGCTGCTGTCGCTAGCGGAGTACCACATGTATGCAGCCGCACAGCCTGCACAAATGCCGATTGTCCTTTTAGACGAGGAAATGATAAAAAAGATAAGTGGTGAATTACCTGAATCAGAGAAAGGAAAGTCTAAATGATCTTTTTGAAAAGGGGCATGAGTTTCTAAAAGATATAAAACCGGATGAAAAAGTTGCGTTGGTTCATCACACAGACCTTGACGGACTGTCCTCTGCAACTCTTATCAAGATTGGGTTGGAAAGACTCGGTGTAAAACTTTTTAGAATCGTCTCTGCAACCTACAGAAACCTAGAGGAAGTCGTCTGCAATTTGGAATGTGATAAAATTATTATAGTTGATATAGGAATGAAGGTAGAGTTCTGCGAATCTTTTACAAAACCGACATTATATATAGACCATCATCAACCTAGGGATTGTGTACAGAATGAAAAAATTCTATTCATCAATCCGGGGCTAGTGAATTTGGAGCTCTACCAGCCTGCATCTTACATAGTGTACAAATTCTTGTCAGGAATAGTTGATTTGAAAGATAAAGAATGGATATCTGTCTTGGGGATTGTGGGTGATTATGGATTTGAAGACTGTATGGATATTCTTGGGAAATGGACGGATGCGAAGACGAGAGATGAACTGCTGGATGAGACAGACCTTGGAAAGACTTCAATCGCTATTAGCAACAGTATTTTCATCCTAGGCCTTGAAAGGATCATGGAAATACTGCTGGATGAAAAAGATATGGAAAGTGTGGCCGCTAATATGGAGATTAAAAAAGCAAGTAATGAATATCAGAAAATGTACGATAAGGAAATGGAAAATTTTTGGAATAATCGTGAAGAAGTGGGTAAAATCCTGTTTTCTATTTTAAACCCTCCTTACGAGGGGGTGGGATCTGGAATTTCCAGTCGTGTCTCCAGAAAGAATCCGGAAAAGATAGTATTTTTATTCGAAGATATTGGAGAGAGGTACAAGATAAACACCAGGTATCAAGGTAAAGATTTGCATCTTGGTAAGTTTATGGAGAAAATATGTGGTGGTGGTGGCCACAGATGTGCTGCTGGCGGTTCCATAGACAAAGATGATTTGGATAGTTTCAAGGAAAGAGTGAAGAAAGAACTGAAAGTAAGCTAATTTCTAACCGGAAGTCGTCGGAAGTGAACCCCCTAGAAAATGGGGTATATCCATACTACAAATTTCTATTAGGAAGTTTGAAGGTGAGTGGAAACATGAGATGCGTCCGTTGCAAGTCTTTGAATGTGCTGAAGTTTGTAGACGGTTTTGGAGAGCACAGAGTATTCTGCCGAAGGTGCGGCAGGAGTTTTCTACAGAACAATTTTATTCGCATGGGTAGCCAGAAGAACCTTATTGAGTTCGACAATAAGCTACACTACAATCCCCAAGCAGTTAGAGGTAGGTGGTAAATATCAGAGAATTGGCAAATATAGATGTGAAGCTAATAGAAGACAGAAATGTGCTGAAGTGCAGAGTGAACCTGAGAAAGAATGGTAGAATGTTTGGATTCGTGAAACCGGTAATGGATTTTTAGGATTTTTATTTTGCTTTCGTTTCCACCGGGCAGAGCATAGGATTATTTCTTATAAGCTCTGCCCTCCCGCCTCTTTTTATTTCTTTAACTTCATCACTACGAACATATGTGCCTTCTCATATGGATCGAGCTCTACTTTGTCAAGAATTTCAAAGTGCTCTTCCAGCCCTTTCAAGCATCTCTTGTAGATTTCTTTGGGTTTCCTTGTGACATCGATTGACTGGGATTTTATTGCAATCATGGCAAGTCCTTGAGCTTTGAGAAACTTTCGTGCATTTCTAATCATTATTTCAATTTGGTCTGGCGATGCAACATCTTCGTAAACCAAATCTACTTTCTCTAAAATCGTACTCTCGTACTTTTCAGTAAGCCTGGCGTCTGCAAGAATCGGTACTATGTTACCCCTCTTCTCAGCGACAGACACCAATTCACGCAGTACACGATTTGATATATCCACTCCGTAGATGATGCCATTCTTACCTATTATGTCTGAGAGGTGTGAAGCCGTAGTGCCACTTGCTATACCAAGATATAGAATAACCATGCCTTTTTTGATTGGAAATTTCTTCAGTCCTTTTTTGATTGCTGCAGCTGGTTTGCTCCTATAATGGTCCCAAATCCTATATTCTTTGCCATCAGCTTTTACAAGTTCTTCTCTATATACACGACTGCCTGGAACGAGATTGATAGTGGCAATTTTTTTATCGATTAAAAATACGCCTTCGAATTTTTCTTTGATTTTCATAAGTCTCATTTTGATTTTACTATTCTTTTAACCTTCTCTTCCAGCTCTTTCTTGAGCTTAGTAGACTGGTCCTTCTTTGAGTAGTTATCCAGCTTAGCTGCTATGCTTAGTTTGGATGCCAACAAACGTGCGACTTTACCTTTTTTCTCCTTTGAGACATTATGCAAAAGTTTGTGCGCACTGATGACGCCATGCTTGGGTGATTTGCCATGACCATGTAGGTGTCTGAATAGTGCCTTCTCTGCACCCAGCAGCTGTATCGTGGAGGATGTCATCTTTGCTAGCTTGTCCAAGCTACCTGCATGTGCAATCAGTTTGCCTGCGATCTTAGCACCCGCCAGAGCACGGAAGTTCGGCGCCACTTCCTTGAGCAACTCGTCCAAATAATCTTCCAAATCTTTCCTCAATTTGTAAAGGTTTAGAATCTGCGTAGCCATCTTCTGTAGAGCATTCACGTCTTCCTTCTTCAATTCAATGCCCATGCTCCTTTTCACAAAATGCTTCAATTCTGGGTCTTCTATCTTTTCCCGCGAGCCAAATTCTTCAACTATTTTTGCGTATCTTTCATGATTGGAAATAATTCTATTCATCTCTGGGAAGTGTAGACTGAAAAATTCTCTAAGCCTCTCAGTCAGTATGTTTATCGACTTATCAAGCTCGTATATAGCTCCATTGACTTGAACTACTAGGCTGTCTCTACCAACAGCTTCCTTTATGTCAACTTTTGTCAATGCTATATTCACTTTCGTTAGAAGCTGGTTGAATTCTGACTGGTCCTTTACGACTCCTTTCTCCACTGCAAGAATGCGTAACTTCTGATTTAAAGATTCTTTCTTTGATTTGTCCCAGTGGTCGATTCCCTTCTTCCTCTCAGGAAAAATAAAGTCAGAGTTTTTGAATTTTTCCATTAGTTTCTTTTCTTCTTCGATTATAGACTGTTCGGATGCTTTCATCCTTTCAGCAATCTTCCTAGGTTCTTTTGGAAAGGCAATATACCCTAATATTTTGTTGTCCTCCGATACTGCAAAAACTCCTGCAAAAGTCGTAACTATATACACATTTTTCTTCACTTTCTTAGCCCCCATAGTTTTTTATTTATCTTATTAAAACTTTAAATGTGTAAATATAATGGAGTGAGAGGGGATACAACTGATATGGTTTATATTACTTGGTGTAGTAGGTGTTGTGGCAGTAATAGCACTGATAGCAGTATATTACATAAACAGGATAATCGTACTCTCTAACAGAATAGGCAATGCGTGGTCGCAGATAGACGTGCAGTTGAAAAAGCGTGCAGACTTAGTGCCAAACCTGATGAACACAGTAAAGGGCTACATGAAGCATGAGAAAAACGCAATCAGTATGGTCACAAAGGCAAGGGAGCGTATGCTTGGTGCCAAGAGCGACAAAGATCGCCTGAAGGCGGACGGGCAGTTGAGCAGAGCTTTGAAGACGATATTCGCACTTGCAGAGAACTATCCAAATCTGAAAGCTAGTGAGAATTTCAAGCTGTTGCAAGAGCAGCTTGAGGGGATAGAAAATAAAGTCGCATACAGCAGGCAGTTCTACAACGATTCAGTGCTCATCTTTAACAACATGATAACAACGATTCCAGGTAAGTGGTTTGCAGGTATTGTCGGAAGGACGAAGACAAGAGAGTACTTTGAGATAACTGCTGCAGAAAGAAAGCCTGTAAAAGTCGAATTTTAAATTTAGACTAAACGGCGATAGTGGATAGAATGGAAAAGACTAGCTTTTATGATGAAATCTCTAGAAATAAAAGAGATTCTATAATATTGTCTACTCTAGTCTTTTCTTTCCTAGTGGTTTTGGTTTATGTAATTTCTTTGATTTTCGCCCCTGGGTCTTCTGCAATCTTTCTGGTCTTTGCAGGAGTTTTCATCTTGATCTACATTTACGGGACTTATAACTATGGTGATAGGATGGTTCTGGCTGCGACAAAAGCAAAGCTTGTCAGCGAAGATGATAGAAGGTATGCGCATCTCATAAACGTGGTTGATGGGTTGAGTATTGCGTCTGGCATACCGAGGCCGAAGGTCTATGTGATTGAAAGTGATGAGATAAATGCGTTTGCAACAGGGAAGAATCCGCAGCATGCAAGCATAGCAGTGACTACTGGTTTGCTAAAGAATTTAAAACGAGATGAGATTGAAGGTGTGATAGGCCACGAACTTTCGCATGTAAAGAATTATGATATAAGATTCGCCATGATTGTAGCGGTGATGGTAGGTCTCATAGCGATAATAAGCTATATGTTTAGAATGTCTCTTTGGACGTCTGGCTCTAACAGGCGTGGAGGGGGTAGAGACAAAGGTGGATTGATTATAGTGATTGGGTTGGTGCTTGCTATATTCGCGCCAATAATTGTCCGGCTTGTGCAGCTTGCCATATCCAGGCGCAGGGAATTCCTTGCAGACGCTTCATCCGCCCAGTTAACCAGATATCCACAAGGATTATCATCGGCTCTGGAAAAGATTAAGAGTGTTAACAAAGGTAGAATGAAGGTGAGTGAAGCTGTATCGCATCTATTTTTCATAGACCCGAACAAGAGCCCTCTAGATTCTCTCTTTGCAACTCATCCGCCAATCGAGGAAAGGATAAAAAGATTGCGAGCTATGTAACTTTTGGGTGTCAATGTGAAGATTGGAGAACTTGCACTGCTCTTATCAAGAGAGGAGTCTTATCTAGTTGAAGTCTCTGATAGAACTTTGCATATACAGAGCGGGATGATAGACCTTGGAAAATTGAAAAAGAAGAAGTTCGGTGGTGAGATTAAGACTCATACAGGAAAGAAGTTTTCAATAGTCAAGCCAAATATTCGAGACATAGTAGATAAAAAGGTGAAACGATCGGCGCAGGTGATGATGCCCAAAGATATCGCACTGATTTTAGCGTATACAGGTATCGGACCGAGTGATAATGTTGTAGATGCTGGTACTGGCACTGGATATCTGTCAATACTTCTCGCGAACTATGTGAGCACTGGAAAGGTTGTAACTTATGAAAAAGAAGGACGGTTCGTGAAAGTTGCCAAACGCAACATAAAATCTAGCGGCTTGAAAAACATCAAACTGAAAGAAAAGGACATTAACAAAGGTATTGATGAGAAGAACGTGGATGCTGTAACTCTAGATATGAAGAATCCGCAAAGAGCAATCAATCATGCATACAAATCACTTGTAGCAGGCGGTTGGCTAATTGTCTATTCTCCCACTATTGAGAGCTTGAAGGTTGCGGTAAATACTATAAAAAAGAAAGACTTTTGTGAATTGAAGACTGTTGAGAATATAGTGAGGGAGTGGAAGGTGGAGCTGACGACAAGACCAAAGACCATGGGATTGATGCATACGGGGTTCATAACATTTGCAAGGAAATTAAAATAATAACAAACATTATTAATTAGTTAGGTGGAAGGTATGGAGAAAGAAGAAAGTGATGAAAGAAAAAATGAGGAAGTCCCAGAGGCTACACCGGAGATCACTCCGGAAATGATACATACTACTTTTAAATCCCTGGAAACAGAGGGTTTAATCCACTATATGAAAGGCGGCGCATATCTGCCGACTGAGGAAGGTTGGCAATTACTACGTGGGGCTATGGTAGGAAAGGATGAAATAATTGCATATGGCCATGAAAAAATTGTTGCTAGAGATGAAGACTCTTTTGAGATTACAACAAACAAAGGCCCAAAAGAAGAGGATTGTGTAATCGCTGTTCGTGCGAACAAAGGGTGTAGGGATTTGAATAATAATTTCAAAATGGCTGTAAAAAGTGCGAATAAAGTTTTAATAACTGTAAAGGCTGGCAGCGAAGTTGAAAAAATAATAGCATATGGGTCGCCTGCACTCAAGCTTACAGATGCTAATGAAATTGTTGTAAGAAATTCTGACCTTATTGACGGCAAGACTGTGGCCATACTTGCAAATAAATCGGCAAATGACTTTAGCAAAGAAATGAAGGATAAATTGAAGGACCCGAAGACAGAAGTAAAAATAACTTTAGAAGTTAAATAATTTTTCAATTCTATATTTAATTGTGCGCGGGGTTGTAGTATAGCTTGGTCTAGTACCTCGGACTCGGGTTCCGATGACTTGGGTTCAAATCCCAACAACCCCATTTGGTCATGAACGTTTATTTCTCTATGAAAATCGATTTAATAAATATCGGTGGCGTAGTGGGTTAAATGAAAAGCATGTGCTCTATTTTTTAATAATTATAAACCCAAAAATAGATTAATGTTGAAAGGTTATGGTCTTGCTGGATTAGTGACAATTGTACTTGCAGAAGTATTCCTATATTTTAGAGTCTGGCCGTTCGTATCGTTCTTCTGTCCATTAGTATGGCTGGGGTATATCCTTTTGGTAGACAGTCTAGTCTTTAACGCAAAAAAGAGTTCACTTCTGACAAGGCATCCGAAAAAAATTGTAGCGATGTTTGTTCTGTCCTTGGCATTCTGGATGCTTTTTGAATTCTACAATGAAGCCGTCCCGGGATGGGAATACCTGAACATAGGAACTATAGAAGTTTTTTCTGGTTTGATAGCATTTGCAGCAATTCTACCGGCTATCATGGAGACTAACGATTTGCTGAGAAGCCTACATATCTTTGATGCGTTTAAGGTACCGAAAATGAAGGTGAATAAAAACTTATTAAGAATTTTTATAGTGATTGGAGTTGTGTCCCTTGTGTTGCCGTTCTTCATTTCGTCTCCGTGGATGTGGGTTCTTATCTGGACTGGTTTCTTCTTTTTACTGGACCCAATAAATTACCTCAATGGACAGAAGTCCATCATTTATCATGTTAAAAGAGGCAACTGGTCTCTTCCATTATCACTCCTCTTTGCTGGGTTCA
This sequence comes from uncultured archaeon, assembly GCA_964512235.1. Taxonomy (GTDB): domain Archaea; phylum Aenigmatarchaeota; class Aenigmatarchaeia; order CG10238-14; family SCSR01; genus CAZEGD01. Next base: position 84,318 of record CAZEGD010000002.1, read on the forward strand.
TATGTGGGTTCCTTTGGGAGTTTTGGAATTATTGGGCAGTTACGAAATGGAAATACATCATTCAGATACCATTGGTGAAAATCAAAATTTTTGAAATGCCACTTATAGGCTTTCTAGGCTTCGGACCGTTTGCATGGGAACTGTACGATATGTACTATTTTATAAAATTCCTTTTGGGTAAGGGAGAAAAAATTAAACTTTAACATCTCTATAATAGTCTTAGCTGAGCTTTATGATTGATATGATACTTGTCTGGCAATTCTTTTCTATGTTTGGTAACATAGAATACTGGATAGCGCTGGTTGTCGGTTCTGTGCTGATTTATATAGCGTTACCAAGAAAGGACAAAAAACACGTTTCGTGGATAGTGTTTTCACTAATACCTGCAGCAATTTTAGCTTTCCAAACTGCCTATTTTTTGAAGCTTTGGTTTCAAGTGCCTAGACCTTGTTTAGGACTAATCGGCTGCCCAGGTTCATATTCCCTTCCCAGTAACCACGCGTCCATAATGTTTGCGGCTGCTGTTGTTATAGTGTTAAACATGAAAAAACGTTTAGTGCAGATTGCTGCTATTGTTTTGGCTGTCCTGGTTTCGCTTTCACGTATAGCTTTGAATTACCATACTCCGTTGGACATAATAGTCGGATCTTTGATAGGTGTATTTAGTGGAGTTATAATCCAGAAAGTATATCAGAATATAACATTGTCATATTTTGAAAAAATCTCGTCTAAACGTCGCTCGTCAAAGCGTGGTCTGTCTAGACTTCTTGGGGTTTAGCTTACTGTCAGTCTTTTCTCCAAGCTGGTCTTTTATCTGCACGGCTATATTCGGTCCTATTATTTTCTGGAGACTAGATAATGGAATTTTTCTCAAGGCACTTATCGATTTTAAGTCTGCCTTATACAACCTACGCGCACGTACTCTGCCTATATTCTTTAGCTTCACCAATGGCAGTATCTCTTTACGGACACCGTATTTTAGCCTAGTACGCACTTTTCTTATGTCTTTCAGCATCTCTTTTTTCCCAAGCAACAGGGCGAACTCTTGCATCGCATATATCAACCAATCAGCAATGTTGAGCCTGCCACGCAACTCGCCTGGGGCAACACGAAACTTGCCTATGATATCGTCCTCGCTCATCTCGTTTGTCCAAGCTTCGAATAGTTTAGCGGTCTTCACGCTACGCAGGAAATCGTCAAATTCTAAGTCCCACTCTTCCGGAGCCTCGCAGAGAAACTCTGGTTCATGAGCCACTATGAATTCATTAAGTTCAGCAAAGTCGCCTGTGCGTACCCTGAGCATTGGCCGCATCTCCAGAGTACTGGAAATCGCATGTAGGAAGCTGAAATGCTTCACATGTTTCTTGTCAGCTACCTCTATATTTTTGATGAAATTGTGCGCTGTCAATGGATCTATGTACAAATCTGATACTCGTTTTCCTAGTTTGGTGGGCTTCAGCTCTCCTCCTTTAGCAACTATGAATCTCCACGATTTCAGCATGTCTACCATTTCATAGAGTTTGCTCTCTATTGCAGACATGCTACCGTATTGAAAAGCATAGAATGTTTGAGCGAAGAAGTTCATGAGTGTTTCCTCGGAGTTGACAAAGCTGCTTGCTATCAGGGCAAGTGTATGCATTCTAAGCACTGGCTCGACTGCAAGCTTTGAGTATATGTCTTCCGGCTCGCCAAGTATGAATCTTTCTACGAGGACGTCTGCCTCCTCTTCGGTTCTTGATATGATTATGGATTCGCCAAAACTGTCAAACTGTGGCCTGCCAGCCCTACCTATGAACTGTTTGTATTCGAGTACTGGTATGTATGCTGCACCATGACCAGGATAGTAGCGTTTGGTATCTCGTATGACGACTCGGAATGCCGGCAGGTTTATACCCATCGCGAGCGTTGGTGTGGCTGTAATTATTTTTATCAAGCCTTTTCTGAAATTTTCCTCTATCAACCTTCGCTGCTTGCGGAGCAGGCCAGCATGGTGGAAAGCCATACCAGATTTTATACATGACGCCAATTTTTTACACTGTCTAGTCGGAGATTCCAATACATTAAGTATGCTGTCTGCGGTCTTTGCAAGTTGGGACTGTTCTGCCTTTCCTATGTAAGACTTGCAAGCATGACTTAGCTTCTCAGCTAGACTTTCTGCATTCCGCCTCGTTCCTACAAAAAATATTGCCTGCTTACGCATTTGCAAAGTCTGCTTGGCTGTCTCTATGTCCGGTTCTCCTGACGCCAATTCATAGTTGTCTTTGTTATAAAATTTTATCGAAGAGTTGTATGTTATACCTTCGTATAACTTAACCGGGCGGAATTCGCTTGTTACCAGCTCTGCCTTAATCCAATCTGCTATGTCTTTTGCATTGCTGATGGTTGCGGAAAGGGCTATAGTTTGAGCGTCTGGCACTAGTTTTTTCAATCTTGTCAGAAGTATCTCCAGTGTTGGCCCCCGTGAAAAGTCATTCAGCAGATGGATTTCGTCCACTATCACAAGTCCTATGTCCGTCACCCAAAAGGAACCATGGCGTATGAGCGAGTCTAGCTTCTCTGTCGTGCATACTATTACATCATAATCAGCCAGCCAAGGACCTTTGGAATCCAAATTCCCAACAGATATCGCGACTTTGTACTTCTCAAAAAACTTCTTGTAGTATGCATATTTCTCGTTTGCCAGCGCAACCAACGGTACAATATATACGCATTTCTTCCTCTTTTCCAGAGTCTTGACCATCGCCAAAGTCGCTACAAGCGTCTTCCCAGCCGCTGTAGGCACGGAAAGGACTAGGTTTTTACCATCAAGCACACCTGTCTTGATTGCATCTACTTGTGGTGGATAGAGACTGGTTATCTTCTCTGACTTGATTCTATCTATAAAATGTTGGGGGATATTGAATTTTTCCAGATCTTGTACATTCATAACAGACAAAATTAGGATAATAATGAATAAATAGGATTGTCGGACTGGGTGAGAAAAAGATAATTATATTAATCAGCGCCTATAGAGACCGCTGATTGTAAGAAAGCTTAGATTAGTTCATTTTCACTGACGATTACGAAGTCGCCTATGCTCCTCACTGCACTGAATGGTATCAGTGATCTCCCCCTGTCATCTCCCTTGAGGTTAAGATCGCTTAGATGCTTCGTACTCTGCTCCACAATCAGGTTGAGGAGCTCTCCGCTCTCTGTTATGAAGTCTATGTTACTCACGACACCGAACTTTCTTCCAGTCTCTTCGCTGACTATAGTCTTTCCAACTATGTCTGCGGCTCTTATTCTACTTTGGGCCATCAAAAATCACCTAATTATTATTCGTCTTTGATATTTTTAACCTTTATTCGTATTAAATTAAGTATGGGTCGCTGTTTTGTTGGTATAATGGTACCTGAACATATTAGAGATGTTGCTATATCTCTACAAAAGAGGCTTGCTGAGTTCGGGATGAAATGCAAGTTTGTAGAACCTAAAAATATGCATATATGCCTCTCTTTTCTTGGAGAGGTTGACGATAGGAAAATAGAAGATTTGAAGAGAGCGTTGGATGCTGTTGCTGAGCGGTATAAAAGTTTTGATATAAAAATTGGCAAGATGAAGTTCATTCCAAGCGAGAACTACATAAGGGTAATAGTTCTTAGTGTAGATGACTTACTAGAAAGGATGAGGAAAGCTGTTGTGGAAGCCGTAGGCGGTGATTCTAAGCCACCTCATTTAACGCTTTGCCGTGTGAAGTATGTGGACGATAAGAAAAGATTTGTGAATGAGTTTGGTGAAGTTGTTTGTGGCGAGACTTTTCGTGTGGGCAGCATACAGTTGATTAAGAGCGAACTCCAAAGGAGTGGTCCAGTTTATACTGTTATACATGAGAGTAGACTATCTTGATTTCCATTTTTTCCTCTTTAAGAATCTCTTCCTATTCAATTCTTTACCATAGTGGTTGGCGTTGTTGATAAACTTAGCGACTTCCTTTAGTTCCTCTATTTTTGTTATCTTCAAGGATCTTTTGAAAAATTTACGCACTCTCCTTTCAATCTTGACATGGGAGGAACGTAGGAGTTTTTCTAATTCTTCTGCCTTTCTTTTTCCATCTCTATCAAAGTCTGTGAGTATCACCACATTTTTTGAGTCCTCCAATTTCTCAGCAACATTTTCCAATGATTGCCCCGAGATTGAGAATACATTCTTGATGCCTAAACCGGATAGTGCCTTTTTATCCCTCTTCCCCTCTACAACAAAAATAAAATCATTTGTTCTCTCGACTATTCTTTCTAAAGAGTATATCTGCTTCGGTCTGAGCATTATTTCACCAATATGTTACACTTTCTGATACTGTAATGGTTCAGATTATCTCTTCTAGAATATCTCTCTCTGTTATTATTCCTTCCAGTTTGTCTTCATCCACAACGAGTATGCCGCCAACATCTTTGTCTTTCATTAGTTTTAGCACATCCGACAAGTCCTTGTCTTTATCTATTGTATAGATATCTTTGATAATAATGGCATCCATAGATTCGTCCATTGCCTCCTGACTATACTTCTTCTCGTGTATGTATCTTATCAAGTCTGCTACTGTTGTTATGCCTACTAGCTTGCCATCATCGACTACTGGCAATCTTCTATAACGTGTATTCACAACAGTCTTTAGGCAGTCGTATATAGAGATGTTAGATGAAATGAAAAATGGTTTTTTTGTCATACACTCCTCAATTTTTATGTTAAAGTCAATGTTTGAAAACCGCTTGACAAAATCGCGTTCACTGATTACGCCGACAAGTTTCTCACCCTCAACAATAGGAAACCCGCCACGTCTTGAGAGTTTGAATTTTTGAAGGATAAAATCAAGCGTATCGCCAATTTCGCAAAAAACTACATCCCTTACCATAATCGTCGATATTTTCTCTTCAAAATTAGTCTTCTTTAAAAAAGTATCAAGAATGTCAGAAGTTGTTAGGATGCCAATGAGTTTACGGGATTTAGAAGTGATTGGCATTCTTCTATAGTTTGTCTCTACAATCTTTTCAATAACTTCTGAGATTGAAAATTTTTCTTCACAGTAGATAGGATTCATATTCGCAATTTCAGATACCCTTTTAAACCTATCAAGGCCTGCATCTTCAAGTTTTATAGTCATTCTCCCAATTCATCTCGGCAGTGTTCACACAACCATTTACCCTGCACATTTCTCAATTCTTCAAAATAATCCCCACAAGAATCACATATTCCTGATGTGGATGGTTCGACTATTTTCGTAGTCATATCCCTCAGTTTTATTTTATACTCCAACAGGTCTACCATTTCAGGTGACGCACGAGCCACGTCAGAAAGTTCAATTATACCGATAATCTTCCCGCTTTCTATAACTAATAATCGTTTTATTCTATTCTTCTTCATCTTTCTCGCAGCTTCTAAGACATCCTCATTCGGACCGATTGTAACGATTGGTTTGGACATGACCTTTTCGACTTTGATTGAGGATGGTTTTTTGTTTTTTGCAATCACTTGTTTAATCAAATCGCTATCTGTAATTACGCCTACAGGGTTGCCCTTTTTAGTCACTATCAGAGAATATCTTTTATTCTTTCTCATTATTCCTCCAGCTACTTTTGTGCTTTGATTAATACCAATTGTCAACGGTTTTTGCATTATTTCTTTGACTTTCAAAACCATTCTATCACCTTAATAATATTGAATCTTCATACTATAAATTTTCTCAAAAATTCTTCTAGTGGTTTCCCATTTTTAGGCGTGACTTTCTTCTTTGGAGGCAGAATGCGTATGTTCCCATAACCAAAATCTACGACAAGAAAGAAAGGGAACTTCTCTAATTTTTTCTCCATATATTCATAGTAGTAGAATGTCTTCTTTTTTGTCGACTTCACTTGCGAGAGTATGCATTTTCCTGACTTTAAACAAATTAAATCTGCTTCACCCAAACTTGCTCCTGCACGTATGACCTTCCATCCAGCAGATTCAAACCTTTGTCTTATCTTTCTCTCAACCCTATAACCACGCATTCTGTTTTTGCCACGTCTGGAAGACATAAAATAAATGTATTTTAGTGAATAATTAAATATGATTTACTATAAGGTGTTGTAAAAGTGAAAATACTTGCAGTGTCTGACATACACAATGATGTAGAAATGCTCATGCCTTATCTTGAGAAGGCTGCTGAATTAAATGTGGATGTTGTTGTGTGCCCAGGCGATTTCACTGATTTTAACTTACCTAAAGGGTTTACTAGAATTGAAATGGCAAAGCTCATTCTTGAAGAATTAAAAAGTCTTGGCAAACCTATAGTTGCCGTGCCGGGGAATCAAGATAAAGAAATATTGAATTTGTTGGAAAAGGATGGTGTGAGTATTCATGGCAGCGGTAAGGTTATAGATGGTGTTGGCTTCTATGGTTTTGGTGGTGCAAAGACACCATTTAACACCTCATATGAGCCCGATGAAAGTGAAATAGATGCTGGTTTGAGGAAAGCGTATGAAGACGTAAAAAACATAAAAATAAAGGTCCAAGTGACACACAATCCTCCTGTAAACACAAAACTCGATATACTTCCTTCCGGTGCTCATATTGGCTCGGAAGTCGTGAGAAAATTTATTGAAGATAGGGGGCCTGTGGCAGCAATCTGTGCGCATGTACATGAGTCACGTGGTACAGATAGTATAGATAATTGTAAGGTAATAAATAGTGGACGGTTTCCAGAAGGATATTGTGGTTTGATAGAGATTAAAGATGGTTTGGCAAGTGTGAAAATAGTCAGTTTGATATAGGTTATGAAAAACCAAAAACGTTTTTTATATCTGGGAGTCAAATAGATAATTACCTTTTGGGGTTGTTTTAGTTTTTTTTCCAAAATGTGATAATGTTGGGAATTAGTGGAAACGTAGTGGTTTGATGTCTGAAGCGGAAGTTAAATTCCAGATACAAGAAGAAATAAAGGATCTGAAGTCTCTCAATGTTGGTGTTGTTTTGGAGTTGGCTGAGAGGTTAGATTTTCTAGATGTGCAAATTTTGCGCAAGTTTTATATGACAGGGAAGGAGTTCCCACACGACACACAACCATTCTGCTTTCCCATGTTGTTCCAGGAGATGAAGGTTAGCCACCACCTTAAGATAGGTATTGAGGCGTTGAGGAAGAGGTTGAATAATTTTGTGGGGATGGGGCTGCTCGAGAAAATCGAAAATAGCAACCCAACAAACTATATGCCCATAGACGGCAAAGAACAGTTAGCTCGTGGTGTGGTGGTCAAGTTCTTTCTCATACATGGTCTTACAAAATTCATATAACCCTCTATAGTGTTATGAAGATTTCGTATATGTGTTTAAAATTATCTAAATAGTTGTTCGGAAAAATATTTATGGGTGTTCAGAGTATTTTTTATGGGTGTTCCAATTGTTTTGTATGATGTTTCCAACGAAAAAACAAAATGTTTCACATCAAAAACCATGTAGGTGTGTGGTGTTTGTGTTTACAGGGGTTGGTGGTGTTACAAACAACTAACAACTATAACAATGTTATAATAAATATAATATAAACAATAAAACACACCACAACAATAAAACACACACATATACAAAACCCAACAAGAAAGATTTCAAAAAACAACTTAAGTTTATTAGCAAACGTTTATTTTTATAACTAGTCATAAAAAATATATGAAGCGAGGAAGACCAAGCACACGTAAGAAAATTACACCACTAATATTGAAACATTTAGAAAATTCGAAACTCCCATTAACAATATCTTCACTGGCTAGAATAATATCTAAAGATGTTGGATATACAGTCAGTTGGAACACAATAGAAAAGTACCTTAGAGAGAATATAGAGACCAACAAAATACAAGCCATATCTCTACCACACTCTAAAAAAGAGGGAAAGAGTGGGCTTACGGTCTACGTCCTAAAGAAATAATACCAACACCGTGGTTTTATGGGAAAAAACAATATAATAAAGAAATTTCTAAGCGTTGGGGTGCAATTGAGTAAGGATGCATTAGACCATTTTATAATTAACGAAAAAGACATAGATGTATTCATTGAAAGATCTGGAAAAATAAAAGAAAGGCCGAAAATAGTCACATTATCTACAGTTCAAAGAGTCCTTAGTACACCAAACGGCCTCTCCATTGGTGTGAAAGCAACCAGTTTTGTAGCCGAAGGTGAAAAGGTATCAATTAGAAGTCTTGTCAATGATTTGACAAACAAATACAACCTACTCAAACACATTCTGGAAGGTAAGAATGGGTTGAGTAAATTGATATCTATAAATAAAATTTCACCAAATACTAAAGAATTTTCTATAATATGTATGGTTAATGATGTGAATAGAAATTCAGTTACCGTGGAAGACACAACTGGTGAACTCACACTATATTTTGATGATATAAAAGACACAATTCTACCAGACGACGTGATTGGATTGATGTGTGAACAGAAGGGGGGTAGATTTCTCATAAAGGACATAATGTGGCCTGACATTCCACTAAAGAGGGGAGTAAAGAAGTCAAAAAAGAAAATCAACTGTATTTTTCTTGGCACTGAGGTATCAGAAATATATATTGAAAACGGTGAGGCGATACTCTTTGCATTTGGCTCGCCGAGAAAGTTGAATCTAAACAATGTAAAGAGTACAGAACACATATTCTTGGACGAAAACATGAAGGAAAAGAAAAAATCAGTCTTTAAACCACCCATCATCGTAGAACTAAATGGTATAAATGTTGTAATTCTCAGCACAAACCTGATTCAAAAGTATAAAAAATATTGGAAGAAAGAGGAGGACATAATAAAAAATCTTTTGAAGAGGAGAGATATAGATCCCATTCAAGACATTACAGGTCAACGTTACACATCCTCTGTGCTAGAGTCACCTCCAGATATAGTTGTGGTTGCAGACGAAGGCACAAAGAGTTTAAACTATAAGGGAACTACAATACTATCGGTCTCAAAGAATAGCGGCTATTATATAGATTTGAACACAAGAGAAGTTAAAAAGATATAAAATAATAGATTTTATCTATGGAGACTCTCTTTCAGGTTCTAGATTCAGACTATATAATGGTAAACAACAAACCTGTGATCAGGTTGTTCGGAAAAGAAAAGAGCGGGAGGACAATATGTGCTTTCCTAGAAGGTGAACTACCATATTTCTTTATTCTCGTGAACGATGAAGAAAAAGCAATAAAATTCATCGAAAAAGAGTTTTCAAACCTCGTTGTGAAAATAGATACAGTTAAAAAATACCTTCCAATGGGGTTTCAGAAGACCAAAACAAAGCTGCTTAAAATAATATTGAAAGAGCCATCAAAGGTACCATCAATCCGCGATGAACTTAAAAAAAAGAAATTTGTAGATCAGATATTTGAGGCAGATATACTTTTCAAATATAGGATGATGGTCGACAAGGGTATACGTGGGATGGGTTGGGTAAAAGTTAAAGGTTCAGCAGTTAACACACACACTGTTAAAACAGATTGTTGCATACAGGCGAAAACACTGAACGTTGTAGATAATGAAGACAACGCACCATTGAGATACTTGAGTATAGACATCGAGACGCATTTTAGTGATGTAATTGGACCTAGCCCGAGAAAGGACAAAATTATAATGGTGAGTCTATATTTTTCTCCATCATACAGAGGTAAAGATTCGCTCGTCCTTATTTCGAAGAACACCAAGGACAACAAAGATACAATCTGTTGTGAAAACGAGAAGAAAATGTTGCAAGAATTCCTGAAGATTGTAGATGCGTTTGACCCAGACATAATCCTCGGGTACAATATAAACAACTTCGACTTTCCATTCATTATGGACAGACTTAGGATAAACAACTTACCAAGAACCATGGGCAGATGCAACATAAAGAATGCTGTCTCAAGGAAGTTTGGCATGAGGTTTAGAAATTCAGTCACAGGTAGAGTAATAGTAGATGTATACGAACTCATCAAAGAATCCGCTAGCAAAGGATTCATGAGAATGAAGAGGTATGGTCTTGGGGACGTATCTAAAAATCTGATAAACGAGGAAAAAATAAAGATTGCACATAGTGAAATTGTAAAATATTGGAACGGTGATGAAAAGCATCTGGAGAAGCTGATAGAATATTCAAGAAAGGACTCATACCTAGCCATGAAGTTATTGTTGGAAAAAGAACTGTTGGATAAATTTTTCGAGCTTTCTAAGGTCTCGGGCATACTCTTGCAGGATGTATTGTCGAGTGGTGAAGCTATGCGCGTGGAAAATTTGGTTTTGGAAGAATTTAACAAGAGAGATTATGTGATACCATGCAAACCAGATAATGCAGAAATGGAGAGGAGGAGTGTCGAAAGAGAAAAGAAAGCGCTAAAAGGAGCTCTTGTACTCGAACCGGATGCAGGTCTGCATACAACACCTATAGTCTATCTTGATTTCAAGAGCATGTACCCATCTATAATTATTTCATATAATATTTGCCCGACTACTTTCCTACAACCTAACCAGAAACCAAAATCAATCAAAACACCATACAACACTAGATTTACAGACAGGACTGTGAAAGAAGGCATACTACCCAAAATACTCACAGACTTGATAAAAACAAGGGATGTCGTAAAAAAAGAGATTAAAAGGACTAAGAGCGAAGAAAAGAAGAAAAGTTTGGACGCTAAACAATATGCACTAAAAGTTATGGCTAATGCCTTTTATGGCTATACCGGATACGTACGTGCTAGGCTCTATGTTTTAGACATAGCAAACACTATAACAGCATCTGGACGCTATCTTATCCAAAAGACAAGAGACATAGTTGAAGAAGGGTCAAAATACAAAGTTGTATACGGTGATACAGATTCGATAATGGTAAAGGTAGGTGTCGAAGATTTGGAGGAAGCATTCAAAATCGGTAGAGAGATTGAGAAAAAAATAAATGATGAATTGAAAGGTATAGTGGAAATGAAAATAGAGTCCGTCTTCAAGTCCTTAGTGATACTGACGAAAAAAAGATATGCAGGAATGAGCTATGAAAAATATGATGGTGAATGGAAAGAAAAAATGATGATGAAAGGTATAGAGACTGTCAGAAGGGACTGGTGCGATCTTGTCAGTGAGACATTGTTCACTGTCTTGGAAATTATACTAAAAGAACAGAACCCCAAAAAAGCCCTTAATCATGTGAAAAGTGTTATGGCCAAGTTGCAAAGGAACGAAGTCCCAGTGGAAAAGCTAGTTATAACGAAGAGCATGACAAAACCTATAAGGTCGTACAAAGGAATACAGCCACATATAGAACTCGTTAAAAAATTGAGAAAGCGTTCTCCAACAGAAGCTCCTGGAGTGGGTGACAGAATAGGCTATGTAATAGTCCAAGGATTACAAATAATTTCTAATAGGTCAGAAGACCCCGATTATATTAAAGCGCACAATATGAAAGTAGATTCTAAATATTACATGGAAAGCCAGTTGCTACCGCCACTTGAAAGGTTGTTTGAAGTTATCGGAATTGACAAGACTGAGCTTCTGGGCAGAGGCAAGCAGCTACTGCTTGGCGATGCAATAAAAAATGGAAGAAACAAGAAAATTGTAGACTCTTTGAGCAAATCAGATGGTGTTATATGTAGCAAGTGTAATAAAACGTTTAGGCGCCCCCCACTTTCAGGTAAGTGTACAACATGTAGCGGAGAGATATTATTCTTTTCTGGAAATGTTAGGTCAAAACACTTCAGTCCATCCTAAGGGATTTGTAGAAGGGATTCGTTAAAATACGATTCAGTATAATACCTAATATCAATGCTATTCCCAAACCTCTCAAAGGCGTAAACAGCGTAATAAAACCAACTACAGAAGCAACTATAATTAACTTCTTCATTGTTTTTCCTTTCCTACCGCTTTTTGAAAGTGTAATCATATCAAACATACCAATTGCCAAAAACATACACACACCAATCAATGCATATGTATCAATGACCCATGATGTAAAGTTTTGTATTATTGCAAAAATACCAAAAACATAAACGACTTCCAAAATAGTCATTACAATCATAACTACACTTACTTTCACCTTTTTCCTAGAAACGAGAATGGCTGTAAGCGACAAAAACGCTACAGCAAAAGGTACCATCCATATCAGCCACCAGTTAGTTGGTTGAGTTCTGACAGTCGTTTCTATTTCGAATTTCGATGGAAGTTCCCCAGCTATTGCAAAACCCACAGAAGTCTTCTTAGTTACAACATCATTCATACTGTTTCCAAACCCAACAATAAAAGCCGTGCTTATGTTTTGTCCAGCTTGCTCTACTAGTATTGGTATTCCAATACCGTTTATCTTCTTTCCATCAACATAATACTCCCACACACCATTCAAGAAAGTCTGCGGTCCCAATAAAACTGTACTAAGTCCATTGCTTATCTTTCCAAATTTTTCTCCAGACTCTCTATCAATTTCAACTGGGGATGTTGATCTGTATAGATTTACTGACGGTTCGAATGATACACTGTCAGCACCCTCAATTTCACCAATTATGTTATCATTATCAAAAATTAAAGAGTTCAAAACCAATGAGGTATTCGTACCATTTACAAAGACAAATTTTACATTTTCCAAATAGAACTCTCCACCAACTTCAATTTCACTTCCATTAACAATTATAATACCGTTCAAAAATCCTATAGAATATCTAGAACTACCTATTTTTACTTCACTATTGCCATTTCTAACTTCAAGTGTCTGCCTTATTACACCTTCTATCCTACCCTTCTTTATCAATAGACCCAAGTTCTTGTTTGGCGATGACGATATGATAAATTTTTCATTTTCCACTTCGACTGTACCATCGATTATTCCCAGAGCCGCCATACGCGACTGTATTATTTCTTTCGTTTCTTGCAGTTCACTCTCAGATAGCATAGTATCAGGTACAACAGTCATTTCAACTCCACCACCTATCGACCTCTCAAATCTGAGGCCAGAAGATACCATATCAGTCACACCCACCACAATATCACCATCTGATAGAGCTGTGCACCCGCCAGGACCATTATTGACGACCATCGGATAATATCTATCTCTTTCGACGCCGGATACAAAATTGTTGAACTCTTCAGCACTCTTGACTACTTTACCACCTATCTGCGTTATCACGTCACCTTCTGAAAGGTCACCACAACCATCATTTCTGACAGAAGTAACAACTACACCACTCTTTCTAAAGGCCAAAGGAGACAAAACAAAGAAAATTGAGACAGCGAGCAGTATGAGAATAAAATAAAATCTAAGTCCTTTCATTAAATATCACTATCTATTTTACACTGTCGTAACATTTATAACCTTTTATTATAGTTAAAATATAAGAAAGTTACATTTTAGTAGTTTGTCTAGATGATGGTGAAACAATTGAAAGTTAGCATAATTGGAAGCGGTGTTGTCGGGACGATAGCTGGGAAGGGACTGTCTGAAATAGGTAATGATGTAGTATTCTACGATGTTAACAAGAAGAGAATAGAAGAGCTTAAAAATGAAGGATTCAATGCAACGGATAATATATCAGAATCTGTAAAATCGACAGATATATCATTCTTATGCGTGCCATCACCGAGCCCAGAAGGCAACATCGACTTAAGTTATATAAAATCTGCATCTACGGAAATAGCTAAGGTGTTAAAAGATAAAGATTCGTACCATCTCATCGTTGTTAAAAGCACAGTCGTGCCAGAGACAACAGAAAATTTTGTTAAACAGATTATTGAAGATGTGTCAGGGAAGAAATGTGGAGAAGGATTCGGACTTTGTATGAACCCGGAATTCCTGACTGAAATACACAAGTCATGGACTGATGACCCATCTCTAGAAAGGGGCTTCTTTACTGAAGACAGGATTGTCATCGGCGAATTTGACAAAAAATCTGGCGACATACTTGAATCACTGTACAAGTCACTTAACATTCCAATATTTAGAACTGACTTGAAGACTGCTGAATTGATAAAATATGCATGTAATTGTTGCTTGGCTAGTAGGATATCTTATTGGAATGAAATCTTTTACATAGCTCAAAAACTTGGCATAGATTCTGAATTTGTTGCTAAAGTGGCAGCTATGGACAAAAGAATAGGAAAATATGGATCTGTTCATGGTATGGCGTTCGGTGGTAAATGCTTTCCAAAAGACTTGCGCGCGATTATTGCTTTTTCTGAAAGTTTAGGTCACAATCCAGAATTCTTGAAAGCCGTGGAAAATATAAACGAAAGAATTAAAAAAGACAAAGGAGTTAGAGAATAAAGAGGTTGATTGAATGAAAGCAATAATTCTTGCAGCGGGTAAGGGTACAAGGCTCAGACCTCTAACGTATGGAATACCCAAGCCATTATTGCCAGTGAAAGGAAGGCCAATGGTTGATTGGGTTATAAGAAGTACGTTGAACGATAAAATAGATGAAATTATAGTTGCGGTATCGGGTACAGTAGGTAATGATATGGAAGAGAGGGTACTGTCGCATATCCATGGTATATGCATAGACGCATTTTTGCGAAAATTGGATTACAATTGCAAGATAAGGACCATACCAACTCTTCAGAGAGAGACTGGTGGAGACTTAAAATACATTTTAGAAGAATCTGGTATAAAGGGAAGCGTACTAGTTGCATACGGTGATAATCTAACACTTTTTGATTTGGATAAAATGATTGACTATCATAACAGGTGTAAAGAGAAGCTAGGCACAGTCTGCACTGTGTTGCTATTTGAAGCGCCTGAATCAGAGCTGCACAGATTCGGTATTGCAAAATTGAAGAAAGTGGAAGGTTTTGATTTAATAGAAGAGTTTGTGGAAAAGCCAGATTTAGAAAAGGCAACGTCAAGATTTGCAAGTGGTGGATACTATATAATTGAAATAGAAGATGTGATTGACAGGTTGCCTAAAGAGAAGAAGAAAGTCGAACACTCATTATTTCCAGCGCTTGCGAAAGAAGGCAAGCTAGCTGCATTCGTCAGTAAGCTTCCATATTGGATAGACATAAGCACAATGGAATCTTATGACATGGCGAATAAGATGGCTCACGACAATCTTATATTACCGCCACCGCTGCCGGAAAACAGTAACAATAAACAACCCTGAGTCCAATAATAATTAACAAACTCACAACTAATTTTGAGGATTTTGATGAAAAAACTAAAAGATAGAGTTGCAATAGTTACAGGGGCAGGTCAAGGTATAGGCAAAGGAATAGTACTAGAACTTGCAAAAGAAGGTGCAAAGGTAGTCGTTTCAGATATAAACGAAAAGACTATGAATGAGACAGTTGAAGAGATTAAAAAATTGGGGGCAGAAGCGATTGGAGTAAAGGCAGATGTGGCAAATTCGGCAGAAGTCGAGGAAATAGTTAAAAGAACTCTGGAGCAATTTGGAAGAGTAGATATATTAGTTAATAATGCTGGTATTTGCAAAACTTCTCAAGTTACAGATATGAGTGAAGATGAGTGGGACAAAGTACTCGCAATAAATTTAAAGGGAGTCTTTTTATGTTCTAAAACGGTACTTCCAAAAATGGTAGAACAAAAATACGGGAAAATAATTAACATCACTTCTATAGCCGGAGCTAAAATTGCTTGGCCAAAAATTGGTCACTATGTTGCATCGAAAGCCGGTATAATTGGACTAACAAGAAACTTAGCACTTGATTACAGCCGGTACGGAATTAATGTAAATGCAGTTGCGCCCGGCGCTATAGAAACAGCGATGCTAGATAGTGTGTTGAAAGACTTGGGTATGACGAGAGAGCAGGTTATACAAGGAATTCCACTTGGCAGAATTGGGCAACCAGAGGATATAGCAAAGGTAGTTGCGTTCTTGGCATCGGATGATTCAAGCTACATAACAGGACAAACAATAATTACAGACGGTGGCTATACAATTCAATAGGTAGGTCAAATGAAAATTCTAGTAACAGGCGGAGCCGGATTTATGGGGTCTTGGCTAGTGGACGAACTCATCAGCCGCGGCCACAAAGTCGTTAGCGTTGACGATCTAAGCGGCGGATTCATGCGTAACGTAAGCAAAAAATGCAAATTCATCAAAATGGATCTACGCAACACCAAGAAAGTTTTCAAAGTCACAAAAGGAGTTGATATAATATTTCACCTTGCTGCATATGCAGCAGAAGGCCAGTCTGTGTTCTCACCGATAGAAATAAACGACATAAACATAAAGCCGATGAACAATCTACTCGTAGCGGCCGTGAACAATGGTATCAAGAAGTTCATTTTCACTTCTTCCATGGCAGTCTATGGTGACCAGAAGCCACCATTCAATGAAAAGATGGCTAGAATGCCGGAAGACCCATACGGCTGCGGTAAATCATACTGTGAGCGTATGCTTGAAATTTTTGCAGAGACATATGGATTTAATTATACTATCGTAAGGCCACACAATGTGTACGGACCAAGGCAGAATATATCAGATCCTTACAGAAATGTGCTAGGCATATGGATAAATAGGATCATGCGAAGAAAGCCACCACTCATCTATGGCGACGGAAAACAAACTAGAGCATTTTCTTACATAGAAGATGTCACACCACCGCTTGCAAATGTTGGGTTCTTTAGGAAGGCAAACGGCCAGATAATAAACTTGGGCAGCGATGAAGTGATGACTATAAATAAAGCATGCAGAGTCGTACTGGATAAAATGGACAGTAAATTAAAGCCAAAGCATGTAGAGTCAAGACCATGTGAAGTGAAGCACGCACATTGCACAATCAAAAAATCTCAAAAGATTTTGGGGTACAGGACAAAGCATAAACTGAAAGATGGGATAAAGAAAATGGTAGAATGGGCTAGAAAGACCGGCCCGCAGAAGCCAACCTACAGGTTGCCATTGGAGATAACAAAAAGAGCGCCAAAAGTATGGTATAAAAAAATGATTTAATTTGTTTCTTTGACTACACCGACAGCTATTGTAACGCCACTATCTCTTATGAGTATTCTTCCCAATTGTGGGGTTTCAGTCTGCTTTTCTATCACAAAAGGCTCCGTAGCGACAAACTTTACAGTACCAGCATCGTCCATAGAAAGCACTTTTACTTTTCCTCCGGAAACCTTTCCACTTCTAGGATCCATCTTGTTGATGATTTTTTCAGCCTTACATTGCACATTAGCTGTACCACACCTTATTATATAATCTCTACCTTCTACGACTTCACCGTCATCTTCGAGTATGAATATCTCTGCACTGAACTCTTTGGAAACATTCGGCACATCTTTACCACTACTGAATACATAACCGCGTTTGATTTCTGATATGCCGATGACTTTGATTCCAATATTCTCACCTGCTACAGCCCGCACCTTTTCTTTATTCCACATTTGTATCGATTCAACAGTACCACGCTCCCCAGAAGGGCTAACAACTACTTCGTCGCCAACTTCTACTTTACCCAGTTCTACCCTTCCGACTATTACTCTCTCTCCTCCAACCTCGTAAGAGTCTTGAACAGGTATCCTTAAAGGACTGTCTGCATAATTCTTTGGCTCAATTGTAAAATTGTCTAGGGCTTCAACTAATGTCGGCCCGTCATACCATTCCATTCTTTCAGACTTCTTTAAGACATTGTCACCTTCCATGGCCGATACTGGAACGATTTGTACATTCTCTGTAACGTATCCCATAGATTCGAGCATATCCTTTATATCGGACGAAATTATGTAAAATATTTCCTTGTCATAATCTACAGTATCCATCTTGTTGACGGCAACGACAAGCCTGTCTATACCCATCTCTTTTGCCAGCCATGCATGTTCTTTACTCTGGCTTTGCACACCTTCGCTAAGCTTTGCGGATACTACGAACATAGAGATTTCTCCATAAGACGCGCCGCTGATCATATTCTTTATGAACTCTTTATGCCCGGGGCAATCTATGAAGTTGTACAAATACTTTTCACTTTTAAACGGGACCTGTACAGTATCTATGGTCATCGCCTCCTCCCGCTCTTCTTGAAAGGTATCAAGGATGAATGCATATTCAAACTTTTCTTTATTGAGTTTTTTGAGCACAGATTTTATTTCTTCCAACCTGTCAGGTTTCAGCTGTCCAGAGTCGTATATAATCCTACCTATGAGCGTAGATTTTCCATGGTCTATGTGACCTATTGCAACAATGTTTACGTTTGGTAGTTTATTTTTTTCCATCACAACCACCAATTTGCGGAATTACACTGTAAAAATCTGTTATTTTTGGCATGTTGCCAAAACTGACTTCTCCACTCGATGACCAAAATCCATTCATAGTATGGTCTCCGTACCTACCTTCACCTATTCTTTCCATGCCATGGTCAGACACAATCAAAATTGGACAGTCATAATCTTCTGCAACTTTCCCGACAACGCTATCCAATTCTTCATAGACTTCTCTCATCTTTTCTTCTATCCCAAAACTTAAATGACCTACAGCATCTATAAGATCGAAATAAACCATTACAACTTCGTAGTCCTTCTCATTCCCTAAGGTATCAAAAAATTCCTTCTTTATCTTTTCATGGTTCTCCCAAACAACTTTGTCAAATTCCTCGACTGTATTCTCTTTTTTGAAATAACCAGCTAGGTATTTCCTCTCCATGGCATGCTCATCTTGTTTGAGAGTGAAAGCGGGAACGTCTATGGCCTTGAATGAGTTGAAGAACTTGAAGAAGGTACGTTCTTTGGGTAGGGTAAAATTCCATAAATCTTCTTTTATTTCATCTTCCATATTTTTTCCATTCAGGAAAGAGGACCAGAGCACTACTGTTTTTGGCAATTCGAACTCAGATATATCAGTCTGACCGTAATTTTTCTGCATCAAATTTTTACACTTAAACTTCTCTACCATTGATTTATCAAGTGCATCAATTCCAAATATTATCATCTTCAATTTTTTCACCACCCTTTACATATAACCCAAACTTCTCAGCTTCTGCATGGCATATTCTCGTTCTTTATCTTGTGCACGTCCTGAGCGTTCTGACACTATTGTAATTTTTAATTCTTCAATTATTTCATCTATAGTACTGGCATCAGAGTCTATAGGAACTGTACACGGCTGGCAACCAAGACTGCGGAACCTTTTGTGTTTCCATCCAAACTGTTGCTCAACAAACTTCGCAGAGTAAAGCTGGTTCCATGGCATATTCTCTCGCTTGACATATCTCCAACAGTCTAACTCCGTCCAATGCAATATTGGATGTACACGTACATGTGAAGCTTCCTTGAAAGTATGTTCGAACAAATCCCAGACTTCTGTAGGCTGGTTTTTATGTTGCCAGCGAAAGTCTTTGTCTCTCGGAGAAAAATAACGCTCTTTCGCACGAATACCATGTTCGTCCCTTCTAATAGAAACTAAAATAGCATCAAATCCTCTCTCATCTATAACCTTCTTTAGCACTTCCGTCTTCAATGTTGTGCAGCAAACATCTCTTCCCTTGTCGGGACCCATTCCATTTTCCAAAGCTTCTTTATTTTTTGCAACTATCAAATCCAAATTCCATTCTTTTGCCATCTTATCTCTGAATTCGTATATCTGCGGAAACTTACAGCCTGTGTCTATATGTATGACAGGAAACGGTATCTTCCCGAAAAACGCCTTTTTGCAAAGCCATAGACATACTGTAGAATCCTTGCCGGTAGACCACATCACGGCTGGATTTTTGAATTCAGCCACAGCTTCCCGTATGACGTATATACTTCTTTCTTCAAGTTTGTTCAAGTCGTTTAATGCTTCCATTTTTTCACCTCATATAACCATTTTGACAAGAGTCACTATACCTAAGACAGCGATGAATAATCCCACTATAAGCAAAGCCTTCTTTTCATTCATCTTAAAAGTTGTATACGATGCCGGTAAAGTCGCTAAGAAAGCTCCAAGTATAATGGGAATTGCTATATCCCAATTGAATGGCATGACTAAGCGGTAAAATAAGATTGCACTTAGGGACATTACTCCCTCTGCAAGTGTGGTTGATCCAATAGCTTTTTTTGGGTCTATACCTGAGAGCGAGAGACCACTTGTCGCGACAGGACCAAAACCACCTCCACTTATCGCTTTATTGAAACCACATAACGATCCTATTCCAATTATCTTTGACCAAGCGAATTTTCCTTTGAATTCACCCTTGAAATATTTTCTTATCATTAAAATACCAAGAACTAGAACTAAACTTCCAATATATGTCTTCAGTAACCATTTTGGTATGGACATAGCAACTGTAACACCAAGTAGACTACCCAATACTGCAAATATGGCTATTGCTATACCAATTTTTATATTAACATTTCCAAAGCCTTTATGAAGTACACCACCAGTAAAGCCAGTTATTGTTTCTGACAAAAGAATTATAGGAATAATTTCCAACGGTGAATATCCCATGCTCATAAACAACGGAGTCAGAATAGTACCGTAACCACCTCCCAAGGCAGAGTCTATATATTCAAAAATAAATCCAAGGCTGAAGATGAATATGAAAAAAGGTAGGTCGAACATACGAACCACTGTACTTTACATGTATCCAAGTGCGCGCAATCGCTCCTTTATATGTTCCTCATCCTCTTTTGTGAATGGTTCTTCTCTCTTTCCACTAGATACCACTTCCCTCATCACATATTCGACGAAACTAGAAACAGAGGTAAATCCCGTATTCTTAATCTGGCTTTTTATTTTTTCAACCAGTTCTATTGGCAGAGAGACAGATGTAAATTTTTTCTTACCCATACCATCATCTTAATTATATATAATTACATGTAATTATATATTTAAGCATTAGCCCTAAGCGCAGAATACGAGCAAGAATATTTAATTTAATTCTTATTATAGATAGTATGGCGTTCAATGGTAAGAAAGTCAGTGTCGTTATCCCAGCCTACAACGAAGAGAAAGCTATAGCAAAAGTTGTAAAAGACTTTTCACTATCGTTTGTAAATGAGATAGTCGTTGTTGACAATAACTGTACAGACAGAACGGCTGAATTTGCAAAAAAGGCAGGGGCGAGAGTTGTAAAAGAGCATAGGAAAGGATATGGTTTTTCTTGCCGTAAAGCACTTAGCTCTGCCAAAGGAGACATAATCATACTAGTCGAGGCTGACGGTACTTTTGACCCAGAAGATATGAAAAAATTTCTGTCATATATAGAAGATGCTGACATGGTACTTGGTACGAGGACATGTATGCAACTCGTAGAAAAAGGCGCGAATATGGGAAGCTTTCTCGGATACGGTAATACATTCGTAGCTAAACTATTGCAGTTATTGTACGGTAATGTTAGATTGACTGACGTAGGATGCACATTCCGGGCAATAAGGAAGAAGTCACTGAATAAAATTATCAGAAAATTCAAAGTCGGGGGTTCAACATTCTCGCCAGAGATGGCAATTGAAGCATTAAAAGCCGGATTAAAAGTCGTGGAAGTTCCCGTAAGTTACAGAAAGAGAATAGGCGTTGGTACTATAACACATGGAAGCAATATCAAAGCTTTCATACTTGGGTTGGAAATGATTTGGTTGATTTTTACGAGAAAATCCTCTTAAGTTCCGGCAAAAACTTTAAATTTCAATATGAAAAGGATTGTTATCGAAAAAATAGAGAATGGGTTGAAAAGAAATGGATTTGCAAGGACAAAGTGAAATCTTAAAAGAGCAGAGAAGATTATATACCAGTCAGTACGAAAAGCGTGAAGAAGAAGCAAGGAAATGGTGCAATGGTCGTTGCTTAGAGATAGGTTGTGGCGAGTATCCAGTATTCAAAGATAGCATAAAAATTGATATACGACCAATAAAAGGAGTGCTCCAACATGATGTTAATAAAAACTTACCGTTCAAGTCAGAAACATTTGACAGCATAATTGCACTCGAACTGATAGAGCACCTGTGGAATACTTTTGGATTTTTAGATGAATGCAACCGCGTACTGAAACCTGAAGGTAGGATAATATTCAGCACACCAAATGTAAAACACTGGAGAAATAGGCTAAAATTACTGCTTGGTAATGATGAAAATTTTATAGTTGAGGACTTGGGACATGTGCGGTACTTCTCTCCAGAGAGTCTTTCAAAGATAATGAAAGAACATGGCTTCAAGATTGTAGATATAAAGCCGATAGAGAGGGTACCATTTTTGAGTTTGTGTGGAGGGTTTATTATAAAAGTGGTGAAAAAATGAAATTACACAAACAACTAACTCCCCGATAATTACATATAAAATCTTTAACCTCTATTCTTGAAATATAAATAGTTAAAATATTGCAAAATTGTTAATATACTAACAAATGGATGGAAAAATATGTGGACTAATGAAAAAGAGTGGAAAAGAAAAGCAGATGCTAGAGAGATAAAAATTGGAGTTATGGGTGGCGGTTATGTAGGGTTAAACTTAAGTGGAGTCTTAGTAAAAAATGGTTTTCATGTTACCGTCTATGATATTGATGAAAATAAAGTCAAACTGCTGAATGAAAGGAAAAATTACATAATTGATGAAGAATGGCTTAATCAAACAATTGAAAAGGCCGTTGAAGAAGGCTTGTTAAAAGCGTCTACAGAAGTCCACGACGCAACTAATAATGATGTTATATTTATTGATGTACCTACGGCTAAAGGCGAAAATTACAATCCCACACCAGAATTTATAATAAACGTGAGTGAAACTATAGGGAAAACTTTAAAGAAAGGCACACTTGTAATAGTTGAAAGTTCTGTAATTGTGGGTTACACAGAAGATATAATTAAACCAATACTCGAAAAGAAAAGTGGTCTAAAGGCTGGAGAAGATTTTGGATTAGTTTTCTCACCCGAGCGTGTCGATCCTGGAAATAAAAAGAATATGATTTGGAATACACCAAAAATAGTCGGTGGTGTAGATAAAATATCCGCAGAACTCGCTAAGTATCTTCTAAACAAAGCTATTGAAGAAGTTTTCGTTGTTAGCAACCCAAGGACTGCAGAACTAGTTAAACTTATGGAATTGTCTCAACGTGCTACACTCATAGCTCATTTCTTTGAGATGATTAAGATAGCTGAGGCTTATGGTATAGATATAAACGAGGCAGCAGAAGCTGCAAATACAAAATGGAATTTCATGACAGTATATCCAAGTTGTGGTGTCGGTGGGTATTGTGTCACACCTTCTGTGAAGAGCTTGGTAAATGCGTTAGATGCAAAGAGTCTGGATAGCGGATTTTTGAAAAGTACGATAAATGTTATGGATGAAATACCATCAAGGCTCGCAAAAAAAGTATTGAGTAAATTGGAAAATGCAGGTAAAAATATTAAAAATTGTAAAATTGGGATAATTGGAATTACATATAAGCCAAATATCAAAGATTCCAGAGCAAGTAAAGTCAAAGACTTTGTAAACGAATTAAAGAAAAATGGTGCTGAGAAAATAGTTGCTTATGATCCAATATGTGAAGACGGTGTGAAATGGGTAGATGTTATAAAAAACTTAGATGATATTCTCGACTCTGAATGTTTTGTGATTGCTGTAGCTCACGAGGAATTCAAAAGAGATGATTTCAAAACAAAACTTCTAGAGGCGGTAAATAAAAATAACGCTATCATTTTAGATGTTAGAAACATTTTCGCCGATGCAGAATACCCATTTGTATTTGGAATAAGTGAATAAAAAAGCTAGTGGTTGATATGAAAGCTATTGTTACTGGTGGCGCGGGTTTTATAGGATCATTCCTATGTGAAAAGCTGTTAGAAAGAGGACAAGATGTAGTTTGCATCGATAACTATTCTACTGGACTGAAGGAAAATATAGCACACCTTATTAAAAGTGAGAATTTCAAAGCAATAGAATGTGATATAAGAGACAAGAATAATTTGATAAAAATCTTTAATGATGAAATTGCTGATATTGTTTATCATCTTGCTGCAGTTGTAGGTGTGAAAAGAACTCTTGAAAACCCAAGAGAAGTCTGGGATGTAGCTGTCAAAGGAACTAAGAATGTACTCGAAGCTGCTAGAAATTCATCTTGTAAAAAAGTTGTTAATGCCTCTTCTTCTGAAGTTTATGGGGTACCATCTAAAATACCAGAAAGTGAAGATGATCCAAAAAATGCAAAAATACCATATGCACTCGCCAAACTTATTGGTGAAAAAATAGCTAAAGAATACTTTGAAAATTACGGTTTGAAGACTACTTCACTCCGCTACTTTAACGTATACGGTCCAAGGCAGGATTCTACACCATACGGATTTGTAGTTGCAATATTCATTAAAAACGTTTTAAATAATAAACCACCTGTCATTTTTGGTGATGGATTAGCAACTAGAGATTTTACATATATTGAAGATTCTGTGAATGCTACAATAATCTCTGGAGAAAGCGATGCCGTAAACAACAAATCTATAAACATAGGTACAGGAAGAGAAATAAAAATTTTAGACCTTGCAAATATGATAATAAAGATTTGCGGTAAAAATATGAGTCCAGTATTTGGTAAGGAAAGGGAACACGAAATACCAAGAAGGTGCGCTGACATAACAAAGATGAAAAGAGTATTGAAATTCGAACCCAAAGTTAATTTAGAATCTGGATTGAAATCGACTATTGATTGGTATAAAAGTAAAATGATAAAATAAAAACGATTTGGTTGGTTTTACGAGAAAATTATCTTAAGTATTAGCAAAAACTTTAATAGGAGTCTTGAATTCAGTACAAATCTTTTCTTCTGTTAGACAGACTGTATTACAGTACTCTGTACGTTCATTCCATTCAAAATTTTTGACTTTATATAATTCTACATATCCGCCTCTAGTTTGAATCAACATTGATTTAACTCCGTCCAAGCTGTCATATCCCATCTCTCCAGATATAGCTACAACATAGAATACATTATCATTTTCAAACGACTCAATTATATCATTCGTATCTTTTCCGAAAAATGCGCATGACCTATATACAAAGAGATTCTTCTTTACTTCACTCTCTGCATCAAACTTATCCAAGTAGAACATTAGATCCGAAGAATAGAAATAATTACCTTCAGAAATCATAGCAACACTACTACCAGATACGGCGTTATCATAAATTTCCCTACTAACAAGTTCTATATCGTATGAGATTAGTGTAGGCATCATTACATAAACCGAAAATATGAAGTAGGAAATAAAAAACAAAAGTATCCAAAATTTATGTCGCTTTGATAGATAATTCGCCGCGACTATGAAAGTTGGGATTAGAAAATATATAAAGTATCTGGGTTTGACTGAAATAGATAGTACGCCAAGAAGGAATATTAAAAACCATATACCTAAAAGTACTTTGTTCTTATCTTTGCTTCTATAGAGATAGAAGAAAAATGCCCCTAAAAATACGATCAAAAATGGAAATTCTAAGGAAAATGTCAAAGAGTTAACAACTCCTTCAAATGCATATCTACCCCATATCACAGAACTTATTTCTAAACCATTGACTTTCCAAACAATGATACCATAAGGTGCCAATAGAATTACAGAAACAACGGAAAATATTAATACCTCTTTCCACTTCTTTTTGTACAATAGATGAAGGAAATAGACGGGCAAGATAAAAAATGCTGCCCGTTTGCTTAGTACTGACAAGACTGCAGTTACAGCCAAGAGGACATAATAACGTTTTTTATTACTATTCTTAATTTCCGAATATATCAAAAGCGATAGAAAAAGAAAGAACATTGCCGTATATTCCATCATTGGTCTTCCAGTGAGTGTTAACATATATGGAAAAAGAGAAAATAATACAACCGCAATCAATGCCGTCTTTGAATTGAAGATTTTTGTCACAAATACATACAAAGTGCACATGGATAGAACTGCGAATACTAAATTACAAAATCCACCAGCCCACGCAGAAATACCAAATATAGTATAGAATATCAGTCCGGTTACTAGATGATATAGGGGTGGGTAGAACACCTGCAATTTTGGATAGTGTACAAGATATGATATACCAAAATCATAAATTTTTTGGAAGGAAATTTCTCCATTTTTGACTACAGAATCAATAAGGTTCCTATAAAATAGAGAGAGTAGGGAATGTGTTCCAGTGTCTGGATCCAGAGTAATATACGGCATCAAGATTAGAAACGCCACTATGAATATCGTGAGATATATAAGGAACCATTTGTTGTAATTCCCATTTGTCATAAATTATCAATTGAATTAAAAACAATTACATATAAAAAGCTTTAATCTATATTTCTGAAATATTAGATATTGCTTGTTTAAGCAACATATTCACAAAAAGACATATTTAAGATGTAATTGGGGTGTAAAAATCCATGAAGGAAATACTCGATTTGGGGTGTGGAATTGACGACGAATGTAGATTCTTAGTCCCTAAAGATAATGAAAAAATAACAAATCTGGATGAAAGAGGGCCTTATGCAAATGTCATTCACGACATGAATAAATATCCATACCCATTTTCAGATAATACGTTCGACGAGATTTATATGAACCATTCGTCGTACTATGTGAAAGATAAGACGAAGTTCATAAAGGAAATCCATAGGATAGCAAAACCAGGCGCGAAAGTGATAATAAGAAGCGCACATTTCAGTAGGTGTATATACAAAATATATGGAGATTACCTCTTCTTCAAGACTGTAGACTCGTTCAAATGGTTCGACGGTTTTATAGTAGAAAAAGTAACATTGAGTTACTTCCTATGGCATGAAGACAATAATCTCTGGAAAAGACTCCTATCCGCACCAATCAATTTTCTTGCCAATATAAATCCCAAGTTCTGTGAGCGTGTGTGGTGCTATTGGGTTGGAGGGTTTGACGAAATAGTCGGTGTGTTGATAGTAAAAAAATAAATGACTTAATGTCAATAGAGTAAAAATTAATCACACAACTTATTACTTCATTTTATTTTCAATCCAGTCTTCTTCACTTACTCATCAACACATCGTATTAAATCTGAAATGGCATATCTCACAATAGTCTGCGTTGCCCTTGAGCAATTCTTTATAGTCATGTATAGTCCATTCTTGATTATTCTGTTTTGAATGATACTCCGCTACTGCTTTTCTAAGTGTCTGGTATTTCTGGCTGTTCCATATCTCGCTGAACGGCTTGTCGTAGATGTTGCTCATATTGTATCCGTCCGGGTATATCCTTGTGTCTATTCCCCTGTAAAACAGTGACGTTTTGGCATAGAACATGCCGATGAAACAGCATGGCCTGACATTACCCTCAATGGTTATATATGGTCTTGACCACAGTTCTACACACTTCATAGGACAGGGTGTTAACGGCTTCAGATAGACGTCCACACCGTTCCTCTTTGAGACATCTGTGGCTTTGTCGAATATGTCACTTAGCTTGAGTATGTCTATATTGTCTATTGAGTCCTTTTTTGAGAATGTCATCGGATACAGTGTCCTGACAGCATCGACACCCATCATTCCTGCCATTTCGACAACCTCCGGCAGCTCATCTATGTTTTCCTTTTTGCATACGAACTCAAACTCAAGTATGGGAGCATTTTCCATCCTTGATAAGCGTCTGATATTGCTTAAGACTTGTGTGAAGTCCGCTCCATTTCTCATACTCTCAAATGTCTTTTTTGTTGCACCATCGACAGAGAAGTTCACTTTGTAGACTTTATGATCGATGAGTTTCCTTGCCACTTTCTCAGTCACAAGCGTCCCGTTAGTTGTGAACTCCGTCCTGACATTGTACGAGTTGGCTATCTCCAAAAGTTCAAAGAATCTTGGATGCATCAACGGCTCCCCAAGACCGAGAAATATTATCTTGTCCAAATACGGATGCAGTTCAGAGCAGACTCTCTTCACAAGCCTCGGCTCAACGAATTTGTTACCTCTAGGCAATGTTCTCAATGGGCACATTCTACACTTGAGGTTGCACATCCTTGTCGTCTCTATCGTGACTGTATGCGGATGTGCTGCATTCGGACTTGAAAATCTCAAATCTTTTTGCGATTTTATGATATTTACGAGTCTCTTTATACCACCACGTTTCAATACGCCGATTGACTTTTTGAGCATACTCATTTCTATTCACCTTTTTCAATCCATTCTTTAATTTTTTTCTCAAATTTTGTATAATTGAAGCAGTGTATAACAATCCTTCCCGGGGTTTTCCAAAATTCCTTCGACCCTAGGTCTATTATATCCCACGGTCTTTCATCGAGATTCCTTGGGAATGTATAAGGAAAAAATAGATTTCCAAGCATCAAGTTTCTCACCCAGTTTCTGATGAAGCCAAACTGACCCCAATTTCTTACTACAGTCCTCCTCAAAGATGAATCATAAAGCTTTAAGTCATAGATTATTTTAAGACTGTCATTCCTGAAATTGAAACCAGGAAACCTCCACCCCACCATTTTTATACCATTTCTTTCAAAGATTTCTTTAGTTTTTTCTATTATATCCTTCTGCTCTTTTATTGAAAGTTTCGCAAAGTCTTCATGATGATACCCATGACCACCAATTATATGTTTCTTGGCTATTTCTTTGCATTCTTTTCGGTGTTTCTCAACCAAATAACCACAAATGTAAAATTCCCCCCTTATATTATTTTTAGCTAAGAGTTTTGCGAATTTTACTCCATTTTTGATGGACTTTTCAACGTCCATTGTAAAAATTTGCTTCATTTCTTCACCACTACAATAAAGTTATTTAATTTCTTTTAATTTTTTGAATCTTGCTATAAAACCACCACAAAAACTTAACATTTTTGTCCTACCCAATGGTTTCATAATTTCAACTATAAAACCGTATTTACTCAGTTTTTTTACTAAAGACTGAGGTGAAAAGAAGTGTAAATGTGCACCATCTGTATCAAACCACCCATCGTCACCGAAGAGTAGCCCTAACCTATTCTTCCAATATTTTACATTTGGTGTGGAGATAATCAATTTCCCATTTAATTTCAGCAGTCTATTACATTCTTTTAAAAAATTATCCACATTCCACAAGTGTTCTATCAATTCTAATGCTATTATAGTGTCAAACCCTTCTTTTAATGGTAAAGGATAATTGCAGTCTTCCTGTCTACAACCGTCAATCTTTGCTATATCGATTTTTGTAGAATCTTTGAAAAGTGGAAATTCACCACACCCTAATTCTAAGAGCTTACCAAAAGACCAATTTTTTACCACTCTATTCCTTTCTCCATAACTTCTCAAATGTTTCCTACTTTCTTTTACTAGGTTCCTATATTTTTTTGAATTATAATCAACCAACTATTTCACCATTTTAAATAAACTTTGACATTTCTCCCATTACATGATGTCTCTTATCATCATTGCCGATATGGACTCCAAAATATCTCTTTACAAGAGTATCCTTCCTTTTATGCTTACCGAGATTCTTGAATAACGGTATGTTTGACATGTAGAGAACTATCTCGTGCCTACTATCTGCAAGTCTTTCTATGCATTGATTTAAAAATCCTCCTACTTCCGGCTCGTAATAATCAGCTACATGAACGATTTTCATTCTATCTCACCTGTTGCTGTATGCACCTCGCCATTATGAACGTGTTTGTCGAGTAGCGTGGAAATATGGCTGCCAGCATCCTAAATACTATGTTCCTGTTCCAATAGCTGGTGTATCTGCACTGCATGATTTCAAATCCTGCCGATTCTATATTCCTTCTAATCATGGGCAGAGTCCATAGGTGTAGGTGGCAGGTGTAGTCGGAGCCGAAGAGAGTGTCAAGTCCTGTAGCGTTGGGGGTTGTCAGTATCAGTATGCCACCTGTCTTTAGCGCTCTGTGGCATTCCTTTAGAAAGAAGAAGGGTTCTTGCAGGTGTTCTATGATTTCACCAGCAACAATGACATCTGCACCACTATCTTTGTATGTTATGCCTGCATTCAGGTCGCATACTATGTCAACATTGTCATTGTCCTTCTTGTCCATGCCTATTACTGTCTTGTCGGGAAAGTTTGCCACAAGGGTATTGTGCAGACCCATACCATACTTGTCTGCAGAGCCTAGGTCCAGCAGTGTGTGCCATTCAAACATCTTCAATGCCTTTATTATCAGGTTGTACCTGTTGTTTGTCGGTATTTCAATCTCCTCCACTTCATATATTCCCGTTTTTAAGCTTTACCATAATCAGGTACGGTACTGCCAAGAATGTCATCACTATAAACAATGGTGTCAATGCTACAAATATGTAAATGGCATCATACTTTTTTATGAACTCTTTTACTCTCATTTAATCACCTTGAATCATGCATCTATATAGACTCTCTACTTTGTCAACAATAATTTCCCAATCATATTGCTTGGCTATCTTCTTTAACATTTTACCAACTGATTTTCTTTTTTGTGAGTCGTCATACAATTCTAATAATTTTTCTCCAAGTTCTTTCGGTGTTTTTACCCAATAATCATACTTTTTGAATAATTCATAACCTATAGCTCCGGTTTTAGTTGCTATAACAGGCAGTCCTGCCGCCATCGCTTCTAACGTTGATGAACAAAAACTCTCTAAACTACTTGACTGTACATATACGTCTGAAGACTTGTAATATGTAGCAATTTTTTCGTATGGGATTTTACCCAAGAATTTTATGTGCTCTATGACACCAATTTTTCTAGCTATATCTATCAATGTATTGAAATAATCTTCGTCTTCACAGGGGCCAATCATCACAAAGACAAAATCTTTTTTGTTACGTTTCAAATGTACTAAAGATCTGATAATCAATTCAAGATTTTTTACACGGCTAACTCTACCAACATTCAATATAACGAATTTATTTCCAAACAATCTCTTTTTCCTAGCTTTATTAATTTTTTTAAAATCTACACCATCAGGTATCACTTTAACTTTTTTTTCATCTACATGATATCTCTTTTGTATAGCATACTTCATTATATCCATATTAACGAACATAGCGTCTGCAAATTTCAGAGGTAATTGTGTCCAAAAGAAATTGTATATATGCTTTATAGGTGAAACCCTTTCAAGATAGTTAAAATCTGCCCTGACTACTAGAGGCGTTGGTTTAACCAATCTGAGATAGCCACATATGGTCGTGGCAAAGAAGCCAGCAACATAACTTTGAATTATGTCTGCATCTTCCTTTATAAAATCCTTTATCATCGACGGAAAAACCACAAAATTACCAATGGCAACTCCGGGATATCTTTTCACAGTTATGTCTTCCCTTTTATGCTTTCCAGGATTCTTATACGATGAAATGTTAGATGTATAGAGAACTATTTCATGTCCTCTATCTGCAAGCTTTTCTATACATAAATTTAAAATACCGCCTACTTCAGGATTGTAATAATCACATACATGCACAATTTTCATTTACAACCACTTTAATATCTTAGTCATGGATATAAATCCCTAATGTCTATGAAATTAATTATACTAAAATAATAAATACTATGGATAAAGGTTTATTGGGTTGTGTACCATGAAAATAGCGCTCATAACAGGTACAGCTGGACAAGACGGATCTTACTTGGCAGAATTACTGCTCGAAAAGGGTTACAATGTTTATGGATTAGTGTTGAAAGGAGAAGACCTTAGAAATATAAACCACATCAAGGATAAAATCCACTTAATTGAAGGCGATATTACAGATATGAGTTCAATTGAAAAGGTATTAAAAGAGTCTAACCCCTCAGAAGTTTACAATCTTGCAGCATATCCATCCCATTACACTACATGGTGGGAACATCCAATAGAAACGGCAAATGTCACGGGATTGGGCGTCCTAAAGGTGCTGGATGCTATCCGTGGGTTCAATAAAGACATAAAATTTTTACAGGCATCCACTTCAGAAATCTTCGGCAATGCAAAAGAAAGCCCTCAAAACGAAAATACAGAATTGAATCCAAGGAATTCATATGGTATAGCTAAGGTATTCGCACATCTTACGACGCTGAACTATAGAAAGCAGCATAATATGTTTGCATGCTCTACAATATGCTATAATCACGAATCGCCCCACGGAAGGTCAAAATTCGTTACCGGCAAGATTGCAGACACAGTGGCAAAAATACATCTTGGTCTGGAGAATGAACTTATTCTTGGAAATCTGGAAGCCAGAAGGGATTGGGGATTTGCAGGAGATTTTGTAAATGCTATGTGGCTTATTTTGCAACAAAAGAAACCAGATGATTTTATTATCGCCACCGGTAAGACACATTCTGTGAAGGAATTCGCTGAGGCCGCTTTTAATGTAGTAAGTCTTGATTGGAAGAAATATGTAAAAACAGATAAGTCATTGATAAGACCGAATGAAAAATTCGAACTTCGTGGCGACATAACAAAAGCTAAAGAGGTTTTAGGGTGGGAACCTAAGGTAAAATTCGAAGACTTAGTAGATATGATGGTAAATACTGCTATTGAAAAATACAGGAAAAATGCAAAATGAGAAAAGTATACATCGGAGATTTCAAGATTTTGGAAGACGGACGTAAAGAAATACTAGAAATTCTAGACTCTGGAAGAATCTCTGAGGGCGTTAAAACAAGAGCTTTTGAAAAAGAGTTTGCTAATTTTATAGGTACGAAGTTTTCAATAGCTCTTAATTCTGGGACATCGGCTTTGATAGCCGGTCTAGAATCTCTAAAGCATTTAGACGACAATGTAAAGCCAAAGACTAAGGTTATAACGTCGCCGTTGAACTATATAGCCACATGCAACTCTATAGTCGTTTCTGGGTTTGAACCAGTCTTTGTCGATGTGGATAAGCACACATTTGTAATAACACCGGAAAACATTAAGGCATGTCTAGAAGAGAATGATAACTATTCTATCATACTTCCAATCCATCAGATGGGATACTCATGTGACATGGACGAAATAAATCGAATAGCCAAAGAATACGGATTAAGAGTATTGGAAGACTCCGCGCAGGCATCTGGAACTACTTACAAAGGTAAAAGGACCGGTTCATTGTCCGACCTTTCTGCATTTTCTTTCTACATAGCACATAACATACAGGCAGGTGAGATGGGCGCGATAACTACAGACAACAGTGAAATAAATAGACTCGTCAATAAAATAAAAACCCATGGTAGGATGTGCGATTGTTTCATCTGCACGAGAATGAATGGCAAATGCCCAAAGCTAGATGACCACAAAGGAGAAGACGATTTCGATCCAAGGTTCACTCATGATATCATTGGATACAACTTTAAGATAACAGAAATACAGGCCGCTTTAGGGCTTTCACAGCTTAGAAGAGTAGACGAAATAATAAGAAAGAGGCAAGAAAATGTCAAATATTTGAACGAAGGCCTAGAAAAATTTTCAGGCGTATTGCAGTTGCCAATCTTTTCTAAAGACGTAAGTTATTTGGCATATCCAATAGTGATTAAAAAACCAAATCTGATATCAAGGAAGAAACTAAGGCGTGATCTTGAAAGTTTGGGTGTTGAGACAAGACCACTATTCGGTTGTATACCAACACGACAACCAGCATATAGCCATCTTAAATCAAAATATTTAGGCAAACTTCCTAATGCTGAATATTCTGGACTGAATGGGTTCTATATCGGCTGCCACCAATATCTAACAAAAGAGGATTTGGACTATGTTATAAAACAGTTCCAAGAAATTCTAGGACCAATAACAAATTAACTAACTACAGATTCATAGACTCTTAGAGTCTTTTGGGCACATCTTTTCCAACTGAATGATTTAGCCTTGTTAAACGCCTTTTTAGATAATCTTGACCTTAATTTAGAATCGCCCAATATCATTTTTAGATACTTTGCAGTGGCTTTGGAATCAGTTGGATTAACTAGAAATCCAGTTTTTTCATGTTCAACCACTTCCGGGAAAGCACCTTCACGAGAGCTTACAACTGGAATACCGCTAGCCTCAGATTCCAGACATGGTAGACCAAATCCAGTATGTATATCCAGGCAGACGTATACGTCTGCAGCAGAATAATACAATGGAAGAAGATCTTCATCAACTCTACCAGGCCTGATTATATTCGAACTCAAATCCATCCTATCTATCATTTTTGTAATATAATCCCATTTACTACCCACTCTTACAAGAAGGGTATCTGGATGCTCCTTCAGAAGATTTTTAAAAGCTTTAAGTATAGTACTGACATTCCTTCTAGGTTCTTCAGAACCTATATGCAGAACTATCTTCTTGTCTTTTGGTAATTTCAACTTCTCTCTGCATGACATCATGTCTCTTTTTTTATATCTTTTATGATCGACACCGAGAAGGGTCACGACAACCTTGTCGCTGTCTACCCCTAAGATATTTACTAAATCCTTCTTCGTATCCTCAGATATAGACAGAATCTTTTCCGCACTTTGTAGATATTTTAAGACACGTGACCCCAATTCTCGGGTTAAAAAGGGAACAATACCTCCGAATGTTAATATTTCAATATCCGCTACTGTTATTATGCTAGGTCTTTTATACTTGGCTATTCTGCTCATCATCTCGTTTGTTATGTGATACAAATCATAATTATTGATATTTTTGAAAAATTTAGGATACTGAAAATAGTAATTTAGAGTTTTTTTGTATATTGGCAAATCCCACTCTTTTATAATCTTAGTACGTGCATCTTTTATCGGAACTGGTGAAAAATAGTCGATTTCAATCTTGTCCTTTAAGTTTTTGTATATCTCAAACGCATATCTACCAAGTCCAGTCTCTTTTGGAAAGCAAGTTATTAATGCAATTTTCATTACAATCCCTATACACTGTCTTTTATTGCACTCTCGTATAAAGAAAATATCTCTTTGATTGTGACAGACCAATCATATTCTTTTCCCGACTCTTTTGCATTTTTTTCTATCTTCGACAGATTCATTTTAGCTATTTTAACTATTTTCTCAGCGGCACTCTCCGGTTTAGTATAATCTGCAAGAAACCCATTCTCACCATCTGTAATGAAATCTCTGAATATGTCTATATCATTCACTACCATCGGAAGTCCAGCAGCCAACATTTCCATAAGAGTAACCGGTCTACCCTCATATTCGGAAGCGAAAAGGAAAACACGCGCATTTTTTATCTGGTCCAGAAGCTCAGCATCGCTTACTCTGCCTGTTAAAATAACACTTTCTTCAACTCCAAGTCTCTTGGCCAATAGCTTCAGTTCTTTATCCATATTCTGCCACGCCGGTCCTACAACATAGAGTTTTGCATGTGGTAACTTCTTCTTAACAAGTGCAAATGTCTTTATCAAATTGTCAACACGTTTATTTTTTGATATTCTTCCAACATAGAGAAATCTTCCAGGTTTCGGAGTCCTCTTTATTTTTGCGTATTTTTTTGTATCAACAGTTATTGGCATCACTTCTACATTTTCACTAATCTGGTCAAACTTCCTCTTATCACTTTCACCATCTGCAAGTATTTTGTATACACCTTTGTAGATCACCCGGCACAACAGATTGAAATAGATGTCCTTCAGTGGTTGTATGTATCTTGTGTGAAACATTCCACCATGTGTATTGAGGATTATCGGTTTTTTGTGTATAAACTTTGTAATTATAGTGTAATCCGCAAGAAAACCAAGAGAATGCACGTGTATGATGTCATAATCCTTGAAAAAATTAATTATACTCGGTGCAAAATTATACCATCTAAATGTCCTATTGGCAAGGAACGGAACGCGGAATATGTTAATATCATCGTGCCTTTCACATCTTGGTAAACTATCTTTTCCATACGCGCACTTGTTTAAGCAACAAACATCGCTTTGATGACCAAGAACCTGCAAGTTCCTGCATAAATCATAAACGTACTTCTCTATACCACCTATGCATGGATGAAAATGATTGCATACATGTAGTATCTTCATAACAACACCAGACATTTTACAAATTTATTTTTTACTTCATACCTCAATTTCGTAAATTTTATACTGAAGGCGTGGAAAATCGTATGCAACAAACGCCTTTAAGAAAATGTTTCCATAGACGCTGTATAACCATTCATGTGTCTCTTCCATGCTTCTCACATCTCCATCATAGACTGCTTTCTCTTTCAATTCTGTGACATTAAGCTCCTTCCCACCAAAGACTATCGAAGAATATTCTTCATATCCACCACTAAAGAAACTGTAAATCGGGAGTTTCATAAATTCTTTGAACTCGACCTCATTTTCATTCTCTATATATTGACTAGTTACATAGACATGCCCGCTAAGACTTGAAACATCAACGATATCACCCTCCCCGTAAAGTCTGAATGATGGATTTGCATACATCATATAAAACGGTACTTCATGCCCCACAAATACAGTAGAACCATTTTCAAGTACACTGTCTGCGAATTTTGCATACGACTCGTGAGGATGTACATAAGCGTGGAGATTCCATGCAACTGGAAGGAACATTACTAGCATAGAAACAATCAAAACGAAAAATACAGTATTCTTATATCTGATTTTTGAGAGTAGAATCATTACAAGAAGCGGAACTACCAAGAACACAGGCTGTATTATTTCAATTACACTGTAGACAGGCATTATCAAAAATGGAAGGTGGACTGCAATAATCAGAATCGAGCAGATAAAAAGACCGTTTAATGTACGTGAACGCCCTTTATTCTTCCAGAGATGGAAGATAGACACTATAAATACTATCAAAAGTGGTAGGGAAAGTGCATGCACACTGCTCCATGACAAAAGAAAAAAAGTGAAAACAAAACTGTAAATAGAATAGGAAATTTCATATTCTGCTTTTTGCACGAATACCCTTGATGTAAAGTACAACAGAAGTGGAAGACATATAACCCCGATAGCTAGGTGTTTTCCAATCCATTTCAAGTTCCTCTTATGTGAGAGGATGAAATATAAATGTACAATTATTAGTGGAGCAGACATTATTCCAGCAAGTATGCTTAATGCAAGAAAGATAGTAGAATAAAAGAAATTACGGTCATCTAACTTTCTTCCCTGCGTCTTGACGGCACGCATCAAATAATAAAGCCAAATGGCATTCAAGCAAAGTAGCAAAGAGCGCGAATCCGCTAGTATAGAATTGAACCACACCCACGGTATGAACATAAATAAAATCGAAGCCATGAGAGATTTCTTATAATCAAGAAATAGTCTGCTAGTTTTGTATATGAAAACGACAGCTACCACAGTAGGTATTATAGAAAAGAAATTCAAAAGAAATTCAATTGGTATACTAAATGATTTTGAAAGATAAAACAGAGGTAAAGTAAAGACAATATACAAAGGATTTCTCAGATATTGTGTCCGTCCAAAGTGGGAAAAGTCAAAATCTTCAGCAAAACCAAGCATTTCTTTAGCATATTCAGGAGCATCGAAGATTTCAAACCCTTTAGCCAATGACAACAAATAAACAACAAACACCAGCAAGGCTATAATCAATTGTAGTTTTGCATCTTTCGAGATTCTAGGAAGCCTCATAAAACTCACAAATCAATTTATACTACTTACGATTAAAAAGGATTAATAAATTACCCTTTAATTATAATGTATGAAAATCGTCTTAGTGAACCCACCATTAAGTGCGTTAGAACAAACTGGTGGTAGCAGCTTTGAAAAAGTTGCAAATATCACACAACCACTAGGGTTGGCGTATTTGGCTGCCGTTCTTGAGAAAGATGGGTTTGAAGTTAGAATCATAGACTGCCCACAGTCGAATATGATGTACGATAAGCTAACAAAACTGGTAAAAGACGAGAATCCTCAAATGATAGGGATAACTGCAACTACGCTGTCATTTCCCAACGCAGTCGATGCGGCTAAAAAGATAAAACTTGAGATACCAGATTCGTACATAGTACTTGGTGGTCCGCATGTCACAGCTGCACCAGACGAAGCTATAAAAAATACTTGTTTTGATATAGGTGTTCTACGTGAAGGTGAGATTACACTATTAGAGATAGCTAGAAAAATGAGGGATGAGGATAGAGCCTTTGACAAATCATCAATCAGAGGTGTGGTATATTTAGAGGATGGTACTGTCAAATTCACACAAATGCGAGAATATATCAAAGATCTGGATTCTTTGCCCTTCCCGGCCAGACACCTATTGCCTCCGATATCAGAGTATCACCCAACTCCAATTTCTTGCAGGAACCCTCCACTGGGAACTTTAATAACAACCCGTGGTTGTCCAAACCAGTGCGCCTTCTGTGACAGGAAGATATTCGGTAATCTTACACGGTTCCGATCGCCTGGAAATATAGTCGATGAAATTGAAGAGCTGATTGAAAAATATGGTGCGAAGGAGATAAAATTCTGGGATGACACATTTACAGCAAATCAACAAAGAGCTTTTGATATATGCGACGAGATCATAAGAAGAAAAATAAATATACCATGGTCATGCCTCACTAGGGTGAACACCGTATCAAAAGAGCTGCTAAAGCGTATGAAAGATGCTGGATGTTGGCAGGTTGCTTACGGCTTGGAGTCAGGTAGCCAGAAGATTTTAGACCTCATGAAAAAAGGCATAACTATTGAGCAAAGCACCAATGCAGTAAAATGGACCAAGGAAGTTGGGCTGAACGTGAGGGGATATTTTGTGTTAGGTTTTCCGGGAGAGACAAGGGAAACCATACGAAACACAATCAATTTCGCTAAAAAAATGAAACTGGACGGAGCCAATTTTTATATGTTTATACCATTCCCTGGAGCGGAAATCTTCCACCACTTAGATAAGAAAGGTTTAATTCTACACAGGGATTACAGGTTTTATCACGAGATGACAGATGAAAAGTTCTCAAAACTGCCCTACGTTCCAGAAGGGTTTACAGAAAAAGAGATAAAGTCTATATATGCTAAGATGCACAAAGAATTCTACCTCAATCCATCATTCATATTCAGGCAAATAACTAGCATAAGGAGATTTAACGATATTAAACGATATTGGAATGGTCTCTTGACAATTTTGAATTTGTGAAAATTATCGGACTGGGTTGATACAATGCCAAAAATAGAAAAGATAAACCACAATGATAAAGAGATTGCAATAATTTTACGGAAGGGTGGAAATGAAGAAGGATTTCACGTTTTTACTCCAAAAGAATTCCCCTTACAGTTAGGCATTAACAAAAGAAATGCTGGAGATCGTTCAACGATTCATGTGCATACTCCAATGGAGAATCCAAGGCAGGAGATAATTCATATTTTAAAAGGTAGAGTAAGAGTAAAGGTTTATACAAAAGATGGCAGATTTACGGGCGATGCAGAGCTTAATGACGGGGATACAATCCTACTAACTGAGGGCCATGGTTTGGAATTTTTGGAAGACACTGAAATACTTGAGATAAAACAAGGACCTTATCCGGAGAATCCAGAAAGTGACAAATTGTATTTGGAAGAGTCTTGATAAGAGAGTGTTGATTTCGATGTCAAACTACAGATGTGTTAGTGGAAAAAGAACGCTGAGGTTCAAAAAACCATATAAATGTTTGAAAGGAAAGAAAGAGGTATCTATAGTCATACCAACCTACAAAGAGGAAGAAAATATAAAAAAGCTTGTGACAGGTCTGCATAGGGCTATGTGTGGCAAAGACTATGAGATAGTCATAGTGGACGACTCTTCACCAGACAGGACACCGAAGATAATTGACAAACTGGCTAGAGAATCGAAGAGTAAAAGAGGAAATGTTATTGCATTACATAGGGATATTAAAAACATTTTTACTGCAATAAAAGACGGCATAACAATCTCCAGAGGAAGAATAATTGTATATATGGATGCAGATCTTACGCACCCACCAAGTATGGTGCCAGAGCTACTAAAACACATTAACGAGTATGATGTAGTTTCAGCATCAAGGCTTGCAAAAGGGGGTGAACTCTCATCTTCACTCTTTCATACTATACTATCAAAAGTTGGAAACAAATTCTCTGAAGTCATCTTAAACCTACCTGTTAAAGATCCTATTGGAGGTTTTTGCTCAATAAAAAGATCCAAATTTAATCAACTGAAGTTCAAGCACGATTTTGTATGGGGAGAATTCAATCTTGAACTCTTTTATCGTGCGAATAAAAAGGGTATGAAAATAAAAGAGATACCTTACACCTACAAGACAAGAAACTTTGGGACATCAAAGTCAAAAGATTTTGTGTATGGATGGAAATATCTATCTTTGGCACTTAAACTCATGATCTTCGGATAGTTTAAAAAGTTTTGTTTAATAATACATTAATGCAGTGGTGGATTATGATTTTGGTTACTGTTGGATCATCTGCCTACGGATTTGACAGAGTTGTTAAACTTGTAGACGAATTAAAAATGGAAGGAAAAATAAAAGACAGAGTCACTGCTCAGATCGGAAAAGGCAAGTATAAACCAAAGAAGATTGAAAAAACGTTCAAATTCAAATCTTGGAAAGAGATCAACAAACTCAACAAAAAGACGGATATGATCATTTCACACGCAGGTGCCGGTACGATTATGACTGCGCTTAGATATAACAAGCCATTAATCTGTATACCCAGACTGAAAGAACTGGGTGAGCACACAGACAATCACCAACTGGAAGTAGCAAATACGCTGAAAAAAGAGAAAAAAGTCCTAGTAGCTAGAAATAAAAGCGAACTCCTAGAATGTATAAAAAAAGTGAAGAGAGGATGGAAACCGCGTATAAGTAGCAACAATAGAAATGCATCGAAAGAAGTTAAGAAATTCCTAAGTTCTTTATCTCAATAGAGAGGACCTACGTATTTTGCATTGTCACCATAGTATTTCAAGTTTTCCTTCCACTGTACAAGAAAGAGATCTGAGAACGAATAAAGAAACTTGCCAGTTATCGACGGCTCTTTAGTTCTCGCGAAACTTTCTATAAAAACCAACTTCTTTCCAAAGAGTTTTGCAATCAGGCAGAACGGTATCGCAACACCAGCACCTGTCGTCATTACAACATCTGGCATTTCCTTTAAGAAAAGCCACAACGATTCGAAAAATAGGGGTATGAACTTCAACACATTTCTCCTCGGGTCGTCTACAAGATAGAATTTCTCTCCATTCAGTGTAGTCTTTGTTATCGGTGACTTGAATGTTATCCAGAATTTATCATAATCTTTCAACGTATCCTTCAGCGTAAGCAGTTCTATCAGATGCCCGCCCGACGAACATACTAATCCAATCTTCATATTCTTAAATACTAAAACGTAAGAGATAAATTAGTTTTTATGGAAGTCACAATCATCAACGAATACTATCCGCCTTATGTAACTGGAGGGACAGAACTTTTCTTACAGTCCTTAGCAGAGTCTTTGGTAAAAAAAGGTCACAAAGTGAAATTCGTATGTACCCTACAGAACGGCTTAAAAGAATGTGAAAAGCAAGGCAGCATAGAAATACATAGAATCAAATCATCTCCAATTAAAATCGGCCACAGGTATCAAATAGCTGGCTTGACATTCTACTGGAATCATTTCAACCGAGCTGTTAAATCAAAAGTAAAAGATGTTGCAAAAGATTCGGACATAGTATACATAAACAATTCCAGGCATCTGTCACTTGCACCTTTTCAGGCTGCTAGGGAACTCAACAAAAAAATTATCTTTGACATACATGACTACTGGCCAATATGCTTTAAGAGGGACATGTTCAAAGGTGGCAATGTCTGCAAAAACCGGTCAGCATGGAAATGCTCAAGTTGCATAATGTCAGAATACAAAGTTCCAATATTATCTCCTTTACTCTACCCATTCATCTTTTTTGACTACATGTTGCGAGACAAGAACATATCATTCGACAAGGCAATCTGCCATTCTGACTGGATGGCAAAAGTACTGCCTTTCAAGACAGAAGTTATACCCTACCCGATTAGAGAAAAACCAAAGGGGATTAGACCGAAGACGCTTGATTCACCAATTGGACTGCTGTATATGGGAAGGATACAGAAGCAGAAAGGAGTGCTCATCTTTCCAGAAGTTGCAAGACTCTTGAACAAGAAGGGCATAGACTTCAGGTTCGGTTTCATGGGATCTGGAAAGCTGGAGAAAAGATTGAAAAATGAGATGAAAGATATACCAGCTACATTCTACGGATGGGTGAGCGACTTTGAGAAGAAGAGAGAAATATTCTCTAAGTATAACTTCCTTCTCGCACCATCTATCTGGGCTGAGCCGTTCGGGATGATTGCAATAGAGGCGATGTCATTTGCCACACCACCTATAGTTAGCAATCTAGGCGGTCTCAGAGACATAGTGGAAAAGAACAAGTCGGGAAAAGCAGTCAAACCCACAGCAAAGGATTTTGCAAATGCAATTGCAAGTATTACGAAGCATGAGTACAGCAGATTATCTAGGAATTGCTTGAATGGTGTGAAAAACTATGACAAGTCAAAAATCATGAAAAGGTATTTGAAGATATTCGAGGAAGTCTCATGACGCGCTCCCGGTCTTCTTCAAAATTTTAAGGCGGATTGCATTTACGACTTCCCTCGAGAACCCCCTCCAATCCGAGAGATATCTCCTTATGAGCCTCCTGTTGAGCAGATACTTTAGAGGTATCTTTGGGATACGCGCATTCTTCACTTCACTGATGTATTTCTCTATTTTATTGAACTCTTCAATGAACTCGCCCATACTCATGTTCTTATTCATGTATGTCTTCTCGTTGAACCTTCTGAGGTCTATACCCTTCCAGTCTATATCATCCACATCCTTTACAATCCCTTCATTCTTTACGTATTTCCACAGTTCAGTCCCTGGATATGGAGTTATCGAAAAGGCCAATGCCCTATCTATGGACTTGTTCTTGATTAACTCAAAAGTCTTCTGCATATCCTCTTTGGTCTCATTCGGAGCGCCAAATATGAACGTGGCGTCGATGGTAAACCCGAATCTTTTGGAGAGTTCTACCGCGCGCCTGTTTTGCTCCGCTGTCACGGAGTTCTTCTTCAGATATTTCAAGACCTTTTCAGACCCGGACTCCAGGCCAAAGCTCAGGTATTTCACATTCATTTGCTTGAGAAGCTTGCATATCTTTTCGTTCATTAGATTAGCACGTCCATAGCAGTAGAACTCTATCTTTTCATGTAGACCTGCATCTCTCACTAGTTTTACAATCTCTTCCAGTCTTGGTATGTTGACCGAAAACAAGTCGTCCCAAATCCGTATCGTCTCTACCTTATATTTTTCAGCCAGAAGTTCCATCTCACCGGCAACATATTCTGCAGAATGGAATCTAGTCGTCCTACGCCAGAAATGTGGCGATGCACAATATATGCAGTTGAATGGGCAACCGCGACTTGTCATCATAGTCGTGCCAATCGATATTTTATCTGGTACGGTCCTGCCTGGCTTTAGATAGAATTCCATATTCATCAAATCCCTGGCTGGGTAGGGTACTCTGTCCAAGTCTTTTATGAACGGCCTCATTTCCGTGACAGAGGCATGTCCATTATCGTGGAAAGCAATTCCTTTGACTCCTTTCAACAATTCCTTTGGAAACCCTCCATGTTTGTCGTACATCTGCATAAGTTCGAGCATAGTCTCTTCGCCTTCTCCAAGGACACCTATATCAAAACTAGATGGCAATGTAGACGGCAACTCAGTGATATGCACCCCACCAACTATTGTCGGCAAGCCAAAGTCTGATTTTATTTTTTCAGCAGTCGCAACTGCTTCCTTGAAGTCTCTTGTAGGACTCGTTATACCGACTATGTCCGGTTTCTCTCTTTTCACAGCTTTGATTGAGTCTTCTTTATCGATTATTACGATATCATTAAAACCGCCATATTTTCTGACATATGACGCTATGTAGGCTATGCCAAGATGAGGCGCCCCCTCGAACTTATCCAAGGAAACTAATGCAAGTTTCATAACTAATACTTAAAACTTAAATGTTTAAAATTTATCTTATTAATCTAATATTAGATTTATACTCATGTATAGGTCGCAATGGTTGTGAATAAATGAAAGTCTTGATGCTTAACCCACCATTTTTACCAAAGTTCTCGCGGACGTCACGCTCGCCCGCCGTGGCTAAAGGCGGAACTATCTACTATCCAATATGGCTTTCGT
Source organism: uncultured archaeon (assembly GCA_964512235.1). Taxonomy (GTDB): domain Archaea; phylum Aenigmatarchaeota; class Aenigmatarchaeia; order CG10238-14; family SCSR01; genus CAZEGD01. The sequence goes on from CAZEGD010000002.1 coordinate 128,255, forward strand.
ATGCTACAGGTGTGCTAGAGGAAGCAGGATTTCAAGTCCAGCTGATGGACGCGCCTGCCCGCGGGCAAGATTTAGAATATGTTCTCAAGCGTGCAAAGCAATTCAAACCACAGCTAATCGTTATTGATACAAGCACGCCAAGCATATACAACGATATAAAAGTCGCCGAGGCTTTGAAGGATGCTACATCGGCATTTGTCATACTTGTAGGTACGCACGTTTCGGCACTGCCAGAACAGACCCTCAAAATCAGCAAAAACATAGATGCAGTAGCTAGGCGGGAATACGACTACACAATACTTGAGCTTGCAAAGTTCTTGGAAGCCGGCAAGAGACTGAATACAGTAAAGGGTCTAACGTACAGAATAGGCAGCAAGATAATGAGCAATCCGGACAGGTCATTCATAAAAGACTTGGATGCCCTTCCCTTTGTCAGTAAAGTTTACAAAAGGCATTTGAACATAGAAGATTATTTCTACGCCGCCAACCTACACCCAGTAGTTACGATTATTGGCGGCCGGGGTTGCATATACAGGTGTGCGTTTTGTGTCTGGCCGCAGGTCATTTCAGGCCATCAATACAGGATGAGAAGCCCGGAGAACATCATTGAGGAACTGGAATACATAAAGAAAGAGATGCCGCAAGTAAGAGAAATCTTTTTTGAAGACGATACGGGGACTGTAAACAGAGAACACATGCTCAAATTGTGCAAGCTGATAAAAGAGCGCGGGCTTGATATAACTTGGTCTACAAATGCGCGCGCAGACATACCACTGGATGTGTTGAAGGAGATGAAATCTGCAGGATGCAGGCTGCTTTGCGTAGGTTATGAGAGCGGCAGTCAGGAAGTGCTGAATAAAGTTCATAAAGGTACTACACTGGAAAAAATAAAACAATTTGCAGACGATACGAAAAAGGCAGGTATAATGGTGCACGGCTGTTTTATACTTGGACTTCCATACGATACTCGGAAAACTATAGAGCAGACAATTGAATTTGCAAAGGAACTAGACCCTAACACGGCTCAGTTCTATCCCATAATGGTCTATCCAGGTACGGAAGCATATGAATGGTCCAAGCGCGAAGGATACTTGATAACAGAAGATTATTCCAAATGGCTTACTCCAGAGGGCTGGCATAATTGCATGGTATCCAGACCTGGGATGAACAATGAAGAACTGGTCAGACTTTGCGACGAAGCTAGGATACGCTTCTATTTCAGACCAAGTTACATATTCAAACGGATGAAACTTTCATTAACAGATAAGAATGAGGCAAAGAGAACTGTTAAAGCAGGTAAGACATTTTTCAACTACCTTTTCAAATTAATGAAAAAGAAGATTAGAGCTGATAGGAATGAAAAAACCAGAGGCATCAGTCGTAATACCGATGTACAACGCTGAAAAGTCTATAGGTAAAACTATAAAGTCACTGCTTGGACAGAACTATCCAAAGAGTAAGTATGATATCATAGTTGTAGATGACGGTTCAACTGATGGGTCAGTGGAAGTCGTAAAGAAGTGCAAAGGTGTCAAACTAATTCTACAGAAACATGCTGGTCCTGCCGTTGCAAGAAACCGTGGTGTTAGACATTCTGAGGGTGGCATACTGCTTTTCACAGATGCAGACTGTATAGCTAGCAAGAATTGGATTAGAAATATGACTGAGCCATTCAAAAATGAAAAAGTTGTTGCAGTTGCTGGCACGTATAAGACAGCAAACAGTAAAAATGTCATATCTAGATTTATTGGCTATGAAATCAAGGCCAGACATGATGCTATGACTAAACAACATTCAATAGATTTTGTCGGTACTTTTTCTGCAGCATACAGAAGAAAAGTATTTTTAGAATTTGGAGGATTTGACGAGAACTTCCAACGAGCTTCTGGCGAAGATACAGACTTATCGTTCCAGATAAGCAAGGCTAATGGATTAATAGTGTTCAAACCTGACGCTTATGTGTATCACCACCATCCAGAGACGCTTATGACCATGTTAAGGAAAAAATTCTGGATGGGTTACTGGAGGGTGCCATTATACAAGAAACATGCAGACAAACTGTTCAGACATTCTTACACACCCAAAACAGTCTTTGTTAGCGAAGTGTTATTAGCGGCTACAATCGTCTTTTCTATTCTAAGTTTACTCGGGACATTACCTGTCGATTTTGTATTTTACTCTTTTATACTTGTCTTTCTTTTGACCCTACCGCTTTCCCTGAATATCTTTGTTAAAGATAAGTTAGTGGGTATTCTTTCACCATGGATAATAATTTTTAGAAATCTCGCAACTGGACTAGGCATATTAGCTGGTATTCTTTATGTATTAACTCGGAGAGCCTAATTTGGAATGGTGATTCAAATTTCATTAAAATCTAAGCGAAAACTAGCCTCAAATACAATCTACCTATTTTTCAATCACATATCTATAACATTCTTTTCGTTCTTTTTTTGGCTTGTAATAGGCAAAATGTTACTGCCAGGAAAATACGGTATAATTTCCACATCTGCAAACCTCGCTTTAGCTTTAACGACTATAACAACGTTTGGTTTTTCATTACCAATCATCAAATTAATTCCAGAATACTTGGAGAAAAAGAATAAACTGAAGGTTAAGAGTTTAATTAAGTTTGTGTTAAAATTTGTTACTTTTACAAGTATAGCGGCTTCAATTCCATTGATTGTCTTCTCAGATTTCTTAGAACCATTACTGAACATACCGGCAGATGCAATAAAATTTGTTGGATTATCTCTATTACCAGTGTCAATTTGTCAAATTTCTTCTTCCATAGTAATGAGCTTCCAAGATATGAGAAGATTGTCAATTACATCATTCGTGGGCTACCTAGTTAAAGTTTTGTTAGCTACAACTCTCATCTTTCTAGGGTTCAGTTATATGGGCGGTTTATTCGGATTCGTTGCAGTATTCATAACTATGATAATTTTAAGGTTGGATTATATTTTTCCTGGATATAAACTATTCAATAAATTATCTAAGTTACCTTCAAGAATATCATCGAAAATATCAAAGATAAATAGGAAAAGCATAATTTTGAATTATTCACTTCCCATATTTGCCGCCCAGTTGGCTGGCACAATACTCCACAATGGCCAATATGTAATCCTCACATTTCTGAAGAGTGCAGAAGTAACTGGAATTTTTTCTATTACTATGCTTATCACTTCACCAATACTTGTAGTACCAATGATTATGAGTACAGCGCTTGCACCAATAATTTCCCAACTTTCTGTGAAGAAGAGAAAAAGAGAGCAAAGTGGTTTGATAATCTCCATATTTAGGTACACGCTATTTTTAACATTACCATTAGGGATTATGATTATCGGTATGGCGGAGCCTCTTATACTTTTAGTCTCTAGGTCAGAATACCTTTCTGCTTATAGTTTATTCCCAACGGTGGCGCTCGCTTCTATCTTTTATGCCATAGGAAACGTATTTAATTCCGGCCTATATTTCGCAAGCGGTAAAACAAAGTTGTATAGAAACATCATAGTAGCCACTACTCTACTATTTCTTTTTGTTTCATTTCCATTGACATACTATTTTTCATCTTTTGGGATGGCAACTTCTTATATGATTGCCATGCTCTTTACAGCCATTCTGGGTTACATTTTTATAAAAAAACACATCCCCCTAGAATTACCTAAGAAAAATATTGCTAAACTGTTAATTGCCTCTATTGTTCTATATGCAGCTATACAGGCATTCTCACCATTGATTCAAGACATCATATTGGGTTCATTCATAGTCCTTTCATGCGGAGTTGTATACTTGCTAATTTTGATTCCTTTGAAATTCTACAGAGAAGACGATATCAAGGCATTGTATTACATAGCTACACGGTCACCTATATTGAAAAAGCAATTAGTTAGATTAGTAGAAATAATATCCGGAATTATAATTTAAAAGAATTTGATGAGGGAAGCAAGAGCAACTAAAAGCTGTAACCCAATAAGACATATTGTTACCTGTTTTTCAGTCATATGTCTTATTTTCATGATTGTATGCGTTATGCTGTATATTTTTTTGTATGGTGGATCGAGTTTTCCATCTTTTCGCAGTCTTCCTAGACTACTCGCCTTGAATTTCGATCTCAGCTTTAGAAAGAACTCCACTGCAAATAGAGACATTATAATCACACCGATCCTCTCCATATTTCCAACTATGACACCAGCTGCCACAACGGTTCCTAGAAGGTACGTCAGACTGTCCCCTGGCAAAAACTTTGCTGGGGACCAATTATACTTGATGAAACCCAACAAAGCAGCAGCAGACGTCAGAAATATTACGACTCCAATATTTCCAGCTATCAAGCTGTGTATGGCAAGGAAAAAAAGGTAGACAATACCCATACCAGACTCCGAGCCATTAAAGCCACCCAAAAGATTCACGGCATTGCTGACACCAACAACTCCAATCGGTATCAGAATTAATGGATACAATATACCAAAATTGATTGACCCGATTAACGGGAGTTCCATTACAGTTTCACCCGCATTTATTACCATAAGCGGTATGGCTGCAGGAAGCATGAGCAATGGCTTTAACCACTGTGGAAATCCAATCCTTATATCCAATCCCTCTTTTGTTATTACAGCCTTCGGTTTGACATTCAAATCATCCAAAAACCCAACAAACGTACCGATGAGCACTGTAGAGATGAAAACCAATAAAGAGACTATATCGCCTTGAGAATTGTAAACAAACGTGTTTATCCCGATATAACTCAACAGACCAGCCAATATACCAAACGCAACACATATACCACCACTAGTCGGTAGTTTTGGTCTATCTTTTTTATGCAAGTCTAAACCGACAACACCGTCCATGTAAAGGAACTGCATGAAATACGGTGCTATAAAAAAAGTCGTAATAAATGAAATTGTTGCAGACAGTATTAGTAATAACAACATTCTACCACTGTTAATCTATATATTTTTTTATAAATTTAGATAAATATCTCAGTTCAGTAGACAATCTCATATATTATATTACCGTCACACAACTGTTGCACACACTCAGTCATCGGCGGACCAGTTTCATACATTTTTTCGAAATGTTCAGGGTTGCTCTCTAGAAGCTGGACATAGCTCAAGTCAATCATCTCTGAGAGATGCTGATTCTGCAGATCGATGCTGAATTTGTTTATCCATATGTGCGTTATTCCAAGCTGGCTAGCAACATCCAGAATATAATCTACATCATTGCTTAACGCCATGTCTGCATTGATTATGGCCACTCTCCTCTGGGTGCAATAGCTCGCCCTATGTACCCACAAAGTTGATACTAGTGCATCCTCTGGAATATTTTCACTTATCCAGTCGCATGCCACGAAGAACGATGGATAGAATTGTTTGACTTGGTCCATCACACCGATTTTATCAGCAAAGTTCTGGTAGCTGAAAAAGATAACAACCAAAAATAATATAACGGCTATATGCCTCTGATACGTTCGGATGAATTTATAAACCTCGTTAAAGTAAACGGCTGCAAGAAGACATATCACCGGAGCCCATGGCAGTGCAAATCTAGCCGCATCCTCGCTTCTGCCATAAGATTGTATGAGTATCGGTATGTACAGCAACAGCACAGATAACACTAGCAAATCCTTCTTCTTCCTTCTTAAGAAAAATATAAAGCCACCAGCAAAGGCACCAAAGATTACAAACCAAATATTTCCATACGTGAAAGTTAGATAATTCAGTACACCCATACCCAGTATAGTCTTCTCCGAACCAACTTCTTCTACACGTCCCGAGTATTCGTATTCTGACTCAAACTCAAATTGGTCACATTCCTTTGGGACAATAGAACTAATTACAGGCAAATCAAAAATCGGAATGTCACAGAACCCACCATACGTCACAAACGTTCTTAGTATGAGAGTAGACGAGAGCGCCAGCATTATAACAAAAAACACGGCATACTTTTTGAATAACTGGCTGAACGATTTCCCCTTTGAGAGTTCGTATATGAATGCGATAAAAATGAATCCAAAGGTTATAAGTCCAGTCTTTTTTGTGAAATATCCTAGAACACCAAAACACGATGCCGCTAGCAAGTAAGACCTTTTATCTTTTTTTAGACCTATGATAAAGAGAAAAAAGAACATAGTCAAGTATAGAGTCTCTAAAGCATCCGTATAGAATGTTACTGCATAGACTATAAAAGACGGGATTGTGGCAAGCATTATAGATGCCATAAGCCCAATTTTATCGTTGTACAACTTCTTGATTAACAGAAATGAGGCTATACCAACCAAGAAAGCTATAAAAGGAGTAAAGAACTTTATCAAAATCTCTTGGAACCCAAATATCATTATCAAACTGCCTTGAAGCATGCTCCATAGAGGTGGTCTAGTATATGCACGCTTGGCAAGATTCATCAGCCTAAAAGGTACCCATTTAGGATATTCCAAATTTTCTCCGATCCATTGCGACATTCTAGTATGGTAGCCTTCATCCCCAAAAGCAATTGGTGTGTTTAATGTTACCTGAAGCTCGAAAAAGAACAGCACGGATAATATTATGAGAAGAATTATTAGGGCCGGGTTCTTTATCTCCAATACCATTTCTTTATCTGACAAACTGACACCATGACAAACATATACCAACAAACAATTCAAATAAAACTTATATCTGGAATTTATTATTTAAAACAATCATTAATTCAGCATCTGCCGCTTTGACGTATTCATTCTTCCAAAAGACATTTAAACTTATTTCAAAGGTAAATATTATAAAGTATAAAAGCTGAGTATGGTTTAGAAAAACGGAGACATGATTTAATGAATCTACAAGACAAGAAAGTTCTAGTAACAGGTGGGGCCGGTTTCATAGGCTCTATGCTAGTGCGTGCGTTGCTGAAGGAAAAAGCAGACATCACCGTGTTTGACAACTTCTTCAGCGGGGATATGATTAATCTCGTAGAAGTGCAGGACAGAATAAAAATTTTGAACGGTGATATACTCAGCAGGAAATTCGTCAACGTGCTGACGGGCAATAACATAGAATATGTCTTTCATCTTGCAGCAGAGCCGTACATACCAGATTGCTATGACAGGCCGGAGAAGTTCTTTGAAGTGAACGCAAATGGGACGATGAATGTCATGCTGGCTTGCAGGGATGCTGGAGTGAAGAGAATCGTACATTATTCCTCTTCAGAAGTCTACGGTACAGCAAAGACTGTACCAATGAGCGAAGAGCATCCTACTCTTCCATTGTCTACGTATTCAGTCTCGAAGCTAGCTGCCGATCGCATGTGCTACACATTACATCATGAGCAGAAAATACCGATAATAATTTTGAGACCTTTCAACACGTACGGTCCAAGGGAGACACATCCCTATATAATACCGGAATTGATAACGCAGCTATCGAAGTCAAACAAGTTGAAGCTAGGAAACATAAAGGCTAGCAGAGACCTTACTTTTGTCGAGGATTCCGTTAAAGCGACAATACTCCTTATGAAAGAAGAGAAAGCTGTAGGCGATGTGTTCAACGCAGGTACTGGTAAGGATTGGACAGTAGAGCAGATTGCACACGTAATCGCTGAGCTGTCAGGTCAAGACACTCTAGACATAGAGATTGAAAAGGCTAGGTTGAGACCTTTGGACGTGCAAAGGTTGAATGCCGACTCGAGCAAGCTCAAAAAACTCACAGGGTGGGAGCCAAAGACGGATTTGAAATCTGGTCTGGAAAAGACAATCAAATGGTATAAAGAAAACGGTAATAAATGGGTTTGGGAGCAGAAAATTGGGTCCGAGGATACGATTTGGAAAGGAAAATAGTCATTTGTTAATAGACGTTCAACATATAGTTATGATAAAAATTCCTATAAGCGAGCCGTCAATCGGAGAGGAAGAACTCAAGAATATAATAGATTGTATAAAGTCGAGCTGGATTTCCTCCAAGGGCAAGTACATAAAAGAATTCGAACAAGGGTTTAGTAAATTCTGTGGTGCGAAGTTCGGAGTTAGCACATCAAATGGCACTGCTGCACTACACCTAGCTCTAGCTACACTAGGTATAGGACCTGGAGATGAAGTCATAGTGCCAGCTTTAACTTTTGTGGCCAGTGCAAACGTTGTAACTTACTGTGGAGCAAAGCCGATTTTTGTGGATTCTGATCCTGCAACATGGAACATCGACCCAGAAAAAATAAAGGAGAAAATAACGGATAAGACCAAGGCAATAATACCCGTTCATCTTTATGGCCATCCCGTTGACATGGACCCTATCATAGAAATTGCACGAGAAAGAGGGATATATGTAATAGAGGATGCTGCAGAGTCGCATGGTGCAGAGTACAAAGGAAAGCGAGTTGGCAGCTTCGGTGACATATCATGCTTCAGCTTCTACGGTAACAAGATACTGACAACTGGGGAAGGTGGTATGTGCCTGACTAACAATGAAGAACTTGCAGAGAGGCTAAAGATACTGAAGGATCATGGAATGGATCTACAGAAGAAATACTGGCACACTGTAATCGGTTTCAACTACAGGATGACGAATATGCAAGCGGCAATCGGTGTTGCACAATTGCAGAAGATGGACAATTTCATAAAAAGAAAACTGGAGATTGCCAACCTGTATAACTCCTTGCTTAAGGATGTCAATGGTATAACGCCTCCACCAAAGGCGGATTGGGCAAAGAATGTCTATTGGATGTACACTGTGCTAGTAGAAGATGGCTTTGGCGTAGACAGAAACGAACTTATGAAGGCACTGGAAGCAAAGGGAATAGAGACCAGGCCAGTCTTTTATTTGATAACTGATATGCCACCATATAAAAGCAATGAGAAATTTCCTGTAGCGTCAGAGATTAGTAGAAAAGGCATAAGTCTGCCGTCTAGCGTAAATCTGAAAGACGAAGAAATAAATTACATAGTAGATTGCATAAAGGAATGCAGGGGTTAAGCCTCAAAGATTTCTCCCATAGTTTTTGCGATGTATCCTATTTGTTCTTCAGTGAGTTTTGGAGAAGAAGGCAATGATAGTATGCTGTCTGCAATTGCTTCTATGTTTTTCTTGCTGCTCACACGAGATTCAAATTTCTTCAGTAGTTCTGACTGATGAAGCGGTGGAAAGTATACGCGTGATTGGATGCCTGCTGACTCTAATCTTCTCATCACATCATCTCTTGAGCCACTGAGAATCCGTACAGTATAGAGCATGTATACATGAGTGTAACCTTCTTTTTCCACTGGCAGTTGCAACTGTTTTATGCCAGCAAGCTTCTCCGTCATGAGCTTTGCCGCAGCACGCTTACGCTTCACTATCTCATCTATCTTTTTCATCTGTTCTATTCCCATTGCAGCCTGCATCTCAGTAAAGTGGTAATTGTTGCCCAATTCGACATAATTGAATCTATTCTTTTGTCCATAGTCTTTCGCACGTCTCGTTCTTTCAGCTAACTCATCGTCATCAGTAGCTACCATTCCCCCTTCTCCTGTGGTTATTGTCTTGTTGGGAGAGAAGCTGTAGATTGCAACTTTGCCAAACCTTGATGCATCCTTATTTCCGATTTTCGATCCTAAAGATTCGGCCATATCGTTCAAAAGAATGATGTTATGCTCATCTGCTATCTCTTCAAGCTCTGCAAGAGCGGCCGGGTGCCCGGCATAGTTTATAGGGATAATCATCTTAGTCTTATCAGTCACGGCAGCACGTACCTTTTCTGGATCAATGTTGTAAGTTTCAGTCTCTATGTCTGCAAAAACAGGCATGGCTCCGCATAGCAAAGCTGCCGATACGGGAGGTACGCAAGTCAGAGAGGGCATTATAATTTCATCTCCAGGTTTTACACCCACCGCAAGCATCGCCGCATGAAGAGCAGTAGTTCCACTTGAAGTCGCTATGGCATGCTTCATTTTTACATAGTCTGCAAACATCTTTTCAAATTCAGCTGTCAACCTATCCTCACGTATCCATCCAGAGCTGACAACATTGTGCACAGCTCTAGCTTCCTCTTCCCCGATTAAAGGATCAGCCAGAGGAATTTTTTGATTCTCTCCCATATCCTCACTAATTCTTCTTTGGTTTGTTATTTAATTAAAAGGGATAATATTAATAGCTTAACCCTAAAATTCAAATCATCTGCGGTGTGAAGAAATGGATGTGAAAAAAACAATAAGGGAAAGGAGAAGCATAAGGAAATTCAAGAAAAGGAAAGTCAGCAGGGAATTGATAGAGAAGATAGTCGAAGCCGGGAGGTACGCCCCCTCAGCATGCAACCTACAGATGTGGAAATTCATAGTTGTTGACGACCAGAAGATAAAGGAGAAAATATCATCTGTTTCTAATTCCCCGTCCCCGATAAAGGACTCCGCTTTCGTAGTATTCGTGGTGTATGACGAGAAAGCCACTCCAAAGCATTATGCAAACATACAATCCGCTGCCGCTGCTATACAGAATATGTTGTTGATGGCACACTCGCTTGGAATAGGTTCTGTGTGGATGTCTGAGGATGGCGACAGATGCAAAATTAGGGACATATTAAGAATACCTGAAAAGTTCTTCCAAGTTGCAACTGTGGCATTCGGCTACCCTGATGAGACACCTAAATGCCCTGCAAGGCGCGAAGGTACCATATCCTACGGGTCATTCGACAACAACCCTTTGCACGACTATCCGAGTTCGCTAAACCCAGACGACTGGACTATGGAACAAATAAAAAACTATCACTCATTCAAGATACGCGCAAAATCGCCTTCATCGGAGATACACAACCCCAAATCCCCAACTATTAGGCTGACCGCTGATGAAATAGGCAAGATTGAAGGGAAAGTGTTGGACGTCTTTCCGTACTACGCCAACTATACTCATATGCTCCTGAGGGACGGGAAGATAAGCAACCTGACAGTTCTTGAAATGTCCGATGAGGTCAACGACTTCATAAAATGGAAGATGAAACCTCTCGATAAGAATGTGAAGACGATAAAGGGTACTGACAAGTTTCCGGTAAAAGACGAGAACTTCGACTGCGTGACATGTTTCGGTTCATTGGACTTGGTCCCAAACCCAGAAGATGTAATCAAAGAGATGCATAGAGTATTGAAAAAAAGCGGGACTCTATACCTTGTGTTCTCAAACAAAGGATCGCCGTTCGGCCTTTACTTCAGTTATAGGATGATGATGGGACGGTCACTTGATGTTCCTTTCAGACCATTCTCATATGGCGGTATGATGGATAAGCTGAAGGGCTTTAAGATAGAGAGAATTGTTGGCATAAACCTGGTGCCTAGAACATCTATGGAGAATTTCAAGACCACCTCTCCGCTGAAAAGATTCTGCAAGACCATACTAGTAAAAGCCAGAAAAGTCTAGCAGCCGATTATTTTCTGAGTCTTTTTTGCAATAGGATAAATGATTTTATTTCCGACTACTGTTTTTATCATCGCATTTGTAATCTTCGCCAAAAGCACATCTTTTTCGTAGAAAGCTTTTATTTTATTAACATCTGGCACTTCCTCTTTTTTATTCGCTTTCCATATGACTTTTCCATTTTTTTCCAACGTCAGAAAATTCTTCTCATCTATCAGATTATAGCCAGCCTTTTCAATTCTAAAATTATTAAATTCTACACTATCAAAGTCCACTTTCTGCAGACTCTTCTCGTCCACGTATTCACAAAGTCCTGCAAACGCCATCGCTACCCATGCCGGGCATGGAAAGATATCCTCCCAGTTACCATAACCGATATAGCTACCAATGCCTCCGCTGCTGTATATGCGTCCGTTCAAATTCTTTATGTAATCGTTTATTGGAAACTTAACACCACATTTCATCGAGTTCAGAACATTCCAGAGTATTATACCAGACGCTGCAACATACTGCGGACGCTTCACTACGCTTTTACCGACTTTCCTGTGATAGAAAAATCCCGTCTCAGTATCTGTACTCTCCCTAAGATATTTGACTATAGCTTTCATCAAATTCAAATATTTGACATCTTTAGTTGCATAGAATAGGTCATCCAATCCCTGTAGTGTTATACCGTTGTAAAACGGCAACGGCTCTATATTTTCTCTATGGTCAGCATACGGTACATACTGGCCGTTGAAAATTCTACAAATCCAGTCACCATTGTTTTTAGCATGGCTAAGATAAGAATCATCACCTGTGATTTTGGCAAGCTTTACAAGTGCCTCAATTGCGACCGAAGTCATATTTGCCGTGTGCGACCTTGAACGCTCAAAATTGAAAAATATTTTATTCTTCCTATCAAAAAGGGTTTCCAGTAAGAAATTGTCTAAATTGCCTTTTGCAGAACGCAGATACTTCTGCCTTTTTAGAATCTCAAACATTTCCAAGAGGGCGATATCTGGAAAGGCCTGATGGATGACGCATTTGTTGTTTCTGAAAGGGTCGGAGTCGTGCTCAAAATTCGAGTTTTTGTATGAACCATCTTCAATCTGCAGGCTGACAAGTCTATCAGCCATTCGCTCGGCTATTTTCAAAAATTTCTTATCACCAGTCTTTTTGTAAAGCGTAGCATAGGCAAGCACAGCCATGGATTGGTGCCATGTAGAATCTTCTATATTATCCATTCTAATCATCGATACAATCTTTGGATAACCCTGTACAACCGAGCCAAATTTATGTATCACTGGACTGTGCAATCCACCGTCTTCATCCATCCAACCCATCAGCCAATTATGCACTTTTGCTACTGAATTTGCAACTGGTACATCAACCATAAAACCAACTCAAATTAGCGTAAACCATTGATTATTCTTTCAAATCTTTTATACTGTTTATTGAAGTTGAACTTTCTAGCCTGTGTCTTAGATTTTTTTGAGAGACGTGACAATAAGGTCTTGTCTTTATCCAGTCTCTTAATTGCATTAGTCCAAGCTTTCAAGTCGTATGGGTCCTTTATGACGATTCCTGCATCCTCGACTGTCTCAGGCAGACCACCAACATTACTCACTATACACGGCACTCCACCAACCATAGCTTCAATGGCTATTCTACCAAACGCCTCTTTCCATATCGACGGTACAAGCAAAAATTTTGTCCTAGAATAGATGTCTTTCATGTCATTCGTCCATCCCATATATTTGACATTTTTTCTTTTCAACAATTCACTAACCTTGTCCGCCCTACCAACTGTAAGAAACTCTTTGTCAGGCAAAGCGTCAGCAATCTTTAGGAAGACGTCAACTCCTTTCCAAACCTTCGGTCTGACAAAGGTTATGTATTCAGGCCTTCTCACTTTTGTCCTGTAATCTTCTAGTCTGATGAAAGGGTATATCACTTCCGATTTCACACCATACCATTTTTTAATTAAGGACTGAGTGAATTTCGAATTAGCTATAACTATGTCAGCGCTTTTCACAGCATCTTCATGCCATTTTGCCAGTATTTTAAAAATTGGATATTGGATTTTATGTTTGATTGATGCATGACTCATGCAATTGTGTCTTTCCGTTCCTTTAACCCCTATGAACGCCGATATACACATATAATCAAAGCTTCTGACAAAGACAGCCACAGGTATCCCATACCTTTTTGCTACTTTTACAGAAGACGGAGTCAATCCACCCTGTGTTATAATCAAGTCAGGCTTGCCCTCTTTTACATAATTGTCCAATACCTTTTCCCACTTTCTATTCATTAAGTAGATCCTCAGCAAGCCGATTGACTGATTCCTTTCAATACCCATCCCAATTCTCTTTGTTCTTATCTTGCCAACTCTGCCAGTTCTATCACTCTCTCCTGTGAAAATTGCACTAGTCTCATGACGCTTGGATAATTCTCTGAATAAGACTAATGCAGAAAAGTCGGCTCCTCCCATTGGAGGGTAGAAACGTTCTGTTGAAAGTACTATCCTCATCTTTACACCTATTAAAATATGGATATAAAAATTTTAAAAGAGACTTCTGCTAGTGGTTCAAACCTTTGAATTTATCAACGATAGTCTTTATGCCTCTATCTAAGTCGTATTCGTACTTGAATCCAAGATTTACTAGCTTTGAATTGTCAAGTTTGTATGAGAGCTGGTTCAAGTTTTCCCTATCAGTCTCTATGACCGTGCAATTTGGAATATTTTTTTGTACGGCTTTGACAACATCGCCTAAAATTATGTTTTTACTGACTACATTAAATAACCCAAGTTTTGCAGGATTTGTAACGAATAGGACGGATCGACACACATCATCCACATGCACGTATGGTCTGGACTCTCCTTTGTTGACTTCCCATACTTCTATGGACCTGCCTATGCAAGCCAAGTACACCCATCTGTCTATCACGGTGTCGAACCTCATGCCAACACTCCAGCCATAGACAGTGCCAAACCTTAGAATGGTTACCCTAAGACCGTTCTCTTCCTTCGCTTTCAGCAATTCCTTTTCAGCTAACAACTTTGACTCTCCATACGGACTCACTGGCTTGCAATCATAGCTTTCATCAACCTCTCCCCCAGTCGGCCCGTATACACTAGCACTTGATGAATAGATGTATTGCTTAATGTTGCTGTCCAATGCAGCCTTGATTAAATTTTTCACACCACCTACGTTGACATCCATTGTCAAATCCCTTCTCTTAAACGAGAGTGGAGCATTTGTAATGCCTGCCAAGTCAATCAAAACTTCAACATCCTCCATCGATTTTCTCACATCTTTTTCATTCCTTATATCCCCCTCTACGAATTCGTATTTTGCACTATTGGGTAATTCCCATAAAGAGACATAACGCTCCCTCATCATGTTGTCGATTATTCTTATATTTTCAAATTTCTCAGGGAGCTTTCTGATTAGCTCACTACCTATGTAACCACAGCCTCCAGTCACAAGCGTGCTTGCCATCAACCCACCAACTGCTTCTTCAACATCTTCAGCCCCGCATCTAGAGACATAGGCCTGATTCCAGACACTCTCGTAACTTTGTCGACTATCATGTTGACCCTTTCCGGTCTAGTTGCAATCTGGTTCAACTGGGGAGTTGTTATCGGTTTAATCAAACTTTTCTTCAAACCAAAGACGTCTGCAATCTTCTTTGCAAATACAAACCTACTCATACAATCTGGTCCTGTTGCATGGAACAGTCCCCTAGCTCCTTTCCTATAGAGCCTTAGAATTATTTCACTCAGACTATCTGCAAAAGTGGGATTGTTATGCTGATCTGTTACAATAGTCATTTCTTTATTGTTTTTCAACTGTTCAAGCGTCCATAGCACGAAATTCTTTTTTCCCATTCCATTACGGCCATAGAGAACTGATGCACGGACTGTGATATAGTTCACATCCAACGTCTCAATCACTCTCTCTGCTATCAGTTTACATTTGGCATAGTAGCTCAACGGATTTGGTTTGTCCTTTTCAGTATACTTCAACTTCTTTCCATCAAATACATAATCCGTGGATATGAAGACTATCTTTGCACCCAAGAGTTTGCAAGCTTCTGCAATATTTTTCGTACCTTCCACATTTACCGACCAGCATTCTTCCGGATGAGTCTCACAATAGTCTACACTGTGAAGCGCCGCTGTGTGGATTACGCAATCCGGCCTGACATTCTGTATAATCTTAAAGACTTTGTCCCTATTTCTCACGTCTAGTTTGGATACATTATTTCCCTTCATAACAGGTGAGAAGTAAGTACCATAGAAATCAAATTTATCCTTGCCAACTTCAATAACCCTGCTTCCAAGCAAGCCATTAGCACCAATCACTAGAATCTTGTCCATACCCACCACTAATATATATGCTTTCATATGTATTTATATGTTATTACCGTATAATGTTTATATGGTATTATGTTTATAGACAGGTGCTAAAAAATGGGAAAATCTATTGAAGTAAAAGACCTTAAGAAGTTCGTTGATGAGCGAGGATCTTTCACTGAAATCATGCGACATGACTGGAAGGAGTTCTTTGGTGACAAATTACCTGTCCAGTCAAACCTTTCCATAAGCTATCCCGGGATTGTAAGGGCATGGCACAAGCATGAGAAAGGGCAGTTTGACTTTTTTGTGGTTATCAAAGGATCCATGAAGATAGTTACGTGGGACGAAAATACAAAAGAAATAGAGGAAGTTGTGGTAAGTGGAGAAAATTTGAAAGTTGTAAAGGTTGACGGTTCCAAATATCATGGAACAAAGACAGTCGGAACAGAACCATCATATACGATATACTTCGTGAGCAATCTATACCAATACGATAACCCTGATGAGATTAGGAAGTCTTGGGATGACAAAGATATAGGATATGATTGGTATAAGAACCCGAACAAATAGGTGATTTGGTGAAGGGAGTTATACTGGCAGGCGGGGAAGGGACAAGATTGCAGCCTTGCACATTCGCTACAAACAAGCATCTCCTCCCTGTATACAACAAGCCTATGATATTCCATCCGATTGAAACGCTGAAGAGTTTTGGGATAAAGGATATACTGATAGTCACGGGAGGCAAGTATATGGGTGACTTCATGAGACTGCTTGGTAGCGGCAACAATCATGGTGTCAATTTGACATACAAGATACAGGATGGTGCACTCGGTATTGCACATGCCCTTTTACAGGCGGAGGATTTTGCACACGGTGAAAAAATCGTTGTTATACTCGGGGATAATATTTTTGAAAAAGTAGAAGTCAGTAAAGATACTTTGGATAATGACAATGCTGCCATCTTCATTAAAGAAGTGAATGATGCCTATCGGTTTGGAGTTGCAGTATTTGACGAAGACGGAAATGTAGTAGAGATTGAAGAGAAACCAAAGGAGCCTAAATCTAAGTTTGCAGTAACAGGTCTATACATCTATCCGCCAGACGTGTATGATTTCATAAAAACTTTGGAGCAGAGTGCGAGAGGAGAACTTGAGATTACTGACGTGAATAACCATTATATAAAAAATAAGAGGCTAATTGCCGTGAAAGTGGATGGATTCTGGTCTGACGCCGGTACATTCTCTTCACTTCTTAGAGCCAGCAACCTTGTCAGCAGCATGGAAGAAAGACCTTAAAAAGATAAAATCGAATGATTACCTATGGCAAAATCGTCAAGACTACCATTTTGCTCTGTCATAATACTAAACTACAATGGCAAAAAGTTTCTAAAGGACTGCTTTATTGCCTTAAAAGGCGTGGACTATCCCAAGGACAGGATGGAAGTCATAATGGTCGATAATGGCTCTACAGACGACTCGATAAGATATGTCAAACGAAGCTTCCCTTGGGTCAAGACATTAAAGCTCGATCAGAACTACGGGTTTTCCAAAGGAAACAATAGTGGATTGGATGTTGCCAAGGGAGATTACATAATATTTCTGAACAACGATACAGCAGTGGAGAAGGATTGGCTGATGGAACTCGTAAAAGTTGCTAAGTCCGACAAATCCATCGGCATCTGTGGCTCGAAGATTAAAAACTTCTCAGGCAAAAAATTAAAAACAATAGCAGGCGAAGGATACTTGAGCATGCTGGGTGTGCCAAAGTTCGTAATCGGCACTGAGCATGCGAAATCATGCTTCTACGTCTCAGGCTGCTCGCTGTTGATTAAAAAACCCGTGCTACGCAAGCTAGAGTACTGTTTTGATGAGAGGTATTTTGCATATTTTGAGGATATTGATCTGTGCTGGCGTGCTAGACTGAAGGGCTACAAGGTGGTATACGTGCCGACTTCTGTAGTGAACCACAAAAAGGCAATGACCGCAACTATGATAGGAAGCATAGTGGACTACTACCATTACAGGAATAAGATATGGACTTTCAAGAAGAATTTACGCACACCATTGATGCAGATGTTTCTCCCATTTGTCGCAGCTTCCACTGTCTTTATGGTAACCTACTGGCAAATGAAGGGAAAGTGGAAATATGGCATTGATGTTCTAAAGCATGTATTCTCCAAGATTGAAAAGTCGCCCGGGCTGGATAAGGTATCTCTTAATGACCAGCTAAAACTTTTTTATATCTATAGTTGATAGTTTTACAAAGGCGATTGAATGAAAATAGTTTTTTTAAACCCACCATTCAGATTCAAGATCAGCCGTGCAAGTAGGTGGCCAGAGCATACGAAATCCGGCACACTCTACTATCCGTTCTGGCTTGCATACGCGACAGGCTATGTAGAAAAGATGGGGCATGAAGTGCTGCTGTTGGATGCCATAGCAAATGACTGGGATGACAATGAAACTGTCAAACGCGTGCTTGACTTCAACCCACAGCTTGTAGTCATGGACACATCGATGCCTTCCATAAAGAGCGACGTAGCATTCGCAGGCAAACTCAAATCAATAGACGCCAACATCAAAGTCTGTCTAGTCGGTACGTTTCCGTCTGCACGGCCAGAATATACAATGAGTCTCAATCCATCGATAGACTTTATAGCAAGGAAAGAGTACGATATGACTATTGTAGACCTTGCAAGCGCTTTGGAAAAAGATGGAGATGTTTCAAAAGTCCTGGGCATTACATATTTTGACGGTGGAAAGATAGTCAACACACCCGGCAGGCCATACATAGACAATTTGGATGTTTTTCCATTCGTTTCTAAAGTCTACAAGAAGTTTCTGAATTCTAGGCATTACCGTTATGCTCTAGCTAGGCACCCAATGATACAAATAATGTCTGCCCGAGGATGCCCAAACCAGTGCGTCTTTTGCAATGTACCTCAGACGTTCATGTCCAGGCACTTTAGAATGCGTTCAGCTAAAGATTTGGTGGATGAGATGGAATGGATAAAGGAAAACATGCCGGAGATTAAAGAGATTTTTATTGACGACGATACGATGACTGTTGACAAGAATAGAATGCTTGAATTCTCAAGGCTGATTAAAGAAAGAGGGATTAAAATTGTGTGGTCGACTAACGCAAGGGTAGATATTCCTAAGGATGTGCTTAAGGAAATGAAGGAATCGGGGTGTAGAATGCTCATTGTCGGCTATGAATCCGGCAACCAGCAGATACTCAAAAACATAAAGAAGGGAATAACATTAAAACAGGCAGAACAGTTTGCAAAAGATGCGAAGGAATCAGGGATAAAAATATATGGCTGCTTTATGATCGGATTACCCGGGGATACGAAGGAAACAATTAGGGAAACAATTGAATGGGCCAAGAAATTAAAGCCAGACATGATACAGATAGAGCAGATAGTGCCTTTCCCTGGCACAGAGTTCTATACCTGGGCAAAGGCTAAAGGCTATCTGAAGACGGAAGACCCGGATGATTGGCTGGACGAGACTGGACAGCTTGGGTTTTTGATAGATTACCCCAACCTGTCATCAGAAGATATCAAGAAGATGAGAGACAAGCTTACATTAGAGTTTTATACAGATCCTAGGCAGATGTTTAGGATATTTTTGAACAACTTACACCCTCGAGAGTTTTTCCGTCTTGCAAAAGCCACCAAGGATTATTTTGTATATCTGTTGAAGAAGAAGATTAAGTAAGTCAATCTACTTCCTCTCGAATAAGGTACCATCCACAAATCCAATCAACCATACAAAGCTCCGCAGGAAGGATATTGGTATTAGCGCAAGTAGCTTCAAGCTACGGACTTTCTTGTACATGCGTGCTATCACCGGTGCACAAAGCAGTAGAGTGGATGTTATGAACATGGAAGTGCTTGCATACTCGTCCGTATATTTCACATAGCGTCTTTTGTGAGTTAGCCTGTAACGTGCATGCATATACTGCCGCTTCAAGTAGTCACATATGCTTTCCGAGATATGATTATGTATCACACCGATCTTGTTCGTGTGGAATATCTTGTAGCCACTTCCGCTTATGCGCATGCCAAAGTCCCAATCCTCGCCCGTCGCTTCACCGCTGGTATAATCCCTGAAACCGCCTATTGCATGGAATACTTTCTTCTTGAGTGCGAAGCAGGTAGTGGCCGCTACGTTGACATAAGCTTCTCCAATCTGGTTGTACCTATCCTCGTACTCTAGAAGGGTTGCAAAGTCAATCAGTCCAGCGTCTTTGGGCGTTAGCGGTATGCATGTTATCCCGTCCACATCTTTCTGCTTGAACATCTTTACAATCTTGCTTATCGTATTTCTCTTCACTCTACAGTCCGAATCCAGAAAAAACAGTATTTCACCTTTGGCAACTTTTGCACCAGCATTCCTCTTCTTGCCAACACCATCCAGTTTGGGGTTGTATACAGACTTAACTCCACGCATGCTGAGTTGAGTCTTGTCACTCACAATTATTATTTCAATATTTTTGTAGCTCTGACGATTCAGCGAGTCTATACAATCTTCAACCCTCTTGTTCAAGGAGCGGAATGGTACGATGACCGAGACTTTCATTTTATCACGCTTTAACCATTTACTACGTATAAATTATTAAGTCTATTGAAACTATTTTAACTGTAGATAAAAATGAGGGTTTTAATAATTTATCCGGATTTGGAAACTACTGTAAGCTACAGCTTCGGAGTCGGTATAATCGTATCGTTTCTCAAAGCCAATGGCCATAAGGTAAAGGTTATACACCTAAACGAAGAAATCGACTATCCGCTTGATTACAAGAGGATAAAGAAAGAGATAGAGGAATTCAAACCGGGATTGGTCGCATTCTCCTCCACGTCCACACAGTTCAAATTCGTCAAAGAGTTGGCACCTTTGATTAAAAGGGATTTCAACGTTCCAATACTGTGCGGTGGCATACATCCAACATCTACCCCGGACGAATCCATATCAGAGGAAGCAATAGACTTTATATGCATAGGTGAAGGAGAGCATGCATTCTTAGAACTCATAGACAGACTGGAAAAGGGAGAAGATGTATCCAATGTGCAGAACATCTGGCTCAAGTCTGACGGAAATGTGATAAAGAACTCGCTCAGAGATCCTGTGCAGAATTTGGACTCTCTGCCTCTTGCCGATAGGGAGGAAGTTGACCATAAGAAAATAGTCGATATAAGCAGAGGTTGGGTGAACATTCTGGTGGGTCGTGGCTGTCCATACCGTTGCACATATTGTATAAACCATAGATACTTTAACCTGTATGGAAACAAGTATACTGTCAGACTTAGGAGCGTCAATAATGTACTGAAAGAGATTGAACAAATTGTGAAAAATCCTAATGTAAAGATGATAAACTTCAATGACGATACTTTTACAATAAACAAGGAATGGACTTTAGAATTCTGCAGGGAGTATGGGAAGCATTTCAAAATCCCATTCGCGTGCAACGTCCGTCCTACAAACTTCGACAAGGATATAGCTGACGCCCTGAAAGCCGCAGGCTGCCAGGAAGTGAAGGTTGGACTGGAATCCGGTAGCCAAAGGGTTAGAAAAGAGATGCTGAACAGGCATATGTCGGACGATGTGATAATTAGAGCTTTCAATACTGCCAAGCATGCTGGCCTGCGCTGCTGGTCGTTCACAATGATAGGCATCCCGACTGAGACTAGGGAAGATGTGTTGGATACTGTCAGACTGCTCGCCAAAATCAGGCCTTACATAATCAGATGCTCGATACTGTACCCGTTCAGGGGCACGAAAATATACGACTATTGCGTAGAGCACAACCTCATAGACAGAGAAAAGGAAGAGAAGTATGCGAACTACTTTGACGGGTCGATTCTAAAGCTAAACAATCTGTCGCAGATAGACATACTCAAATTCAAGAAGATGTTCAAATGGTACGTGGATGCATACAGCAACATAGAAGCAGCACCAGTCTACAAACAACTGGTTGAATATTTTGAGAAGTTGCCGGATGAAGACTGGAGAAGTGGAAAGGCCGATGAAATGGTTCGGGCAGTCGATGCAAGCATAGACAAAGCATTCCGAGAGTTGAAGAAAGAACACTATGCCACTAGAAGGCAGATAGACTTGAACTTCTGCAAACACCTAAATTGGGAACTGCCATAAGCTTTAAATCCTTTATTAATTTTAAACTTAGTATGCAAGTCGTAATTTTGTGTGGAGGAGAGGGTACGAGGCTCCGACCGAAGACTGAGTTGCTACCAAAGCCCTTGATACCGATAGGCGAGAAGCCCATACTTTGGCATTTGATGAAGATTTATGCAAGGCACGGTCACAAAGATTTTATCCTCTGTCTGGGGCATCTTGGCGAAAAGATAAAGGAACATTTTTCAAAATCTGGGAATGTTGAACCAGACTGGAATATAGAATTTGCAGACACTGGAGTTGGCAGCACAAAGGCTGAGAGGATGTTGAAAGTGCGAGACTTGATAAAAGGAGAAAATTTCCTATTGGCGTATGGAGATGACCTGTCAAATGTAAACATAAACGAAATCGTCGACTGCCACGTGAAGAACAATAAGATAGTTACTCTTATGGCAATAAACCCAGTTTCCCAGTTCGGAATAATTGAGATTGACGGCAGCAATGCTGTGACTAATTTCAAGGAAAAACCAAAACTCTCCCATTGGATTAACGCAGGATACTATGTCTTCAACAAAAGGATATTCGATTATTTGCAGCCAGGCTTCGAGCTTGAGAAGGAGCCTCTCGAGAAGCTGGCAGCCGAAAACCAGATAGTTGCATTTAGGTTTGATGGGTTCTTCAAGACTATGAACACACTAAAAGATGTACTAGAGTTCAATAATATGTGGGACAGCGGCGAGCTAAAACAAGTTCTATATCCTGATGATGTTAAATAGATTTAAATTTCCTTTCTTAATTGAAATTGTGTTTAAATCCTTTTTTCCCAATAAACTAATCAATGTCGAAAGAAATTACTTACGCCGAGTCTGGTGTTGATAGAAAATTAAGGGCCGAATCAAAAAAGGTTTTAGAAAATCTGAAAAGTCTTTACAGATTTGCTAGGTATGGTGAGCCGATAGAGCTTCCCTATGGAAAAATCTGTCCATTTGGAAAAGACCTATACATTGACGGTATAATCGAGGGGATTGGGACAAAAGTTCTAATTGCACAGCTCGCAGAAAAATACGATACAATTGGCATAGACGCAGTTGCAATGGCTGTAAATGACTTGGCCAGGCAAGGTTCACAGACACTGTTTATCTTGGATAATATCGATGCAGAGAAGTCTGGCCCCTACTTAGTAAACGAATGGATTAAGGGTATAATAAAAGGTGCAGAACAGGCCAAAACAATTGTCCTAAATGGAGAAATTGCCGATGTCCCAGATTTAATAAAAGGAATAGAAAATGGAAAGGGGTTTCACATGGAAGTTACCGCAGTTGGTGACGTTCTTAAAGATGAAATAATCTGGGGTAAAGGAATAAAACCAAACGATGTAATCATTGGAGCAAAAAGTTCCGGTCAGCATAGCAACGGAACGTCGATGTCAAGAAAGGTTTTATTCAAAGAATGGGGAGGATACTATGAAGACCCGTTTGTCAAACTTGACGGACTGGACAAAGAATTGGTTCTAGAAGTTCTGGAGCCTACACTGATTTATATTAATCCTGTATTAGAGGCTAATGTGGAGTGTGAGGTAAAGGCTGCTGTTCACGTGACTGGCGACGCATATTCGAAAATTGATAAATTACTACCATATAATCCAGGCATAGGGTTTACATTTGACGATATAAGACCCCAACCGATTTTCAATATCATACAAGAAACTGCTGAAAAAATGGGCAGGAAGATTACGGATAAAGAGATGTTAATGACTTACAACATGGGATGGGGATTTGGCTTAGTTGTACCACAGTCCGAAAAAGATAGAGTGCTAGACATTTTTGAAAAGCATAGAATGGAAGCATGGCAAGTTGGTTATGCGAATGACACTGGAAGAATAGTAGCTAATTATAATGGAAAGAAAATATTATTGGACGAATAATTAATTCGTTTTACCCTTCTTTCGCAGCAGGATTCCATTCAAAATATCTAGTATACCAGTCAATAGTTTTCTTTATCCCACCCTCAAGTTTAACTTGCGGTTGCCACTTCAATATTTCTTCTGCTTTCTCGCTTGCCAAATATTGCTTGCTTATCTCGCCTGTAGGAGTGCCTTTGCCTTGTATGTCCGGCTTTAGTTGCTTGCCCGAAATCTCAATTATCTTTTTTACAAGGTCGAGAATGCTGATGGGCGAGTTGCTGCCAAAGTTGAATGCCTGACCTTGCACTTCCTTCTTGTGTACATTCTCCGCAAGTGTTATGTAGGCATTCACGGCATCGTCCACATGGATGAAATCTCTTACAGGCGATCCGTCACTTCTCAGCACAGGACTTCTGTTCAAAATTACAGCACGTACCGCCTCGGGGATTATCCTGCTCCAGTTCAAGTCACCACCACCATATATGTTGCAGCACCGTGTGAGAGCTATAGGAAGACTATAGATGTTGAAATACATCCTAGACAACATATCGGCGCAGGCCTTTGAAGCATCGTAGGGATATTTTGCAAGCAGTGGATGCCCTTCTTTTATTGGCAGCTCTGTAGGCTCGCCATAGACTTTGTCAGTGGACGCACCTACCACAGTCTTTATACTTTCAGAGTTGCGTGCAGCTTCAAGTATATTCCACGTGCCTTGTATATTCACTTGAAGCGTAGGTATTGGTGATGCGTTTGCCTGTCCAACAATTGCCTGTGCTGCAAGATGGAATAGGACTTCTGCAGAGCTTTCGTCCAATACCTTCTTCACGGCATCATAATCTCGTATGTCACATTTCACAAACTTCAACCTGTCAAGCATCCCTTCGAATCCGAGGACCGATTTTGAGATATCGCCCCATGACAATGCTGTAACATCTGCACCCTTTTCTATTAGTGCTTTAGTCAGCCACGATCCTACGAATCCGCTCGCACCGGTTATCAAGACTTTCTTTCCTTTCCAATCCATGCAATCACATTGTTATAAGAATTCATAGACGACTTTGGTTTAAATATTCTATATATAACCAAGCTCGCGCAACCGCTCTTTGGCAGCTTTCTCATCTTCCACAGACCTCTCAACTTCTTTTATTTCTTTCTTCCCCGATCTCTGGAATTTCACTTCCTGTCTTGCTGAGTCTGTTCCTTCCCTGAATATGTCCTTAAGCACCTTCCCGTCAACATCGTCAGGCACGGCAGCACCAAGTATGTGCAGTATGGTCGGCGTGATATCAAGTATCTTTGCGTTCATTCTCTTGTAGCTCTTTATGTCCTTGCCGCGGACAAGGAAAAGACCCTGCAAAGTATGGAATCCGACTTTCTTCCATTTTCCAGTCGTTCTGTCCGGAGTCTCTGGTGAGGTGGTATAACATTTCTTCAATTCAACAACCAAGTCCGGTATCTCTTCCAAGTAAGGACCTGCATAGAGATCCTCGCGCTTCCACACCCTTTGCACAAGGTAGCCAATATCCTCATCGTTCTTCAAATCTTCTGCAATTTTATTCCTGACTTTCTCATAATCTTCCTTGCTGACTATACCTTCCGGTTCCCTACCAGCTAGGTTTATCCTTATTCCGCCGAGAATGCCAGTACAGTAGGCCTTGGTTCGGCTCCAGTCAGCATTTACAGATATTGCGCGGTTCTCACTGATGAATTTTTTAATTCTCTCTGGCATGAACTTGAAGAGGTCGAACTTTATAACGTTCCTCAATTTGTTTGCAATCCCACTGGACTCTAAATCTTCGAAAAGTTTCCTAGTCAGGCTGAACGTGCGCTTCGGTGTGAAATAGTCGTACTTCTGCAGTACTGTATTCAGATACAATTCGCCATAACTCGGCCCGAAACCATGGTCCGAAATTACAAAGACGACAGTATCTTCATCTATAAGTTTGAACATCTCGCCAATCTTTTCGTCCACAAAACTGTAATACTTCCTTACGATAGCCTCTTGTTCAGGTCCGTAATCGGGATGCTTTGGGTCTATGAATGCCCCATAATTGTGGTGCATATGCTCCGTTCCCACAACAAGCATTGAAACAAAAGACCAGTCGTAATTTTTCATGAACCATTTCGCAGCTTCAAACCTCTTCTCCGTTACTTCATAGACTTCCTCTTCAAATTTTGGGTGTTCGCGCTCCAGGTCGGTAGGCTGTATCTTATATTCCATATCATTTAGGGTCTTCGCCACCTCTTTCGGATAAGTGTAGTTTGCAAAAGGCGGGGTAAGCCACGAACAGACTGTGACGCCGTTCACTGGTTGCGGTGGGTAAGTCAGCGGTATGTTTATCGATCCGACTGTCTTCCCAAACTCGCTTAACAGCTCGAAAATAGTCTTGCTCTTTATGTTTGTCGAATTCGGTACTATCGTCTTGTAAGTCCCAGGTTTCTGCAGCTGCATATCGTATATGCCTGTTTTTCCCGGGTTCTTTCCAGTCATCATCGCAGAGAAGGCAAGCATGGTATGAATCGGAAAGATAGATTTCAAGTTGCCGGCAACACCATGCCTAATCATAGACTCGATGTTTGGCATAGCCCCTTCTTTCACCCACTTCTCAATCACGTCAAGTCTGACACCGTCAAGTATTACCAGCAGAACTTTTGTCATAGATTCACTTCTCCTTCAACACTTTATCATACACACTTATGAATTTTTTGATATATTTTTCCCATGTATACTTTTTAGCGAGCTTTATATTTTCCCTTCCCATTTTCAGTGTCTTCTTTTTGTTATTAAGTAGCTTTCTTATCGTGTTCACTATACCCTTTGGGTTGTTCGGCCTTATGACTATACCCTTGTAGCCCAAGTCAGTCGTCGCAACTATTGCGCAGCCAGAAGCCATGGCTTCAACAATCGTAAGGCCGAAACTTTCTATGACAGACGGCTGGCAGTATATTGCTGCGCGGGAGTACATGTCAAAGAAACGTTTGCCTGAACGGAAAGTATAATTGTAGAATTCCACGTTTGGCGACGCGAGCTTGCGGATGCTCTTCTCTTCCTCACCCCAACCAACAAGCTTGAACTTTATCTCCGGCAGCATCTTGGCAGCCTCTATCAGATCGTAGATGCCTTTCTGCCTCGCAAACCTGCCCATGAAAAGTACGTACCACTCCTTTTTCTTGGGTTTGAATTTTTCATGCTCTATGCCAGGGTTCGCTACAGTGGTAATCCTCTTAGGTATACCAATGCCTATGGCAACCCTTCTTGTGAATTCACTGGGGAATATTATTTTGTCAAAGCTATGGTCCAACTGCAGCTTTTCTACCCATTTCGATACGAAGCCGCCTATCGGACCACGTATCTTATACCAATTGTCCGCATAGGTTCCAGTGGCATAGCACACTACTGGTTTGCCAATCATTTTACCGGCCAGCCATGATGGAAGGCATGCATTATAATTGAAAGTCTGTATCAAGTCGCAGTCTGCAGCCTCTCGCATTATCCAAGGTGCAGTGAGATTCATTAAATAACGGTTCACAGGCAGTCGCTTGGTCGGTATGCCTTTGAAACTTTTTATTTTTGAGTTGCCTGTCGTAAGTACTTTCACGTCTATACCATTCTCCATCAACCTTTTGGCAGTCTCATATACTACCTTCTCACCGCCGCCTGCAAAGTCCGGCATGAAGAGCTCATGCGTTATCAGTACTTTCATTTGACCACACTTCTTTAATGTTTATAGAACACTTTAATCGTCATAGATATAAAATTATAACTTAATATCCACATATATAGAAAAGCTTGGTGTTGTGCTTAATGTCGCTTGATTTTTTGAAGAAAATGTCGAGGAATGATATTGCAAAGACCATAATCGTGCTTGCAGCGCTGGGTATTGTTGCATACTTATGCATCGTTATCCGCTCGCCGACACTCAACTCCCCCACAGTTCTGGATTATGACCCTTGGTGGTTTTTCAGGCATGCCCAAGAGATTCTTGAGAACGGGTTCAGGCTGCCTGGATGGGACAAATTGAGTTACTATCCACCTGGAAGGCCTATGGAGGCGTTCCAAGGATGGCCCTATACAATAGCAATAATGTATAAGGTTGCGCGTATATTCTCGACGATAGCTTTTGTAGAGATTGGTAAATGGTCCTCAATAATCATGGTAGTGCTTGCGATACCGCCTGCGTACTTCCTTGGCAAGACTCTGTCAAATAAATGGGGAGGTGTGCTGACAGCCCTATTCTCAGTTCTTACAACCACGTTCATAGGAGTCTCTATGGGAGGCTATTGTGACAGCGATGTAGTCGTAGTTTTCTATTCATTACTTCTCGTATTTACAGTATTCCTTGCTTTAAAGAAATGGACGTGGCCTCCGAAGAAGCGGTCTCTTCTCTACGTAGCTCTAGCGATACTCGTCAACACTATGTTCGTGTACAGCTGGGGAAGGGGATGGTACATACTTCTCTTCTTCGCAGTATTCATGCCTACGTTGCTAATATTCCGTGTCATACAAGAGATAATTGGGCAGCGTAGGTTCAAAATAAGCCTGTCTCCGATAATCGCTGAAGCAAAGCAGGTGTTCATCCCTCTAATCATAATATTCATAGCCACTAACATAATCGGAGTCGTGTTTGGCATAAGCGATTTCTACAATTCGACAATAGGAGGCTATCTATTCGTTACTGGTCAGAAGCTGATAGTCAACATATCAGTCGCGGAGCTGCAGACCATAGACATATTCACCCAGGCAGGATTCAACCAAGTTGCAGGACGTGTCGGTATGGGTCCAGCGATATTTACTATGCTGGGATTGCCACTGTTAGTAATACTTAAGCTCTACAAGAAGGTGAAGATAGACTATACTGAGATATTCCTCTTTATGTGGGCAATGATAACTTTCTACTTGATAACTCGCGGTGTGAGATTCTCGCTGATGTTCTCGCTTGCCGCTGCCGCTTCCATGGGCTATGTTGTAGGAAATGTCATGGTGCTAGTAAAGAATAAGGCACTTCTTGCAACTTTCTTTGGAATAGTTGTGATATTATCCCTTATGTTTGTCAACGATGCGATGATAGCTGGAAGCCAGATGGGCGGCATGCAGATCAGCGACAACTGGTATAATATGCTAGACTGGCTCAAGGAGAATGCGGATGAAGATGCGCTCATTACAACGTGGTGGGATCCTGGGCACATCATAGCTGGATATACCGGGCTAAAGGTCCATGCAGATGGTGCACACTGTCCAGTAGGGACATGTGTGCCTTACAACCATGACATAAGAATCCAGGACATGGGCAGGATAATGAGCACGAGTGATGAAGATGAGAGCATAGCAATTCTAGAAAAGTATAATGGTCTGGATGCAGAGACTTGCGCCAATTCGAGGACTACAATACAGAAGAACTTTGGCGTGTCAATGCCAGAAGACGCATGCGACCCACCATCAGAAGTCTACGTAATCGCAAGCGCCGACCTGATTCAGAAGTACTATTGGATGAGTTACTTTGGTCTCGGCCAGGGCAATAGCTACTTCCAGATGAACTACCAAGGTTATGATCCCAACCAGGGAATCATCACTTATGCAGGCGGCCAACTTTCACTTGTCAGACAGGAAGACAAGTGGGTGCCTGTTATGAACATACCAGAGCAGGGCATACGCAACTTGATTATAAAGGAAGTACTCTATTTTGAGAACGGGGAGACTCGCCACTTTGTGTTCAACGAGACTTCTGCAATAGATGGCATGATCTGGGTAGACCCGAGCTACGGGGTTGTAATTTACATGGACCCGTCAATACGCGATTCTGTGTTCACAAGGATGTTCTTCTTCAACGGCGCTGGACTGGATAATTTTGAACTGGTATACAGCAATGCAGAGATAAGGCTGTTCAAGGCGAAGCTTTGATAATTTTTAATAGAATGCAATCAAAAGTTAATCTATAAGGTGATGATTTGGGAAACTTTCCAGCACTACCGTTTGAGAGAATACTGAAAAGAGCAGGAGCCAAGCGAGTGTCGGCTGGCGCTTGTGAAGAATTTGCGAAAGTAATGGAAGATAAGATAATGAAGATTGCGAGAGAGGCAGCCATGCTTGCGGACCATGCTGGAAGGAAGACAGTGATTGCTGAAGATGTGAAGCTTGCAAGAAGAAGGCTTAATCTGTGATTATTTGTTCAAATCCCATCCTTGAGTAGTTTTCTTATTATCAATGGAGTTCCACTGTCAGTAATTTATGGAAGTATCTCGCCATAAAATGTTACAAAATACCCACCCTCACAACTTGCAACATATCTTCCAAAAGGAAACCACATCACATTGTAATCACAAATTAATGTGTATTCTTTTGTTCCATTTGGTAGTATTACCCACCACATTGTTCCATCCTTATGTGCTTTTTCTTGAAAAACTCGATCATGAATAACTTGGTTATTTAACCAAGGAGCCCAAGCCAATAGAAACAAGAATAACAAAAATGTAATTAAAATAATTTTAATATTCCTTTTCATAATTCAGACCTAATTTTACTGTATTAAAACATTTCGCAAGCCCTCAAACTTGAGCTGCTATATCAAACCCCACCCTGGGCGCCAAAAACTTAATCAGATAGATTTTTGTTCTTGAATTTTCTATATTTTTGTATGAATAAACCTATGTTTTGGATTGGTATAGCACTAATAGTAATATCAGCGATACTATTGATATTCGTGGAGGCGGACTTAGGAGTTTCTCCAATCATCTTTGGAATAATTGGAATAGTCTCTATAGGCGCTTCAAAATATAGACCTATGGAGAAAAAGAAAGCGAAGAAAAAGAACCGCTAAAATCTACCTCAAGGCGATGACTCCCACCCTGGGCGTAACTATGCAATCAACTTAAAGTATGCTATTCCATTTTCTTTATCTATTCTTTCAGAAATTTTCTTATTATCCACAAGGAATGTTAAGCTGTTTTTAATAACCTTCAGGTTAATCATCTTTCCAACTCTTTCATTCACATGATAATTGATAGAAAGGACTGTCATAGGCATTTCAGACATCTTTAATATTTTTAGAATCAGCGGCTCTACAAAATCCATGTAAGGGACTTTACCTTTTCTCATCATAATATTTGGATTTCTGAGCAGATAACCTCAATAGATTTGAAATTTCTACTCTGGGCGTCATAAGATTTAAATCTCTAACATTCCTCTAAGTTATTGTGATAAAATGGCTATTGCAGTTCAATTGCATGGAGACGGGGCAAAGAGATTATATTCAAACGAAAAGAAGCTTCTAGTTCTTGACATATTAGAAGATGCTCCAAAGGGAGAATATTCGACTCTTGAAATCAAGGCAGCTTATACAGGCAGATTTGGCCAAATTTCACGGCAAGAACTTAACACTTACATTAATGAACTGGAAGCAGAAGGTCACATATCTTTCCGCAGAGATAAAAATAACCCATTGTTAAAATATGTTAAACTTGTGAAGTCTGAACAATAGCCAAGATTTAAATCCTTTAAAAATGTTTCATAACTATGAGCAATAATGGCACTTGGCTTGAAGAACTCTTCAATGATTCTAAAGCACTGGATTTATCCAAATTTTTAGGCAAATATAAAGAGCAAATTTTTACATCATCGGAAAAGTTTGACATAAGGTACGTATTTGCCATTCAAGCGATTGACATATTGCGCGAGCTTAATCTTTATGATAAAATAGACTTAGACGAATTCAAGAAAGCCTACAAACTGTTTAAAGAATGTATAGAATCTGGAAATAAAACAGAATTAAAAGAGAGAATTAAGAAACTTTTCTACGTCGTATAAATATTTATTCTAGTCAACATACACTCTATCAATAGTTTTAAATCTCTAACTAGGTTCTATAACATTATGAAAAGAAACTGCATAGTGATGATACTGCCTCCTAAGCCACTGATTGACGAACTGGCAGAATTAACGAGAAAGCTGAACTCACGTTACAATACCCACAAAGCGCTTGGACTTAGACCACATATAACAATCAAGTCTTTGGGAGAGATCGATAGAAAGGCTTATGTAAATGTATTGCTCGAGACTATTGACTTAGCAGAAGAACTCAATCAGTTCACTTTAGATATAGAAGGTAAAAGATTTTATGGCAGTATAGAGTCCATTCCCGGAGTATACCTGTCAGTCAAGAAAGGTCCCAAATTAGTCAGTTTACACAAGAGTATATTAGATGTGCTGGGAAAATATGACGACGGTAGAGACAGGAGTTTCAAGGAAGGGGACAATTGGAATCCACATTTGTCCATAGTCGTAGATGATATAAATGAAGAGAGTTTGGAGAGGTCAAAGAATGATCTCCGTGATGTAGAATTTTCTTATAGCTTTCCTGTGGATGAAATTACTCTATATAGTCATGGACATCTTAAACTTCCCCACTATTTTCACATTGGTCTCGGATTCTAAGACTTAATTCCTCGTCGGAAGTATACCCACGATAACCACTTAGAGTTGTAAAAGGCCATATTAAATATAGCAAATTAATAACTCAGTGTCTAAATAATATTGGAGATTCCGTGTCGCCTAAAGTCGCAGAGAGAGCAAACAAAGTCTTGAAAGAGCTTGAAGAGAAGACTAAGCTGTCAAACGACGAGCTTGTGAAAAAGATAGAAGAGAAGCAGGATACATTCGGCGATATGCTTACAACGGAGGGTGCCGCGCATTTGGTTGCAAAAGATCTGGGGATAAAGTTGTTGGATGGAGAATTGAAGAAGCTTGAGATGAAGAACATCGTTGCAGGCATGAGAAGCGTCAACGCCGTAGGCAAGATTTTCAAAATCTCCGGCATAGTTGAGTTTAAACGCAATGGTAGCCCTGGTAGAGTGGTCAATCTTTTTATCGGCGACAAGACTGCATACGTTAGGTTGCCTTTGTGGAATGAGCAGGTGAAGCTCGTGGAAGATGAGGAATTGAAACCTGGGGATATCGTAAAGATAATGAATTCCATGGCACATGAGGGTATGTTTGGCATAGAACTTAGCTTGGGCAAGTACGGAAGGATTGCTATTTATGATGAAGACGTTGAGGTTGATTTGCCGGATGCTGAAGAACTCAACAAGCTCTACCTATCGCCAGATGCAAGAAGAGAGCGCGTGTCGATTAAGGATACCGTGCCTGGGAACTTCGAGACTCGTGCATTCATAGTCCAAGTCTTCAAAGGCAGTTTCATCTTCAATGTCTGTCCAGAGTGTGGTGGCAAAGTCACAGAGACAAAGGGCAAATACGAATGTGGAATGCATGGAGAAGTCGAACCACAGCCAGCTTTAGTAGTTTCAACAATTGCAGACGATGGCAGCGGCAGCATACGCGTCACATTTTTCAGGTCTACAGCCGAGCAGCTATGCAGTGTAAATGCAGAAGAATTGGCGAAGATGGATAAAGGCGAAAGGTACAACATTGTTGCAGAGAAGATACTTGGCAAAGAAGTCCTGATTGAAGGGAGAGTGCGAAAGAACCAGCAGTTTGAAAGGACGGAAATGATTGTGAACAGCATAGAACAGTTAAATATATCTGATGAGACAGAAAAGTTAATTGGAGCGATACAGCTTAAGATAGGTGGCTGATTATGGTAAAGAAGAAAAAGATTGAACTTGAAGACATTCCTGGTGTAGGCAAGAAGATTGCAGAGAAGCTCACTGAAGTCGGATTTACAGACCCGATGGCTATTGCAGTGAGCTCGCCTTCCGAGTTCGCAGCCATAGCTGAGACTGGCGAGGCTACAGCGCGCAAAATCATCAACGCAGTCCGACAGATGCTTGATATCGGTTTTGAGAGCGCAGACAAAATACTGAAGAGGAAGCTGTCTGCAGCAAAAATAACCACGGGATCGGAGAACTTGAACAGGATACTTGGCGGTGGAGTGGAGACGCAGGCACTCACCGAAGCCTACGGCCAGTTTGCGAGCGGCAAGTCACAATTGGCTTTCCAGCTTGCAGTGAATGTGCAGCTGCCGAAAGAGAAGGGCGGGCTTGGCAAGAACTGTTTATTTATAGACACGGAGAATACTTTTTCACCAACCCGCATAGTGAAAATAGCCGAAGCGGTTGGGCTTGATCCGGAGAAGGCACTGAAAAACATTTATGTCGCACGCGCATACAACAGCGAGCATCAAGTCTTCCTAATTGACAAATCACCAGAAGTGATAGAAGAGAAGAACATAGGCCTGATTGTTATAGATAGCTTGATGTCACATTTCCGTGCGGACTTCACCGGTCGTGGCGAACTGGCTAGAAGACAGCAAAAGCTCAACAAACATTTGCATGCTCTGCAGCGGCTGTCGGATGCGCACAATATAGCAGTATACGTCACAAACCAGGTAATGGCAAATCCAGCTGTACTCTTTGGTGATCCGACCAGGCCAGTAGGCGGTCACATTGTTGCACACCAGGTGACATACCGCATGTACTTTAGAAAGGGCAAAGCGGGGACGAGGATAGCAAAGCTCACGGACGCAGCAAA
Source organism: uncultured archaeon (assembly GCA_964512235.1). Taxonomy (GTDB): domain Archaea; phylum Aenigmatarchaeota; class Aenigmatarchaeia; order CG10238-14; family SCSR01; genus CAZEGD01. The sequence continues at coordinate 162,465 of CAZEGD010000002.1, forward strand.
CCTGCCGGAAGCCGAGGCTGTTTTCAGGATTGTAGAAAGCGGAATAGCAGACGCTTAACTCTTGATGCGTTGTACTTTCGTTCCTATTACTTTCACAGTTCTATTGCAGTACGGGCACAACCTGCTCTTCTGGCCGAGCCTTATCTTCAGTCTACGTCCACACTTGTCGCAATGGATATAGCCATATCCCCACATAGAAATCATTCTTCATCAGTATCTTCATCAGCATCTATCTTTATCGCTGTTTCAATTTCTGGATTCGGCTCTTCGCCAGTCTCTTCTTCCTCTTCTATTCCCATACCTTCATTTGCAACAGCTTCATCCTCTTTAACTTCATGCTCCGTCTCTTCATGTTCATATCTCTTTTCAAGCTCTTCTGCAACATCAACACCTGGTGCCATAACTTCATCCAATTTCTCCCCTGTTATCTCTTCAGACTCTTCCAGTTCTGTCTTCTCTTTCTCTTGCTCTACTACTTGTTCTTCCAATTTCTTTAGCAATTTTTTCTTTTCAGCCATAAAACCACTAAAAATTAACTTGATTACCAATTTAAATCTCTTATGCTAAATTGATTTCATGAGAATAATAGCACAAGGAGCGGAGGCAAAACTTTACATAGACAAGCTAGATGGCCAGCGCGTGCTTGTGAAGGAGAGGATAAAGAAGATCTACAGACTAAAGCAGATAGACGAAAAGCTGCGAAAGACTAGGACGAAGGCGGAAGCTAAGCTGCTGACGGACGCGAGGAAGCTGGGTGTGCATACACCAAAGATATTGAAGCTTACAGAGGACAAAATCATCATGCAGTTCGTAGAAGGGGAAAGAGTCAAAGAATTATTGAACAAATCAGATGAAAAGACTGCAGGAGAAGTCTGCGTGAAGATTGGCAAGAGCATAGGCAAGCTACATGAGGCAGACATTGTCCATGGTGACTTGACAACTTCCAATATGATACTGTCAGAAGGGAAAATCTTCTTTATCGACTTCGGGCTCGGTAGCTTCAGCAGGAGGATAGAAGACAAGGCCGTAGACCTTAAGCTGCTGAGGCAAGCCCTTCAGTCTACGCACTGGAAAATATTAAAGCCATGCTGGAATAATATACTTAAAGGTTACAAACAAGAATATAGAGATGCTGAAAAGGCTTTACAAAAAATAGAGGAGATAGATAAGCGTGCTAGGTATGCTAAGAGGTAAATTGAAGCTGAAGGGAGAAAGTAGATACGATACTGTGGAGAACTATTGCTTGGCAGGAGTAGTGATAGGCACGGTAATGGTTTCCATAGGGATATTGACAAATGTCATAAGCACGCAAGGCATTACTGCAGTGATTGCCATGTTGGGTGCTTTGCTTAGCTTTGGCTCGACTGTTGTACTCATTTTTGTCTGGTTGTTCAAGGAATTGTTCAAAGGGGATTAAATGGCAAGAATATACTCACGCAAGAAAGGAAAGAGCGGTTCGACTAAGCCTGCAATAAAAAGAAAGCCTAGATGGGTCAAGATGAGCAATGGCGATATTGAAAAGACAATTGTAGAGCTCGCAAATCAGAGGCACAGCCAGGCAATGATTGGTACAATAATGCGTGACCAGTATGGTGTGCCAGACGTGAAAGTTATGACAGGTAAGAGCGTAGGTAAGATACTGAAGGAAGCCGGCGTGACAAGCGAGCTGCCGGATGACATGATGAACCTTCTAAAGAAGGCTGTGAACTTGCGCGAGCATCTGAAAAAGAACAAACCTGACAAGCATTCATTGAAAGGATTGGAGCATCTAGAGTCGAAGATTAGAAGGCTTGGCAAATACTATATACGAAAGGGCAGGTTGGAGAAGAAGTGGAAGTACGACGCTGAGAAGGCCAAGCTCATTGTGCAGAAGTAGAAGCATTCCTATAGTGCATCAATTGAAATAAATTCCTACATTCTTAAGATATTTAGAAGATAAGAGTATAGAGTGGTTGTTTGTTCCTTGAAGAAGTAGACAGAGTCGCGAAGATAATAAAGCCGTTGATGAAGGAAAAGAGGGTGAGGATTGCATCCCATTTTGACACTGACGGCTTGACGTCGGCATCAATAATAGCTAAGCTTGCTATGCGAATGGATGTGAATTTCCAGCTTAGCATACACAAGCAGCTAACGGATGATGTGATCGAAGACTTAAAGGCAACCGTAGCAGAGGGAGACCTGCTTATACTGTCGGACTTTGGCAGCGGACAAATCCATAGGCTAAAGCCGATATTCGAGCGGGCATACGTACTCATACTTGATCATCATGAAGTGCTGCGAAGCGAGCATCCCAATCTTTTTCACTTGAACCCACTGCTTTTTGGAGAGGAAGAGATATCTGCCTCGATGGTATGCTACCTATTTGCAAAGGCAGTGAATGCGGCAAACAGCGATCTGATAGACCTTGCAATCCTTGGTGGAGTGGGAGATATGCTGGATGAGAACTGGAAGTTCAGCGGTACTGCACGCAAGCTGCTGAAGGAAGCTGAGACACTGGGCAAAGTATCAGTCATTCGTGGCCTCAGGCTCTTCGGCCGCAACACCAGACCGCTGCATAAGGCATTAGAGTACTCTTTTGACCCGTTCATACCGGGCATCTCCGGCTCGGAATCGCAGGCAGTCCAATTCCTATCAGACTTGGAGATAGATGTGAGAAGCAATGATGGGTGGAAGCGGCTGTGCGACCTTACAGAAGACGAGCAGAAGGTGCTCGCGTCCGCAATAATAATGCAGAGGCTGAAGTTTGACGAGGATGAAGCTGGGAACATCTTCGGCGAAATCTACAATTTCATTGGCAGGCCATTGGAGCTGCAGGATGCACGGGAGTTTGCAACGCTGCTGAATGCATGCGGCAGGACTGGCAATTTTGCAACAGGGTTCAGGCTCTGCATGGATGACTTGACTGCACTGCCTAGGACATGGGCGATAGAAAAGGAGTACAAGAGGATGATAGGCAGCAGCATGGACTGGGTGAGAGAGGGTGGTCTGAAAAAGAAAGAGCAGGCAACCTACATCTTCGGTGGCAGCAAGATACCAGAAGAGATCATAGGCACCATCTCATCTATATCCCTGAACTCGAACATGGTCGACCGTAGGAAGCCACTGGTCGGACTGGCAGATACGAAAGAAGGAAAGGTCAAAGTCTCAGTCAGGCTAGCAAGAGATTTAAATCTTAATCTAAGAGATATTATAGTTAAAGCCACTGGTGCTGTGAATGGAGAAAGTGGCGGTCATAGGTATGCAGCTGGGGCTTTGATAGAGAAAGACAGAGAAGAAGAGTTCGTGGCTGCGATGGAAGATGCAATAAGGCAACACAAAGAATTAAAGGACAGAATCAAATAATTAAAAAACTGGTGTAATCGATGGCTGAGAAGAAAGAAGAAGAAAAAAAGGAAGAAGAGAAAAAGGAAAAATCTGCAAAGAAGGAAAAGTCGGAGAAGAAGCAGGTGAAGAGAGTAAAGAAGATGAAGGGCAAAAAATGGTTTACAATTCTAGCCCCGGCTATGTTCAACAACGTGGAGATAGGCAGGACTGTCGCGGGTGCTGGCGAAAGCCCGGTTGGGAGGAAGGTAAACGTAAGCATGATGGAGCTTACGGGCAACTTCAAGAAGTACTACCTGAAGATGATTTTTAAGATTTCTGAGGTGAAGGATGAGCAGGCTCTGACGGAATTCGCAGGCTCGGAATGCTTGAACGATTATATAACGCGCATAGTCTACCGCCGCAGCAGGCGCGTGGATACTGTGCAGGATTTGGAGACGAAAGACGGCAAAAAGATAAGGGTGAAAACTATAACCATACTGCCAAGGCGCGTGAAGAGCAGCATACAGACTGCGGCAAGGAACAAAATCAGGGGAATGATTAAAGCAGAAGTTGAGAGTTCAATCTTGGAGGAATTCGTGGAAAAGATGCTGAACAATGACATAAAGGACAGAGTGTTCAGAGAGGTAAGTGTAATCTACCCGATTAGAAATTTTGAGATAAGGAAGACAGAAGTGAAATAAATACAAATTCTCATCAAAGGATATCCTCATCTACCACATTACTCAATTTTCTTACTTTAAGTCTGTATAACTTTTCACCGTCTTTAAAACATATAGTACATCCACTACATTCGCTCGGTTGCACTTCTTCGGGCGGCTTTACCTCGTAGCCTAACTCTTTATACTGTTTTATTACCCTCTCTAGATGGGCACCACTACCCTGATAGACAACCTTCCAACCATCTTCACCCATTTTATCACCTGATACCATACAATAGAAAAAGGCAAATAAAGATTTATTACAGTACCTGCAAAATAATCGGTCCTACAAAATTGAACGCCACTAGAGCTAGAGTTGCTATTGTGACGGCTTTCGCAATCATCTTCGCTTTTTTATTACTTCCAACTATGCGCTCAGCCACTGCTTCGACCATCAACCCACCGTCAAGCGGGTATATCGGAAGCAGGTTGAAGATTGCCACTGCATAACCCATAGTAGTGATCCACCATATCAGAGGCAGCATAGTGGAGAACTCAAAATTGCCAGCCCTCCTTTCGTTCATCTTAAGCATAATACCCATGTAAGGTATAGTGGAATTTGTCGGGCTCTCACCAAGTACCAGAGTATAATGCTGGCCATCAGCTACTACGTCCATGCTATCCCCCACTTCATAGTTGTTCAGTATCTTAATCATTGCTACAGCAGCGCTGACACCCTTCGTATTGTTTACAGTGACATTGGATGATGTTATCAGCAGCATAGCATAGGAAATCTCAAAGTCATTGTACACAACATTCACATCACTACCACCTATCTTCTCCATCTGCATACCAGCCCTTAGTCCGGCTATGCCAGCAGGTCCAGTCTCATTCACTTCCACTATAGCCAATCCGCTGCGTACAAGCGAGGGCCATATCACTTGGCTTGAGAATAGGATAAAAAGGAATACCAGTACTATGTTTGCAATCGACCCTGCACTGTATAGCCTGAGCTTAGTCAATGGCTTTGATTTTTTCACATCTTTTTCGTCCGGCTCTACGAAAGCACCGGGTATCACGGCAAGCAACAGCACACCTACGGATTTCAGCCTTATTTTGTGAGCCCGCGCGATTATGCCATGCGACACTTCATGCGGGACCATGAAGAACGGTATGAGTATTATCCAGAACCAGAATGGCACAAGGAGATAGCCCGGGCCACTGACCGGCTGTGCGCTTGGAAACGGGAGGATAAACTGTAAAGCCGGTTGGGTCAATGTCCTATCAATGACGAGCTTCGCAGAAGCGGCCATCATATACAGGCCGTATGCCATAAATGCAAATGCTACAATAACATATACCGTAGATGCAATCTTCCAGAATCTTGGGGATATTTTAGCGATACTGTCCAACAATTTCTTGCCGTGCTGGGTCTTGCGTATGAGCAGTATGAAATGGAACTCTATGTTCTTCCTATCGCGATAGATTGCATAGACAAGCAGGCAGACAAAGGCGACTACCGATACAAAATAGACATCGACGAAAGCCGGCAATTCAATCATAGAAAATTATTAGTTTTATACATTAAATATTGTGATGACGATATCAAAGTCAGACTTCAATTGTCCTTGTCAATAGGTTTTTAACGAATTTTGTGCAACCTGTAAGCTGGATTTCAGGACTATTAAGACCATATTTGAGTCTATAATCAGAGGGTTCAGTACATCTGGAGTCTTGTTTACCATGAACCATTGGATGAGCCTCATACTTGCATGAAGGACAAGACGCATAAAGTATTTCAAATGCTTCCTTATGCCTTTTCTTTAACTCAGGAGACAGATTATAGGTTCCACTATGGTTCTCTATAAGTTTCATATCCAATAGATGTAGAATGGCATCTAGAATACCAACACCATCTTCTTCAAAACCTGCAAATTTTGCATGATACTGTAGATCTTTATCTGGAAAAGCTGCAATATTAACTAGCACTCTAAAAGTAGCTTCATTGGGAAATAGGTCCATTATACGCTTTTTAGTTTCGTAATTGCACATAGGTTCTTTGACCATAGGCTCTTTTATCATAGGTTATTTTAAAAGAAGTTAGAGATTTAAGTCTTAATGCAGGAGGTGTGCATACTAGTTGTAGAAAAATCCCGGATTTTTCTTATACTTTACTATAAAATATTCCAGTAATAACACATTGTGTTATTATGTTGTGCGAAATTGCCATAACCCTGCCTCAAGAAATATTATTAAACTACTGATGATTATAGTGTTAATATGCTCAAAGGATCTGATATTTTAAAGATAGTAAAAGAAGATATATTGAGAACACTAAGTGAAAGAAAAAAGAAGGTCTCATTGGAATCTATAAAAGCGGAAATTAGAGTTTCTTACCCCTTTCTATCTAAGGCAATAAAAGATTTGGAAGAAGAAAATTTAATATGGGTCGAAAAAAAAATTGTTAGATTGACAAAGAATGGACGAGATGAAGCAAAAGATATTTTAAGAAAGCATCTTGTTCTTGAAAAGTATTTTAAGGAAACGAGAGGTAAAAGGAAAGCACATGAAATGGCTCATATTCTCGAGCACTATATTTCTATGGAAGTTATTGATAATATAAAAAAGCTATCTACACTCAAAAAGGAAAGCGTTTCCCTAATAGAATTTGAACAAAAAGAGGGCTTAGTCGCCAATATACTCCTTGGTATTGGATTGTTTGAGAGATTGGTTAGTATGGGAATATGTCCAGGAGAAAAAATAAGAATAACAAATAAAATTCCAAATGGTGTTATTATTGAGACAAAAAACAAAAAATTTGCTTTGGATAAAATTATAGCAAAAGGAATTAAAATGTTAGAATATGAAAAATCTTAAAATACTCTTAATCGGACAGCCAAATGTAGGAAAATCTTCGTTACTTAATACACTAGTTGGTCCGAGAGTTACAGTGTCCAACTATCCTGGAACCACCGTTGAAGTGACTAAAGCTAAAAAGAAAATTAATAATACAGTTGTTGAGTTTGTAGACACCCCAGGAATATACTCTATTTCTGATAGATCAGAAGAAGAAAAAGTCACTGAAAAGGCCTTGTTTGAAGGGGATGAAGATGGGACAATAACAATTGCTGACGCAACTTCTCTTGAAAGAAGTCTTTATATGGCTTTGCAAATATTAGAGGCTCAAGTATCTACTGTTTTAGCTTTGAATTTTGTAGAAGATGCTAAAAAGAGAGGAATAGAAATTGATTATGAAAAACTAGAAAAAATTCTTCACATTCCTGTTATTCCCATAAATCCTTTAACAAAAGAGGGCATAGATAAACTTGTAGACGCAGTTCTAAAAATTAAAAAAATATCAAAGAGGACTTTCACTATTGAATATGATGACGATATAGAAAAGGCGATAAATAAAATATCATCACAGATAAAAGAA
>CAZEGD010000003.1:0-64585 GCA_964512235.1 uncultured archaeon
TTTTGAAAAAATTAGGTTTACCCGGGAAATCATTTATTCCTTTAGCATTAGGCTTGGGTTGTACTGCACCAGCAACTAGAGCTACCAGAGTCTTGTCGTCTAAAAAAGAGCAATTTCATACTGCTTCTTTATTTGCTTTTGTACCCTGTTCCTCAAGAATTGCTATAATAATGGGGGTAGTTGGATTTTATGGAGGCATAAAGTTAGCTTTTTCTGTTTTTGTTACTTTGCTTGTTGCAGGTTTAATCTGGGCTTTTGGAATAAAAAAAGTTATTCATATAAAGAGTGAACCTTTGCTTTTAGAACTGCCTCCTTATAGAAGGCCCTTGATTAAAAACGTTCTTGCTAAAAGCTGGATTAGAATGAAAGATTTTGTATATATAGTTATACCCTTGTTGGCACTTGGAGGAATAGCTTATGGTATTTTGAATATATTAGGCCTTGCTAATATCATAGTAGAACCACTTTCGCTAATCACCACTTGGTTAGGATTACCTGCTGTGACTATTATTCCTTTAATCTTTGGATTTTTACAAAAAGATTTAACAGGAGCAATGCTGGTATCAGTCTTGGGCAGTAAGATATCCTTAGCTTTGAACCCTCTCCAAATTTATACATTTGGTGTAGCAGCTACGATTGGAGTTCCGTGCATAATTGCTTTAGGAATGCTTTGGAAGGAATTTGGATTTAAAAGAGCTATGCTTTTAACAGTAACATCAATGGTTTATGGTCTTTTATTTGCTGGTTTGGCTTGGAGAATAATCTCAATTTTTTGAATAATGTTTAATAGGAGTAAATATAATTTCGTAGTGGCAGAGTGAATTTCGCACACAATAATTAAGAAGGATTTTTCTACAGAAGAGGTGCAGGAGGTGAACACAGAACAAAAAATTAGTTCAGTGTTTAAGGATAGTCTCATAGAGTTCTGTTAATCTATATTGATTACCAACTTCTTTAACTAAACCCAATGATACAAGCAGATTCATATGACCCATTAATTCTATCTTATCTTCATATCCTAAAAAGACAAAAGTTGAATCATTATAGAAACGTGGCATTTTTAACTCATCTCCATTTGCACCAGATAAAAATTTAAGTAGATTCATATGCTTCATTCGTTTCCCTTTTCCCCCCGCTTCTATCTGAGCCAATGTCAATTCCTCATATTTGATATATTCTTTAGGTGATGATGGTTCTAATTTAGGTAACAATTCTTTGAAATATAATTTTGGTACATATCCAGCAATTTTTATTTTCTCGCCTACTTTTTTTCCTATTTCTTTGACACGACTTATTTCCCAAGACAAAATTTTTGCAATTTCATCAGTATAGAAGCCGTCATTACGCATTTTAACATATAAAGACTCTTCTGGGGTCAATATATCTTTTGTCATGGTTATTTTAAAAGAAGTTAGAGATTTAAGTATGAATGCAGGGGGTGGGATTTGAACCCACGTAGGGACTAACCCACTGGGACCTGAACCCAGCCGAATTGACCAGACTATCGGACCCCTGCATACAATAAAACATTCCGACAGAAGTAATAAATCTTTGTTTTTAGTCATGGTTGCAGACTAGCTCATGGAACTTCTTCAGGTTCGGCTCGTCATTCACAGGAATCCAGTATTCGCTGGGCAGCAAGACTTTAAACATCTTCCCGTCTTTTGCAAGCTGCTTGAGCACCGTACGCTCAATCTTCACTTCTTTGCCGCTAGGCAGAGACTGTATCAATGAAAATATGCTTTTGCTCAATCCAAATATGCCCGTGTTAGAATCTTTAGTTATGAATGGTTTCTCCACAAAATCTACAACATCCCCGTCTTTGTCAATGACCTCCCCATACTGGTATAGCTTCCCGGGTACGCATACGACTACTGCCTCATACCCAGCCTTCATAGCCGCTATAAAGACTTTAACGAAATCTTTGGGGAATTCCTCATAGTTCATTATCTGATCATCCGGGAAATGAATGATTATTGACTTGCTTATGACACCATTTTCTATTGCTAGCTTGAGTGCGCCACCAGAACCAAGATTGCCATGCTCTACGGAATATTTATTTGTAACACCAAAGTCGCTGCCGTTTCTAAAATAGTTCTGTATGGACTCTCCCCTATGCGTATCGTCGATGAGAAAGCAAAAGTCTTTGAAGCCCGCTTTCTGCCAAAGATTGAATGTGTATCTGCATATGGGCAGACCGTTTATTTGTATCATATGCTTGGAGTACTTGTCATTGGTCACGTGCTTGAGCCTAGTACCCCCACCACCCATAAGGAAGACGGCCTGCACATCCTTTATTTCATCTTCAGACACAGAATCAAGGTCGAGCTTGTTGGACTTTACATAAAGGTGCTTGCCCACACGTTTGTACTTCTTAAGGCTATTCTCAGTATTTCCCTCGTCAAGTAATTCATGCATCTTTTACACCCTTTATTTCATTTTTGAACCGCCAACTTTTATGTCAATGCATACCTTGTAAGCGTGTGGACTATAAGCTGACACTACATGCTTATTAATGATTTTATATTCCCTGCCCATCTTTTTTAAGTTTTCGTCTATCAACTTCTCAGCCTTCTCAAAGAGCTTGGGCTCCCTTCCCCAGTTGTAAAAATGTATGATGCCTTCCCCTCTCAGGCAGTTCACTGCAATGTCCAGGAAATTTTCTGCTCCCAATGGCAGTGGCATAACTACGCGGTCGCATTTGCCGTACCATCTTACACATACATGTCGCACGTCGCCTGGGAGAGAGAGTATCTTGTGGGAGAGCTTGTTGATTCTGATATTCTCATCCGCATATCGTACAGCTTCCGGGTTTATCTCTACAGCAATGACCCTTTCAACATCAGTCTGCTTCTTTGAAATTGCCACAGCAAATGGTGCGACCCCACTGAACATTACCATCACAACTTCACCAGCTTTCACCTGCTCGGCAACTCTCTGCCGTTCTGTAGCCTCGCGTGGTGAAAAATAGACTTTCTGCGGGTCAATTCTTATTCTGTATCCATGTTCTTTATGCAGGACTTCGGTATCTGCATCTCCAGCGAGAAGATTGTACTTGCGCGTCCTGAATTCACCCTCCCGGTTCGATGTTTTCTGTAGGACGGATTTTACGTTCTTATGGGCCTTAAGCAAAACTTCAGCAATCTCTTTTTTCTTTCCTTCCAAGTCGTCTGGAATTTCTATTATAGCTACTGCCTTCTCTCTCGATCCGATGATGTTGAAGCTTGAAGGAATCAGTTTTCCCATAAGATTAGTTGTAGAATTTAATTAAAATAAAATCATTTTCGATATGTAGATTTCCTTGAAGGATTGTAATAGAAACAGTTAGAAAGAGTTAGAGCACTAATCTTTCTTGTCAAACTCATTTTTTAGTTTTTCCAAAAGAACTGGATCTAGCTTTATTTTACCACGTTTAGCTTGATTAATTATGTAACCGAGCATTTTCTTTGTCGGATTGAAAAACTTGAGCCTTTGCCCCAGATATTTTATCTGCTTTTCGAGTTTGGTGGGTTCAGCATCTTTAATCTTTTTAACTTTAGCATTGATTAACTTCAGCATTTCTATGATTTTTTTAACTTCCTCAGGACTGTAAGTTTCCCCATAATTATTTTCCATAAAACTATCTTTGTTTTTTTAAAATTTAAAGATTGACTACTATCCACTACTATCTGATTGGTCCGAAGTGGAGACCCTTCTTGATATGTATATTTCCTTGAAAAACTTTCATACAACTATACCTAGGATGGCACTGCCTATGATATTTGCAACCTTCAAAAAGGAATTCTCATTTCGACAATGGCAGTCCCGATAAGATTGGCGACTTTCATGTAAAATTCAATGAAAAATTCTATCACAACCTTCAAAAACCTGAACTCAAAAGGCTCTGTCACAAAAAATTGGCCAGAGTAGAAGTAGTACATGAAAGCGACTATGGAAAGTATGAACCCTATGCGCGCGACTTGGGTACCGATGAATTTGAGTGCTTCATCATCCGAGTAGAGCCAGAAGGCTAGGCCGATCAATGCTATGCCGAAATAGAGCGGCAGTTCAAAACCTACAAACAACGACGGTACTATTATTACCGGCAGCAACGCCACAACTATCCACAGGCTTCTCATAGATTAAAATTTGAACAGCATTGTATATAATTCAGGATGATTTTTAAACCTGCAAAGTTCAGAACTATCTAGTTGATTGGACTATTTCAAAATTGGCAGTACTAATCACTAGCTTCAACGTAAGAGTCGTATTAGACTTAAGTATTTAATGGATTAGTGATTAAATATGACAGACACCATTGTAGCATCCGACTTGGATGAAATAGCAACCTTATTATACAATGCATTAAGTAACGAGTATAAGCGTGTCTCGACTTCTACTTGGTCAAATGATAAACTAACAGATACCGATTATTGGGGTCGAGCCTGGAATGTTGCTAGTGATAGCAGGACATGGATGGCAATAAAAAAGAGCTATGATAATGATAATATATCAGCAATTAGAAATTATAACTGCCCACTCGCAATGTCAGTCACTCGTGGAGGTTCGGGGATTTTCCATTCTCACTGGTTAACTTATAAAATATTTGACATACAGATTATAGAGTCTCTTGCTAACTACGGTTATGTTCCACAGAGCCTAAGGATGAGACCGAGGTCATTCGAAGGTTGCTATACTTCTTGCGAGGAGGGTCACAACCCCAATACTAAGCGAATTATTCAAGAAGCTCTGGCAGTTTTAAAATAGAGGTTAACGCCTAGGATGGCATTTGAGCCCATTGAAATTTCTTTTCTAAGGATTCTAGCGTTTTATATATCTCCTTGAATAACTCTCTTTCTTTCAGAATGATTTTTAAACATGCAAAGTCATGTTAATGAACGGTGTGTAAATGCTTACTATAGTTGGATTGGGACTGTGGGATGAGAGGGATTTGACGCTTAGAGCCATAGATGCAGCCAAGCAAGCGGACAAAGCATACATCGAATTGTACACGAGCAAGTGGCACGGTGCAGAGAAAATAAAGGAAATCATTGGTAAGGATGCTGTAGAATTGAAGCGTGAGGATCTGGAGCAGAATGCGAGCAAGCTTGTAGGGGAAGCGAAGGAGAAGGATGTTGTCTTGTTTGTGCCCGGCGATCCTCTGGTTGCGACAACACATTTGACAATTTTAGAGGCAGCAAAAAAGGCAGGTGTGAAGACTAGAGTCATACATAACTCTTCAATCATTTCGGCAATTGCTGAGACTGGCCTTCATATATACAAATTCGGCTCTACTGCTACTGTGCCGTTCCCAGAGAAGACGAAAGGCAAGCTGCCCGAGTCTGTCTATGATGTGCTGAAGCTGAACAAGCGAGCTGGATTGCATACACTGCTGCTGCTTGACATCACTCCAGAGCGATGTATGCTACCAAGGGAGGCAATGCAGCAGCTTCTTGCCATGGAAGAACAAAGGAAAGAAGGCATCTTCACCAATCAGACAGCTGTAGTAATCTTTGCCCGTGCAGGCAGCGAGGATTCAGAGATTGTCTATGGTAAAGTTAACGAACTGTTGGAGAAGGACTTTGGCAAGCCGCCTATGGTCATCATCGTGCCTGGAATTCTACATTTTACTGAAAAGGACTATCTAAAACTTTGAAAATAGAGAAATGAATAATTATAGAAAGAAATTAAAGAAAAATCTTCTTTTTTTGAAGAGTTAGCCACGTCCCGCAGCACGGAGCATCTTATCTTCTTTGGGCGTCCTAATTAGCCACCACAGACCAAATGCAGTTAATACAATCAAAGCAAGGACAACAATATCCTGCGCAGAAAGCTCCAAGCTAGGTAAAATATCGGTTGAAATACCACCGACGCTTGGAAATAGTTCAGGGAACATTCCAAAGCCACCACTACTTGCAAACAGAGCTACACCCACTAATAAAACTATGATGAGAGCTACCTTGGCAGCTCTTGGAAGTTTCGTGTTTTCATCTATTCCTGAAAATATATCTATTCCAACCATCTTTGCTAGGATGTATATTATCATCCCTGCAGCTATTAGTGTAGTTAATATTATTGCTGTCTGACCGAACATCGTTGCAAAGAAGTTCGTTAGAGTAAATCCAAGAGGTGTATATGCCATCAAGAACATAGCCGCTGCAAGCGAGAATACCAAGTTAATTGCTCTGGCTAGCCTAGCTTCCTTTAGCGCTGAAGCATTAAAAGGATCTCCAAATAACTTAAGCTTTGATAGTAACCCATAAAACAATGCAAACAGAATTATGAAAGGTAAATAGAATTCAAAAACACCAAACTCAGTAGCGAGTCCGACCAAATCTCCAATCGATGCCATGTCATTCTCCTTAACTAATTATTCGTGATTTAAGTTTAAAAAGCTTTTTTCTCCCCACTCAACTCTTAAATTCTATTTAGTCAAAAATACCAGCAATCCCACACTTCCCAGCATCGCTCCGAAAGTGACGGCTACACCTATCCACTCATCGCTACCTCCCCCCAGAGATATACCCTGCGGCAAGAATATGCCTACAATCCCGCTGGTGATGAGCACAACAACACCTATCAGCATGCCAAATATCAGTATTACCGCCCATATCCTTCCACCTTTGAATTTATCAGCTAAAGTCTTTGGCAGGTCTGGCGGCATGAACAAGCCGGATACTATCAATCCGAGCATTACGACGAGAGTTGCTATCATACCATGCGTGAAAAACGTAGCAAGCTGCGTCTCTATATTCACACCCGCTATAATCGGGTATGCCCATACCATGAAAGCCGCTGCAATCGATATGACAGCATTGACTGTGACATTCCTGTCCGGGTCTCCAAATATCTTGCTCTTCCTGAGCGACCCGTAAAATATTGCAGCAGTGAGGATAAATGGCAGTATGAACTGGAAGAATCCCAGGTCTCTCATCTTCTGTATTGTCAGTTCCATTGGGTTCATTTAATCACTCAGACTTCAAAGTCGTGGCAGCCGCGATTATCAAGACTACAATAAATATTAACATTCCTCCGATAAGAGTGATTATGTCCGGGTTTATCACTGGACTGGTGGGTGCTCCAGACCCGCCAATAGCTCCAAGTATAGTAGGCAGGAAGCCGCTAATTACAGCCACAGTCAGGGCTATGGCAACCCCGACGTAGAGCATTGTCCTACTATGGGAGAACTTCTCTTTGAGCATACCCGCGAGATCGGGGTAGAAAAAACCCGATATTAAAAATGCGAAAAATATTACAAATATAAACAACATAAGCTGCATGAACATAGTCGTCATCGAAAACGTCAATGACGTCCCAGTTATTATGGGAAAGCTGAATATGAGGAATGCACCGACAAACGCAACCAACCCGTTGATTGCGGATGACTCTCCCAACAGCTTAGTCTTCTTCAACAATGCAAAAAACAATGGCAATGCCAAAAGGAACAGCAAAAAGTCATAGAATCCAATATTCAGCAATTCATTTATCACTGTCTCGAACGGGCTTGCCATTTATTAAAACACCTAAATTAGATTTCGTTTGCCAGAAATTTAAGTTTAAAGATTGGGCACATAATTTTATGTTTTTTCTATTCGCTCTCCACCAGTTCTATTTCTCTTCTCAATCTCTCTATATTTTTATATAGAGCCCTTTTCTTATTTTTATTACCCTCAGTTCTTAACTTCTCAAATTCTTTATCACGTCTTTCCATGAGTCTTTTAAGCCTCCTTCCTTTAGAACCAGTCTCGAAGTAGATATCCCTGCCTCTGTTGATTGTCCAGAGTATAACACCACCTACAAATAATAGAAGGAATGCTGCAACCGCTGTCATGCTGCCCAGCTGTATCATCCACTGCGAAACCATTGGAAATATGTCCGTGGATGCGAGGAAGAGCACCATGGCAAGCGAAATCACAATGTTGATTTTCTTGTTTTTGAAAATCCCCATCGCCGTTAAAATGCCCCAAAGCATTACGAAAATTACTACGAAAGGAATGAAGAATGTGTTAATGAGTTCCCAAGGTGCCAGTTCATATAATAGGTCTAGGATTGCCATAAATACCTAATAATACTTTGGATTTGGGATTAAAAATTTGATTAGAAACTGAATTATGGCTCAAACCCTGATTTTCTCATATCTCTAGAAAGTTCCCTCTCTTTCTTTGAGAGATTTCCGTATTCCTTAACCAAACTTTCAACTTTAGATGGAACTTTACCACCTACTTTCAATTTCGAAGGCCAGTCTTTAGTATCTGAAGTATTTAGCGCATGTTTAACATCATCACCATAGACAACATCATTTACATCTTTTCCAATTTGGTTAAGTATACTTGTTTTTCTCCTTGAAATGCCAGTTAAGTCACCTCTAATGCTAGAAACTTCTTTTGCCATTCCACCAAAATTGCCATACAACCTGAAGCTCGTGCCATATACCCATAGTATGACACCGATGATGAACAGTATACCAAATCCTATTAGGCCTATGAAGGCGCCAAACGCATAGAATATGTTCACTATATAAGTCAGTATGCCAGAAGGCAGAAGCAGGAATGCAAAGCAAAACGCAATCGTACCATGTAATTTGTTACTTCCTCTTCTGAATATTCTCAATTCTTTGAGTATGCCGTAAATAACTACAAAGGCTGTAAAGAAAGGAAAGATAACATAATAGAGTACATTTGGTATTCTAAGCCAGTCTTCAGACATGCCCGGAAAAACCCAAGTTGCAAGTGCCTCTGGATCCCACAGAGACTCTAGGTAATTCTGCGCTAGACCTACCGTAGGTAACGTCAATAAGATTGCAAAAATTACAGCTGCTACTCGTCTCATTTAATACGCCTATTAATTATTTAGTTAGAAGGAATTTAAATTTGAATGGTTATGTTGAGGATATGGGTATTGAAACAAAGAATAAAGAAAACACGAATGAACTATATTATAAAAATCTTCTGAATTTCTATCTAAATGTAAAATCAAGACCAAAAACAGATTGGCGTTTTATTTTTGGGCAACATCCATATCTTGGCTATTCTTCTGATACCATACCTAAACTTGCTATCTTTGACTTTGACGGTATATTTGAAAAGCAGGATAAAGACGAACTATATAAACTAGTTCTTTCCAAGATGGTTAAAACTAATAGAAAACTTCAAAATAGAGTAAATGACTTAGTAAAATGGATTAAAATTTTACAGACACCAGAAGGCTATAAACCAGCTAAAGACAAAATTGTAGAAATATTTAAAAGCTGTAACCTCACTAGGTCAGAATATGATGAATCCAATGATGAAGCTGCAAAAGAATTTATTAAAAACTCTTTAGTCAACGGCGCAAAAACATGCATAAAAAGACTCAAATATAAAATGGGTTATTTACCTGCTATAATCTCAGCCGGTTTTAGGCCAGCTGAAATAAAGGTTTGTGAATATTTAGGAATATCAAACACAAATGTAACTGCAACCCAGTTTTTATTCGATGGTGATGAATTCTATGGAATCGATTTCGTATTAGGATCAAGAAGGATGGATGCAAAAAGTAACTTATTGAAGAGAAAACTTGGTAGTAGATATGGATGCTACTTCATATTCGACAATGACCCAGTCCTAAACGCATCTATTCTTAAATCTGGATTAAACCCGTCAGTTATTATCGGAGATTATCCTAGAGAACAATTAATGCAACTTGACTTTGATGTGTTTACGTGCTGCCCAGAAGCTAGAGACAATTTGTTAAATATAATACCATCAATGAACAGATTCGAGTATGGATGGACTGTTGCAAATATATTACCTAAGAAGATTATTAACAAATTTTTTAGTCTATCAACCAAACAAAGAAAATTATTTAATCAATTAGAGGCTTTAGATGTAGCAAAGAGTGAATTTTCATCTTTGAGAGACAGGCTCGTTTCTTTATCGCTCCAAATTTTGAATATAAAAGAAAAGTTTCATTTGATTACAGAAGAGTCGGAGATTAGAGACGATTTGTGGAGATTACTAGTAATCAAAAAAGATGCAAAAAAGAAAATCAATGATATTTTCGAATTCTTTGAAACTAATGTACCAGAGACAGAATCTTTAGAAGAGTTATTGTATGATGTACAAAAAGAGTATAAACACAATTAAATCTTAAGCAATTCCCCTATTCTCTCTTTGTCTTTTAATAAAAGACTTGAGGTCAAATGAATACTCTCTTATTGTTTTCTCAGTTGCTTCATCTGGCTGCACTTCACCAGGCATATTTTTCAAGTTATCTTTTATTCTATAAGTTGTATTTAAGAATTCTCTATTTTCTTCAGTCAGATTACCTTCAAAAAGTTCTATTTGTAAGACAGTTCCAACACTCTTGGATATAGAATCCATTACATCTCTCATAGTATCAACTTGTCTTTTCAAAAAGCTCTTTGATGTAAGTTCTTTGTGCAAAGCTTCTAGCTCTTCTAGTTCTTTTACATGTTTTGGTTTAACTTCTGCACTTTTATTTTCAATACTAGCACTAGACAAGGGGTTTGATGCTTCTTCTACTTTTTTATTTAATATATCGGCTTCTGTTATTAAAAATTCTTTTTTAATATATGACCTTAATTCTCGAAATTTTCGAGGAATTTTAGTTAAGATATCTATACATTCACTGTAAGTTTCATCATCAATTTTATTGCAATGTATTTCGACCCTTCTATATTCTCTTCTTTTTTCAACTCCTGGGATAATTTTTAAATCACTAAGAATACCTAAAAAGGTATAGTAATTTTTTCTTAATTTTTGGATCCACACATTCTGTATATGGAAAAGGTACGCCACACTATCATAAGGAGGAGCATTCGAATTTGTCTGCTCCAAATTTTGGAATAATTCATTTTCAAACTCTTGATATCTTTTTAAGGTACCTATTATTTTCGATTTTAATTCTAGATTTGCTATATCTGTATCAATCATCTTAATCTAATTAGGAGATACAAAACTAACCTTTAAATACCTTTAACCTATCTAGAGTAAAAAAAAATTATGAACCCCAACCTATCTAATAAATGCATGTGTAAGAAGCTTACAACTCAACCAAAATACATTTTTATATACTTTTAAAACGAAATCTAATTTAATGGTTAACATGAACAAAAAAGGGTTGATTCTATCATTCGTACTTTCTTTCATGCTTTTAACTAATGTAGCTCTTGCTCAGTATGAGTGGTTTAGCGACCTTGGTGAATTATTTGGAGCGGGTGGTGGTGGAGCGCCACCAGATGCGTTGATAGGTTTTTTAAACTATTTTGGAGTTCCAGAAGACATCCTTGTTGGTTGGGGAGGGATATTTTACTACATAATCATACCATTGGCTACGTTTGCGCTAGTTCTGAAAGCCATACTCGTTGAGGAAATAATGGTAAACACGATGAAATTAGAAACATTCAGAGATTGGAGGGGGTGGCTGTTTATACTTTTAATTCTGGGGTTCTTGCTCCCAACTGGTCTTGTGGGAATGACTGCAATGTGGCTTTATGCCAGTGCTGGTATACTGGTCATATACGGGTTTGGGGCATTGCTGCTCATGGCTGTTATCCAAAAATTAACTTATATGAGAGGGGGGAGGGATTATTATACTTTGGTAATAGGAGTTATAGTTGCTGCACTTGTAGCAGCATTTATACCTAACGTAGGAATCGTATTGGCCGGATTAGCCATCTTTATGTCAATCGTTGGTTATAGAAGAACTCGTAGAATTGCTGTAATGGGTCCTTTGGGGGATAAAAAACAGAAAGAATTAGACTACGCTGATAATATCATGGGCAATATAAAGAGGCATTTGAAGGGAAAGAAAGAATTGAAGACATATCGTAACAAAGAGCCATTTCTTAGGGATGCTCAGAACCTAGCTAGCGATCTTATAAATGAAAGAATTAGCCTCACCAATGCAAGAAAAGAATTCAAAGCATTAAAGACAAGGATAGACGATGCAGATGCTGCAGCTAAACAGAAAAAACCTTAATATTTAATTTCCTTAACTTCTTCTTCTCAGATTCTATGTTAATTCCCTTAGGACTTTTCCTCAATATTTTTTAACGATTTATGTCTTAAATCCAAAATTTAATCTAGGTTGATATGGACAGGAAAATCTTGATTCTCTCATTTATCACTATCTATCTTCTTTTAGTCCCAGTTGTTCTAGCCCAAATTCCAGAATTTGAATTTGGCGTTGGAATCCCTAGTGACTTTGCAAACCTCTTAGAAAGTTTTGGAATCCCTAGAGGACTCAGCGTCGATTACGGACTCCTTTTAATCTACATCATAGTCCCGATGATAACCTTTATTATAGTTTTGAAAGCCATACTCGTCGACCAGATAATGGTGAACTTATCTCCGAGTTTCAGTGGTGCAATGGGTTGGATATTCTGCATTCTAGTAATCATCTTCCTGCTGCCGACAGGGCTGATAGGTGCGGTAGCCATGATGCTCTATGCTTTATCAGGCATAGTCGTAATATACGGGTTTGGGTTTTTGATACTGATGGAAACATTTAATTATTTTACAAGAGGTAAGCCATGGTGGTGGAAATTTATCATATTCGGCATCATAGGCTTTTTCATAGCAACAGTCTTCCTCCCTGGCATAGGTGTCTTAGTAGGACTCATTATCGTGGCATACTCAATCTTTAGGGCTTGGAGGTCAAGGGCAAACATAAAGGCTGCATTGCTGGGACTAAAACCACTCGAGGGAGAGCTAAGAAAGGGAAAATTTGAAAAAGCTGTGAGAGATATTACTCGTGAGATAGGAAAATTACCATCCAATATGCGAGCAGACGCTGAACTAAAATATATAGAATCTCTCGAGGATGCAGGCGCAAAATACATATCTAACGCCATTGACGAAAATGCATGGAAAAAACAAATCAATAGTATCAAAGAAAGAATAAAAGCACAGAAAGAAGCCCATAAAAGAATAGAAAAGAGTTAATCTTTCAATAGTTTATCCTTCCCTTTTCATCCTCTGCACCAGATCGCTCAGCGCGCGCACGCTCTCTATCAGCGCAGGCAAAGTCTCCTTGAAAGCCTTCTCCAACCCAGACAATCGTATGTGTATGTCCTGCAAGCTCGTCCCCACACCTTCAACTTTCGTTATCACCTGGTTCTGCTCGCCGCTGCGGCCTTGTATTACCGTATTCAGCTGGTGCTTTATCTCTTCCATTCTCTTCTCAAGTTCTGTATAGCGGATGGCAAACTCATTCATCTGGTGCTGCACATCAGTCATTCGCTCGTTTATGGCATAATCAACATAGTCCTCAGTAGGATAGCTCTGGTAGTATTCTGATGGCAGGGACGTCTCGGGTACTACTGGCTGCGACGGTTTTATCTGCTCCATCGTTGGCAGCATCGATGACTGCTGCGCTGGCGGGAATGATGGCTGCCTTGCATTCTGCTGCATGCCTTCCGCGGGCGTGAATGACGGCTTTTCAGCAGTATATGTTGTGACAGGCTCTCCCCTTACACCGCCCTTTAGCGTCTGCGTCAACGCCGAGTCTATCTCCTCCGGTGCAAATCCCTCTCTCCTCAACGCATCTATGACATCCGTTTCAGAGAAGCCTCGCGACATAAGTTGCTGCACTCTGTTAGTCGGTGCATATCCTTTGCCCTTTATTTTCTCCTCTTTGCCACTAAGAAAAGGTATCTTCATTTATTTCGACCTTAATAATTTTTCTCGTTCTATTATAATAAATGTTTGTTAGTAGAAGAAAATTAAATTTTATTAAACCCTTTTCCTCGTCTTCGTCATTCTGTCTTCAAGCGCGCGCTCAAGTTCGCCCTTTGTTATGAACTCCGAAGTTATGGGATTGATAATATCTATAAATGTCTCAAGCTGCTTGACTTCATTTTTCGTTGCAGTCTTGTCAAGTCTGTTATTTATCCTAGCCACCTCATTCTCCATCGTTATTATCCTGTCCGACACGTCTACAATCTTGTTAGATATCTTCTCCAGTTCCAGCTTCAGTTCATTCAGCTGCATGAGCACAGTCTCATCCAGGCTTCTCATTCCATTCTCCATTCTTTCAATCTTCTGCTCCATGAAATGTATTCGTCGGGCGTTCTGGTTTATCCTCTGTATCAGCTCGGACATTACAGAATTGCTATCGCCTTTCCGCGGCTGCGACTGGAACGATTTTTGGATTTCGTCTGACGGCATGGCAATCCTCTGGATAATGATGACTACTATAAAGAATTTGTGTCGCCGTAGATAAATTTAATTAGGTATATGCAAGATGGTTGGAAAAAATGGCAGTTGACTATAAAATTGAAGACGGTACAGCGAGAATAGACGCACGCAACTGGGTGATAGAGCCAAGCATTGAGAATTCTGAGGCATGCATGGCCGTTGTCATTGACATATTGCAAGAATCGAAAAATATAGAGCGCATAGTTCTCGCGGAAGTGAGGGATGTGGAATACGACTTTGAGCAGACGCAATTGCTTGCAAGCATCGCTCGGGCACACAACAAAATATTGAATGAAGAAAAGCTGATGAGCATAGAAAAGCTCGGCCCGAGGGAGTGCTCGGTGCTGCTGCCCGCCAGGTTCAAGGAGCTGCAGTTCTTGATTCTGGAAGTCCTGCGCAAGGACCCGATAGGTGCCTACGTCAAAGTGAAGATGATGATAAACAAGGCACAGGAGAAGATGAAAAAGATGAAGATGAAACAGTGCTTCAAGCAGTACATAGATGAAGTGCTGATTCCGATGAAAAATATACTGGAGTCTACAGAGATGATAAAGGCTGCACAGCCGTATCTACGCATCTTCAAATTCGGTGACCGCCGGATCTACAGGGAGCTGTTCAAGCCTGTGATCAGGCCAACATTCATGCTCACTCGCTACATGATCGTCCCACCAAAGGGAGGGAGGCTCATGGAAAAGTACAACATAGCAGCCAATACGACTGTAGAGATATTCAGCGTGCCAGGCAGGGTGAGGCACAGCTATTTCATAACCCCTCCAGAGTTCAGGTTGAGCGAAGAGAAGTATGCCGTGCTGGACATGGCGCGCCGGTATCTAGCAGAGCACAGGCCGAGCGAGACGGAGTTCGCAGACCCGGAGCGTGCGCGCGAGGTGTTTATGAACATAAGCCGCGACCTCATCGCTGACGTGTCAAGGTCGATGAATGTGATGCTTACTGTGAAAGAGATAGAAGAGCTCGCCGTGGTGCTGTCACGCTATACTGCAGGATTTGGTGTGCTTGAGCTGTTGCTTAGCGACGATAAGATACAGGATTTGTACATAAATTCGCCCATCGGGTTGACACCGATATATGTCTATCATTCAGATTTCGAGGAATGCATAACAAACCTCATACCTACAAGGGAGGATGCAGAAGCTTGGGCGACCCGATTCAGGCTGTATTCTGGCAGGCCATTGGACGAAGCCAACCCAGTGCTTGACACTGAGCTGACAGTGCCTGGAGGGCGCGCACGTGTCGCAGCCATCACCCGCACACTAAGTCCTGAAGGACTGGCATTCACCCTACGCCGTCACCGCGAGAGGCCATGGACATTCCCACTTTTCATACAGAACAGGTTTATCGATCCGCTGTATGCAGGATTGATGAGTTTCATAGTCGATGGCGGCCGTGCAATATTGATAGCAGGCGGACGTAGCTCGGGGAAGACAAGCTTGCTAGGTGCGATGATGCTGGAGATATTGCGGAAGTTCAGGTTCATTGTGCAGGAAGATACTTTAGAGCTACCTATAGTGTACATGCGAAAGCTAGGCTACAATGTCGAGCGGCTGAAGTCACGCTCCGTGATTACACAAATAGAGACTGAGCTGTCTGCTGATGAAGCTCTAAGGACAGCGCTCAGATTAGGAGATTCAGTCCTGATTCTGGGCGAAGTGCGCAGCGTAGAGGGCAAAGCATTGTTCGAAGCTATGCGCATAGGCGCGCTTGCAAATGTGGTCGCCGGTACAATACATGGTGAGTCTGCTTACGGAGTCTACGACCGTGTGGTGAATGATCTAGGAGTGCCGTCTACGAGCTTTAAAGCCATAGATCTGATTACGATATGCAACATGCTGCACAGCCCGGACGGTCTGCATCGCTTCCGAAGAGTCGTTGCTTTGACAGAAGTGCGGAAGCACTGGAAGGATGATCCTGGAGCAGAAGCCGGGTTTGTGAATCTCATGGAATATTCGGCAAAGGAAGACAGGATGAAGCCTACGGATACTTTGACTGACGGAGAGTCTGAGGTGCTTAATGAAATTGCAAAGCGCGTGCGTGAATGGCATGGTAGATGGGACGTAATGTGGGACAACATAATGCTGCGGACGAAGATAAAAGAGGCGATGGTGAAGTACTCTGAAAAATTCAATAGGCCAGATATGCTGGAGGCAGACTGGGTGCTTGACAGCAATGAAATGTTCCATTTGATATCCGACAAAGTGAAGAAGGAAGTCGGTGGATTGGATAGTAAGCTCATCTACAGCCGATGGGAAGATTGGTTCAAGAATAGGATAAAACAGAAGTAGCAAATCAATAAAGATATATGACGAAAAAAAGAAATTTAATAGTAGATGATTATGACTGGCAGAAAGGGTGCAATACCAATACCCTATATAATCGCCATAATTTTCGGGATAGTTGTAATTGCGATAATTGGCTACTGGTTCTTTACGACCGCCGGCGATATTGGCAGCGCTAGTCAACAAGCAGATTGTGAAACAGCATTGTTTGAATTCTGCATAAGCTGGATTAGAGAAGGAGAAGCTAATAAACCTTTTGATCATAAAGTAGTAGAAGATTGTGGACCTCTTGATATAGGTGTACCTACGTTTGCCCAATGCACAAGTGTCTATACCTAATAATTTAGGCATATCATAAACTCCTTTCAAACCAATTCTTAATACGGACAAAAGCCAAAACTATTTTTAGATATTGATGGTCAGAAGAGTCTCTAGGGAATACGATGAATTCTTGCGCGGCAAAGTGGAAATCAAGCCCACTCTGTATAGCCAAGCGTGCAAATTTGCAGAGAAAATCCTGCCTATCCAACCGGGAAAGGATTTGAATAAAAGATACCAGGAAGCGATAAATTTCTCGCACTTGAATGTCACTCCAAAAGGCGCGTTTTCCCTTGCAATTCTAGCCCTGTTATTAGTCGCAATAATTCCAATAGTTTTAGCTATTCTCCTCGGTATGTTCACAATCGGCCTTGTGGCGATGGCAATGATTTTTGCCGGCGTCACATTCTACTACCTGTATGACTATCCTCTGCACCATTCCGTGATTTTCCGTATAAAGGCAAGCTCAGAGATGGTCCTAGCTATAGTCTATATGACAATAGCGATGCGCATATCTCCGAATTTGGAGAATGCAGTCAAGTTTGCAGCCCGCAGTCTTAGCGGACCACTCGCTACAGATCTAAAGCAACTCATATGGGACGTCTATATGAGGAAATACGACTCTATGTCTGAAGCTTTGGACGCTTTCATAACCAAGTGGAAGGTCGAAAACAGGGAATTCACAGAAGCCATATACTTGATAAAGAACTCTTCTATAGGAACCACTGCAAGAAGGGAGAGCGTGCTAGATGAGGCAGTCTCAGTCGTGCTTGAGGGTACAAAGGAGAGGATGAAGCACTACGCGCAGGATCTGAGAACACCAGTCACAATATTGAATGCGATGGGAATACTGTTGCCTCTCATAGGGCTTGTGTTTTTGCCGCTTGTAGGACTCTTTATGTCAGAGATATTCCAGCCAGTCTTTATAATAGTGGGCTACAATGTGATACTTCCACTGTCCGTGTATTGGATGATGAAGACCACTCTTGAGAAGAGACCATATAGCTTCCACCAGCCAGACCTTTCAAGGCACC
This sequence comes from uncultured archaeon, assembly GCA_964512235.1. Lineage (GTDB taxonomy): Archaea > Aenigmatarchaeota > Aenigmatarchaeia > CG10238-14 > SCSR01 > CAZEGD01. Next base: position 17,827 of record CAZEGD010000003.1, read on the forward strand.
CGAAGTTCAGAAAAAAGAAGATTGACACAACACTCATCATCTCAATGCTAATTCCTCTACCCACTACGGTCTTTGGGTTCTACTATTTTATGACTATAAAAGAGATTTTCAGCAATACTCTGCTATACTGTTCGCTGATAACGCTGTCGGGAATAGTTGGTGGCATAGTATTCTATTGCATAATGTCTACTTGGAAGAAACTGAAAATAAGGCAGGAGATTATTGAAATAGAGCAAGGATTTACTGAAGCACTGTTCCAGATTGGCAAGCAACTGCAGCGTGGTATACCTATAGAGAAAGCAATCGAAAGGTTTGTAATGAATATGAAGGACTTGAAGATTGCAAGGATGTTCGAAATGGTTCTTTACAACATAAAGACTTTTGGAATGACATTCGAGCAGGCGGTCTTCGATGAGGAAAGGGGTGCAATAAGACAATATCCGTCCAAGACCGTGGATGCCACAATGCGCGCAATAGTCGAAATCTCCAAGAGAGGCATGAAAGTGGTCTCGAATGCGATGATATCAATATCGAGATATATGAAAGACGTGCATGTCGTGGAAGAGGACCTTAGAGACATGCTGTCCGAGACTACGTCCACTATGAACATACAAGCCCTCTTCCTAGCACCGTTGACATCTGGGATAGTGATATCGATTTCCGCAATAATGATGCAGATGCTGCTGTCGTTCAAGGGAATGCTAGAAAGCATACAGGACCAGCTGTTCGCCTCCGGCCCATCTGGGTTCATGAGCGGCGGGATACTGACGTCAGTCCTCAATATAAACAAGATGATACCTGTGCACATATTCCAGCTCATAGTGGGCATATACCTGATAGAAGTGGTAGCGATGCTCGCGATGTTTCTCAGCAAGATACAATACGGCGAAGAGAATCTGATAAGGACCTATAACATAGGCAAGATGCTCTTATTGGCTACAGTTATCTATATGCTTATCGCGTTTTCGCTCTATTCGGTATTCACATCAATCATGCCGGTTTTAATCATGCAGTAAATAAGATTTAGATAGGGGAATAACGATGAATGGACGCAAAAGCGAAATGAACATGAAGTCGATATGGTTTCTGGTCCTGTTAATTCTACTTATCTTTCTGATAATTTTATTTTATACACTCGGCAATGAAATAATTGAGGTACTTACCTCCACCTTCGCTTAAAAATGGGGAATGATATGAAAAAAAGAAGAAAGGGAATTGCAATAGAGACTATAGTGTATTTGGTGCTTGCGATCGTGGGACTAATTGTTCTATGGGTTTTCCTTTCAGGTCTGGCCCCAGTAATCAAAACAACCGTAGAGGAGATAGTGAAGGGAATAGGCTGCAAGATATGCGAAATATTTGGGGTTGCCGGCTGGGTTCTTAGCGCATTTTGCAGGAACTGCCCATAATAAGTAAAAGTTTCTTTGGACAAGATAATCGACAGTTTTAATTCTAGGACTCGAAATAATAATTATGGAAATAAGAATGTCTGGGAGTAAAGGGGGAGGGATACCGACCAGGTGGATTGTCTTGGGATTTTTAGGTGTACTCGTCATATTGGGCATTTATGTAGTCTACGCGAAAGGTCATGAAATGTCTGGAGGTCTATTCGGTTTTTGGGACGACCTTTTTGGAGGAGGAGGACAAACGGGAGGAAAGACGGAGTTCGAGGCTGCCATAGAATGTGCTTATTACAGGTGCAAAGAGAACTGCCCGTATGCAATAACTAAAGCCGGAGCTGTCGGTGATTTTAATTGCCTAGATTATTGCAAAGAAGAATGGACTGATGACAATAGACGAATTTGTGATGGACATCCTATCGAAATACAGTTAAGTAGTGGTGAAACTATAGAGGCCAGTTGGTGGCGCCAGATTACAGGGGGCTCCAACAATGCACTATCTCGATCGGACTGTATAGTGGACAGAATATATAGGTATAGCAATCTCAACCTAATTTTTCCAATAGACTCCTCAGAATGCAACATAGAAAGTGCTGGTGTAGATGGAATAATCTACAGCAGTTGCAAGTTGACATCAGATGGTACTTTTTACATATGGAGTGAAAAACACTATTGGCCAAATGAATGTACAGTTGGTGCTACTTGTATAGCTACCATAATTTGCGACAGGCAACCGTGAAATATTTTGAGAATATAAATTTAGTCGATTTAGACTCAATGATATGATAATTAAAAATCGACAGTTTTAATTCTAGAACTCGAAATAATAATTATGGATATAGAAACACCTAGAGGTAAAGGTGTCGCAATGAGAACTATAGTTTTAGTCGCAATCGGCGTCGGCGGCTTGTTATTCGGTTTTATTATGCTTACAGGAATCGGAGATGCTAGGGAAAATATAATTGACATCCTCCTTGGTTTAGGTAGCTCTGCTAAAGGACCATCAAAATTGGAAGTGGCAATAGAATGTGCTTATTACAGATGTAAAGAGGGATGTCCACATGGTGCTGAGAATGTTGAAATTATCGATGGTTTTGAGTGTTTAAAATTCTGCGACGAAGCAGTAGTCAATAGTGTTGATAGCAATGGAGACAAGAAAATATGCGGCTCCGAGTCCAGAGATTATCCGGTAACAATCTCGATAGAGGCAAGTTATGTGCATACTAACACGATTGATGATGCTGGCTCCGAGCTGAGCTCGATCGTAGAATTTAACGAAGAAACCGTAGGCTGTGAAAACTTCAGGCCGTCATATGCATATCTATATGTAACTAGGTCAATGATAGTCGACGGAAAAACAGAGATCTGTCCTACACGCAATATGGCCTATGGTGGATACAACTGCTACGATAATGTTAAAGTAGCCGCAGGAGATTACTCTATTTGGGTACATAACATCTATGTTCTTGGCGTATACGTCGGTACATCGCCTATAGTCTGCATGGGATAGTTCCATAAAAGTTTCTACAACTTTAGTGGAAATTAATAATTTTATTCAAGACTAACCTTTAAAAAGAAGGAATTGAAAATAAGATATAGGTGATAGGTAGAATGATGAAAAAAGGAATAGCAGTTCCTTACATTATTGCCCTTATTCTGGGAATAGTAGTTGTAGCTCTGCTAGGTTACTGGTTCTTCATACTAGGTGGAACTTTCACCGGTAGAGCTTCAATCACAGAGTGCCAGACCAAATTGAGTACATACTGTGCTGCATTCGCAGCTTCAGGCTATGACACAGCAGCGTTCGATCCCTTTACTAGTAGCACTTGCCCAGCAAGCGGTACAGTAGACGCCCCTGAATGTTGCTCACACTATAGCTCTCTAATGACTGGTGCTAGCTGGACAGCCACTTGCACGAATTTAATAGGGCAGTAAAATAAAGTGGAAATATGAAAGGTAGTATACCAGTTCCTTATTTAATAGCCATAATACTAGCTGTAGTCGTTATAGTTGTGCTTGTCTACATGTATCTTTCTGAAAGCGGATTATTCTCTCAAGTAATTGATGAGAAATATTGCCAGGCAAAGTGTATGGAATGCAAAGCGACAGGGGGTTCAATGCCACCTGAGTGCATTGATTATCCTTGTGACCTGTAGCTGTTGACAACCAGACTAACATCTAAATAAAATAAAAAGAAATATAGTTTATGAAGGTCAAGCCAGCTACTACGGATTCTAAAGGCGTAGCAGTTCACACAATCGTAATAGTTATGATATTCGGGATTATGATGCTAATCCTTCTACTGGTATTTTCAGAATATCTTGGAATACAGAACTGCGAGGCTGCAAGGATGGCCTGCTCGACTGCTAGGGCGTCACACTGCTTCAGTTGGTGGAAAAACGACAATAGCTTTAGCTCTGGCGAGCCTGATTGGGAGAACATAAACGACTGCGACGATACCGGATTGGTGAGTTGTGACAAACCCGACAGGTCAGAATGCTTAGACTTGATATTCAGCGATTAAATTTCTAGGTTTTGAAATGAAAAACAATTAATTAAACCAAAGAGTAATTTTTAATTATGAGCCAAAAGGGAGACGCTACCATAAGCGTTCTCGGTACAGCTGTAATTATGGCCATCATGGTCATCTTTGTTGCAAACATCGTCCCAGATTATGTAGTGTCTGCATTCGAGTTTATGAGCTCATCCTCGGCCGAGGTAGTCTCTAGGAATTTAGCAGGTTTTATAACAATAAGTGCGGCAGCTCCGAATGAAATCAGCATCGATTACTTTGCATCTAAAAGCAGTGAGTACAATGTGAAGATTGAGAACAGAGTTATAAATCTAGACCTGTTGTCCGCGAGCTTCGGCGCGAAAGGAGGTTCCATCACAAAAGCGGGTATAGACTCTATCTGCTATTATACGGACACTATCTGCAGATTCGACGGGGTAAATCACTTCACCATAAAGAAATGGTCGGATGAGGACGGTTACATTTGTAATGTCAACGGTGAGATGAGTCTGAATGAAGATTGACTGCTCTAAAAGAAGTAAAGGAATCGGAGATTTAGTACCCTATGCGATTATGGCTTTACTGATTATAGGTGTAGTTGTAATCTTCTACATTCTCATGATGACAAAGTTTTTGGATATTAGAACAATTGTAATGGAAGCCGGTGTCGAAAGACATACCCTAAATTTGGCCCAAGTATTGCTGAGCTATGACAAGCTCGTGTATGTGGAAGAAGACTATTTCAGCATACATAGAGGTATATTTGTCAAAGAAAAGCTCGATGAGCAATTCAAAGACGGTAGCGAACTTACAAATGAACTCGGCTATCCAGATTCTGTAATCCTATTGTATGTAAAAGATTTCGATGCTAACAAGGAATGGGCTCTAAGATACAAAGGCCCTTTCAACTTGGAAGGTTCTAAAGCAGCAAGTTTCATAGAATGTCTGAACGAGAAGACAGAATTCGATGTCATACTTTTGTTTCAAATGATACTCTCACCTATTTCACATGTTGGCCCATGGGACTATTACACCATCGCTGAGTGCACATCATCGTTCGCTTCAGACTATGGAACCTCTGTTAGGAGGTTCCCAGTCGCAATCAAAGATGGAAATGAAATACACGCTGGTATATTGGTAGTTACAATTGACGAATGGACTTTGATCTAATGAAATACAATAATTTGAAAATTAAAGGGAGAAAGGGAATTGCACCCATTATCATAATCCCAATACTTTTAGCACTGATTACATTCTCAGCAGTAATCATTGCAGTAATGCCAATCATATTCCTCAAAGTCAACCTAGTCCAGATGATTACATTTGAATATAACTACAACAACGCGCAGCTGGCTCTGAATACATTGCTCTCTCTAACGAAGACAGACACGACAGACGGTCAGGTAAAGCCTGTCTATAAAATTATCTCAGAGTATGTGTCATTGCCGCAAAAGCCAAATATACTTTTTCTGAGGGTCGAGCTTAACAGGATGGTAAATAATGGAATATTCAAGTGCTACAAGCTCACATCCCAGACAGCTGGCGAGCTGGCAAGGGGAAGTTGCGATCCCACTAGTGATGGTGAATATTACAAAGCAGTTTCACCTGTTTTAACACCTACATTCGTAGATAGACTGGAGTTGATGGTGGATTGAGAGCTAGAGCAAAGAAAAGAAGCAAAGGCCTAATAGTGGCGGCCATACTCGTCATAGCAGCTATTGCTATCGCTGGTGCAGGCATTTACTACTCCAATTTCATCTATAGAGTCCAGACTACAGTGGAGATAGTGAAAGAGGCCACAATTGTAGAAGCGATAAACTATGTAGAGATGCTGAAGATAGGGCTACGTAACGCTGTAGGATATTCTGTCTATAGGGCATCGGATGACGTTTTGACTCTGGGCGGAATCTGCGAGCACAGCCTGCAATCCTCAGAGTCGGGATATTGCACAGAAGATTGCAAGATACCGGCAGGCACTCCAACATTCGAGTGTACTCCCTGGTGGAAGGTCCATGATAAAATATACGCCCCCACGAAAGGGGAATTCATGGAATATATGACTAACAGAACGCTCCAGAACTTTGAAGGATATGCGAATATGCTCGAAGTCCAAGACCTTGAGGTACCGAACTACTGTCCCCCTCTGGGAAGAGACTGTAGCGGGTGCTTGACAGATTCAGAATGTCCAGAAGGCTGCAACGGCTTAAGAGAGACTGGCGGAGTTGCCACCATAGAATCAACAAAAAGTTTAGACCCCGAAATAAAAACAAAGATGGAGAGCAAGAATGACTATTTGAAGAATGAAAAAATAGAATACGAACGCGACTTCTTCACAGTAGCTGACAATTCATCTTTCACGGACACCGTCAAAGCCACTACTTTTTCACTGTTTGACTTTGCAAGAGACAAATTTATAGAGAATGACTATATCTCCCAAGTATTTGATCAGGGAGACGAGCCCATGCCGAACACATGGTGTGCCATGACAGCAGATAACTACTGTGATGTAACCTCGGATTGTCGTCAGGACACAAACAACTGTTGGAATGGTGACTGTTGCTGTAAAGGCATCTATTACGGCAACGTATGTTTAGATGAATTGCCAAACTGTGAAGCAGGACTGGATCAATACTGTAAAAGAGACTATACAGGCACGACTTGCATGGAAGCAGACTCTAATTGCGACAATACAATATCAGCGAAGGAATATTACAACTATACTGTGAAAGGACAGTTGTCGATAGACGAAGATGAGACTGATGCATATGGAAATAAATTCAGGGTAAAAACGGCTCTTGATGGATGCATAGAAGTTGGCACTGAATCTACACAGACATACAGTGAAATCGTGGAAGTGAATTGGTATGACTACGATCCTGTCGCAGACCAAGCAGACTGTGACGTGATTACAGCAGAAGGGTGTGGATGCGGAGAATACTGCACTGCATCTGATCCGGAATGCGGGGATTGTATAGGGATAACTCCTGGCATCTTCGATGGACCGTGTCCATGGGAGACGCTGAGCTGTCCAGATGAATGTTGTGGTCTGGAATGGGAATGTATAGAATGGGAAGAACCAGGTCCGTGTGAAGAGCCTGAAGAAACAGATATTGCCGTAGAAGCTAACTTTCAATATCTCGTGCTTGCAGAAAGCCCTGTCTGTACAGATTCAGATGGCGGTGCCAATAACCTAGTCTATGGTTGCTGTGAATATGGTACAGACACTTATTGTGACTATTGTGATGGTACCAATGTTGTCGAATACTATTGTTCACCTGTGATTAACCCAACACATTGCGGCTCTATAACTCACGGCTGTGTAGGGTGGTATGGTGCTGGTGCTACCTGCTCAGGTGGGAAATGTATAGAACCTACGACCACAACCACAACTACACTTCCCCCTGTCTGTACAGATTCAGATGATTGTCCAGCCATAGATACAGATGGAGGCTATAACCTATATGAGAAAGGTACTTGTTCATGGAGAATTTGTGATAGTGATCATAACTGTAAAGTTACTTACACTCAAACAGATTCTTGTATCAGTAGCACTAAAGTTTATGAAATGCGTCCAGGCTCTCCAGTTAACTATTGCGATGGAGAAACAGAAAATTGCCCTTCTGGTACCATATGTTCAGATGGCGCTTGTGTTGAAACAACTACAACAACCACCACGACTACCACAACACTTCCAGCGACATGTATAAATCATAATGAATGCTCTCAAGCGTGTACAGATCTATGTCCTTATATGGTATACGGTTGCTGCTACGGCTGTATGCTAGGTCAATGTATAGGTGGTACATGCCAGTGCATAGAGAAACCCACATATTGCTCAGGCAGTCCTATTTCTCAAGTCGGCAGTCAATGTATAGTTGGTCCAGTTTGCTCTGATATAGGATTAGGCACACCTTCTGTCAGTCCCTCAACCCCAACAGCTGGCAGCACATTCCAAATATCATGCCCTGTCACTCAGGTAGGAGCAGACTGTATAGCAGCATATGCCAATGATATGAGCTCTAGGTGTAATTACACTCATTGGTCAGGCAATAACGCTGTTTTTAACTGTCCAGGTCTAGCAGCAGGTACTTATACTGCAAGGTGTACTTCCCAGACAGAAACCCCCAGCAATTGTTGTTATGATACAACAACAACATCTTATGCTACAATAACACCTACACACGACATAGTAGTCGGTGTCACACAGGGCTCTGGAGCGGTAAATGTCGCTATAAATGGTATCCCAGTCCAGACTGTCACTGAAGCATCAACAGCCACAATCACGTTCGAGCACGGAGATAGTGCATCATTTGAAGCAATCCCATCATCAGGTTATACGCTAGAGAGCTATTGCGGCTGGGTCACTGATGGTGAGGTTGTATGTTGCACACCAGATGAGTGCCCTTCACCACTCATAAGACCAATTTGGGAAAGTGGTGGACTATATGTTAACTTTGTTGCAAGTGTAACATGTACTAAACATGAAATTAGGTTGGAATGTAGGGATTCTATCTGCGGCTTCCCAGGCTGTTGTAAAAAAGCCGCTTATATGAAAGATGTCAAGTGCGAATATGACTATGTGGGTACTGCTAATTTGAGCGTAGAAGTGTCGGATATGGCACACAAGTACCCGATAGGCACCGAAACAAAGAACCTGAAACTGCCTTTCTACATAGCTTCTGGCAATACATTAGAAGAAGATTTGCTATGCGGTGCTTCTACGACGGACGACGATCCGAATACGGAAGAAGTTGAATTCCCACAATGGCAAGACTGCAAAGAACCCTATAAACATGAAATAACGGTTAGTGTTTCTAGCGGATTTGGAACAGTTGACATCTATAGAAATGACGAATTCATCGGAAAAGCCACCGAAGTAATATCGTTTATAGTCCAATTCAGCTCCGAAGACATTGCAAAATTTGTAGCGACTCCCTCAACAGGGTATAGTTTTGAGAGCTGGTGCGGAGATGATGATTGCTGTTCGCCACCGGACCCAGAATGCGGCCCTACCATTTCAAGGACAATTAATGCAGATGGTAATCTATATGCCAACTTCGAGTCAGTTTAGGCATACAGCTTTTCTGGTTCTCTACAGCAGCAAGCGGTTTTTGATTCACCATCAACTACGACATTATTGCAGAAATACTCATCTATATTTTCTGTATCAAAACACTTATCACCACAGGACTCTTCAGATCTGCAATAATAAGGACATCCTGGACAGAATTCCCTATTGATTGGAACGGAATTTCTCCACCCAAAGAAATTCTTCCCATCTAAATATCTATAAGTTAGATTTCCAACAAAAGAGAATGATTTGTAACTCTGTACATCAACTATAGCACTTTCAGGATCTATTTCTAGATTGCAAACAAAGCTCCTCGAACCCTCTAAGAACTTCTTTTGTCCACCTTTGTAAAAATCATCTTCTGATATTGTAATCTGATTTCCATCACGTGTACAATCCCCACTCACACCAGTCAACCACGACGGAAACCCACCTTCAAAGCTTCCTAAGGCTTCTATCGTTATAGCAGCTTTATCATCTATATCTATCGGTTTGTATTTACCAGTCTCCTTACCATTCACAACTTCAATTGTCATCCTTATTTCATTTCTTCTCATCTCTTCAAGGATATAAGGTGAATCAAAATCGATTATCAAGTCAACTGGCCCGTCTGTCGGAATTTCATCGGACAGATGTTTTATAGCCCCCTGTCTAGAAGCGATATACTCATCGTCTTCAGTATTAGCAAGAACCAAAGTTCTTGTATGCACGACTGACGAATCGTATCTCAGTTTTATTTCAAACTCCAGTTGTTGTACACCTTGATCCTCACATGGAAATGTGTTGAAATAGGAAAGCTGCGACACACCATTTATAACTGAATAATCGTTTGGGCAAGGGTCGTATTGCCAGTAGTTTATGCTACACTCTGTACATCCACCTAATGTACTACTACTACTGTACCCATCAATTATACACACCTTATACCCACCTGCGAAATAAGATGCAAAAATCTTTAGTTCATCTTCTGGTCCCAACGTACATTCATTTTCATCATCACATATATCTATAGTCTGAGCCTCGTAAAGGAAGGGGTTTGCATTAGACCTCCTTCCAATAGTTCTATTAACATAGGCCCATACATGGGTTTGTCTCAATTCTACATTTTCTCTATCGTCTCCATTACCAATCACTATATTGCTAAAGACTAAACCACCACCTTCAGTATCCTCGTCATTCAAGTTTTTGATATAGATAGGCAACACGTAGTCCGACTTCACATTATCTGTATAACCATATGGTGTAGGAATTTCGTAAGTTGTTTTTCCTTCTCTGAACCTTTTGTTACCTATCTCTATTCCCAGTGTGTCATAAGACTTGTAACCTGCATATGAGATACCATCCTCAACTATTTGAGGGCAGAACATTGGATTGTCAGATCCTATGAGCGAACAGAAAAGAGCTTGCGGATTACCCAAACTCGATATAAGCGATGATATATCATACCCAGACACCATTCCCAATGAGAATACTCCCACCGCTACAATTATTAAAAGCATTATAGGAGTGCCTATTTGCCACTCCCATCTTTTTGTTGAAATGATTAACACAAGACCTATCAGAAGACCTGAAATGATGAGAATCCAATGACCTACAGAAAAGAAAAGGAAAGGTGTTAATAAAATGTCTGCAAGGAATGGAAACTGTTTATCTAAGAAACTAAAAATTGGATTGTATAACAAGAACAGTGAAGCAATTGAAATCCCAGATGAGACTACAAATGTTATACCATTTTTTAATATTTTGCCAATTTTTGTAAGTTGAATTTCAGGTTTCTCTAAATTTTCAATATTAGCTCCACAATTTTTACATTTTTTAGATTCTCTTGGATTGCCCGTACCACAATTAGGACAAATCTTTTGAAAAGACCGATCCTTTACTTTACCATAAGCTTCTTTACCTTTCTCTTTGGCTTTTCCACCCCTTTCCTTGGCCTTCCCCCATTTTTCTTTTAGCCAATCATGTTTACCTTTTTTTTCACGGCCTAACCCTTGCATCCCAGCGGCTATTTTTTCTTCCTGCTCCTTTGTATATTCTTTTTTCTCTTTAGCCATCTCTATCTAGAATTAAATTGTCTTTTGTAAGACTAAAATATTCCTCTTTCTAAATTGTTATTAATGGCATGCGACTTGATTGTAAACATCTTTTTATGCGGATGGGTGCACATCTTCCGCGGAATCTTTGGAATCTTCGTACCCCTAGAAGGAATAGTGCTAACCATTGCCAGCGCTATAATATCCTCAATAATCATTTACATACTTGCCAAAACGCTTGGCAGGATTGGTGGTATGCTTCTGGCTGGAGTCGGTTTAGTCGGAGCTCTTTTTACAGCTGGTATTTCCCTAACTCTGACTATAATTGGCGTGCTCATAACACTCTTCGAGCGATCGGTGATGCTGATAGTCATAATCAACATAGGGCTGCATGCGACATGCATGCTGCTAGGCTGCGTTTAATCAAGACTTTAGGAAAAGGATTTAAATTTCACTGTTTAATTATGACTATAGTTAGATAGTAACTCAAAATGCTCATCTAATGCAAAAATACAAGGAAAAGATAAACGGAGGTACAATAAATGGCAGAAGAGTCATTCCAGACACAAGCTCCAAGAGAGACGCAATCTGCAAGTGTGTCAAATCTTGGAAACAGGAACAGAAAAGATGACAACGTAATCTTCGTAGGTCGCAAGCCGTCTATGGCTTACGTATTGGGCGTAATTACCCAGTTCAATGACGGGAGACCAGAGGTGCACATCAAAGCCAGAGGCAAATCCATAAGCCGGGCAGTTGATGTTGCAGAGATTGCGCGAAGGCGTTTCCTAAGCGATGTGCAGATAAGAAGCATAGATATTGGAACGGAAGAACGAGAGCTTGAAGACAAGTCAAAAATCAATGTTTCAACGATTGACATAACACTTGGAAAGTAGGTTCTTGATTCACGCAAGTGCCAGTAAGCATACTCGTAAGTATGCTGAAATTTCTATTTTTTACCTTTCTAGAATGAACGATTTTTTGTGCAGGGGCGATTCTTTTACTTCATGCACGAGCATGTGCATGCGCTCGGCCACGTCCATCACAGGATCTTCCTTCAGGATTTGCTCAGCCCTTTTGAGCTTTCTCGCCTTATCCGCGTATATAGTGAACAGCCTGTCACCAATCTTTACAGCATCCCCTACTTTCTTATAGAGCTGTACGCCTGCAGTCTTGTCCTTTGGCGAGCCTGCAGCTCTTGCCACGGCTATCAATGCCGAATTATTTATCCACAGGACGTAGCCCTTTCTTTCAGCCTTTACATCCAGTCCATATTTACTCACTTCAAGGTCGTCCGGCTTTATCTCAGAGTCACCACCCTGCTCAAAAATTATCTGACGCAGCTTCTTCTCGGCCTTGCCGGATTTTAGCGCTTCCATTGCAACCTCCTGGCCATTACCTTTTGCCTTGCCAGCGAGCTCGAGGAGCATGCCTGCTATATGCGTAGCTTTGTCTACGAGATCAGGCACCGCTGCCTTGCGCATGATTGCCTGCAATGCCTCTCTTGCTTCCAATAGAGGACCGACAGTATGACCTATGGGCTGCTCGCCATGTGTGATTGCACACTCTACGCGTACACCAACTTTCTTCCCGAGTTCTATAAAATCCTTTGCAAGCAAGTTCGCATCGCCTATTGTCTTCAGCTTGGAGCCACGTCCGCACGGCATGTCTATCACAACATACTCAGCACCTACAGCCTTCTTCTTGCTCATTATGGAAGGCATCATCAACGGGTCAATGGACAATGGATACTCTATCTGAACGAACTTGTCATCCGCCGGTGCAAGATGCAAGGCACCGCCCCATACTATGCAACCATTCGTCTTTTTGACTACAGTCTTCATATCGTCTATGTCAAGTGCAACAGGCATCAGGACTTCTGCCCTATCGGCTGTGCCGGCTGCAGATGTGATTGCACGTGACGATGTCTTAGGAATCACCACCCCACAAGCTGCTACAATGGGTACGACAAGAAGCGTAGTCTTGTCGCCAGGCACACCACCTATGCTATGTTTGTCCACAATCGGGCCGTCTTTTATTTTCAGACGATCCCCAGTATCAACCATAGCATTTGTCAGACCGGCAGCTTCGTCTATACTCAAGCCAAAAGCTTCCAAAGCAGTGACAAAAGCAGCAAGCTCTATTTCATCCAACCTGTCATCCACCACATCTTGCACAATCTCTCTAAGATCTTCCTCGTTCAGCTTGCGGCCCTTCAGCTTGTCCCTTATGTGCTGCAACGATTTCGGAAACTTTGCAACTTCCACTGTTATTTTTGCACCATCCTCTATATTCAAAGCTTTAGCCACTTCATCAAATACTCCTATAGTTCCCTCCTCTACAACACGCTCTGCCAGGTTCACTATAGCTATGCGCTCTTTGCCTCTCAGCTGCAGCCACACCCTGCTATCGCTGCGTATGCCAAGATCTTCCGCATCCTCTACATTCAGGACTACAACCGGACTACCGCCCGACTCCATCCCCAAAATCTTTGCATTCAGTTTCATTTTCTCACTAATACCATTTCTTTAGAGCGGCCGCAAGCTCTTTATGCTTCTTTGCATACTCACCCAAGCTGATTTTATTTATTGTAGCATATAGTGCTTGCCTAGCAGCAGTTGCACCTGCACGCGTGCCTCTAGGATGGCCATGGATGCCACCACCCATCTGGATAATCACATCATTCCCAAACAGCTTAACAATCTTCGGCAGCAGTGCCGGATGCAAACCGCCTGATGCGACAGGCATAGTTTGCTTCAAGCCATGCATCTTTGACTTGAGCGCATCTACATTCTCCAGCACTTCTTGCTTAGTCTCATACATCTTTCCAACCCCGGTACCAACATGCAACTGATCTATACCGACAATTCTTAGTAACTTTGCAAAGACTTTCATAGATATCCCATTCTTAGGATTCTTCGTTATAGCAGCATGCATCGCCCTATGTCCATGTAGTACCAACCCAAAATTGTGCTCACGCATCGTCTGCAAGGCAGACCAGCCGGCTGTAAATACGTCTATCATAGCATACCTACCGCCACGGTCTTTCACAAATTTTGCCCTACGAATCATATCATCAGTCTCTGCGGTTATGTTTGGCATATATGCTTTGCATTTGCCAGTCTCTCTCTCTGCAAGATCCCGCATCTTGAGTGTCTGTACTATGCGTTTGCTAAATACATTAAAGATTTGACTGGACAGGTTTTCATCGTCTTTTACAATATCACACCCACCAATCCAAGCATTGTAGGCAACTTTGGCATGATGACTTGTCTTAAGCCCAAGCTTTGGCTTTATTATGCTTCCAATTAATGGCCTTTTCTCAACTCGCAACATCCTTCTTATCCCATCTATCCCATAGCGCGGGCCTTTGAAACTCTTTACGAGCTTCCTCGGCAGCTGTATGTCTTCAAGCCTCAAATTTTTCAATTCATTCAGACCAAAGACGTTGCCCGCCACACTGCTGAGGATGTTTGCCATGTTACCTGGCTCGAAGAGTTTTTGGGGGTATGCAACTCTTACGCTATTGCCTTTTATTTCAAAGACATTCGCCTGCAGTTTCTCAATGTACTTGTGCATCGTGGCGACTTCAGTCCACGTACCTATACTGCTTTCAGCCGCGACTGCGCCCGCAGCTTTCTTCAGACTTATGCCTCTAGGCTCTACGTAGAATTCGCAAACCACATCACTCTTCTTTGGCTTGTACTTCAAATTTACAAAATCTAGATATTTCATCTCAACATCCTCTTCACTTTTGCAGGACTCAGAATCCCCTTCTCGGTCACTATACCTGTAACGTACTTCCAAGGTGTGACATCGAACGCTGGGTTCCGCACATCAAATCCCTCTCTTTCTGTCTTTGTGACTTCACTCTGGTCTCTTTCTTCTATTACAAATTTCTTTCTCTTGTCAATCTTCATCAATCCGCCTATGAAATATACGGGGACTTTATTTTCCTTTGCAAGCACGGCAAGCATGTACGTGCCAATCTTGTTCACAACACCCTCTTTGCGTATGGCATCGCACCCAAAAATCATTGCATTCACATCTTTAATGTAAAACCCTGCGGCCGCATCAACGATATAGACAACCGGTATGTCCGCATCTACCAACGTCCGAGCAGTTATCTTACCCTGCCACATAGGCCTAGTCTCCGTAACAATAACTCTGAATTTTATTTTCTTCGTCTTGGCAACCTTCAACAAATCAACAACGCTACCGCTGTGGCAATGTGTCAGAAGTGTGGGATACTTCTTAATCAGCTTGTAGTTTACAGTTCCAATCACGTTCCCTATATTTTCAAAATAATATATCATCTCGTCTATGGTATCAACAGTCTTTCCCTTTTTGATTTTTTCCACTGCATTGTAGAGCGTGACTGCAGTCGGCCTTGCACCGACCATTCTTTTGCTTGCAGAATTGAAACTCTTTCCAAACCCATCTTTTTTTGCAACAACTTTCAAAGCATTCAATCCAGCTATTGCTATTGATCTTGCTCCACGGATTCTCATGCTTTTAATGTCTTCCACTATATTCTCCAGACCCATAATTCAATTTTATTTTCTGAGCTTATAATTTCTCACTGCTTTTTCAATATAGTTCAAGAATCTGACCAATACCTTTGCATGCCTCGGTTTCAGATATTTATCAGCAGCAAGATGAAGAAGAGCGGAAGCTAGACCTTTATACCCATCCATGAAGTACCCTATAAATGCAGCACTCAACGGATCGTGAAAGAGCACCCTATGACGCCTGCCTAGAAAACGATAAGGGTAGTCGATTGCCGCGTGCGTAGCATTGCAATCATCGCCCAGCAGCAGCTTTGAGAATTTCTTATGTGCAGTCCTATCTGGCATAAAGATTGATTCACGCTAAGCAGTGATAGCAATTTAGAACCAACTCAAGTGGTTATTTTTCAATAAAACAAATTATAATTTGATGCCTAAGATAAGTTTTGAGAAGCAGCATAGTGAGCTAGTAAATCACTTGAAAGCAATGGGTTATGCAAAATCCAAAGCCATAGAGAGAGCTATGCTTAAAGTAAAGCGTGAGCAGTTTGTATGGGTTACATACAAAGACGATGCGTATTCCGACACACCGCTACCGATACCGGGAGAAGTAACAATAAGCGCACCGCATATGCATGCCATTTTCATGTCTGCATTGAAGCTGAAGGCAGGCGATAAAGTTTTAGAAATTGGTGCTGGTAGTGGCATATTGCTGGCATATATGAAAGAAGTCGTTGGCAGTAAGGGAAAAGTATACGGTGTGGAAATAATAAAAGAAACGTACGAATTTGCAAGGAAGAATCTGCAGAAAGCCGGCTATGGTAGAAAAGTTAAGCTCGTTCTTGGCGACGGTTCTAAAGGACTCCCTAAGTATACACCTTATGACAAAATAGTTTCCGGGGCTTCTGCTCCGAAGATACCCAAACCATGGATAGACCAACTAAATCCGGGTGGCATAATAGTCACGCCCGTCGGTCCCACGTACGGCAGCCAGGATTTAATCTATCTGGAAAAGACAAAGAAAGGGAAGATTATTAGGAAGAACTTAGGCGGTGTGATTTTCGTTCCCCTAGTTGGACAGTTCGGTTATGATTTTTAGCTCTCAAAGATAGATAATTACTATGGACATCTTATCTGAGAATATAGTTCTGTTTTTCGGCTTATTCTTTACTATGACTGTTGGCATATTCTTATTTTTTTATTTGTGGCACAAGTCTACAGACTAGAAGATGGAAGCGCTACGATTTAATCGCATACCTTTTTCAAGTCGTTGTTAATAACTGTTGGTTTCATAGATTGTATCTCGTCGAGATATGGAGATTCTTCTGGAGACGGGTTTAGCAGAAATATCTTCTTGTTATGCTCGAATGCGATAGCCATCTCCAAGAACGTATTACCGCCAATGTAATTTTCCTTGCCGTTTTTGTCGTAGTTCAGAACCAGTATGGTATCAGAAGATTTTATCTTTTCAAAATGGTCACGTATCCTACGCTCTTTTTCATTCACAAAACTCTCAAAGTCTACCTTCTTTTTATTCTGCCAAAATTCCTTAGTCTGTCCCATCTCAGCAGATAATGGGAGAAGAGCTTCATGCCCCATATTTTCTAACTTCTCTTTCACGTCATTCATTTCATTTATGAAGGTGAGGCTTCCGCATAGAGTTATTTTCATAACATCACTTGAAATGGGGTCGGAGGGATTTGAACCCCCACTAGCCGGTATCACCCTATCATCTTGGAATCAACGCTCCAATTACATATAAGTCTGGAGCCGGATGTCCTAGCCAGGTTAGACTACGACCCCTCAGCTAAAAATTGTTTGTTTTCAGCCTTTTATAACTTTAGCGTTTATTAACTTTGTTTGACGTTAATAATTTATTGACGGTGGAAGCATGAAAGTGAAGGCAAAACGCTTCTGGGAGATAGATGCGTTAAGAGGCATAGCAATAATCATGATGATCATTTTCCACATAATATTTGACTTGAACTATTTCGGCATTTACAGATTTGATGTCTCTTCCAGTTTTTGGTTTATTTTTGCTCGTTTGACAGCTTCGATTTTCATCTTCCTCGTCGGCGTCTCACTCACTATAAGCTACGCTAGAACTACAAAGCAAGAGAAGTACAAAGGCAAGCATGCATTGTTTGGAAAATATTTGAAGCGAGGTCTGAAAATATTCTGTCTGGGTTTGGTAATAACATTTGCGACTTGGATTTCTATTGGATATGGCTTCATTGTCTTTGGTATTCTTCATTTCATTGGACTTTCAATAGTCTTAGCCTACCCATTTTTGAAATCCCGTTTTTGGGATTTCTACCTTCCGCTCGGAGCATTTTTAATTATCGCTGGACTTCTGCTAAGGACACTCACTTTCAGCTCACCTTGGTTGATGTGGCTTGGATTTACACCAACAAACTTTTACACGTTCGATTACTTCCCACTTCTACCATGGTTCGGTATTGTTTTAATCGGTCTCTATTTCGGTAATTTATTGTATCCAAACGGACTACAACGATTTAAAGTCAAAGACCTTTCTAAGCTCCCACTCGTAAAAACACTTTCATTCCTTGGTAGACATTCGTTGGTTATTTATTTCCTGCATCAGCCGATAGTGATTGCATTGCTATATCTCTTTGTTTTGTAGAAAATTAAAGCCTCAGGCGAGACTTGAACTCGCGACCTACTGCTTACAAGGCAGTTGCTCTACCACTGAGCTACTGAGGCACCATTGCAATAATTAAATACCTTTTACTTAATAAACTTAAAAGTGTTTATCATGAAGTCACAGGTCCCAAAAGAAGCAAGAGAGAGATTTACAAATGCAGGCTACAGGATAGTAGGTACGCACTCAGCAGTGGAAATATGCCACTGGACGAGAGAGAGCTTGCGCAAGAATAGAGTCTGCTACAAAGAAAAATGGTACGGTATAGAGTCACACCGTTGTTTGGAGATGACACCTGCTGTTGTTTGGTGTACCCATAAGTGCAAGTTCTGCTGGAGGCCATTACAATTTACTATAAATGGCGAACCCAAACCAGATGATCCTAAAGCAATAATCGACGGATGCATAGAAGCAAGGAAGAAGTTGCTTAGTGGGTTTGGTGGTAGAGAGGGAATTGACAAGAAAAGACTGAAAGAATCATTTGTACCGACAAGCGCAGCCATAAGCCTGGCAGGCGAACCTACACTCTACCCAAGAATAGCAGAACTTATAGAAGAATTCCACAGAAGAAGGATGCAATCCTTTCTAGTCACCAACGGCACTAGACCGGACAGGCTGCAGAGCTTGACTAAGGAACCTACAAATCTCTACATCAGCCTCTGCGCACCAGACAAGGAGACATATCTGAAAGTGAACAGGCCACTGATTGCAGATGGTTGGGATAAGCTGAATGAAAGCCTCCAACTTATGAAGAGCTTCAATTGCAGGAAAGTACTTAGGCTGACTCTTGTGAACGGGTTGAACTTTTTCAAACCGGAAAAATATGCAAAGCTAATCTCAAAGACAGAGCCAGACTTCATAGAAGCCAAGAGCTACTCTTGGGTCGGAGAGTCTAGGCAGAGATTGCCCGGTACTGCAGTGATTTCCGTAGAGGAATTGAAAGAATTTGCGCAAAAATTAGCTGAAAATACAAATTATAAGATAAAAGATGTGGATAATGCAAGTAGGGTAGTCTTATTGGAGTGAATAATATGGGAATGAAAAAGAAGTTCTGTCCAAAGTGCGGCCGCGAGGCAGACAAGATTTTTGACGGAATGTGCGTAGACTGCCTTTTCGAGAAAAAACGTACAATCAAAATCCCGTCAAAGATTATTGTCAAAAAGTGCAAGCGCTGTGGCAAATATTTTCTGGGCAAAATCAAGAGCGAAAGAATAGAAGATATAGTCGATCCAGAGATAAAAAAGATATTAAACTCAGCAAAGCTTGCGGAAAGCGGGATAAAGTATATGAACTATAGGGTAGCCGATGGTAAAGTGCATTTGAGCTTGAAATTCGACTTCAATGGCATTCAAAAGTCTGAAGAGCATGAGATTGAGATTGAAGAGAAGATGAAGACATGTCAATATTGTGCAATGTCCGGCACAAGATACTACAATGCAATCCTGCAGATAAGGGCACCAGAAGAAATTATTGATGAAGCATTGAAAGAAGTGATAAAGAGAGTTGCTGAAATGAAGTCGGACAATCTGGCATTCATTTCCGATATCAAGAAGCAGAGAAGCGGAGTAGACGTATACATCGGTTCAAAGGCCGCGGCAAGGAAGGCAGCAAGGGCACTCAAATCCAGATTTAATGCAAGGCTCAAAGTTACGAGAGAGATGGGTGGAAAAAAAATGGGAAAGCAAGTTTATAGAGATACGATATTAATTCTTATTGAGTAGAGATATCATAGGTGATTGATTGGCAAAGAAAAAAGAAGAGATGTCACGAGAGCAGATGGAAGTAGCGAGAATAAGAATGCCCAGAAGAGGAGAAGTGCTTGGTGTAGTGGAGCAGATGCTGGGAGCGGACAGACTGCGCGTACGCTGCAAAGACGGACACACTCGTATTTGTAGGATACCAGGCAGGCTCAGAAAGAGGGTATGGATGCGCCCTGAAGATTTAGTACTTGTAAAACCGTGGATTGTGCAGACAGATGTGCGCGGTGACATATCCTTCAGATACACTAGGACACAGGCAAACTGGCTCAAGAGAAAGGGCTATGTGGATCCCGAGTTGGGATTCTAATCTTAAATTTTTACATTTCAACTCCCAAATCTATAATAGTTGGAGTCTATCTATGATTGATTTCGTTTCAATCCCACACGAACGGATAAAGAAGTTTGACGAGCTGAAAAGGAAGTTGGAAGAGCTCATTGGTACAAAGATAGAAGTGAGCAGGAGCGAGGAGAATGCTGTAAGAATTGAAGATGATGATAGCTTGAAAGTTATGTCCTGCTCTAGGGTGGTGCATGCGTTCGGCCGTGGATTCGATGTTGATGCAGCACTGAATCTACTGGACGATGAATACAATCTGGATATAATCGCCATACAGGAATATGCAGGCAAGTCCAAGCAAAGATTAATCACTCTAAGAGGCAGACTGATAGGCACTAAAGGAAAAACCAAAGATATGATTGAAAATACTGCTAGTGTTAAGTTGTCTATATACGGAAAGACTGTCGCGATAATAGGAAAGTGGGACAGAGTGTCAGTAGCAAGGCAGGCAGTGGAAATGATTTTAAGAGGGAGCAAGCACAACAGTGTGTATAGATTTTTGGAAGAACAAAAAATTACATAGGTGAGAAGGTTGGCAGTCGAGCAAAGAATAGCTAAGCAGATGGCAAAGGATATGAAAGCCATAAGCATAGCCGAATTTTTCGAGAAGAACAGGCACTTGCTCGGCTATGAGAATTCGACAAAGGCTTTAATCACTGTTGTGAAGGAAGCCATGGACAACAGCTTGGATGCGTGTAATGAGGCAGGCATACTGCCGGATATTTATGTGACTCTGAAGCAGGTTGGCATAGACAGGTTCAAGCTCATTGTTGAAGACAACGGGCCGGGGATAGTCGAATCCAAGATACCATACGCGTTCGGCAAGCTACTCTTCGGCTCCAAATTCCACAGGCTCAGGCAGTCAAGAGGCACGCAAGGCATAGGCATCACTGGTGCCATTCTCTACTCCCAACTTACGACAGGAAAATCTGCATTGATAACATCCAGCACGGGTGACAAGAAGCTACACACCGTCAAGCTGATGATAGACACTGTGCATAACGAGCCACACATAATGTCGCGCGATGTCAAGTCAAACAAAGACAGCTGGCATGGCATAAAGATAGAGCTAGAGCTTGAAGGCAAATACGTTGAGCGCTTCCAGTCCATACCAGAATATCTGAAGCAGACTGCAATCGCTAATCCTTATGCACGCATAGTATACAACGGCCCGAACGGTGTAGAGAAGTTCGACCGATCTACAGAAGTAATGCCAAAGCAGCCAAAAGAAATCAAGCCACATCCGTACGGCATAGAACTTGGAATATTAAGGCGAATGGCTAGGTTCACACGATCCAGGAACACCACAGGTTTTATTACGAACGACTTCAGCCGAGTTGGTAAGCGGTCTGCCACGCAGATATTGAGACTTGCAAAGATAGACCCTAGGAAAAATCCGAAGAATCTTGAAGCAGGCGAGATTGACAGGTTGCATAAGGCGATGCAAATGGTCAAGCTCATTTCACCGCCAACAAACTGTCTATCCCCACTCACCAACCAGCTGATTGAAGATGGTCTGAAAAAGGAAGTGGATGCAGAATTCTACGTATCAGTCACCCGACCGCCTACTGTATATAGAGGAAACCCGTTCCAAGTTGAAGTGGGTATAGCATATGGCGGCAGCCTCAATCCAGCTACATCATGCAATATCTATCGTTTTGCAAACAAAGTACCGTTGCTTTACCATCAAAGCAGTTGCGCAATCACGGAATCTGTTACAGAAGTGGACTGGAGGCGATACGGTCTGCAGCAGAGCACAGGCAACATACCCAACGGTCCTGCAGTGATACTTGTGCACTTTGCATCGGTCTGGGTGCCATTCACATCAGAAGGCAAGGAGGCAATAGCAAAGTACCCGAAAATAATCAAAGAAGTTAAGCTTGCCTTGCAGGATGCAGGCAGAAAGATGGCAAAATTTGTCAGGCAGAAAAAACACGCTAAGAGACTGCAGCAGCGCAGGCAAATGTTCGAGAGGTACATACCAGAGCTTGCGTCTGCATTGAACTCATTAACAAAGGAAGACAAAAATAAGATAATTAAAGGTTTGGAGAGGATATTGAAGAAAAACAATAAGGAAAATGGTATTGAAGAGGTAAAAGGTGAGAAGGTTGAAGAAGGAAAAGACGACGGAAAAGCTTGAAGGTTTGGGCAAGGATGTCTTGAAAGACATAGAAAAGAAGCAAAACCCGAGCATAAAGATACCAATACGGTCTTTGTCCAATGTCATTTATGACAAAAATACCAAATCGCTCAAGCTGGGCAACAAAGTATCCAAGCGATTCCTCTTCAATGTTGCTCATGCCAAGAAATTCACGCAGACTATGATGGTCGCAGCATTTTGCAACCAGCTGCTTAAAGAGAAGATACATACAAGCCTGAGGGACATGTTCTACAACCTCAAGCGGACATTCCCGAATTCCAATGAAAATACTTTTGATGAGCAGAGTGAGAGCGATCCTATAGTAGTTGATCTGGAGGTTGCACTTGACATACTGCGAGAACATCTGCACTTGAATGCGGACATACGCGGCCGGGTGGTTGGCCAGGCAAAAGTTGTTGACAGGGGTGATGTGGTAGACTGGTCCAAACTTGGCAGCGGTGGATGGGCCATACCGTCAAACGTTGAAGACATAAAATTGAAGCGGGTATCTGCAAAGTTCATCCTTGTCATAGAGAAGAACGCAGCATTCGAGAGATTGCATGAGGACAAGTTCTGGCAGAAGCACAAATGCATACTCATCACGACGCAAGGCCAGGCTGCTAGAGGGTGCAGAAGGTTGATACAGAGATTGGTGGATGAGTACAAACTGCCCGTGTACGTATTTTGCGATAGCGATCCCTACGGATGGTACATTTATTCCGTCATTAAGTACGGCTCCATGAGCTTGGCGCATGTATCAGAGAGGCTCGGCACACCGAATGCAAAATACATAGGGTTGACTATGACAGACATAGAGAAGTTCAAGCTGCAGAAATTCACGATCAAAGCAAGGGACGTAGACATAAAGCGCGCTAAAGATATGCTGAAGTATGAATGGTTCCAGCACCCTGCATGGCAGAAAGAATTAAAGCTTTTGATAAAAGACAAGAGAAAGGCAGAGCTGGAAGCATTGTCTGGTCGAGGATTGAAGTTCATGACTGAGGAGTATCTGCCGAAGAAGATAAAAAACAAAGATTTCCTACCTTAGTTAAACGCTATAACCTTTAAAATTGTAGTTTCCTTATCCTATTTATGAAAAATGAAGTGTTTGCCATAGTACCGGCATACAACGAAGAAGAAAGCATAGTAGAAGTCATTAGCCGTATCAAAAAAATTGGTATTACACCAGTTGTGGTGGACGATCATTCTACTGATAGAACTGCAGATATTGCAAAATCCAACGGCGTAGCTATCGTAAGGCAAAAAAGAAACATGGGTAAGGGGCATGCCATGAGAGCTGGCCTGGACTATGTTATAAAGAATTATCCAGAAGCCAAGATTATAGTTTTTATCGATGCCGACATGCAATACAAACCAGAGAGTATGGTGAAAATGATTGAGATGTTGCGAGCGGATAAAGCAGACTTTGTGACAGGCTACAGGGATTTGTCTACAATACCATTTAGGCATAAGCTGGGTAATTTTGTGTGGCGTTCAACATTCAATACTTTATTTGGCACTAAGTTCAGGGACACAAACTGTGGATTGATTGCATTGCAAAGAGATGCAATAGAAAAAATAAAGGGCAGTCTCACGGGCGGGTATATAATAGAGAATAGCATGTTCATTGAAGCGCTAAAGAACAATTTAAGAATAAAACAGGTTCCTGTACCCGTGGTCTACAATAGAGTGAGTAGAATTAAGCGCGGTACTAGGACAGTAGGCGGTGTATTGCTGTTCATATTGAAAGAAGGGATAAACTACAGGTTTGGCAGGAGATAATTTTCTATAAAAGGAAGTAACGCCAAAATAATGGCTATGATTTTAAATGAAATCGAAATAATTTTCAAAATAATGCTGTGCGCTGCACTCATGTTCATCATAGGCAAGGAGAGGCAGAAGAAGAAAAGGTTTGTCGGACCCAGGACACTGATGTTGATAGGATGTGCAACTACGCTCCTTTCAGCTATATCATCCAGTCTTGATATATCCTTCATACTCGGTGGGACAGTGACAGGTGTCGGTTTTCTGGGTGGTGGAGTGATAACAAAAGAAAATGGAAAGGTCAGCGGCCTTACGACAGCTTCGATGATATGGCTAGCCGCTATAATAGGGATATCCATAGGATTGGAACTCTATTTAACATCAATATTTGTAACAGTTTTCTCTTTCTTCGTCCTTAGAAACAAGAACATGTTGAGAGCGCTGTAAAGTTGTGGCACAAAAATCAATAAAGATTTTTAAAATCAAAAAGTAGATTAAAATGAGAAGGGAACGTAGCTCAGCCTGGGAGAGCAATCGGCTGAAGACCGATGTGTCGCGAGTTCAAATCTCGCCGTTCCCACTCTCTTTCTAACAACACATTTATCCAGCCACCGCAAAATAAAATTAGATATTTAAGCATCGTAGTGGAAGATGTTTAGTATGGCCGCAAAGGAAAAGACAAAAACATGGGAAGGAGAACTGGTAGGAAAGAGGGTGATAATCTGGGACCCTGCAGCCGTAGCTCTATATGACGAGTCTGGATATGGCAAGCCACTGCCAGAGAAAGAAACCAACAGGTTAGAGCTAGAGCTTGTAGAGGCAACCTATCTTGTTGAGAAGAAGAAATTGAAAGTTAAGAAAAAAGGTAGGAAAAAGGTGCTTGCATTCAAGGATTTGATGAAGATTGCCACTGATGAAGTAAATCAATTCCACCCGCAGTTCATAGTTTTCCGTGATTTACGTGAGCGGGGATATCTGGTTAAGACGGGTTATAAATTTGGTGCACACTTTAGAGTATACGAACGCGGCGTTAAGCTCAGGCGCGGTCCAAAGGCCGCACACGAACATACGAAGTTCGTGCTACATGCCGTGCCAGAGGAGGCTGCATTCTCTCTACCAGAAATGTCTCGCGCGGTAAGGCTTGCACACAACATACGTGCCACATTTGTATGGGCAGTAGTGGACAAAGAGAGCGACGTCACCTACTATACAATACAGAGGTTGACTCCTTAGATCAGTAGGTGAAACAATGGGAAACATAAAGACGTCTTTCGTAAAATCAGTCGCCCATGAGCTGTATGAAGAGTATGCTGATAAGTTCACTACTGACTTTTCGAAGAACAAAGAAGTCGTCAAGCAGCTTGCGGATATAAAATCCAAGCGGCTAATGAATATGATTGTAGGGTACTTGACAAAGCTGAAGAAGCGCAATAATCACGAGAAGCTCGGTGCGCGCTAATTACACCCTTTTCCTCATGTACCATAAGAATTAATTGTTTTAAAAATAACTTTATTTTAGGATATTTTAAGAGATTGAGCTTAGAGCGGTGAAACAATGGCAGTCATACCGAAGATAGACGAATTCGCATTTGTCCTGCTAGGTGGGTTGTTGTTTATTTTCATCCTAATGGTAGTGTGGAGCACGCCGATAGAGCCGCCGCCAGTAATAGAGCCAAAGACAGTAAGCCTTGTAATCAGGCAGGGCTCCTCTGATAGTTTTGACATAGAATTCGACGGTACAGTCTCAGCCGTGAACCTAACTGCTCATGGTGAGATAAGCGGATGGGTGACATTCAACAAACAGGACTTTAACATAAATGAAAAGGGTTCAGTAGGAGTGACGGTGGAAGTACCGGATAATGAAGATGAGGGTTTCTATAACGGCAGAATAGAAGTGCATTCTGCAGGTGGCAAATCCTATGTATCTGTCAACATTGAAGTCTTGGAACAGACTGGAGAGGTGGTTTCAAAACCTGTATTTCTGGGAGATTTTATCGTGAGCTATAGCGAAGGCGCTGAAGTATTGGATTCAAAGTCCACAACTACAGTATCTAAAAGCTACTTCAGCGAAAGAGCACTTACACTGACTGGCATTATGACAGAAGACAGGCTAACAATTGTCACAGACGCATATGTGCAGTTGGATGTAGAAGACACGAATATGGCAGGCAATCTCATAGTTAAAGTCAACGGTGAGACTGTGTACAAGGATGTTACGGCCATCGGTACTCTGACCATCCCAGTCGATAAGGATTTGCTAGAGACTTCCAATACCGTAGAGATAAAAGCCGGTTCGCCTGGTTGGAGGTTCTGGATGAGCACTATGTACAAGTTGCGATCAAGCTTCGAGATAAGTTATATGGGCATATTTTCAGAGAGTTTTAACTTTGACTTAAATGCTGTGCAGATTGCAAATTTCAAGGATTTGGGTCTGAACTACAGGGTACAAAACTACAACCTACCGTTGCCTGAGCTTATGATTAAAGTCAACGGCCAGCTTGCATTCTGGGAGCGGCCGCCACTGGTGCTTGGAGACCATACATTCACAGAAGATGTCTTTGGAAATGATATAATTCTGAACGAAGGGAATAACACAATATCGTTCAACTTTGAGCGCGAAGCATCCTACAGTGTAGCTGATGCAATACTGACTGTCAATTACTATGCCTAGAATCAGCCAAGTGCCATAAGAGCCAATAAATCTCTAGTTCCAGTCGCAGCACCAAGTACACCTATGACCAGTTTGACATACGTATTGAATTGCTTGTCATCCGAAAACTTGTCTATAGCCATTAACAGTACAGCAATTCCTACAGCTTTGACTACTATGAAAGATGCAGGTCCGAATATGTTTATGAAAGCTGTCGGCAGTATATGCTGCTCGTAGAAGTTGAAGAATTGTAAAGAGACAAACGTAGCTGTCGCATCAAGCATCTGCAAAGACATAACAGCCTTGTTCTCTCCACTCCATCTCAAGAATTTAAAAAGTAAAATCCAAGGGACAAAGAACACCACGAAGAGCAGTGCACCATAGAGATTGATATGAGTCATTAATGATGCTATCAAAACACTGAGTGGCAGCGACATCAACAGAGTACCGAACATGCAGACAGGCTTGAAATACGGTATACCCCTCTTCTTTTCAATGAACAAAGACACAAGCAAAGCTGCAATCGTAATAGCAAACACGAAAACGTATATGCCTGGAGTGACGAATATGTTGCCATGTATGAGGCCAAGGTCTTCCAAGACTCTTATAGAACTACCTAAGACCACATAAGGTGCAATTGCTATTGCCAGTCTCCTATCAATTTTCACTTTCAACTTTTTCAATGTTTCATATATCACATAAACAGCCGCTACAAGCAACAAGCCATATGTGAGCGTCTTTGGCACGTCATAGCCGCTACGCTTTGGTTGAAGGAAGTATTCTAGTAATTTGTCAATACTGAAACTACTCAAATCCATACAACTAATATATGACTTGGATAAAATTAATATCCGCTCAAGCCCAAAGATTAATCAATGGTAAATGCAAAAAAGACTCTAATTTTATTGCTAGTATTGGTAGTTGTAGTGAGCCTTTCAGGATGCGATGAAGCTTATGGGGAAGAGCAGCAATACGACGATAATGTGATAACTATTGAATACTACTCCGTATCTTCGTTAAAACCATATGCTGAAAGACCCACTACGATTAGATTCTTCTTGAGAAATAATGGACAGTATGATGTGGAAAATCTAGTAGTGGATTTCTTTAACATCCAAGACTTTAGTGTGACCGATATGTATTGTGATGACGCAGATAATGCACTCTCTACAGGAATGATACAGATAATAGAAGGTAATCAAAACTGCACCTATAACACCTTTGAAGATTATGAGAAGAAAGTATGGATTATGCTGATGGCACCAGATAATGATAAAATTCCCAAACCAACAACACTTAGAGTCGATTATAACGTTAGCTATGATTATTTTGGAGTCAGGGAGGCGCATATACCTATAGTCGATGAAATGACAATCATAAAACCAATGTCTAAATTTACGCAGACTGCACATTCTCCTAGCCCTATACATGTAAGCTTTGAGCCACCTGTGGGTGATGTGAGAATAGAGGATGGTGTTGAAATAAAAGAGTATTGGGGCACCCAGAACGAGCCATTCGAGCTAAATATGAATTTCAAGCATGTCGGCAGCAGCTCTGTCGGTACCATAGGCAAGTTGGAGATTGAAGAAGGGAATGTCAAATTAAGGTCAAGTGGCCTTAGCATATTCTCCGGCCTTCCTTGCGACTTCACCGTGAGCGGGGATGAGATGGTTTCCAATAAAGAAGTAGAAATCCCGGGAACTTTGACGTGTTATTTCGTTTTGAGCAATGAAAATCCACTACCTGAAGTTACTGAGACGTTGCAGGCAGAGTTTACATTCTCATATAATTTCGTCAGAAGCCAGGAATTTGAAGTCCAGCCACTTTCGGACTGAAAAACAAAAAACACCTTAGATGTATTTAAATTGCTCGGTGCATAAATTAATTATAAGAGTGAGTAAATGAAGAAAATAGTCTTAGCCAGTTTGTTCTTGGCGGTATTCTTGGCCGGTTGTACAATCTTTGAAACCGTTTCAGGAACGTCGTCAGGGACTAATGGTATAATCATAAAAGACTTTGGTTTTGACTATTCCCCAATATATGCAGAAGAGTCAACGGGATTGACTCTGACGCTCCAGAACGTAGGTGGAGCTGAGGGAACAATAACAGAAATAACAATATTCGGCGTTGACGCGCCAGGTGCAAATGCAGGATCCCTCACTTGGGGTTATGGAAGTGGCGATGACTTCAGTTTAACTCCAGGTACAGAATTGTTGCCACCAGATCCAAGTACGGGATTTGATGGAGAGGAATACTTCCAAGAATGGATACCTGAGGCACCGACAAGTATAACAGCAGCAACAACTTACGATTTCCAGACGAGAGTCAAGTATACCTATACTACGACTTTCACAGGGACGATTCAAATAGTCGACAACGACTACCTAAGGACTCTATCATCTAGCGATAGAGAATCATTGATAAAAGTAGGCGGAGTCCAAGACTCGACAGTAACGGGTGGTCCATTATCACTGAAGGCTGCAAGCAGCAGAAACTTCATAGTCAGAGATGGTGATACGGCAGAGAACAGAGACATTAAATTCAAGATAACAAACGTCGGAAGCGGTTACCCGTATAAAGAACCTTGGAGTGATGTCAATCTACACATTGTTTCAGTTACGGTAGACGATGGGATAGACTGTAGTACACAAGACATAAAATTGAGCAGAGGAAAGACAGGAGTTTTGACATGTACTTTCACAACACCAGCACAAGGGAGTTTCACGAACAAAATAGACAAGATGTTCTCAATAACGCTAGGATATGGCTACTACGTTGACAGCGCTGCATCTATAACGGTAAACCCAATACTTGACTAAAACCAAAGGCTTGAGAGAATTTAAGAATCTTTTACAGCCTTCTTTTTATTTTAATTTTTACAGAATCATTTATCTTCCGTATATGGGCCCGAGGAGACATATTTATTTTTCTTGTTCATCAATTAGAATTTACTATTTTGTATCTAATAAAGAAACTTTTCACGTTCCTCTTCCGAAATATACCCTTTCTTACACGCCCATGATAGTAATGAAGCATTATGAATTCTAGCTGGTCGACCCTTTCCAATTAACTTCAATGATTCTGGAAGTGTTTTGTCTCTCGATAAATAATATGCAATTCCAACAGCAACACTCCTGCTAGTTCCAGATTCACAACAAATTAGGACATCACCTTTATCTATGCATTTATTAATGAACTCAATTGCAATATCAAAGGCGTAATAAGATATAGGAAAGTCATCGTATAGTTGCATCTCTAGGCAAGGTTTACCTTCAACTATCCTTTCCTCCCCCTTCCCAGTTAAACAATTGATTACTGCAGCGGATGTGGAATATGGACTAGTCTTCTTATAGTCCAAATCCTCTAGACAGCCAATTATTATCTTATGTTTTGACAAACCGTTGCTCATAATAAAATTTTACAGGTGAGAGATTTATTTAGATGTTTTTATCTTCGATTCTAGTATGGGCCCGAGGAGAATTGAACTCCTGTCTTTACCGTTCTCAAGTTTGAATCTGTCATGTGAGGGTAATGTCCTACCACTAGACTACGGGCCCAGTGATGTATAATTGGACTTCTGCTTTTATTTATTTAAAATCTACAAGCCTCTTCTGCTCTTTAGCCTTCTTTTCCATCTTAGTCTTCAATTTTTCGTATTGAGCAGTGTCAAACACAGGTTGGCCGTACACACCATCATAACCCGGTATGTACTTTACCTTGCCCTCCCGCACTTTGATTATCGCATCGGCTATGCTTTCTTTCGTCGCTTCCAAGAGATGCTCTTTAGGCACATTCAACAGTACGTTAAACTCATTGCCGAATCTCTTCACCAAAGCATCCTGTTGGTCAATCACACTTCTATTATACAGCTGACCGACACCCGTGGCAAATGATATTATCTCATACAAAGGTAGTAGCGATTTGTAAGGCACGGCACCATCGGGCTTAAAGCCTTCCGGTCTGTCTGACAATTGCTCCACGCGCTGTAGCACACCGACAGTCATCCTACGGCCGCACTTCGGACATTTATTGTCAAACTGCAGAGACTGCTTAGGGCTTATATTGATACCGCAACTGCGGTGGCCTGTAAAATGGTATTTGCCGTACGAAGGCTCGACTTCAATGGTATACTTCAACTGCCCTTTCTTTATAGCTTCGTTTATTGCAGCATACGTAAGCGAGTTAATGCTGTCAATATCAAACTCGAATACATTCGCCTCCCTTCCCAATCTCCATATCCAAGGACTATGTGCATCCGAGTTGCTAAGCAGTGTGTACTTGTCAAGAGCGGACAGTCTCCAGTTCATAGGCGGATCGCTACTCATTCCAGTCTCCAGAGCATGAATATGTTTCGTCTGGTCTTTGTAGCATTCCTCCATAGAATCGTAGCCAGAGAAAGAACCAAAAATAGCCCACCAGCTCGTCCAAACATGTGCTGGATAGATGAGAATACCTTTGTCAACCTCCATCACAAGCTCAACAAGCTCGGGCGACGTGAGACCGGAGAACATAGGTCTGCCATCTACGGACAGGTTCCCTCTCTTACCCAACAATTCATTTACCTGTGCAACTACTTCCAAGCTAGGTGCGTGGATGACATGATGTATCTTTCTCGTCTTCCCGCCATCACCGTATACGGTTGCAACTTCAGTCGTTGCAATCCACAGCACACCACCATAACTGTATACGCCATCTCCAGCAGGCTCTAGCTTCTGCTTTAATTCATCAAACCAAGCTGGAAATGTGAAATCGCCAGTGCCCAAGAGATTCAATCCCTTCATCTTGGCATTCCTCGCCAATTGCTCCAAATCCATCTGCTTGCTCGTCGCACGGGAATATTTTGAATGTATGTGAAAATCAGCAATTATCTCCAACCAATCACACCTTTAATTTTAAACAAAGAAGATTAAGACGTTGATTATAACCAAGAAAAACCATGCCAAAGGTTTCCAAACGATTATTCTGTAACCATTTAATGGTTTTATGGGCAGCAGATTGAAGATTGCAAAGTAAGCACTTACAAAAGACATATAGCTGAAAAACGAACCCGGAAAGAGGCTAAACAGCATAGCGAGCATTATATTCGAAGCTGGGCCAATGAAGCCTACTAAGCCCTCTTCCATCATCGACAATCGCCTGCTCTTGAATCCCCACCTCCCGAAAGCAAAAGGATGTACAATAATGAGACCGACTACCGGAAACTTGAACCCCATAATCATCAGGAGCAGACCGAAAATTATGCCAGGAAGCCATAATTTGTAGTATGCGGCACAACCAAACTTGCTTGCGAGCAGATTATGTGCAATCTTGTTGACGAAAAAGGCCACACCTACCGCCAGCAATGCAGGTATGACAGAATTTACAGTACCTACCGGATTCTGGAAATTATATGCAAATATCAGCGTAAGCAAAAGAATAGCCAAGACAGTGTCCCTAAAATCTTTTGCAAGGAGGATTTTGCCCTTTTCCTTTGCAATCCTCTTTCTCACTAATTTCAATTTCTTCGCTTTTGCCATAATTACAATTTATATTAGAAAATATTTTAATGCCTCATTGATGGTGAATACTTCTTCCACTTCTATATCAGCTTCCTCGCTCACAGCAAGCCTTTGCTCCACATAATCCGTAGTGCAGTACGTTATTGGCCCTATCCTCTGGCATTCTCTTTGCGGCTCGTAATAAACTATCACAGCCTGTCCACCGGGGACTATAAAGAGTTCGGCGCCTATATCCTTCGCTGCAGTAGCCTTTGTCACAATACCACCTACCGGTCCGACCAGACCGCCTCTGCTAATCGTTCCTGTGATCATCACACTCTCGTTTATAGTCTTGTTCTCCAACGCAGCCACTGTTGCAACTGTCAGTGCAGCACCTGCCGACGGGCCCTCTATCACTGATGCATTAGTCTCTATGGTATAGACAATGTCCAGGCCCGACAGATCCATTCCTGTAACATTCTGCGCGACTATCTTCGCACTCTGTATAGAGTATTGCGTGTCAACCCAGAACAGGAGTTGGTTGATGTTTACAAGTACACGTCCCTCGCCAGGCATAATGTCAACTTTAAGATTTGTCACCACACCATTGCCTTCGTTATCCACGGCAGGTACTTTGATTGTTGCCGACTGCTTCGACTCGGGAGATTCTGCCGTAGGTGTTATAAATTCAGGCAGAGTAATCTCTGTAGTCGTAGTGGCGGTTGGGACAATATAAGTCTCACCGCCCGTAACCATAAAATAAGAGGCAATTATTAGCACCGCCAGCAACGGGACTATGAGAATCAGCAGTTTTTCTATTGACAAATCAAAACCCCTTCTCATTATACCACTTCAGTAGCCTTTTGTAATTGAATAAGTATTGGAAAAATATAAAGAGCGCAGGAAACACGCCATCAGTGGATACAACTTCATGAATTAGTTGACCCAAATCTCTTCCTCCATCCCGTTGATTTACGAGCACCAAATTACATAGCTTATGGCTGCTCCATTCCTGGCCTCGCCAGTTTCGCTAGGTAAATGGCCCCGCAAGACGAGACTTCTCAGTCCGAAACTCGGACTAACTCACAAAAGTCATACCGCCCTCAGGCTTCGACCCCACCATAAACCGGATTTGTGGTTATAGAGAACCGGTAGCTCTCCAGTCTAGCTTCCTGCAAAAGAATGTTTGCTAAAACCAATTTAAATATCTTACACTTATACTGTACAGACAATTAAAAAATTACTAATTCTCGGAAATACAATTAATAGATAAGGCATGATCGAATGAAAGTTGAGACTATTAAAAAGCAGTCGTTCAAAGTCGAGCCAAATCTGAAGGATTACAAAAAGACGTATAGGACTTTTGACTGGAGAGATGCACATAAAGAAGTGGACTGGTTCAAAGGTAAGCGGCTGAATATGGCATACAATGCTGTGGATAGGCATGCCGATGGTCTGAGAAAGAACAAAGTTGCGCTGTACTGGGAAGGTGGTGGCAAGGCTGAGAAATATACATTTTTGGATTTGCAGGGACTTTCAAACAAATTCGCAAATTTAATAAAAAGTCTTGATGTGAAAAAGGGTGACCGTGTATTCTTTTTCCTGCCTCGCATACCTCCGCTTTATTTTGGCTTCCTAGGTACCCTAAAGACCGGGGCTATAGCTGGAACAATGTTTGCCGCATTCGGTCCGGCTGGAATTAAAGACAGGCTTGAGAACAGCGGTGCAAAAGTTCTTGTGACAGCTCCAGAGCTGGTGAAGCGTGTGTATAAGGTAAAGAGAGAATTGCCGGATTTGAAAAAGATAATAATTGTCAACGGCTACAGTAAGAAAAAACACAAACTCAAGCGAGGGGAAGTGAACTATGAGAAAGCCATGGCCAAAACATCAGACGAATTTAGAATATCGCGAATGAAACCAAGCGATCCTTCATTCATGCTATACACGAGCGGCACTACGGGCAAGCCCAAAGGCGTAGTCCATCAGCATTATGCACTGATTCAAGAGCATATGACTGCGAAATGGATTCTAGATTTGCACGAGGATGATGTATATTGGTGCACGGCCGATCCTGGCTGGGTTACGGGAATAGCATATGGCATAATCGGCTCATGGTCTAATGGTGCTTCCTCCGTAGTCTCCGGCGACAGGTTCAGTCCCGATGGCTGGTATTCGATTATTGAAAGGTATGGCATAACAGTCTGGTATACTGCCCCTACTGCTATTCGTATGCTTATGTCAGCTGGTGGCAAACTGGTAAAGCAGTACGACTTGAGCAGCTTACGTCATATATGCAGCGTCGGCGAGCCGTTGAACCCTGAAGCAATACGATGGGGAATGAAAGTCTTCAAGCTATCAATACATGACAATTGGTGGCAGACTGAAACTGGTGGAATACTGATTGCTAATTATCCATCAATGGCAATCAAACTCGGATCCATGGGTAGGCCGCTGCCTGGAGTGCAAGCATCAATAGTCAACGATAAGGGCAATAGAATAAAGACTGGAAGAGAAGGCAATCTTGCAATAAAGCCAGGATGGCCTTCAATGATGATAAAAATATGGAGACGGCCGAAGAAGTATAAGTCGTACTTTTTAAAAGGATGGTACATAACGGGCGATCGTGCCTTTATGGACAAAGATGGCTACTTTTGGTTTGTCGGTAGATCAGATGATGTGATTAAGACCTCCGGTGAAAGAGTAGGACCGTTTGAAGTCGAAAGTATATTGATTGAACACCCTGCAATCATCGAGGCTGGTGTAATCGGTAAACCAGATCCGTTGCGCGGAGAAATAATTAAGGCATTTGTCGTTCTGAAGAAAGGTTACAAAGAATCGGACAAGCTGAAAGATGATATAAAGAAATTCGTCAAGCATCACCTAGCAGGCCATGCTTATCCAAGGGAGATTGAATTCGTGAAAAGTTTGCCAAAGACAAGATCAGGTAAAATTATGCGACGAATTCTTAAGGCAAAAGAGCTTGGACTGCCAATAGGCGACACTTCTACTTTGATAAAATAATAGTGTAAATAAAAAATGTACAGATTTTACTATTGCTCAGTTTTACTGAGCATGCTCAGCAAACTTTTAAATAGTTTTACATCACTTTAGTGAGTTATAGAAAGAAGTCCAAATCAGGGTGGTAAAATGCTCGGCGATTGGGACGAAGAAGACGAAGATCCAAATTGGAACGAACCTGAAGAAGAAATGGATGACTGGTTCTAGCATTTGAATATTTTTTTCTTTTTATTTTTCCCTTACGTACTTTAATTTATGCAGTTAAACTACCATGATGGAAAAGTCATTGTCAAGCTTGCCCGTCAGACAGTTGAGAAATTTCTTGAAAAGGGAAAGTTTGAGCTAGTGAAAGCTGAAAGGAAATCATTGCAAGGGAAATCACGCGCATTCGTGACTATAAACACGCATCCCGAACGCTTGCTCAGGGGGTGCATAGGTTTCACTTCACCGTTTCCACTATATGAAGTTGTGCAGCGCGCGGCACATGCAGCAGCGTTTGAGGATCCGAGATTCCCACCTATTACAAAAGAAGAGTTGGAAAGAGTTGTATTTGAAGTCTCCGTGTTGACAGATCCAGAAGAGTTGAAGTGTGAACCACGTGAATATGCGAATAACATAGAGATTGGAAAAGACGGTTTAATTGTTCAATATGAATCGCATAGTGGTCTGTTGCTGCCGCAGGTTGCAGGCGAGCAGAACTGGACGGCAGAAGAGTTCTTGGGACAAGTCTGCTTCAAAGCAGGTCTAACTCCGGATTACATACATGATAAATCTACAAAATTATGGAAGTTCCAAGCCCAGATTTTTACTGAAAAAGAACCGCATGGTGAAGTCGAGGAGATTTGAAATCACTCATCAATCATATATCTTGCGTTTTATTATTTTAAAATCTGTAGCAAAGTCACTACCGCCTATATGAAGTACTGGATTTATTGCTCGTAGGTCAACTTTTCCATCCTTTATTACACTACCCTTCACTTCCGCTTCCAGAATTTCTCCAAAAACAGCAATATGATCACCTATTTTTTTACTTTCTGTAACTCTACACTCAAGCCATGCCGAAGCTTCGCGTATCCGCGGTGGCGAAACAAGTTTTGAGCTATACCAATCCAGATCGGCTTGCTGGATTTTATTCACACCCTCTTGGTATTTGGCTGCACATCGCAAGAGCTGGTCTATATAACGTTTGCCTAGGATATTCACTACGAATTCACCGCTGTTTATTATATTCTTGTATGTATGCCTCACTGGAGCTAGAGAGATCATTAATACTGGTGGTGATTTTGAAACAGGAGAAATGAAGCTGACAACGCATGCATTTGGCGTGTCTGTGGAATTCAGAGTCGTTATAGCTACAGCCAGTCTAGGCGAGATTAGTTTATAAGACTTTTTCAGGTCTAACCTCATAATTACATTTACGCTATACAAGAGTTAATATTGTTACCACTCTCCAAAAGTATACAAAGAGCTCACCACAACCTTTTTAACCCACCAATTAAATTTCAATTAGGTGAAATCAGTAATGTGGTTTGCAAACGGTCTAATCGACCTAGGAATAGCATTACTTGCTGTAGTGGCTTTAGCCGAGATAGCAAAAGTCAGAAAGAAATCCCCACGTGGCTATAGTTGGTTGGCTGCTGCGGGAGTATTCTCCATATTCGCTGGTGGAATGGGTGTACTACCAGCAACTGTCCCATACGTCGGGGATTTGTTCTTGGCAGAAATATTCTCGCTAATCGGCTGGCTATTCGCGATAATAGGAACGCTATTCATAGGATATGAAACACTATTGGAAAAATAAATTTGAGAATTTTTTATTTTTCAATTTTCCAATAAATTCTGTATGATTGTAGGGTTTTCTATATAGATTTTCTTATAAAGAATTAATGCAGGGGCTGGGATTTGAACCCAGGAAAGCACTAAGCTAACAGGTTTCTTATCATCTTGTATCAACGCTCAAGAAGCTCTTGAGCCTGTCCCCTTTGACCAGACTTGGGTACCCCTGCACTCTAAACTAATGATTAATTAGTATTTAAAAATTAAGAAAACACCTGTCTAAGCCAAAGTTTCTATCTGTGATTTCAACTGGTTTATTTGGCTTCTGAGATCTTCCAGTGTCACTCCCAAGTTTTCAACATCCTGCAACTGTGGCACTTCCTCTACAAATCCCGACGGTCGCATAAAGCTAGAATCTAGCGTCAGCATCCTCTGATCGACTGTGTTCACGGCATCCTCTACCATTCTGAGATTTTCATCCCTTAACTTGTCGAGCTCCTTTAGAATAGAAATGCTACTCTTTACGGCATTTATCGTAGTCTTCATATAGTTCATCGTATGCAGTATCTGTCTGTATTTGTTTATCCTGACAAACAAAGGTGCAAACTCCGGTTTTTGTTTTTTCTCTGCTTTAGGTGGAGTAGGCATTGCCTCTGCTTTTGGCATTCTTTTTTCCAATAACTTTTCTTCCTTATCAAGTTCTTTCATGACATCCTTGGCTTCCTTTACGCCTTTCTTTTTCTTTAATCCGAAAAGAGCCATAACATCTACTATTTATTTTCTGTTTATGCAAAATATAAGTATTTGTTCTTAATAAAAGAGGAAATTTAAAAAATGCGGTGACCGGGATTTGAACCCGGGTTCTAAGCTTGGCAAGCTTATGTCTTAGACCAGGCTGGACCATCACCGCATACACTCAGCCTAAAAATGAGCCGAAACCTTCAATCGCTTTATCTTCTTCTTCCTTTATCTTTTTTATTATTTCTTCCGCTTTGCTACTCTCCACTTCCTCAGCAAACTCTGTAACATTACCCTCTTCATCCTCTATTTTGACAATTTCTAAAGCCCGTTGACATCGCTCATCAGTACCACTGATATAGCATACATAGCCATCTACGTCAAACCCTTTGCCTTCTTTGAATGTCATGCTCGCGCGGTTGACTATTTCATCCTTGAGCAGCAAATCTTTTACTTTGCTTAGGTTCTCTGACTTTATCTTTAGCACTACTTCCATCTTTTCACCCCCGGTTCTCAGAGCCCTAGGCGAGGATTGAACTCGCGACCTCCTGTTTACGAGATTCACCAAAGCATTCAGGTGCTCTACCAACTGAGCTACTAGGGCACATTTAACTCATTTTCACTTCTATAATTTAAAGTTTTTGCAACTCCTGCAGCTAATCTATATTACTATGCACAACCAATATAATACTTACGCGTTTCGTTTTTGAGCGATGGTTGGCTGTCATTATGGCGAAGAGAAAGCGTAAAAACACTACTAAAAAGCTTCACGAGGCTATGCTCTGGCAGAAGGAGCGCAATGGCGTGCGTTGTTTCCTATGTGCCCGAAGATGCTTTATACCCAAGGGTAAACGAGGATTCTGCCTAGTCCGTATGAACAAAGACAATGTTCTGTACACGTTAAACTATGGTAAACTGATAGCCGTGAATGTTGACCCTGTTGAAAAGAAGCCATTATTCCACTTTTATCCAGGATCTAAAACTTTGAGCATAGCCGCAAAAGGATGCAACTTCCGGTGCCAGTTTTGTGACAATTGGCAGATAAGCCAGACTGTCGAAGCTGAAGTAGAAGATATAGAAGGGGATCCATACACACCAGAAGATATTGTAAAACTTGCTGAGAAGTATGAATGTAAGATGATAAGCTATACTTATACTGAGCCAACAATATTCTTTGAATTTGCATACAAAACCGCGAAGTTAGCCCATCGTAACAACATACTAAATACTTTTGTAACGAATGGCTATATGACAGACGATGCGATAAAGAAGATATCTAAGTATTTGGACGCTGCCACTGTTAACATCAAAGCTTCAGCTGATCCGGAATTCTACAAGAAGTTTATGTCAGTCCCCAACGTCGAACCAATATTCGATTCGATGAAACGACTGAAAAAACAGAGGATATTCATGGAAATAACAAATCTTATAATTCCGCAGATAGGTGATAGTGTAGAACGTTGTAGGCAGTTGGCCGAGAGGATAAATGCAAACTTGGGAACTGATATTCCTTTTCATATCTTACAGTTCTTTCCAAACTACCAACTAAAAGAGCTTCCCAGTACATCAATAGATGCTCTTGAGAGGTGTGCACGAGAGGCTAGGCAATCTGGGCTGCGCTACGTATATATAGGAAATGTTCCTGGTCATCCAGAAGCAAATACCTACTGTTATAACTGCAGGAGTTTGTTAATAGAGCGTGACGGCATGCAAATACGATCTATAAACCTAGTCAACGATAGATGTTCACAGTGCGGCCAAAAAATAAACATCGTACAGGAATAAATATCATTCTGAATGAAAAGAAATAAATCAATCCCAATCCTTTATAATTTTAGCTATTAAACATATTTTATATGCTTTATTGGCGAACAATAATACAAACAATTTTGTTGGGTGATAGGTTGAAACAATCTGAAACAGTTTCATTATATAGAAGAATTGTTTCACAGAAAGCTGTAACTGTTTCACTCATTGTGTCGTTTCTTTTATCGGTTCTCCTCATCAACTCTACAGTACTTGCCCAAATACAGTATTATGAGATAAATACAGAATTATCAGAGAGTGGTGTAAGTACAGTAAGGATGGTCATAACGTTTGCCGAGCCGGAGACGGAGTTTTCATTCAATATAATAGGAAGAGTGGAAAATTTTACTGCAGAGAGCATAGCTGGCCCAGTCGATTGTGAAGTGGACGTTACTGGAATAAGTTCAATAGATTGTAAACTCAATTTGACAAAGGAGAAAAGGGAAGTGAAAATATGTTTCTTAACACCAGATTTTGTCAGAATATTGGAGGATAAAATTTTCTTTTCAGGTGATTTCACTTTGAACAAGAATATAAATAGTATATCTGCATCGCTAAAGCTCCCCATAAACGCATTCTTAGTCGGTGAGAATGTTACTGCAAGTATGCTTTCATTTCCAGATAGTGTTTCTGTATTTATTGCAGAAGATGGAAGAGTACTTGTCAACTGGCGCCTAGTAAATATAGAGAAGGATCAATCATTGAGATTTGAAGCTTTATATCAACATATACAAGAACCATTTTGGTTTGGACTTAGAATCAGGCACTTCATCTTTCTTGGCGTGGCATTTGCAGTTGTTTTTGGATTCATAGTTTTCAGATATTTTAGAAAATCCGAGAAATTAGTGCTTTCCGTCCTTGACGAGTATGAACGCCAAATAGTAAACATACTGCTCACCGAAGATAGGATAAAACAGAAGAAAATAGTAGATATGACAAGATTGTCAAAAGCAAAAGTCAGTAGAGTTATCAAAAGTTTAGCCGAGCGCGGTCTAGTAGAAGTGGAACGTAGAGGCAGGACAAACTTACTAAAATTGAAGAAGAAAAAATTGAGTGGTGAATTCTGAGTTTAATTAACTTCTCATCAGGAGAAAGACACCACCGACTATTATTAACATGGCTATCCATCTCGTAGCAGATACGCTTTCGTTAAAAAAGAATATTGCAAGAAATGCCGTCAGCACGTACGCAAGGGATATGAATGGATAGACAAAACTTACATCTCCCATGGACAGGACAACTAGCCAAAAGACAGTTGAAATCACATAAAGCGATAGTCCTAAAAACACATTAGGATTGAAAAATGTTGTAAAGAACTTTGTCGATAATATTTCGTTGAATTTAAGTCCACCAACTTCATTCAACCCTTTCTTAATATATACCTGGCCAAAACTTCCCAGTGTTACGCAGACCAAAACCAATGCAAGAAAAGTGAACATCTTTTTACCTCCAAACTTTTTTAATTTTATAACACTGAACTTATCAAATAATCTTTTTTTAACCATTTAAATCAATAAGATTAATTGAGAACGTAAATTAATAAATTTTTAAGTGCTCACTTTCTGAGCAATTGCTCAGTCAAAAAATGACAGAAATCATGCAAAAACAGTATTTCTTATTTCTTCCAATATTTGAGCATAACGGGATTAAAATAGACCTTATTCCAGCAAGATAGAGTCTATATCCCTTTTAGGAACAATTATAAAGTTTATAACTATACATTTGACTAATTTTAAGACTTTGATTAGATAGCTCTAAACAGCTGTAAATTGTTTCATTCAATGTATAAGTATCATGTAAAACGAATTTTTTTCTAGAAAACCCAAGCACTACAGAGTATAGAGTGCATTATCTATTGCATGTACAACAATAGATATTGTAGTCTGGCTTTGTGGTGAGTTAAAAAGGATAAAAGGAAATAAAAAATGAAAAAGCTAATCGCAGGATTTATAACTGCGCTAATGGCTCTACTAACTGTAGCGGCTCCGACATTGGCGGCTTCAGCACTGGGAGACTATCCTGGTTTGCTTGCAGCAACCGATGGAACATTGGACGCTTACGTGGTAGTTGGTACAGGCGGTACCGATCCAGCTGGTCTGGCTTCAGATATCGCAGGTGCTATTAACATAGCCGTTAGATTAGCTGAAGTTGGAAAGACGTCAACAAGTGTATCGTGTGAAGGCGTAAGTGGCGCCGTAACAGGAACAGAAAAAGACACATGTCTATTAACAACGCCTCTTTCACAAACAGGATGTTTGCCGGCAAGTGGTGTGTTAAAGAATGCACATTACTCAGGTCTGGCAGATACTACCTATGCATGGCGTACAGACGACTATGACTTTCGTGAGCAGGTAAATGTGGCTGGTGTAGCACTGAGCCATGATTTGGCTGTCAGTAACGTTAATGGTACTGAAACGATGGTTGTAGAGACTGGCGACATAATATATCAATGGGTGGTCGAAGAGACACTCAAGGGTACAGGTAGCATAGCCGATCCTAACTATACATATCCAGTAAATATTGAGATGCTTGGTGAAGCGTTCTCGATAGTCGGTACTGGAAGTACTAGTGTAAAGATGCTTACAGGA
Source organism: uncultured archaeon (assembly GCA_964512235.1). Taxonomy (GTDB): domain Archaea; phylum Aenigmatarchaeota; class Aenigmatarchaeia; order CG10238-14; family SCSR01; genus CAZEGD01. The sequence goes on from CAZEGD010000003.1 coordinate 60,064, forward strand.
TCTATTGGAACAGCGACAGCAACATCAGGCATAACATATGGTGATTACACCGCGTATTCAGATCTAGGTAGCGATGCTGCTTGGGCGAGAGTACAGATTAAGGATGCTGCCGATAACACAGTCGACACTCTGATAATCAACGATGGAGAGAGTAAAAGCTCGACTGCAACAGGTTTGACTGTGCAAGTCACACAAACCAGGGCTTTGACAGATGGAACCATTGTGGGTGCAGATTTGGTTGTTGGTCCATCCACACAAGGTGTAGTCAAGACATACGATGTTACAGCCGATGTAACTTCAACAGGTACATCAAGCGACAGATTCCCAGGAGAGACTAACTGGGGAGTTCAGGTTGAATCAGGAGACTTCGGAACCGATGGTCAACTAGTCGCAACTGACATAATTGAGGTAATCTACAAACCTAGCTCTACACAGTACATAAAAGCTGGTGGAAAGGTTACCCTACCAAACGATTACGCAGACCTAGGATTCGAAGGTTTCAACACTAACAAGTTCGCAACAATAACCATTCAGCCATTGAGTGGTACTGTATCTGCTTACAATTACAGTGCAGACACCCAAGCTTTCGGTAGCTTGAGTGGATTCGAGATAATCAGTGACGTTGGAGGCACAATAATAAGTCAGGTAAACTCAAACGCATTTACCAAGGCTTATATATTGTACAACTACTCCACTCCAGACGAGTATCCAGTGATGATTGGTTTCTACGATTCCAGTAAACAGAAGATTATGGTAAACGGTAGTATCATAGAACCAGGTGTAGCAGCCGATACAACCGAATATGTTACCAAGAGGTTGAACGCAAGTAGTGGAGATAATGTTACCTACGAATTCACACTATGTTACAGTAATTCATGTGAAGACAATCACTATCTGACTGTGGTCTTGAACGGATCAAATCTGATGTCGTTGATGCAACTAGGAAACTCATCAGCAAAGACAAGCGTCAATGTATCATACACAAACAAGACTGCTCCGGGAACATCAAATGCAGCAGAGTTCAAATTGGGTATTACTGCAGCATCTGCTGAGACTACAGAAGTTGTAGCAACAACTGCAGGTACGGCAAGGAATGCAGGTAAACAATCTGGAGACGTGGTAGACGATACAGGAATAATACTAGTGAGTACAGCGACATATGGAGGATCTGACAAAGTAGTGGTAAAAGTACCATTCAAGGCTCTGAGAACAAAGATTTACTTCGGTAAACTTGGTACGGGAGTCACAGGAGATACAGTTTCATACGATAGCTATCCGTCAATTCCATTGACATCTGCTGTAGCTAAACTTGACAGCGAGGTCGGAACTACTGAGAAGGCGAAAAACCTCATCTCAATTGGTGGATCTTGTGTCAACAGCGTCACGGCAGACGCTCTTGGATTGACATATCCGACTTGCGGTGCAGCATCAACTATCCCAGAAGACAAAGGTCTCATTAAGGTAGTCGATGACATATTCACGACCGGAAAGGTTGTGGTAGTAGTCGCAGGTTGGGAGGCAGCTAACACAAGAACAGCAGCAAGCGTATTGCAACAGTACGATACACTATTGACTGGTCAGACTGCAGCATCAGTAGAAATAACTTCAGCTACAAGCGCAGGTATAACAGCGGTGTAAACTGCTGTTGAATCTGGGTCATATTTGACCCCCTTTTCTTTTCTTTTACAATCTTAGCGCAAGCTACATCAAAGAAAGCTTTTAACTTTTCACACACAATAATTCTAATATGGCTAGTAAAGATAGCGTGAAATTAAGACTAAAGTTCTCGCGCAATATGAAGATAGTACTGTTGATTTTTGCACTGGTTATTGTGGGAGGTCTAATTTATAGTGCGTATAATACTTACCTCTCTCCAAAACCGATAACTGCTTGGAACTATTATGGACAGACTTTAAATTTTCGCGCTGATTTAAGAGCCGCGGACAAAGTACCAGTATATCCGAGTGAGGATGCAGTCTATCTCGATCTCGTACACGGACTTGCAAAGAATGTGACGATTGTATACAAATACATAGACGAGCCAGCAAGTGCAAATGCCTATTATACAGTACAAATCTTCCAAATCATACGAAACATACTTCCAGCATACGAACATGTGTGGAAATTTACACCTAGCTTCAATTTTACAGAGGTGGATTCATATGAGAACTTGCCAGGAAAGATACAGAACCCGATAATAGCAATAGTGCCGCCTCCTTACTCGGATGAAACTGCAATAAGGACAGATTACCATGTCACCTATTTGAAAGCAAAGACGTACGAAGAATTGGATTTAGTCGTTACGAAGCTGTTGATGATTGCACTGAATATAGACTTGGAAGAGGCTATATAAACCCAGCATTTTTATCCAAAGCATTTGAATATTTAAGTCGAATAATATTTTAGTGATTTTATGATTAAGATACTATTTTTACTTTCCGTGACGTTTATAGGAATTTACCTAAATGTGTGGTTCCTACTGATAGTTCTTGGTAACAAGTCCAAGATTAGAGAAAAAAAGAAAGTAACAAGACTACCTTCAATTTCGATATTGATTCCGGCTTATAATGAAGCTAAGACTTTATATAAAAGCTTGAATTCAGTACTCAAGCTAGACTATCCAAAGAACAAATTGGAAACGATAGTGATTGACAACGGTTCTACAGACGATACTCTAAAAGTTGCAAAAAAGTTCGCAAGATTCAAAGTGCGCACTTTCAGGCTAGCGGTACGTAGCAAGACAAAAGCTCTAAATCTAGGATTAAAACATGCAAAGGGTGAGTTAATAGGCGTGCTGGATGCGGACACATTCGTTACCAAAGGATGCCTGAAAAAGATGATAGGACACCTTGATGATGACCGTGTCGGAGCAGTAACAAACCATGTAAAAGTTGCATCCCCACACAAGCTACTACCATCCATACAAGAGATAGAATATATATTCTCGGCTTTCAGTAAAAAACTGATAAGCCTGATAGGCGCATTGTACATTGTGCCAGGTACGTTGTCTTTGATTAGAAAAGACATTATAGAAAAGACAGGCTTTTCTGAAGATACTATAACGGAAGATATGGATATTGCACTCTGTATGTTGAAGAAAGATTATAAAATTGTGAATGCTATCGATGCAATTAGCTATACTGAAGTACCAACATCGTTCAGAGGATTGCTCAGGCAGAGGGTGAGATGGTACAGGGGATTCCTACAGAACGTGAGGAAGCACTCAGATATGATTTTCAACAAAAGATATCCACATTTGGGATGTTTTATACTTCCCTTTTCAAGTTTCTTTGCAATATTTATCGGTGTAGTCCTTACGACTCTTCTAGTCTTTGGCATGATTCGGAATGTTTTCTTTTTTGCAAAAGACATCCTTTATATGCCAGTTCTTGAAAAAATCGGTATGAGCATAGGTAATATATCTTTGGTAAATTTCATCATGGAACCTTACTCTACGATAACTTATGTTATAATAATCTTGGGATCGTTTATAACACTACTTATATCATTCAGATATTTGAAAATCAAGTTAAAGAAAAGGCTTATAATCTTGCCACTCTATTTCTTTATTTACTATAACCTCATAATGCTGTTTTGGATAGTTTCAGCCTTCTTGGAATTAATAGGATGGAAGAGAGAGTGGTGAAAAATAATGGCCAAGCGTACAAAAAGTGAGAGCACAAATGGCATAAGTCTATATGTGAAGACTTTCATCATTTCAGTGGCGATTTTTTCATTCGGACTCATAGTCGGTCTATTCATAGAGAACTTTTTTGTATCCGACCTCTCTGCACGCGCGAGGATAATAGAGAATTCAGTGCGAGAGATAGAGCTTGAGATGCTTTATTTCCAAGAATTAACAGATACTGAGTCGTGTGGTGCTTTAAATGAAATAGTGAGGACGACGAACAATAACTTGGATACTCTTGCAGGTGAGCTTACACAATACTCGGAAAAGAATGTGTTATTTACGGGTAGTGAGATAAAAAACGTGAAGACGACATACACATCAATGCTGATAAAAGACTGGTTGTTACAAGAGAGGATAAAGAAAAGTTGTGGCACATCCACCGTTACTGTATTATACTTCTACAGCACAGAAGGCTGTGACGATTGTATAACTCAGGGCAATGTCCTAACTCTGCTGAAAGGCATATTTAAAGAGAAGCTAATGGTTTTTCCAATAGACGTGCAGATAGACCTTTCCATAATAGACATATTGAAGAGTCACTTTAATGTGGATGACTTACCCGCTGTTGTAATAGACGAGAATACGTACAAAGGCATAATCGGAAAGGCAGAACTGATGAGTATAATATGTGAAAATCTTCCTGGGATTGAAGAGTGCGGACAATCAAAGTAGCTTAAGATCCTTTGTTATCTTGTCTATTTTTCCGTCTGCCGCCGGTCCAATACCAAGTGCTGTTATACTGCCTCTATTCACTTGAGTGAAACCGGCATCCCGAACTAGAAAGCATGGAATCTTGGCTGACTTAGCCCTTCTGTGCAGCGACTTTAGAGC
>CAZEGD010000003.1:64595-117964 GCA_964512235.1 uncultured archaeon
AGACTGCGAACTTTTAGCACAATCTTTTTTCCACCCCATCTTTCCCATACAATAACATCCACTTTTCTAACTTTTTTCAAAGCCCCCAATGAAGCATGCGCTGCCTGTGCTGCAATCTTTCCCCTATCCATTTTCAAATCTGTTCGAATTATTATCGCCTGCTTCATACTCTAACCACTGAAAACCTAAACAGTAACCAAGAATACGCTTAAAAATGGTATTGTCACGTATCCTGCATATGCTATAATCAAAGTTTTGGCAGTCTTACCTATAAGAACTGCTATGAAAAACTTTTTAATGTCATATTTTGTCGCACCGCTGAGTATGCCAATGAAGTCGAATGGGAATGGTAGGAAGGCAGTCAACATTATAATCCAAAAACCGTACTTTCTATACAATCTTTCGAACTTTTTGACGAACTTGGGCATCTTCCCTCCAGTCTTTTTCACAGTCTTCTTGACAGCCTCTTTTTCTCCTGCTACATACCTTCCACCGACACCGATCAGATAAGAAAAGATTTCACCTATTGCATTTCCCAGGCCAGCAAGTAACCCGACTATAAGCGGATTCATACCCAAGCCAGCTGCAAAAAATATGACAATGTAAAGCGGAAAAGGCAAAAAGACAGTCGAACTGCTCAATACGCTTACGAGAAAGACTGCAAGATATGAGAACTGGGCTATAAGCTGCTGTGCCCACGGTATAAAAGTCTCCAAAACCATTTTTCTCGATATCCTAGTCTTATAATTATTTTAGCGGCTTTAAATAAAAATCCAGAAAATACTACCTCTCTACAAGTTCATAGTACAAAACATCATCGTTTGCCGAACTTTAGGTTTTGAACATACGGTCTTTGCAACTCTTCCTTTACTTTCTTTACCCAACCTTCGAGTATTATGACAGCCTCAGACAGCGGTATGCCCTCACCCTTTGTCTTGAGCTGCACTTGCATCTTTTTCGTCTTTTTGTCGATGCGTTTTATTACAAAGAAACCGAATCTCTGCTCTATTACCCCTGAATCGCTCTCAGCCATTTTATCACCATAGCTAATAATTAGACACCTATTTAGTTATTTATTGTTTCTATTCAGTGCATTAAAGTAATAAGTTTAAAAATCAAACTAATTATTAGCGGTCAATATGAAAAGTCCAAAAGTGATGGTACCCTTTGCAGAGGGGTTTGAAGAACTAGAAGCTCTTACAATTGTAGATGTGCTCAGGCGTGCAGGCATAACTGTGGATATGGTGGGCATAGTTGGTACTATGGTTACAGGTGGACATGGTATTCGCGTGACTATGGACAAGAAGCTTCTCCAAGTACACGCAGAGGATTATAATTGTATAATTCTTCCAGGGGGTAACCCTGGCTACATCAATTTGGGACGGTCAAGCACATTGCTAGAGTTGCTCAAAAAGATGAACGGGCAGGGCAAGCTGATAGGTGCCATATGTGCAGCTCCATCCGTCCTTGCAAAGGCAGGTGTGCTTGAGGGCAAGCGAGCTACGATTTATCCAGGAATGGAAAAAGAGATTCCATACCCACGTGGAGAGAAAGTTGTTGTGGACGGCAACATTATAACTTCTCAAGGCCCCGGTACAGCCATGGAGTTTGCATTGAAGATAGTGGAAACGCTAATGGGTAAAGAAATGACATATTCGATGAAAAGAAGTCTTGTTGCTTAGCTTTTTCGTGAGATTTAAATATATTCTAAAGAGATTAAATCAATATTAATTTCATAGCCCCGTCGTCTAGTGGCCAAGGATAGCGGGCTTTGGACTTTGCGTTTACGTCTAAAGCGCTAATTTCGAGATGACGAAAAAGGAAGTAACCCGTTGACGGCGGTTCGAATCCGCCCGGGGCTATCTACAAGAAGTGATTGAATGTTAGAAGCTTGGCTGAGCTCAATGATAGCATCGTACGGACAGATCGGTCTTTTGATTGTAATGGTCGTACAGACAATAATAGCTCCCATCCCTTCCGAAGTTTTACTTCTCTTTGCAGGTGCAATAGGTATAAGTCTAATCGATGTCACCATCTTCGGTGGATCTGGCTTACTCATAGGTGCAGTGATTGCATTTTTGATTGCGAGATATGGCGGTCGGTCGATTGTCGAAAAGCTCCTAGGCAAGAAGTGGACAGTTGCAATAGATACATGGGTTACAGAAAATGGCGGTAAGGCAATATTTTTCACCCGTCTCGTGCCCTTCATCCCTTTCGATTTGATAAGCTACATAAGTGGTGTCACATCTCTTAGCTTCAAGTCTTACTTTATTGCTACATTGCTTGGCGCATTCCCACGCTGCCTAATGCTGGCTGCACTTGGTGGAGTAGCGGGTGGATTTCTGATATTCTTAGGTTTGGGTATAGATTTGATAATGGTCATTGGTATGGTTAGTTTTGTTCTTTTGGCATATTTGGAGAGAAAGGGCTACCTTGGCACGGTAGAAGATGGAATAATAGGTAGGGTCATAAAAAAAGTTTTTTCCGTAGGTTCGAAATCAAAAGACTAGTTGATGATATGCTTGATTGGAAGCTTCATTTTATTTTCGGTCTTTTGTTTGTAATAGCTTTGCTAAGCTTTTTTCATTTGATAAATTTTAAGCTGGCGATGCAGGACATTATTGTAATCATTGTCCTTTCTTCCTTTGCATCTCTATTTCCAGATGTGGATATGCAAAGATCAAAGATAAGAGGGATTGTTTCTTTAGTAATCGCTACAGCGGTAGCAGTCATGTACTTAATATTTTACATCCAAACATGGTACTATGCACCGGTTTATTTTCTACTGCTCTATTTTATATTCAAGTATCTTCCCTCCAAGCATCGAGGAATTACACATACTTTCAAATTCTCATTTTTCTTCTCTGCAGTAATCGCATTGATATGTTATTTGACTCTAAATCCAACAATAAACGCAATAATCCTCTATTTTACCGTATCATTTCTTGGATATAGTCTACATTTAATACTAGACAAAACTTGAGAATGGACACAAAACAAAGAAGAACCAAACTAAATTGTGAAAAGGTAAAAAGAAAAAATTAAAAAAGTAATTTACCTTCTCTTCTTCTTTCTGCTGGATTTTTTCTTTGAACTCTTTTTCTTTCTTGCCAATTTTGTCACCTTAAACTATTATAATAACTATTTGTTAAAGTTTGAATATAAATGTTTCACAAAATATTTTTCATTTATTTTTTTTTCCAAAAAGTTGTTATAAATTTGTAAAATGATTATTACTATTTAGATTTCCAAAACAGATTTGATATTATGAAGATCAAACTCTCGGCGACATTCGAAGGCAAGTGTATGCTATGCGGCAAGGAGGCAATAGTATTTACTGCGGGAGATGAAGACACGAAGAAGACAGTCACTATATGCAATACATGTTCGAAGAATCTTGGTGATACACCAACCTCAGACGTAATTGAAAAGTATGGAAAAGTGGATGAAGAGCCGTTCGAGGGCGGTGAAATTGGAGTCAAAGGTCTGGATGAACTACAAAAGGAACTCAAATCTAAAGCTGAAAATCCTCGCCGGAAGCGAGCTCACAAATGACTTATTTCTTTAACATTCTAATTCTCTTTTGACAGTTGAGATGTCATGGAAGTTGATTACAGTAAAGTTATGGATAAAGTAAAGTTTTGGAAATCTGCGATCGAGGCTGCCAAGGATTTTACGGGTACAACACCACCTTCCATCTTTGTTGGCAGGTTTGGATACCCGAAGGTTTACGTAGGCATACTCGCACCTCCTGTTCACCAATCACGCAAAGATGCAGAGAGGCTTGATTCTCCGGAGAAGTGGTATGCACAGCATGTTTCAATCGAGCAAATACTCAACTTCCGCGGACAGATGATTTACTCGAGGTTCAAATCACCGGTCAAGAAACCATCAGGGAAACTCGTCGAGGCGACGCAGGAAATAGCAATGGTGAAGAGGCCAATAGATGTGGAAGTGGAGTTGAAGAAGCAGCCGAAGTTCAAGATGAAATTCGATACTTGGGCAACTCCAATCGGCAACCCCGCACCAATTGTGCAAATGAAACTCACAGAGAACCCATCGGTGGAGCGCAAAGTAGACTATATGATATCGGACATGGATATTAAGGCACAGAATGCTGCTGTGGAGCTATATAGATACAATATCCCAGTCAGTCGCATACAGAAGATATTCTCTGCAGGCTTGCTAGGCGTGCGTATACAAAGAAAGTTCGTGCCTACACGCTGGTCAATAACGGCTGTGGATGACATACTCGGAAAGAGCATCATCGATCGCGTGAAAGGTCATCAACAGTTCTCTGAGTTGCGACTGTTCAGCAATGAATACTTGGGCAATCATTATGAGATACTTTTAATACCGGGTGCCTATGAATACGAACTGGTGGAAGCATGGGATATCAGCAAGCCACAACCATCAATAGGGTCAGACTATGAGAGGCATTGGCTGCGCAAGAGCTATGCAACCTCAACACACGGTGCCTTCTACAGCGGACGTTTGGCAGTGGGTGAATATTTGGAAAGCATAAAGCGTCAATCTGCCGTGCTGATTGTGCGTGAAGTGAGGGACGAGTATTGGGCACCAGTTGGTATATGGCAGATGAGGGAGACTGTACGTGGAGCCTTTGCAAAACCATTTGAAAGATTTGACACGTTAGAGCAGGCTATAGGTAGAATTTGCAGTCGTTTGAAAATCGGCAGAAAGTGGATACACAAAAGCAAACTATTGAAAGAACTGAAAGAACAGAAGAAACTACAGACTTATACAATCAAACATAAAAATCTTATTGAATAACTAATTTTATGAAATTATTCGATAATAACACAATAACGACTACAATGTATACTGCAACTGCAATTAAAATCGAAGATGGTGCGTTACAATATAGTACAAGAGAGCATTATGGAAGTGCTTACGCCCCTTTTGGTTATTTACTTTATGTGGCGTGCAAATCACTACTCTCAAATCTATCCCCCATTGAAGCAAGTGATTTAATTGCTTCTAAGTCTTTCAGTCTAAGAGTTAAAGTGGCTTCCCTTGACAAGTATATTGGTAAAAAACGAGACGGAAGGCGCAAAAGTGATTTATTCTCACAGTTTTCACTCACATCTGCAGATTATACAAGTAAATTCTCACTCGGAAACTGTATAGGCCTGTCTGAAGAATGGTTTGAGGAAGAAGAATTGTCAAATTTTGAAAAAGTATTAATGGTCATCGATCCTATTGAATCACTTAAATTGAGAGAACATATAGCAATGAATAATTTTTTCTCTAACTTTGATGACATGGAGTTTATCGGAAGTTTACCACGTTGAGTGGTGCATAGACAAAATCAAAGCAGCAGAGAAAAGCTAAACGTGAGAAAGAAAACAATCTTGGCATCTATAGCCGTAATCGTTGCAATTGTAGTGATCTATCTATATTTGCCATCGAGAATCACTAGAGTGACGGCTATTGTGCTGAGAGTTATAGACGGGGACACCATCGAGCTCTCCAATGGCGATAGGGTGAGGCTTCTTGGCATGGACGCACCGGAGCGCGGTGAGCAGTTTTACAAAGTAGCTACTGACAGGCTAAAAGAGCTTGTGGAGGGAAAGGCTGTAGAACTTGAAAGGGACGTGAGCCATAAAGATGGCTTTGACAGATTGCTGCGGTATGTGTTCTTGGATGGCATGCTTGTAAATATGCAGATAGTTGAAGATGGCTATGCGTATGCGTACGTAGTATCGCCCGATGAGAGATACTTGGAGGAATTCGTAGCTGCTGAAAACAGGGCACGCATCAAAGCCGTGAACATATGGCGGTCAGCCGTGCACAACAACTGCCTGATAGTTGAGTTTCACTACAATGCACGCGGTAATGACAATGACAATCTAAATGACGAATATGTGACCTTCAAAAGCATCTGCAGCTCTTCTATAGATATGACGGGATGGAAGGTGAGGGATGAAGGCGGTAACAGCTTCCATTTTTCACAGTTCGTCCTATGCAGTGGCTGCTTGGCTGTGCTACATAGTGGTTTGGGTGAAGATAGCGGCAACAATCTATACTGGTGGAGTGACATAGCAATATGGAACAACGCTGGAGACACGCTCTGGCTGCATGATGAAAATGGCGCACTAGTCTTGCGTCAGAACTATAGAAAGGGATAGCTAAACGTCCTGTCCTTCTTTATCTTCTACAGCCATCGTTCCCTGCCATCCACAATCTCTGCACACATAGATGAGTCCGAGAAAAGGCTTAAAATTCAAATCTTTGCTGTTGCAGTGTGGACACTTTTTTAATCCCATACAACCTACAATTTAGTTTTAATTTTTAAATAAACTTAGGTCGCTTCATCCATAGAACGGAGAGCGGACGTTGAGACCAAGAAATCCCAGGCCAGTGATAATGAGAAGTATGCCTATATATATAGACCAGAAACCCATATTGCTCGAGCCGTAGAATACGCTATAGATAACAGTCACTAAGCCAACTGTGAATAGAGAAACTCCGATAAATCGCATCTTCAATCTTTCGTCAATTCCATCGAATTTCATTCCCATATTATAGTCATACCTCAATAATTTATAAATTTATCACACGTCTCTATAAATTTTCTCTCTTACAAAAATAAGTAGATAAAAATGTTAAAAGCGGAACTAATGAAAAAATTATATGAAATCGGTGCGATAAAATTTGGAAATTTTCACTTAAAATTTAGAAAGCGAAGTCCTTATTACGTCGATTTAAGAATCTTGCCTTCTTATCCTAAAGTTCTAGACCTAGTTGGAGTTGCTATGACTGAGATGATCGAGGAATTACCCAAGGAACCAGATAAGTTGTGTGGCATTCCGACAGCAGGGCTAGCAATAACCTATAGTGTAAGTAATAAAACTGGTATACCTGCTATGTACATAAGAAAGGAGCCTATTGTATACAAAGATTTAGTCAAACACTTAAAAGTCTTGTTAAAAGACGGAAAATATAAACTACCCGAAGAATCGTTTCCAACAATTGACAAAAGAATAAAACTACAAATTTTTGAATCAGGCGTCAAATCTGCGATTGAAACAATAGATTCATTAAAAGGGTTTAAAGTTCACGGAATTGCGAGAGTTGTTGATGGTATAATAAAAGACAGTGATAACATACATCTTGTTGACGATTTAATTACTAGTGGTAGTAGTGATTTGGAAGGGCGAGATTTGGTTTACTTTGAAGCAGAAAAAAGAAAAATAAAAGTGAATGTAACTGATGTAGATGTACTTATCGATAGGGAACAGGGTGGATTTGAAACTTTAGAAGAAGAAGGAATTAAATTAAATTCTGTAGTAACTATAAGGGAAGCGGCAAAGATTTTGTACGACTCTGGAACGATAAATCAAGAAATGTATGACATTATTGTTGATTATACTATTCAACAAAGAAAAGAAATGGGTTTAGACTAATAATATTTATTTTTTCTTCCTTCGTTTCCTTCTCTTCTTCGCCTTTTCAATTTTCCTCGGCTTGACTTCACCATAGACTAGAATGGCCGAGCACTTTCTGCAAATAGGCTCTCCGTTTTTTATTACGACATCATCCAAACTGAGCCTGCCATGCGTCGGGCAGAAAATACGAGCTTTAATGGCATTCACCCCTACATATCTGTAGAATTAATTCCATTGACAGCTTCACTTTAACCCCCACGGTATCCAGGCAGCTTCAATGACATCAGACTTGCTATGTTCGCTATGAGCTTGGGCTCTACCACTACTATGTCGCTTGCCGTGATTATGCCTACGAGCTTTTTGCCTTCCACGACTGGCAACTTCTTTATTTTGTTCTTCACCATGACGTCTACCGCCTCATCCAGTTTCTTGTCAGATTCTATAGTGACGACTTTCTTCGACATTATCTCTGTTACCAATGTCTCCTCCGGATTTATACCCTTCGCAACAGCAATTAACACGTCCCTCTCCGTCAATATTCCGATTATATCGTCCTTTTCTCTCACAACCAAGCTACCTATATGCATGTCACCCATCACTTGTGAAGCTTCGCGTATGGTTACGTTCGGCTTACCCACAACAACATTCTTCCTCATAACGTCTCTAACTAGCATTTTTCCAACTCCCTTCGGTTTAAGTCCTTGTAACTATTTTCGTGTTACAAACTATTAAATCTGTATAGGTGAAAAATATACTTTTTGAAATCGGTTTTGTTATAGATAAAACGATTTATTAACCCCTTCAGAAATCTTTATTATTCTTTATTTTTTTTTCTTGTCTAAGCAGCATGGAGACGGTAGCGTGGACAATCTAGAAAGCACAATGGAGACGTTGAGGCAGCTGGGAAAGAAGCATGGGAGTGTGCTCTCTTTGACTTTAGTGTTCAAATCTCTCCTCCATACTAGGCTCTACAGATCTAAGGAAGCAATAGCAAACTGCCTGCGCACCCTACAGAAGGAGCATAAAATTAAATCTATAAATTTTGGAATTGACATAGAATTATTAGAGAGTGTTGAACCGAATTTAGAGTACGTGCAATCTTCGCTCAACGGGTATGGAATCAAAAAGAGTGTATAAAGATGTCGAAGAAGAAAAAGAAAAAATTTGAAGATAATAAAAACGAATTCCCAGATTTTAAGGTACTCGAGATTAACAGCAGAAAGACTAAAGCGGAGATACGCGTTGAGCGTTTCATAGTCGACCAGATGGACAGATATATACAACTACATAAAAAACATGAGAAGGATTTGAATTATATAGGATAAACTACTTTTTCTTTGGTTTTACTGGCTTCACACCCTCTTTCTTCTTTTTCATATAACTCCAAGTATATCCTGCTGCCGTGAGTATTATGCCTGCGATTAAGAAATAGAGGAAATACATTTTCATCGGTTCAATAATGCTATCTACAAGTGTCATCACCTGCGAGACCACTCCAGCTTCTGTTGTTGGAACAAAGTTTGGCAGCAATATCGGTATTAGTATATCCATCAGGAAATATGGAATGCCTATTATTATCATCTGTACGCCTATTGTTTTCAACCTGCCAGGCCAAGTTTCTTCTAATAACAAGATCATAGCAGCACCGACTGCAGCAACAAATATGAAAATAATCTGTATATTTCGAAGGTAGGTATTGCCTTGCGCAGACATTATCACCATCATCTCTCCTGAGAAAAGACATTCTATGAAGCCACAGTCGTATTCCTTGTAGTACAACTCGTCGAACATAACTGTAGCTATGACTTCCTCTGCATCAATACCCACTTCATTCACTTTGCTGCAATCTAAAGTTGTAGTACTGCCGTCGGGCATCGGGATTTCAACACTTTCCTCACCTTCGCACTGTTGCCTTAGTATATCTAAAGTAGCATCCATAGTTGCAGGGTCAACATCCCCCACAGACGTCCCCAGTATTTCTGAGAAAATAGGCTGCAGCGTGTCGTATTCAGTCAGATTCACTAACACCACTGACACTATGGCCAGTGTGACACCAGTAGTAAAAAGGAAACGTCCGAGCGATTTGCCTACTGTTCTTAATACACCCATAAAAGAATTTGTGAAATTCAGAATAAAAATCTCGTCTAGAAACCGCTCAAGAAGGTCTTCTTTTTTGGATTCGCCAATATCAAGCCTACAATCATCAATGCAGCACCGGCTATTATCATCTGTATATTCATGTTGAATTCTAGGTCAGGTACGGCCGAGAAATAGGCAGTGTGGAAGAACCCTGTGAACCCAGATATAAGCGGTAAAGACAGAACCACAAGGCCGAGTGCAATCAATAGCCAACCAAAGACTTTCATCCCTTTCATATTAATAATCTTGTTATACAGAAATTTACATCTTTTGATGGACACCGGCTTTTATTCCCAAAAAATAAATATAAGATATGGCACTATTTAGGACGTACAAACACAAGACACCCAAAATAACTTTCATATTTATTGCAGTCTGTGCGATTGTATTATTATTAGAGTTTACCATACCCTTCTTTTTCGATCAGTTTGCATTCGTACCAGCTCTTGCTTACAAAGAACCGTGGCGCTTTGTCTCTTCAATCTTCCTCCATGCAGATTTTGAACATATTTTCTTCAATATGTTCGCCCTCTTCATATTCGGCATGTACTTGGAATCTGTAATTGGGAGCAAGCGATTCATACTGATATTCTTTTTAGCAGGCATAGCTGGAAATCTTGCATATATGATGCTATCGCCCGGTGGCACTATACCTGCGGTGGGTGCGTCTGGTGCAATCTATGGTGTAATGGGTATGCTCGCGATAATGCGGCCTACACTGATTGTATACGTGGGTACTATACCGATGCCGATGATAGTTGCTGCAGCGGTATGGACGATAATGTCAGTCTTGGGCATGTTCACGCCCGGCAACATTGCGCATGAGGCGCATTTGGCAGGCCTGATCATAGGCGGGTTGTACGGCTGGATGATGAGGAAGAAAAAGGACATCTATTTCCGGTAGCGGTTCTTTAGAAACTAGTTTCTATCCAATAGAAAAAATTTCCTAAATTAATATTTTCTCACCCATGATATGGGTATGAAAAATAGGACTATTCTATTTGGAGTAGTTGCATTAATTCTAATGGTCCTTATAGGATCGGTAATGACTAAAGGATCTCCTTTTCTTTATTTTTTCAACGGAAGTATGCCCTAGAAACTAACCATATTTCTGTAAGCGAAATAATTATTTAGATTGTAGTTAAACGATTGTGGCGTAGATTGTGATGCAATGATTGATTTTGATGCACTGATTGAC
Source organism: uncultured archaeon (assembly GCA_964512235.1). Lineage (GTDB taxonomy): Archaea > Aenigmatarchaeota > Aenigmatarchaeia > CG10238-14 > SCSR01 > CAZEGD01. The sequence goes on from CAZEGD010000003.1 coordinate 75,342, forward strand.
AGACATGTGGCAAGAGAGAGCAGGCCCAAGAACATAGGAAGATACTATCCGTCAGAAATTGGCAGCTGCATACGCAAAGTATGGTACACCTACAACTACCCTAAGGGAATTGAGCCAAAGCTGCGCAGGATATTCAGGCTCGGTGACATACTGCACGATTTCATAGTGGAAGTGCTGAAGAGCGACAAGAGCAAGGAAGTGAAGCTGCTGAAGTCGGAGATGCCCTTCAAAGTAGACATGAAAGATTTCATTATTTCCGGCAGGATTGATGAGTTGCTGCTGCTGAAGTCAGACAGCACAAAGATGCTGGTTGAGGTGAAGTCCTGCAAGAGCATCAACGGCATAAAGAAACCCATGTCCCACCACAAGACGCAGCTGCAATTCTATATGTATGCCACCAAAGTGCACAAAGGTGTGCTTCTGTATGTAGACAAGTCAACATTGGAGACAAAAACTTTTGAAGTAAAGTTCTCTGCAAAGCGGGGCAGGCAGATACTGAACAAGTTTAGAGCACTACATAAGCACCTTACGAAGAAGACTCTCCCTGCAGCCGAGGCAAAGCGAAGCAATGGTGCTGCATGGATGTGCCGCTACTGCGAATACAAAGATAAGTGTAGGAAGGATGAAAAATAAAAAATTATTAAGAGTACTTCCTAAGATATAGTAAGATTAAAATGAACGAACATCGGAGAAGAAGTTTACTAAAGGCATTCAGTTGGCGGGCAATTGCAACAACGACAACGATAATATTGGTGTTTGTAGCTACAAGAGAATGGACTTTATCTATAAGTGTGGGAGTTTTTGACGCCATTGCTAAATTAGTTCTATACTATGGTCATGAAAGGATATGGAATATATTCCAATGGGGAAGGAATAAAAAGTGACAGGTTTTCTACCATTCTTTGGATAGGATTTAGGCTATTGGTGGTTGTAAAACTTCCAAAAGCGTTTCTACTTCATTTATCTTTTTATATAGAATCAGCAATATACCTTCCTTAAAAAGAGGTTCGTCAAAAAAACCGTTTTTATACAGTATATCTATAGACCTTTGAAATATCTTAGCACCTTTTTCCTGTTCTTCTCCTTCTACGCCTCGTAAGATCCTATTTTTAATCTCTCCAATAACAGGAAAATAGTTACTCTTGTTACATCCTAGTGCGTACACTGCTATAACGTTGCACATAAGAACCTCTTCAGCTGTGTAAAGTCCATAGGAAGAATCCGGTTCATAGACTTTAGACTTACCCCTAAATGCTCGCTTTCGCTTGGATTTTCTTTTGTCCCATTCTTCGCCAAAGTTAACGCCCATAATTTTATCAACCATCTTAAACTTTTAAGGCTTCTGCCTTAGACATTATTTATCTCCAGACCTGTTACAGTTTGTACATAATCTTAAATGTATAAAAATGTAGAGTTGAAAAACTGAGTCCACTACTTGTGTTTTGGATTTTTCGGTATTATTGCCCACGCTACTATGTAAGCCAGTATGCCCGCACCATAGGCAAGGAAAAACAAAACCCAAAGCAGCCTGATTATGGTAGGGTCAACGTTGAAGTACTCTGCTATACCTCCACAGACTCCACCAAGAACTTTTTTCTTCCCAGATCTGTACAATCTCTTCGGCTTTGCCACATTTCCACCTATTAATCTTAAGCATCCAACCTATAAAAACTCGCCATAGATAGAGACTGAAATTTTAAGTTTCCCACTTCTCCGCCAATTCCTCATAGCTCTGGGCTTTCTCTTTTTTTATGACTTTGAAGTATATTACTACGACGATTATTGCGACTGCAACTCCAACTATGAGAATGATAAGCAGATTTGACGAAAGAATACCACCACCCTGAGTTGCTAATGTAGTAGTCGTAGTTGGTGCAGTCGTTGTAGTAGTTGGTAGAGTTGTAGTAGTGGTAGTCGTAGTTGTATTCAGAACAGTAGTAGTCGTAGTGGTTGCAGCAGAACCGCTTATAGTTGTAATTACCGAGTCAAATGTCAGTCCAGATACGCGTGCAGTAGTACCACTTCCAGAACCAATACCAGCAGCATCGGTGACTTGGAACTTGAAAGTATCGCCCACTCCAGCTGATTCATCCATCATGTATACGATGAAAAAGTATGTCGTATTGCCGAGCTTTATAATCTCACCATCTGTTATAGTCAGCATAGCTATGCCATTGTCTTTCAAGTAGTCGTCAAACGCCATCAACGGATCTGTAGAATTGAGTATTCCATCACTCTCCCTATCCTTGACTAACTTCACATATTTCACTCCAGAGGCGTCATCACCACTCCCACTCGCAGTAAGGGTTATTTGGTTCAGTGTTATATCCTCATTCTCATATGCCGTGACCTTCAGCTGCATCATTATATTCTCCGTCGTGTTGACAGCTAAGTCCCAGTCGTGTGCGTCCGGCGAATTCGGGCCCAGTGCAAATGTCAAAGTCGGTAGGGGCTGTTGTAATATAGTAAGACCTACGGTGCTTGTGCTGTCCACATAGTCTGTGCTATTGTATATGCCATTCCTGTCAACGTCTGCCACCATATCATAATAGCCAATAGTAGGTAGTGGCCATCTTGCAGTCGGTGGCAAGTCACCCGTAGAGTTCGTAGTAAATGTCTGGTAGCCTATAGAAGCATCATTCAGTGTGGAGTTCTCTGCCCAGCTGCTGGCGTCTGTTACAATGTAAATATCAACTGAACCAGAGACGTTGGCAGTCAGATTCTCCCCGCAGGCGTATACAGTATCATTAGTGTAAAAAGAGTTTACTTCCGTCCCATTAGCGTTGCACGTCCACAGAGAAGGTGCTGCCAGTGCTACAGGAGCGATAAATACCAATGCAAATGCTGCAGCAAGTGCCAGAATTAATCTTCCCATAAGATTAATTCTTATTATGAATAAATTAAATTTAATGTCGTTAAAAAAGATGGGTAACTTGCCTGCATTGGTGAAAGAACTTTTGAAGCGGAAGGTTGCCCTGGTCTTTGCTGTAGCACTGCTATGCATAGTACTAATTGTAGCTTTGAATTTTCTCTTTTCAAAGAGCTTCGGCATAAGCTGCGAGAGCTATTGCCAGACCCAGCAACATATAGAATGCGTAGGCTTTTGGAATATTTCAGGCCAATATCCGAACTGCGATTGTCAATATGTATGCTGGAGCACTAAGGCTTGTAGCTCGGACTTGGACTGCGGAGATGGTGAAAGATGTTACAATTCCTTTGAAGCTGGTGAGCAAGTCGGTGATATGTTCTGCCACGAGCTTTGCGACATTAATGCAGATTGCATGGAGATTACACCATACTGCAGGAGGATAAATATAACAATCGGACAGGCTAGCGACTTGGTGAAAATGTGCATGATGGAGCAATGCGCAGAGGATGCGGATTGTGCACAGCCTAGATGCATAGGCATGCATGCAATTTGCGATAACGGTGAATGCAAAGTAGTAGACACACAAGGCATGCCTGTGAGATGTGGGTAGATTCACAGACACCCCATCAAAGATTAAATGCGAAAAGAATGTGTCTTCTTTCTCATCTCACCTTTAAACCAAACATACACTATAGTAATAACAGTGATTATTATAGCAAACAAGAAAACCATCAGCACATTCACCCAAGGATTCTCGTGACCAAAAATCTTTTTTATACTCACTATAAAATCGAGAATATTCATAATAGAATTTTGTCTTTTACTGATTTAATTTTTAAGAATACTTTAAGAACATTATTACCCGATGTAACTTGGCGCGACATCTTTTTCTCCACGATCTTCCTGCAGTTTTTTGCGTCGTTCGTTGAATGTCTGATAATACTTTTCCATCTTCCTCGTCAGACTCGGTGTCATCCTCTTTAATGCTTGCTCAAAATCATTGGCCTTAACTTCTTTTGTATTCATGTTCTCTCTAAGAGCATTCATTCCAGCTTCTCTGGAAAGTGCTTCTATATCAGCTCCTGAAAAACTTTCCGTCCTTTTAGCCAAATCTTTCAAATTCACACCCTTTAATGGCATGTCTTTTGTATGCATCTTTAGAATCTCTAATCTGGCTTTTTCGTCAGGCGGTTCTACAAGTACGAATCTGTCAAACCTTCCCGGCCTTAGCAATGCTGGGTCAATTATATCCGGACGGTTGGTAGCTGCAAGTACTACTACTCCATGCAGTTCTTCCAGTCCAGACATCTCCGACAACAGCTGCGAGACTACATTCTCGCTGACACGTGTCGTATCCTGCAAGCTCCTGCGCGGGGCTAGTGCATCAATTTCGTCAAAGAAAATTATAGTAGGCGCGACTTGCTTTGCACGGCGGAAGATGTCACGTATCATCTTCTCAGACTCACCCACCCATTTGCTATAGACTTGAGGACCTTTTATTGAAATAAAGTTTGCACCTGATTCATTTGCAACCGCACGGGCTAGCAATGTCTTTCCGCAGCCCGGTGGTCCGTACATGAGTATGCCACGTGGAGGCTTTATACCAATTCTTTCAAAACATTCTGGATTCTTTAGCGGCCACTCCACCACTTCTTTCAACTGCTGTTTTATATCGTTCAATCCCCCTATGTCACCCCATTTTACTTTTGGCACTTCCACAAGCACTTCCCGCATTGCACTCGGCTCTACCATCCGCAAAGCATTTTCGAAATCACTCTTTTCAACAACAAGTTTTTCCATTACTTCCTTCGGCAACTCATTCTCATCTTTCCATTTTATCTCCGGCAACACTCTCCGCAGAGCAGACATCGCCGCCTCTTTGGTGAGAGCTTCAATATCCGCACCTACATAACCATATGTTATATCAGCAAGCCAATTCAGCCCCACACTATTCAATGGCATGCTACGCGTGTGTATATTCAAAATCTCTAATCTGCCCTGCCTGTCCGGTACAGGTATTTCTATCTCTCTATCAAATCGGCCTCCACGACGCAATGCCGGATCTACAGCATTTACACGATTTGTTGCAGCAATCACGATTACTTTGCCACGCTTCTTCAGCCCATCCATAAGCGTCAGCAATTGCGAAACTACTCGCCTCTCTACTTCGCCTGTCACTTCCTCGCGCTTCGGTGCAATGGAATCAATTTCGTCTATGAAAATAATTGTCGGTGAGTTCTTCTCAGCTTCTTCAAAAATCTTTCTTAAGTTCTCCTCACTCTGACCGTACCATTTGCTCATCACTTCCGGCCCGCTGATTGAAATAAAGTTTGCACCTGATTCATTTGCAACCGCACGGGCTAGCAAAGTCTTGCCAGTACCAGGTGGACCATGCAACAACACTCCTTTAGGCGGCTCTACGCCCAATCTTTCAAAAAGCTCAGGATGCCTTAATGGCAGCTCTATCATCTCCCTAACTTTTTCTGCAATTTCTTTCATTCCGCCTATGTCTTCATAAGTCACGCTCGGTATACCACGCTCTTCTATCTTCATCGTTTCAGGCATCTTCGGCTGTACTTCCAACTCAGTCATATCAGTAATTTTCACTATGCCTTTCGGGTCCGTGCTTGTGACTACAAATCTAGTCTCGCCTGCGATTGGCGTGAAGAAATCTTCAAATTCGATGCCAAAAAAATCTTCAAACAGGCTGGAGCCCTGCCCTCGTCTCTTCACTACAGGCGATGGAACAAGGATATCACCTTTCATAACAGGCCTCTTGTACAAATTGTGCTTGAGTATGTTCGGAGAGATATGGATGACAATCCCCCTTTGTGCAGGCGCTATAGATACGCGACGGGCTTCTTTCACATCATTAGCTCTTCTGGTTTTTACATATTCACCTATACCGCTTCCGCAATTCCTTCTTGTTATACCATCCATCCTTACAATTTTCAATCCAACATCTGCCGGATAAGCACGCACTGCAAGAGAGGCAGTCTTTCGCGAACCTTCAACTTCTACAACATCACCCTCTTTCACCTTAAGCTCTTCCAGTGTTTTAGAGTCCATTCTCACTATGCCTCTACCTGCTTCCACACGTTCGGTAAGCTCACCTACTTTCAATCTGATTTCCTTCTCTACCATTTCTTACCATTCCTCCATTTCCTTTTCTATCTCACTCCTCATATCTTCAAGCTCTTTAAATATATCTTTCTCGAGCAAAACTTTAAACGTATTGTGAACTACTTTCTTATGCCATTCATCAAAAAATTCTTCAATGCGGTCAAAATCTTCATTGTTTACAACAAAGGAACTCTGGTCTACCTTCTTATGCGGTACTTCATTCAGTACCCCCCTACGCTCGTATACGTAGCGCTTGCCACCTTTCTCTATTACCTGCCTCCAGCCGTACAGTCCTCGAAAGAATTTATTGCGTTCGTAGTTGCTCTTGAACTTGTCGCTGTTTACACTGAAACAAATCAGCATACCGCGTTTTTCCACCTTCTCTTTTACCATTTGGTCACCATAATTTTAGTTCATTTACATTAAACTTTTAATTTATTTACACCCTAAAAATATTTAAAGCTATCGCTGTTGCAAAAGAACTCATTGAAGAGGTAAGATTATCCACTCTTTCATCTCTTAAATTTCAATCTCTTGTCAAAGAAGAGGAAGAACACCAAAGCTACTGTGGACGCTGCAGTGTTACTTACTATGAGCATCATTATGAATATGAGTTTGATATCCGCGGCTACCACGTCAAGATACATCATAATTACCGTGTAAATGAATGAAAAGACTACAGACACTGTGAATGTGAAAATCGGCAGGACTGCGCTTAAAGTCCTTTCTTTTTTTACGCTCGTCTTACTATTGGCCATAAATTAAAATTATACCTCAGAATTAATAAATTGAATAGTTTTCAATGACTTACTTTTTCTTAGTTTTCTTAGGAGCCTTCTTTTTACCCTTTTTCTTTCCCCAGTCGGCTTTTGTCTTGCATTTATGGTTAATGCACATGCGATACGGCCGTTTGCCCTTGCGCTGAACTTGTATCATAGGCAGTTTACATTCTTTGCATACCGTACCAAGTGATGTGATAAAGCCATTCTGCGGTAGCGGGAAACCTGTGTGGCATTTCGGATAGCTAGAACAACCTACGAAACGTTTGCCCGTACGGCGCGATACGATCATGCGTAGCTCACCCTCTTCACAGTTCGGGCATTTGCCTAGCGTACGCCGCTCTTTGCGCGCTTCTACCAGACCTTTCAGCAGTCTCTTGCCAATCTTCTTCTCATTCTTCTTGAAATCCTTCAGCGTACTTTTCAATAGCTTCTTCGCTTCTTCTAAAACATCTTCACGTTTCTTCTTCTTGGCATAGACATCTTCCGTCTCCCGCTCGAACTTCCTCGTCATCTCCTCGCTCAGTATTCTCGGGGAGAATTCTTTAAGCACTTTAGTCACGACTTCCCCCAGTTTTGTGACTTGTATGCTCTTACCGATTATGTACCCACGGTTGTATAGGGTATGCAATATCTCAGCACGAGTGGCACGAGTCCCTAGATTCTTTTCTTCCATAGTCTTCAGTATGCTACCTTGGCTGTAGCGGCCAGGCGGCTGCGTCTCCTTGCCCAGCATATCAAGCTTAACCACTTTCAATTTCTGTCCAACCTCAAGCTCTGGCAACATTTGTTCTTCAAATGCAAGATACTTGCCGTAAAACTTTGTCCACCCAGGTTCGATGGTGCGCTTGCCTACTACTATGAATTTGTTGCCATTTACGTCAAGTGTGACTGTGTTGCTCTCTCTGAGAGCCTTGTCGGCGAATACAGACATGAAACGCCGGGCGATTAGGTCGTATATCTTTCTCTGTGAGGCATTGAGCTTCTTTATATCCGGCGGTTCGAATGTCGGATATACTGCAGGATGGGCTGGATCCTTGCGCTTGCCTTCATTCGGTTCAAGATTAGACTTTTGCAGCAACTCTTGCACAATCTTTGCATATGGCTTAAGCTTTGAAATCGCTTCCAGTATACGCCTGTATTTTATGCTCGGTGGAAGCTTTTGTGAGCTTGAACGTGGATAAGAAATATAACCCGCTTGGTAAAGCGACTCGGCTATGCCGAGCGTCTGCCTGGGCGAATATTTGAACTGGTTGTACGCTTCCGACTGTAGGTCGGTGGTATTGAAAGGCACGGGCGGCTTTTGCTTGTAGCGCCGCGTCTTTATATCTTTCACGACTGCATTCTTGCCCTTGCAACTCTTCACCACCTTTTCAGCCTCGTCCTTCTCCCATATTTTGTCCTTTTCATAATATGCAATCATCTCTGTACCGTCTGCTTTTATTTTGAGCTGCAAATGCCAGTATGGTTTCGATTTGAACTTCCGCACTTTCAATTCCTTCTCAAGCAACATGGCAAGCGTAGGCCCTTGTACACGCCCGGTAGAAAGGATTGCAAATCCCCGATCAGCAGCATTTTTCATCGCAATCGTCAGGGCACGAGTAAGATTGATCCCCCAAAAAAAATCTAGATAGTGACGGGTCAACCCTGCTTCCACTTGCCCAGAATCCATACGCTTGCTGCGGTTTTCATAAGAATCTATAAGTTCGTCCTTAGTCAGAGTGGAGAATTTCATTCTTTCCGCATTCTTCACATTGCAGATGAATCGAAGGATATTATAGCCTATCACACTACCTTCAGTGTCATAATCCGTAGCGACTATAAATTCAGCACCATTGTCCTTTGCTTCCTTTACTACATCCTCTATGTTTCTGAAGTACTTTTCGGAAAACTCCGAGCCTTTCTTCTGGAAACTCGGTATCCAGTGCACATTGAACGTGGGATATGTCCACCCGCTACCGTCTTTTATTGTGTCAAGTGCAAATATGTGACCGACTGCCGGTACGACTATGAAGTTCTTCTTGTCTTTCTTGAATTCGTACCAGAATACCTCCCTCTTCTCCATACGCTTGGCTTTTTTGCCAGCAAGAGACTGCGCTATCTTCTTAGTAGCATCCGGCTTTTCCGTTATTATTACTGTGTATTTGCCTCTCTTCGTCTTCTTTCGCGCCATCCAACCGAACTCTCTTTAGTCTATATTATTATCTCAAAATTCAGATTTAAAATTTAAAAGTACATCTTAGACCTTACTCCAAAATAATAGGCTGATTGCTAGCCGTTCTTCTCATGCTGGCTTCTATTGCAGCCAGTCTGGATTCGAGAAATACGAATCTGTCTATGAGCTCCATAGTCTGGGCTTCAATCAGACCCGATGGCTCTTCAATGTTAGCTATCTTCCTCTCCATATCTGCCGTTCTGCTTTCAATATCCGACAGACTCATATAAATGTCATCAATATTTTCAATGCCTTTCGGAATTTCAACTCTTGCCGGCTTTTCCCTAGGCCTAGTGGCTATAGCACTTGTCTCTTTTTGCAATTCCCCCATTTGCTTAAATGTCTTAGTCTGCACATCTTCCAACGACTGTATTCTGTTGCCAATCTTCCTTGCAGACTCGATAAACGGTTGTGTGTTCGCTTTAATGGATCCCACAATCTCCTGTAACCTTTTATCCAAGTCTTCTTTCTTAACCCTAGACATTATATCGACTCTAGTCTTGTCAATCACATCTTTGACTCCTTCCAAGTCTTTCTTCAACCCATCAATCCTCTCTTCCGCTTCCTTTACTTTACTGAGTCTCCTGTCTAAGTTTTCGTACATCATTTCGACATGATTTGACAGCCTTTTTACTTCCTCTTCCACAATCTTGAAATCTTGCATCTTTTTATCCACATTCTTATTCAACATAGTCAACTTTTCAAAACCTTCAAACTTTTTAGCAGAATTCTCCACTTCCGCTAGGTTTTTGTTCAAGTTTTTAATCACCCTTTCCACAGATTCTAGCCTGGCATTTGTAGTCACTATGCTACGTTTATTATCCTCAATTTCATCCACGAATTTGTCTGTAAGCACTTCTTTTAGTCTATCGCTCAACACATTGACCTTTTCATCCAACTTCGCAACCTTCATGTCTATTTCAATCTTCTTATCAGACAGCATGTCTATGCCACTTTTCAGTGAACTGAATTTCGAGTTTATAAAATCAAAATCAGCACGTGGCCTGTTGACAATCTCGGACAATTGACTAATTTTCCTATTCATGTTTTTAATCGCCTCTTCAGTGTAGTCTTTTACAGAAGAGAAGTGGACTTTCATTTCCACCAGTCTATTCTCAATATTATCACTTTCAATCTCAGCCTGAGGCGGCATCTGTGATAAATACCTTACATCGTTCTCTGTTCTGTTCAGATTCCTTTGAATCTCTGGAAGAGTCTTAGAGACAGTTTCCGACAGACTTTTGACCCTGGAATCTAGCGTTCTTATCCTATCTTGGAGTTCCTGTGTAGGAGCACCACTGGCGAGTTCATTAAACTTTTGGTCAACTCCTGCCAGCATTTTCTGCAGCTCGATTACTCCAGCCTGCTCAACCATTATCAAATCTTCTATATCCTCAATCCTCTGCTCCAGTGGAGCCAAATCTTCTGGTTCAGCCTTCTCCAACTTCTCTTGAAGACTAGAAATAGTAGCCTCTAGACCTGTAAACCTCTCTTCCATCTGATTAAGACTGAGTTTGAATATGTCTGCTATGTTATCGAAACTCTCCGGCTTTTTCGCCAAAAACTCACCTTGTCCTCCCATAGCTCTAAATCAAAGTTTAGTTTTACCTAATATTATATTTAATTCTCATTTTTTAATGTCTTTATAACTGCGACTTTTCTAAGCCAGAAGTACCAGACTCCCAACACTACGACTATGAGGCCTTCCTGCCATAGGATGTTATGCACTGCTTCCAAGTACTCTAGACCAAAGCTCATCGCTATCGCAATAGTTGTGACTATGCGCAGGATGTTTATAACAAATATTGCAGGCATGCTAATCGCTAGGAACTTCAATTTATTCTTCCAAAAGACCTTAGGCGTTGCAATCACGAGCGCAAATAGCGCATACATACTCTTCCATCCTATGCAATCAAAGTTTATCTCAACACTTACAACTGACAAACCGGAGGAAAGATTGATTATATAGCCATCTACAACAGAGTTGTAGTCTAGAGCGTTGAGAACTGCTTGCACAATGTTTGCAACAGACGACTGGAGGGCAGGTATGGAAATGTTCATAAATATAACCAGATACAGCGGGATGGCGAGAAAGTTGAATTTCACTAAAAACCATAGGACCGCAATCAATTTTCTGTTCAGTTCCCTCTTATCCTTTGTTTTACGCCTTCCCTTCTTTGGTCTGGAGACTTTTTTCTTCTTCACATAATCACTCTTTTGTCCAATCCAGCAGATTTTTCTTCCTATCCAACTTTTTGCCTTTTTTTATGTCTCGCAGGATCTTCTTCATCTTCTTTTCCTTATGAAAAGCTGACCAATAGTATGCCTGGTCCCTAGTGTCTTTAGTGATGAGGAAGATAACCCTTCCCGCAACTTGCCTACCCACTCGACCCCTACGTTGTATTGTGCGTATTTCACTAGGCACCGGCTCGTAGAATATTGCATAGTCCACTGCAGGTATATCTATTCCCTCCTCAGAAACCGACGTTCCAATCAACACGTTAAACTCACCGTCTCGGAAGCGATTGAGTACTTCTATCTGCTCCTTCTGCGTTAGTCCCTTACCTTTCTTCATAGTCTGCCCAATCAAAATATCGGAGCTTATGTTATTGATATTCAGCAGTCTATGTATCCTGTCAACTGTTGCACGATAGTTTGCGAAAATTATAATTTTAATATCTTCCCTTTCTTTCATCAAATCCTTTACTATATACACCAACTTCTTGAGTTTAGGATGCTCTACACCTTCTTCATACAACTTTTGTACAATCTCCCTCGCTTCCATTATCCTTCTATCCTTCAGCAGCCTCTGTTCAGTCCGTTTCTTGCTTTTTTCCATCTTCTCGAAGTATTCATACACGAATGGAATACCCTGCGTCTCCAGCATCTCTATAGCATGATCAATTTTGATTGCCTCTACCGAGCGTAACAATGCCCACAGCGCAGAAAAGCTCTTCCTATTCTTGCTATACGCTGCAGCAGCTCTGCTCTGTACAGCAAGTAGCATACGCTTGCTTGGTTTGTACGTATGGAGATAGTGCTTTTCCTTCAGCCAATAGACGTCATCCTTCAGCTTTTCGCTCAAAATCTCTTTGATCCTCTTGAAATTTTCTGGAAAATCCACATAGACGAATTCGTGCTTTATCTCTTTTACATACGGCTCTACATCTACATCCGCATCCGTTCTTATCTCCACAGCTTTGATGAAGAGGTTGTCACATATCTCCTTGATTTTTTCTTGCGTCCCGCCGGGGCTCGCAGTCAACCCAAGGATCAATGGATGCTCTGCTTGCAGCATATACTTCTTAGCTATGTATGCATATGCATACTGCTTCACGCAGCGATGTGCTTCATCAAAGATGATGAAAGAAAAGTCTCTTAGATTGATTTTATTGTTCCTTAAGTCGTTGCGGATGCATTGTGGAGTTACTGCAATCACCGTAGCTTTCTTGTAGAGCTCAGCACGTTGCTCTGGTGGTATCTTTCCAGTGATTAAAATTATTTCTTCTTTTGGTATGTTCGTGAATTCCTCGAAGCTGCGTTTGTGCTGTGCATTTAGCGGACGAGTAGGCGAAGTAACCATTATCTTGCTGTCTGGATACTTCCGCAACCGCTCTACACCGACGAGCAGTCCTATAAGTGTCTTACCCATCCCTGTAGGCAGCACGACAAGCGTATTCTTCTCTGCAGCGGCTTTAGCTATGGCTCGTTGATATTTCCTAGGCTTTATAGAACCGTCTTTTATCTTAACATCCATACAACACAAAATTGGTTTTTATAATTTAAAACAAAATGATGCGGGAGGTGAGCACAGAACAAAAAGTACGGTGCGTCTTTTTTAATATATTATTTTGAAAAGATTTAAGGTTTTTCTAAGGATTCTTAGAGAAAAGTGTATTTCGGACTACAACATAACAGATTATTTTTTACCAGGCATTCGTTTTATATTTTCAATATCTTCTTCCAAGCGAACCAAGTCTACTGGATTCCAATCTTTAGTCACTTCTTTCAGTGTCGTATCTTTACCGTTGAGTTCATTATTCAAAATATCTTTAAGTGCCTTGTCAAACAATGGGAACCTTACCAAATGAACAATCCTTTCTTTCAGTTCATAATCTTTTACGGCTTCACCAACCTTCGTCAGGATATAGCATTTGTATGACATGTTCGGATATTTTTCGTTTGGGCCTTCACCTTCTACAATCCTATATACGTCACCCTTGATAAGACCCATATCTATCATATCCATGATGATAAAGCTGGACAATCTACGCTCGTAACCAAGAACTTTTCTCAAATCCCTAATAGTTATATATCCTCTAAACTGGAAATAGTCTAAAATTTTCTTCGGGTTGTACGCTCTTACAATTCTCTCTCCCGTCATAAAACCACTAGAACACAATGTAAGTAAAAATACTTAAGTGCTCTGTTTACAGCTGTAGAAAATACGGGAGGTGGGATTTGAATCTATACATCAATCACCAATCACAGTTACTACAACTTTTCTACTGTTTCTAGGCCCGTCCAATTCTAAAATGAAAATTTGCTGCCAAGTACCACGTACCAATCCACCACCTTTTACAGGTATGGCTTTAGACTGTCCAATGAAGGCACTAGCCAAATGCGAATCTGCATTATCATCAATTCTATCATGCCTATATCCTGCACCAGATGGAAAGATTTCTTTTATTTTGTCCACTATGTCTTCAACTAGGCCAGACTCATTCTCATTGAGTATCACAGCAGATGTTGCATGAGGCACAAACACGATACAGATACCATTTTTTATTTTACCTTTTTTTACAATACTTTCAACTTTATCCGTTACATCTATCAATTCTGTCCTCTTTGAAGTAGATATCTTAAATTCGTCTTGGAGCACTACCATAGTTAAATTTAACAGTTTAAAATTATTAAGTGATTGATATGCGAGTTGCAGTATTGTTTTCCGGTGGCAAAGATTCCACGTTTGTTGCGTATATTACCCAACGCCAAGGATGGGAAGTAAAATATCTGATAACCATGCAACCAATATCCATAGAGTCGTGGATGTTTCACCATCCTTGCATAGAATTGACAAAGTTACAAGCTAAGTCGATGGGTATAAAGCAAATAATACAAAAGACTGCTGGAAAAAAAGAGGAAGAGCTGCAGGATTTGATTGCAGCGATAAAGCCGATTGTAGATAGAAATGAAATTGATGCAATCGTTTCAGGAGCTGTAGATAGTAATTATCAAAAAGATAGAATAGACGCGCTGTGTAAAGAACTTGGTATAAAGCATTTGGGACTGCTCTGGCACAAGAACCCAGAGCATCTGTTGCGCGAGCAAGTGGAGTTCAATTTTAAAACAATAATTACCGCTGTTGCCGCTGCTGGGTTTGACAAAAGTTGGTTAGGAAGAAAAATCGACGCTGAAGCAATAGAAGAACTGAAATCATTGAATGAAAAGTATGGCGTTCATATTTGTGGAGAGGGAGGGGAATTTGAGACGTTTGTGACCGACTGCCCGATGTTCAAGCAGAGAATAGAACTCAGAAACATTAATACAATCTGGGATGAAAAAACTATTAGCGGGTACATAACCGCAGAGGGCAGACTGGTTGAAAAGTGATAAGATGAAGGCACCCTTCGTAATCTTGCTTGAATTGTTCTTCGGACTTGTGAAAAGCATAATTGATACCATGGGTTTCTTAATCTCAAAACTCATTGAACTTTTCATTTCTCTCGGATTCATAGCAGGCACTAGCCCATTGGGTTTCATTGTTGCCGTGGCGGTAGGTACGGCGATTGTCCTGCTTATCATGAAATTCGTATTGGGTTCGTCAAGGAATTACATACTAATCGGGATCATAGCCGCGGTATTGTTCATAATAGCAATTCTCATAGGTTCCATGTAGAAACTTTGGATTTAGGTGCTGAAATTGAAAAGAAACCTCAAATCAAAATTTCTAATTAATACAATAGGCTTAGCCTTGGTTATACTGTCTTGGTTCAATCCCTTTGGATTTGATTTACAAATCAGAATAGTCCTTTTCATAATCGGATTTGACATGATGAGCATATTGCCAAAAGTTGGAATTTTTCTACTGAATTTTATGTTTCCATTAAGTGCAGCTTTCGGCTACTTGTCTTGGACATTGCTTATTCTATTTTTCTCCGAGCTTGCGATTGCATATACAGAAGCTTACAAATCCTACAGACTGATAATCAAGCCATTAGCAGTATTCATAGTTGCATATCTTGCACTCGGGCTGCAGCCGGCTTTGATTGCAGCAGGAATAGATTTATTAATAAACCTCACCCACAAAATTAGAGTTGGTAAGAAATATAAAAGACGTAAAAAGTAAGCTTTGCCGAGGTCGCATAATCAGGTGGTGCACCGGTCTCGAAAACCGGCGGGCTTTGCCCATGTGGGTTCAAATCCCACCCTCGGCGTAAATTTTACCTCTTTAGAAATGTCATAGATGTAAATTTTGAGCCGAAATGACAATATAATTTTTATGTAAGGGCGTTCAAATGAAAAAGGCGAAAGTTTGAATAAATAATCTGTGCAAGAATTAATAACCTAGAAAATGATCAAAATACCCTGACAATAGTTTATATCTATAAAAGACTTCAATTGATTTAGATACATATGAGACTGTCTGTAAAGAAACCATATTTGGCTTTAGGTATTACCTCAAGATGTAATTATAATTGTCCTTATTGTAATCCTATTGGAGAGAATTATGGTACATCTGGTAAAGAGTTACCCACAAAAGAATGGCTTAAGTTTATAGATGCTGCATATAATGCAGGTATAGGAGTTTTTAGAATAACTGGTGGAGAGCCTTTAATTCGTGAAGATATTTTAAAAATTTTAAAACGTCTGGAAAAATATGGTGTAAAAATAAATCTTTGTACAAATGGTGAACTGCTTAATAGATTTGTTAATAAATTCACAAAAATGAAAAATCTTCACATCAGAGTAAGTATCGATACTGTAGAACAATTTAAAAATTATCCAAAATTTATTTCAAAGAAAAAAACATTTGCAATGATCAAACTCAGAGAAAATGGGATTCCTGTAAGAATTAATATGGTAGTGACAAAGAGTAATAAGAATGAAGTATGGAAACTTCTTCTTCTTTGTATAAAGTACAAATTTAATTTAAAACTTCTAGATTTGTACTGGGATTTTCCTGGTAGTGAAAATTATTGGTATAAGGAGTTTGTAAATCTTAATGAATTTATTTCTATGTTATCAAACCTTGCTGACAAAACTACTATTTTCAACGAGGATGGAGGCTATGGGATACCTATGCATGCTTTTAATATAAACGGTATCCATGTTATAGTTAAAGATTCTATTAAAGGCACACACTATCATCCATTATGCAGAAAATGTTCATTATTTCCTTGTCAAGAGGGCATATATACTCCATTTATTTCGTCAGATGGCACTTTACACCCCAGTCATTGTCTTTTTGAGCCTTTTGTGACAAAGGTTGCTTACAAGGATGTGGAAGAAATAGAACGTGCTATTAAAAATTTACTTCTAAAACTTTCTAATGTAAAAAAATCTAACAAATTACCTTCATATTTGGTAAAGGTGAAAAAATGAAATTAAGTCCCTATGATAGTATTTTAGTAAAAACCAAAGACGGTAATAAACTACTTGCTACAATTTTTGGCTATAATCACCCATCAGATGGCTTTATGTGTTTTCCAAAATACATACCTTTCAATATAGCAAAACTTAAGTTTCTTGGTTATACATGGAAAATGTTAGGTGAAAAATGGTCTCGCATAACGTATACTCCTCTTGTCGGAAAAGAGTTAAAAGCCCGTGAAATCCTTAAAAAACATTATTCAGAGTTTATATACAGAGATGGAGAGGAGGAAATATTTTTCGTACCTTTAGACGCAATAGAAGAAATATTTTATTCAAGAGAATGTGCAAAGAAAATTTTGAATGAAAATCCAAATCAGATGGGTAAGATTAGAAAGAGTACTTATGAACTATTAAATTTCCTAAAAAAGGAGGGGGAAATAGAAAACGTTGGAATTACTGGTTCGTCTCTATTTTCTGGAGAAATTGACTATTTTTCAGATATAGATATCACTCTTTATGGTTCAGAAACTTATCACAATATTACAAATTTGTTTAAAAAAACTACAGACCTACCAATCCATTTCAGAACAGTAAAAGAATGGAAAATATATTATGAAGAAGGTCATTATGGATTCAAGGTAAGCTCCCCTTTTGGTAAAGAGGTTTTTGCCAAACATTTAGCATACAAAAAAGATCAATTTATTGTGGATGGGATTGAAGTAACTGTATTTGCTGTAAGAAATGAAAACGAAATTAAAAAATTAAAAAATTATCAAAATATTGCATTAGAAAAGAAGATGGGCTTTGTTACACTAAAAGGCAAAGTATTAGATATTAATGGAAGTATGTTTATGTTTCCTTCTCTGTTTTTCATTAAAACAAGTAGAGGCGATATAATTATAGAGAATTATATTAGAGCCTGTATTTCCCAGGCAGAAGAAAGAGATAGAATAGAGGTTAAAGGCTTGTTGAAAGAAGTGATAAGAAATGATGGCATAACTGAGAACAGAATCTTAGTGACGCCAGAAAATAAGGGTTACATAATAAATCTTGATTGGTGAGTATATTGTTTTCTGGTTTGTTAATTGACGCTTATGGAACTATCTTTAAAAAAAGAATTTCAGGCACATTACCTAAAATAAGTAAAAAGATTATAGAACATCACAATTTATCTATGTCTATAAATGAATTTGTAAATTTATGGTCTAAAATATATTTTTCACTAGAATCCAAATACCTCAATAAAAAAACATTCAAAAGTATTTACGAACTTAATGAACTTAGTCTTAAATATGTGGGTGAAAAATTAAAACTAAATATTGAAGCCTCTTTTTTCGTTAACGACCTTTTTGAAGAGCTAAAAAATGCAAAGACATACACTGATGCTAAACCATTTATTTGCTGGCTTAATCAAGAAAAAATCCCTTTTGTTATAGTGTCTAACATTGACGATGAGATAATATTTTCAGTTATTGAAGAGAATGCTTTACCAATTCGATATGGGCAAGTAATTACATCCCAAAAAGCCAAATCTTATAAACCAGATGTTAAAATATATCACTTGGCACTTTCAACTCTTAGTATACCAAAATCTGATATTTTACACATAGGTGATAATCAATCTGCCGATATAATTGGAGCCAAAAAAATAGGTATTAAAATGTGTTGGGTTAATCGAAATAAAGAGAAATTACAAATTAGTATTACCCCAGATTACATAGTGTCGTCTTTGTTAGATGTTAAGTCTATATTGAGATAGGTTTTGTTGAATCTAAACATTTAATACTTCAACTAAGAAATTACCATCCATAGGTTTTTCTTATAGCATTTACAAAGTCTTGGTGCTTATCAAAGTAATCTCTCACAGGTTTCAGTAATAAACTAAGAGAGTCGAATACTCCTTGTTTAAGATCTTTAGGATGTAATTTTCCATCTTTGTAATTCTTCTTGAGGTCTTCAAAATTTTCATATTCTACACGCCCACCAAATTTTCTTGGTCTATCTATATCAATCTTTCCCGATAATGGGAATACCACGTACCGAGAGATCTCAATAATTGGGTTTGATATATTTTTTGGAGGACAATAAGCACCATAAATTAATTTTTTCAAATCTTTTTCAGTTTCATGAACTTTTATATGAGTTCTAGGTACACTTGCAGACATCTTTTGTCCATGGCCTTTCAAGGACATAATCAGTGGTGTGAAGATACATATGGGTTTAGGATGACCAACCTCCGGTAGAATTTCTCTACTTAACATGTAAATATGTCTTTGATCGGTCCCACCAATTACTAGTTCTGAGTCAAGATACTTTACGTCCAAAGATTGCATTAAAGGATACATCAACTCTGAAACTTTTGGTTTTTTCATCCTTGTGACTTCAGATGCAGCTCTTTTAGCTCTAATAGTAGTAACTAAGCCCGATACTTTGAATAAATCTTCTGTATAATCTGATTGAGCTTGAAAAGATGAACCTTTAATAAATTTTATTTTTTCTGTTGCATTACCTAAGATTAATTCTATACATTTTTGATAATATTCGCTTCTTATTTTCATCTCTTCCCATGGAGTTTTTCTATCGTCAAGATAGGCATGATAGTCAGCAATAAGTATAGTTGCTTTACCACCAGCTTCCATACAATCTAAAATTTTACCTAACGGAATAAGGTAACCTGTATGGAATGGTCCTGTTGGAGCAGTTCCATAATAGAAATTGAAGTTTTCTTTACTTTCGAGTAATTTTTTTAGTTCGGCTTTAGTAACTACTTCTTGTGAATTTCTGGCCACTCGAGTAAATCTCTCATCCATATATAGTTCCCCTAATAATTCTCTTATCATACATTCAAAATGAATATAAAGATATATTTAAATCTTTAATATTTTAAACACATTCCTATAAAATAGTTTTTCTTTTTCTTCCTACTCTTCCTGTTTTGTATCAAATATTTTTACAGAGTATTCGTACATACAACTACTATTAATTTAAATATTTTGGGCATTCAAACTGCATTCAAAATGTAGGCTTTGTACAAGTTGTCCAACGTTCAACCTCGGCGTAAAGTAAGATTTAAATATGCATGCCCTCTATTAATTCCATTAGGAAGATTGAGGTTAGAAGGTATACTTTTTCTAACGTGAATCTAATGTAAATGCTACCAAAGTTGATTGGATTTAAAAGTCTTAGATGACATCTACAGGTAGCTTAAACGGAGGTAATTCAAAGTGAGGTTTGATAGGAGAAGGAGTTTCGGCAGATCCCGAGATTTCGGCAGATCCCGAGATAGAGGTTTCGACGAACCAAAGCCCGTCAAAGTCGGAGAAGAGTATGATGTAGAGATATCAGAAGTCGGTGCTAAAGGCGATGGTATAGCACGAGTGAACAACTTCGTCATATTCGTCTCAGGTGTCAAGAAGGGTGAAAAGGTGAAAATAAAAGTGACTGAAGTTAGGAACCGCTTCGCAATCGGCGAGAAAGTCGGTGCTGCAGAAGCAAAAGTTGAAACTAGTGAAGAAGTGAAAACTATGGAAGAAGAAAAAAAAGAAGAAGTTGAGAAAGAAGAAGAAAAAGAAGAAACAGCAGAAGCACCAGCAGAAGCAGAGGCAGAAGCAAGTGAAGAAACAGAAGAAGCAGAATCTTCAGAAGCACCAGCAGAAGCAAGTGAAGAGTCAGCTGAATAAACGATAAAAAAGAGTTTAATGAATCAAAAAATTTAAAAGTGGGAGAGGAAGGTTATGTTTTTTGTTCTCCCCGAATTTCTATTTTTCTAAACTTCTATATATTCAAAAATCAAAAACTAATTTAGAGTTCTATGCGAGTGAAGTCGAAAGAAGACGAGAGGAAAATCTCGTGGGGCGAGCGTGGCGTTACGCTCAAGACAGCCAAAAAATCATATGTTGTGAACTACATTCTTGTTATACTGCTTGTAATATTCTTATCGGTCCTTTTCCCTCTTCTAGACATCCAGTTCTCCCTGCAACCTAGAACGGTTACAGAAATATTCGGCACTGTTGTTGTGTTCGGCTTCATTCTCTTCATAGGTTTCCTTATGGAAGAGCCATTCCTAGAGAGGATGACAAGGAAGTACATAATAACAAACGATGAAGTGATAAAGATAGATGGTATTGTGAGAAAGACTAGAATAGCTATACCTGCAAGGAGCGTTTCAGACATAACAGTGCACAAAGGAATCTTTGGAAGGATATTCGACTTCGGCGATGTAACCGTCCGCGGATTCAAGAATGAAATAATTATAAAAGGCGTTAGCGAGCCTGAAGTAATGTACAAAATAATTAAGAACAAAGTCACAGTCATAGGAAAAAAGAAAGGTAGAATTGAAGAAATAGAGATAGAAGAGAAGCTGAAGAAACGTAAAAAGGGGAGAAAAGGAAAGAAGAACGAAGGCTTAGTAAGATTACCTGTTATAGAAATGCCGGAAGAATGAAAATTGAAAAGTATTAAAAAAGTCTATTTCTAAATTCAATCAGGTTATTACTATGCCAATAAATGCAGGTCCGGAATATTTCAAAGCGGAGGAGAAGTACAGTAAAGCTAAGACAAAAGAGGAAAAAATAGAAGCGATGGAAGAGATGATTCGAACCCTACCCAAGCACAAAGGTACAGAGAACATGCTTGGGCAGCTGAAACGTAAGCTTGCAAAATTGAAGAAGGAAAAAACAACGCAAGCAAAGACTAAACCAAAGTTTGTAATCAAAAAAGAGGGCGCTGCGCAAGTCTGTATAATCGGGATGACAAACAGTGGCAAATCCAAGCTACTACAATCGCTTACGAACGCAAAAGTGGAAGTCGGAGATTACGAGTACACGACAAAGAACCCTGCGATGGGTATGATGGACTACGAAGGCGTGAACATACAGATGATAGAAATACCGTCAACGTTCAACCCTGATGTAATGAGTATAGTGCGGACGTGCGATCTTATCCTTATTTTGCTCGACAGTGTACGGAATTTGGAAGATCAGTTGAGAGACATAACGGAAGTTATGGAGAACAAGAGGATGGACTCGAAGAAAGTGATTATAGTCGCGAACAAATCGGACTTGCACAGACATGAAAATGTCATACAAGTCTCCGCGAAAAAAGGCGAGGGTCTTGACAGATTGAAACGGGAAGTTTGGAGCAGATTAGAACTCATACGCGTGTATACGAAATCTCCTGGCAAGCCGAAAGCTGCAAAACCAATAACACTGTCCAACGAATCAACTATACGTGACGCGACTAGAGAAGTGCATAAGACTATACTAAAGGATTTCAAATTCGCGCGGATATTCAACAATACGAAACATAGCGGACAGAAGGTTGGGCTTGACTACAAACTATCAGATTTGGACGTAATCGAGATACATACGGGATGATTTAAATGAAGATACATAGCGAGGTGTATGGATGTCCAAGCAATATTGCAGACTGTGAGATAGCTTTAGGTCTACTAAAAGAAAGCGGATTTGAGTTTGTTGATAACCCAAATAATTCAGACTTGAATATAATTTTTACCTGCATAGTCAAGACGCCAACAGAACAAAGGATGATTAGAAGGATTCAAGAACTGGCAAAGCTTGATAAGCCATTGATTGTTGCAGGTTGCATGTCGAAAGTTGAGCAAAGGTTGATTGAAAAGATTGCACCCGAGGCAAGCATGCTTGGGCCAGATTCAATAGAAGAGATTATAGATGCTGTAAAAAGAACTTTGAATGGTGAAAAAGTAATTTTCCTTAGCGACTTGAAAAAGCCAAAGCTTTGCATGCCACGCATCAGAAAAAATGAAAGAATTGGCATAGTAGAAATCAGCAATGGCTGCTTGAGCTCTTGTAGCTACTGTGTTGTGAAGTTTGCACGCGGCAGGCTACAGAGCTATTCAAAAGAAAAGATTGTTAAAGAAGTCCAAACTGCAGTGAAAGATGGCTGCACAGATATCTGGTTAACATCGCAGGATAATGGCTGCTATGGTTTGGATATCGGCAGCAGTCTGCCGGAACTGTTGAATACAGTCTCTAAAATTCAAGGTAAATTCACAGTACGCGTGGGCATGATGAATCCTACACATACTAAGCAAATAGTGGACGAACTGATAGAAGCGTATAGAAATGAAAAGATTCGGAAGTTCCTGCACCTACCTGTACAGTCCGGCAGCAATCGCGTGTTGAAAGCAATGAAACGCGGCTATGTTGTGGAAGATTTTGTAGAAATCGTTGAGAAGTTTCGGCAAGCATTTCCAAATCTCACGCTAAGCACGGACATCATCGTTGGCTTTCCAAGCGAGACAGGGGAAGACTTTCAAGCAACCATGGAACTGATGAAAAAAATCCAGCCACAGAAGGTGAACATATCAAAATTCGGGTCTAGACCGAAGACGGAAGCAGCTAAGATGAAGCAATTACCGATAGAAAAGATAAATGAAAGAAGCAGAAAGTTGCATGAACTTACTATTTCTTTCTAAACCTCTTCACAATTCTCACAACGTCTTCCGAATTCACTCTGCCCCTAACTCGACTCATCACTACGCCGATGATTTTATCCTTGTTTAAGTCTGGATTTTCCTTTGCCAACGCCTGCACCATGCGGATGAGGTCGGACGTCTTCATAACTTCCAAATTCAGTTCTGAGACAGCGGCACTCACGCTAGACTTTGGATCTTTTGCAAGATACTTGAGTATGTCCGGTATGGCCTCTTTGACGATTGCCTTTTTTGCAAGCTTGTTGAAGAGGTCGATGAAATGTCTGGACTCCAATTGTTTTATGTCTACCCTTTCCCTTCTCCTCAAATCTTTCAGAGTCGATACAAATGTATTGGCAACTACAGAGGCGTCCAATCTCCTGTTTTTTACAATCTTCTCAAAGAGCTCAAGATACTTGGAGTTTATTATCTGTGCTGCAAGGTCGTTCGAAAGCTTGAACTTGCTCTTGAACCTAGTAAGCTTCTTTGTGAGTGGCTCAGGCAGGTCTGCTTTTATCCCCTTTATGTATTCTTTTGTGATTGTTATCGACCTCACGTCAGTCTCTGGATACATGCGGGCCGAGCCAGGTAGCGGTCTTGTAAAGTAAGTAGTACCGTCTACATTCACAGCTCTAGTCTCATGCTTCATCTTTGGCAGACTCATCTGCCTTTCTACTTCTTTTTTCACTACTTTTGCGAGGATGCCAAGCTCCTGTATGCCCTTTATCTCCACGCGCGGGCCATTGCGGATGCTGACGTTTAGGTCCTGGCGTATGCTGCCTATGCCATGCTTGACTTTTTCCACACTTCTTACAATTATGCCAATCAAGTATGCAATTTCTTGCACGTCCTCCGGAGAAAAGCCTTGCATAACACCCGTGCTTATCTCCACCAATGGTACGCCTAATCGATTCAACCTATAGGTTGCAGTATGCTCTCCCTGTTCGACTATTGCTGCCGCGTCTTCCTCCAAGCATACTTGGGCAATCTCAATCTTCTTCCCCTTATACCTCAGATAGCCATTCATGCCGACTATTGCCGTGCGCTGGAAGCCGGTGGTGTTGCTGCCGTCTATCACAGTCTTGCGCATGATATGTACCTCTTCCGGTATCTCGCAATTCAACAATAATGCAATCTGCAAAGCCGTGTGCAATGCCCTCCGGTTGAGATCGTGCGGAGGCTCCTCATCTAATTCGACCAGGCAGCTCTCGCCTCGAAAGACTTGATAATTGAATATCCTATCCCGCAGATACTCGTACTGAGCAGCCATATCCACTTCGCCAAGCTCCGAAGCTACAGGATGCAGCTTCCTCTGCACTTCCATTATCGTTTCTCTTTTGGCCATGGCAGTGCTGCAGTTGCAAAACAGTTTACGTTCAGTGTTGAGCTGTTGATGTATCTCCAGACCAGACTTCATCTTTATCCTCTTATAGTTTATTTCATCTGCCATTCATTCACCTGGTATCCGTCCGTTCGGAGATTTCCCCAACATAATTCTTTAGCATCATATCCCGTACGCGATTGGGCTCCTTAGTATGCCCGAGTACCCACATTAGTTTCACAAGTGCAGTCTCAGGCGTCCAGTCGCATCCATTACCGATGACACCTATCTCATTGAGCATACGTCCCGTGGTATACACATTCATGTTCAGCCTGCCGAAAATCGTCTGGGGTGCGATGACGACTGGTATACCAATTGCTATAAGGCTCTTTAGGCTTGGTAGTATGCTTTTCGCAAGATTGTCACTGGAAGGGTTAGTTGGCATATGTCCCAAACCAGTCCCGGCTATGACTACACCATCGTACGCACGCAGCGAATCGATAAATTCCGGTTTTATGTTCGGGTGTGTGTAGACAAGTGCGACATTGGAGTTGATTTTGTCATCGACCACAAGCCTGCCACCATTCCTTCTATTAAAGTCTTCCCGCAAGTATTCTATGCTACCGGGCTTTTCAATATACGAGACTTTTGCATACGGCAGAACATTCACGCTCTTGAACGCATCCCTCCTGCTAGTGTGCATCTTGCGGACTTTTGTACCTGCATGCAAATGGCAATAATCATCATTGATGCTTGCGTGCATGCATACCATCACCTGTGCTATGTCTGCTTTAGCGGCGGCTGTCACTGCGCATGTGAGGTTCATTGCATTGTCCGAGCTACCACGATCGGAGCTACGCTGAGAGCCTACAAGCACCACAGGCACAGGCAGTCCTTGTAGCATAAATGAAAGTGCAGCTGCAGTATAATGCATAGTGTCTGTACCGTGCATGAGCACCACTCCGTCCGCTCCCTTATCGATTGCCTTGGCAGTCTCATTGGCAATCACCTGCCAGTGTTCAAGCGTTATGTCCTCAGAAAGGAGGTCGAAAAGCTTATGCCCGCGAAGGTTTGCAATGTCTTTGAGCTGTGGGAAGCTCAGCAACAGGTCATTGGGGCTGAAAACAGGAAAAACTGCGCCAGTGGTATATTCAATACGGCTTGCTATCGTACCTCCGCATCCAAGCATACTTACCATTGGCTTAGTGGGATCGGGACGTATGGTGAGCCTACTCGGCCTGAATCTCACCTTTTTACCGCCCTTAAGCTTCCTAAGCTTCAATTTCTTGTCATATGCAACACCTATGTTATAGCCATTATCCAGCTTAAGCACTATAGAATTCGGATTGCCGAGGTCAGTCTGCGGCATTAGGATACCTCCATAGCTCCCCCTCCCTTTAGTTATACGAACTCTACTACCGATTTTCACCTTTTTTTGCTTCAGAAGCTTCTCTATCTCCGGGCTGTACAATTGACCACCAAATACTAAGAATAATGGTAGTCGAAGTATTAAAAAACAAGGCATAGTTTTGTACTGTTTATTACTAAAAGATAGTGAAGATTAGCTCATACAGGCTTTGATGAAGCCGTTAAAGAGCGGGTTTGGCTTCAGTGGGCGTGAAGTGAACTCTGGGTGGAACTGAGAACCTATGAAGAATTTGTGCTTTTCTAGCGGCAATTCACCTATTTGCATTATTCCCTCGTCTTTCTTCGATTCCCCGGAGAAGACGAAGCCTTGTTTTTCCAGAGTTTTAACGTATTCTGGATTGATTTCATAGCGGTGACGGAAACGCTCGATTACAGTGCCCTTTCCGTAGAGCTTGTGTGCAAGTGTCCCTTTCTTGATTTTGACAGTCTGACCGCCTAATCGCATAGTTGCACCATACTTAGACTCTGCAATCAGCTTTTTTTGCCATGGCAAGAAGTCAACTACAGGATGCTTGGTGTCAGCATCAATTTCTGTGGTATTCGCATCCTTAAAACCACATACATTTCGTGCAAATTCAATAACAGCTAGCTGTAGGCCGAGGCATAGGCCGAGATATGGTATGTTACTCTCTCGTGCATAGCGTATAGCCGCGATCTTGCCTTCTACACCGCTTGTCCCAAAACCACCTGGCACAATTATACCGCATACCCCCTTCAGTACTTTAAGGTTCTTTGGGTCTTTTTCAAGATCTTTCGAGTTCAGCCATTGTATATCAGGATGCACGCCATTGGCAGCAGCTGCATGCTTTATAGCTTCTATGACTGAGACATATGCATCGGGAAGGCTGAAATCGCCAATGTCAAAATATTTGCCAACTATACCGATTTTTATCTTCTTTTTCGCTTCCATACCCTTTACAAACTCCTTCCAATCATTCAAATCAGATGCTTTTGGATTCATGCCAAGCTTGCCAAGTATCTTCTCGCCTACTTTTTGCTCTTCGAATATCAAGGGAATCCTATAAATATTGCGCACATCTGGATTGGATATTATATCTTCCTTTCTTACACTACAGAATAGTGCAATCTTCTCCTTTCTCGGCTCATCTATGTCTATGGAAGAACGGCATACTACAAAATCCGTCTGTATTCCTATCTCTCGCAAAGCCTTCACCGAATGCTGTGTGGGTTTAGTCTTCATCTCCCCCAATGTCTTCACTACAGGCAAGTATGTGACATGTACGTAAAGCACGCTATCACCCTCGAGCTTCATCTGTCTTGCTGCCTCCAAGAAGAGTACGTTCTCATAATCACCAACCACTCCACCTATTTCAATAATGACAAAATCCGCCTTCGTATCCTCTGCTACCGACCATATCCTCGATTTTATCTCATCTGTTATATGCGGTATAGGCTGTACAGTCTTTCCCAGATATTTGCCTGCCCGCTCACGGTCGATTACTGCACTGTATACCTGGCCGGTGGTGATGTTGTGAGATTTGCTTATGTTGACATCAAGAAATCTTTCATAATGACCCAAGTCTTGATCAATCTCTCCCCCATCTTCAGTCACCCATACTTCACCATGCTCTGTAGGCCGTAACGTACCAGCATCAAAATTCAAATAAGGATCAATCTTTATTGCAGTTACATTGAATCCCTTCGACTTTAGAAGGCGACCGATGCTTGCGGTGGTGATGCCTTTTCCTAGACCAGAAATAACTCCGCCTATGACGAAAATGAAATTAGTGCGCATATTAAACTATAACGGAAGCAATAAATAAAAGTTTAGTTGAAATTCACTTCGCAAACATTATTTCCACTACGTCCCCATTCTTTAATTCGTGATCAGCCGCTAGCCTACGCCTGCTCTTCACATCTATCCCGCAAATGAACTTGTCACCAATGTCTGTATGCACTTTAAACGCAAGCTCCTTCACCGTTGTACCTGCTGGAATGAGAAATACGTCCGGCAATACATTGCCATCTTTGTCGCTGAGCTTGTTGCGGTCCGCTACTGGATAGACTGCTATGTAGCCCAACAGCTTGAATACTGCATCATTCAAGCACCGCTGCACACCAGTAGAACCATACTTCTCCACAACTTGCTTTAAAAATCCAAGCGCACTCTTCTGAGCGTCATTGATTTCAGCCCTTATTTCAAAACCATTACCAGGTATGTAATCTATAACTCCTGTCTCTGCCGCTTTCTTCAATGCAATCTCCGCTTCCGCACTCACAGGCACTACATCGGCAGCTTTTATTATCTCAAAATTCTCCTGCGCAGCTTTTAGGTCAATCTTGTTCGCTGCAATTATTATAGGCTTGGATATCTTTCTGAGTTCTGTCGCAAATTTTTTCACATTATTGATATCGGCCTTGTTAAGCGTCTCTTCTATCTGCCCCTTGCTTATCTCCAGTCCGCTCAGGCCGTCTGTAAGCATACTTACCAGCTCTGACCTGCTTGCCTTCTCAATTTGCCTCTTGTACTTTGCAATCGTCCGCTCGATGATTGATGTAAACCAGAGGTCGATTTCTTCCTCGAGGAATATTATGTCACTCATGGGATCATGCCCGGTTGTAGGTTTGCCTTCTGCATCCGTTCCGCCCGTTGCATCCACCACGTGCACGAGCACGCTTGCCTGCCTCAAGTCATCTAGAAATTGGTTGCCCATACCTTTGCCTGCATGCGCTCCCGGCACTAGTCCGGCTACGTCTACAAGCTTGACAGGTACGTAGCGTTTGCCGTTTTTGCAATGACCATGCTTAGGCTTGCAATTTACACCGAACTCTTTACACACACAATCTATCACTACGTAGCCTACTCCGATGTTTGGCTTGATTGTCGTGAATGGCACGCTGCTTATCTTCACGTCTATCATTGTGGCTGCCTTAAAGAAGCTTGACTTTCCGCTGCTCGGCTTGCCTACGATACCAATTATCATCTTTCCCACTTTTGACAATTAGTCAGTTAAAACTTATATTACCCTATACAAAATTTAATTAATGAGTATTTTACAGGTAGTGCTGAGAAGCCTGCGGGAAATGATTCGTCCAAAGAGGTTTTTGCCATTTTTCATGCTATATTTTGCGCTGGGCGTTGCATCATATTTACTCATCCTACCGATTGCGAATCTGATTTTAAACCCACAGTTTGCACTGACAGCTGCAACATTCTTACTCATTAACATAGCCCTGCTATTCATAGTTCTTATCCTCGGTGCATTTGTCAACCTCTGGTTTACTGCAGCGCTGGTTGAAAGCGTGAAGAGTAGAAGTGAATTCACCCGCAGCCTGTCAATCGTGAAAAAGAGATACTTGCAACTCCTTGCCTTGAGCACTGTAATAATTTTGCTTTGCATGGCATCCTTTATCTTTGGTACATACAGGAATCTTGTCATACTTTTATTAGATTGCGTACTGCTATTTTCAATGCCAGCCGTAGTATTGACTGGCATCTCATTTGAAAAGGGTATAAGAAAGAGCTTTGATATATTCAAGAGCAAATTTTTGGAGACGGTAGCATTCTGGTTAATCAACCGGTTTATGCTTTCCATGTTGTTTTTGGTTGGTATATTCTTCCTGTCGCTTTCGATATCGCCTTTGGTGGCAGCATCAATGACACTGGAAGAAGTTCAAGCTATCTCCACATCAACTGTCACTAGGCTGCAAGTCGTTGGCGTAGTGCTTGCAAACAGCCCGCTTATGCTCGTCGTAATCTTCCTAGGTTCACTCTTCCTAAGCATAATAGTCGTCTTTGACTACACTTCAAGGACCTATTACTTTTTGGAGCTGACTAAAGGAAGAGTAGCGGGACGTAAAAAAGCTAGACGCGAAAAGAGGAAAGGCAAAAGAAAATAAACCGCATGATAAACCAGTAAAACAAAGAAAATTTAAATTCTATTTATGAAATCTCTTGAGTGGTGAGTATGCAGAAGAGAATAGCTGTAGTTGACCGCGAACTTTGCAAGCCAGACAAATGCCAATTGCTTTGTATGCGAGTTTGCCCGAAGGTGCGTTCAGGCGAGGAGTGTATAACTTTTGATAAAAAAGAGAAGCGGCTTGCGATAGATGAAGGTATATGCATAGGTTGCGGCATCTGCGTGAAAAAATGCCCCTACCAAGCTCTGACAGTAGTTAAACTACCACAGCAACTAGATGAATTGCCAGTGCATCGCTTTGGCCAGAATGGTTTTGTGCTTTACCGCCTGCCTTTTCCTCTAGCAAATAAAGTCGTAGGGATAGTCGGGCCTAACGGAGTTGGAAAGACGACTGCATTGAGAATACTGTCTGGTGAGTTGAAGCCAAACTTAGGTGGGGAGAATGCAGACTCATCGGAGATGATAAAAATATTCCGAGGTACAGAGCTGCAATCATATCTCGAGAAGCTGGAAGCTGCCGAAGTGCGTACTTCAATAAAGCCGCAGCGCGTGGATGCGATACCTATAGCATACAAAGGCAAAGTTGCCAAGCTGTTAGACAAGGCAGATGAACGGAAGATTGCAAACGAGCTGGTGAAAGAGTTTGGCATAGAGGAAGTAATGGACAGAAAGATTAGCGAACTCTCTGGAGGCGAGCTGCAGCGCGTGGCTATAATTGCATGCCTGTCAAAAGATGCAGACATATACTATCTGGACGAACCGATGAGCTTTTTGGACGTATTCCAACGGCTACAGATAGCCAAGCTTATTAGGAAGCACTGCACAGACAGATCTGTAATGATTGTGGACCACGACTTGGCAGCGCTAGACTTTCTTGCAGACCGTGTACATATATTCTACGGCGTACCTGCAGCATACGGCATAGTATCCAAGCCATATGGCGTCCGCGTAGGTATAAACACTTTTCTAGATGGCTATATTAAAGAAGACAATGTGCGTTTCCGAAGTGAGCCTATAGACTTTTTTGTCTCTATAGCCGGTAGAGGAGCAGCATTTGAGACTCTAGTTTCTTTTAACAATATAAAAAAGAAGTTTGCAAAATTCAAGCTGACTGTAAGATCGGGTGATGTGAAGAAGAAGGAAGTACTTGCACTCTTAGGCGCTAACGCTCTTGGGAAGACTACTTTTGCAAAGATAATTGCGAATGAACTGGAAGCTGACAGTGGTGAAATAAATGAAAAGGTAAAGATTTCATACAAGCCGCAGTACATTAGCACTGGCTTTGACGGTACTGTGAGAGAGATGCTGAACAAAGTCCGTAAGCTGAGTGATGAGTTCAAAATCAAGATAATAAGACCTCTATCGCTTGAGAAGTTGCTGGAGAAGAAATTGAATGAACTCTCAGGAGGCGAGCTGCAGCGCGTGGCTATAGCAAGTTGCCTGGCACGTGACGCTGATCTCTATCTGCTCGACGAGCCGTCTGCCTTCTTGGATGTAGAACAGAGACTTACTGTAGCTAAGCTCATAAACAAGCTTGTAGAAGTGGAGGAGAAAGCTGCGCTTGTGATTGACCATGATTTGCTATTCTTGTCACAAGTCGGCGATAGGGCTATGCATTTCAGCGGTAAGCCATCAGTACTAGGCCATGCAGAAGAAGTGACTTCTGTGAAAAATGCATTCAACTCTTTCCTTGAGCAAGTCGGAGTTACATTCAGAAAAGACCCGCAGACTGGCAGACCACGTGCTAACAAAATTGATTCACAGATAGACAGGGAGCAAAAAGAAAAAGGCGATTACTTCTACGTTTAACAATCTAGCTACTTACAGAAACTGCGTATCTCAGTCACCAAGCGCTCTATGTTTTTGATGCGCTCATTTACGGTTGCATACTGCGTGCTCAAGCTGTCCAACCTCGTCATCATCAGATCCATCTTTGCCTTGACGTTTTCTGCCGTAACTTCGCCAAGCTCCGATACCGCAGGTGCTAGTGGCTCTTCAATTGGCAGTTCATCCTCTTCCTTCTTTCTCCTGAACGCACCCTTTATTCTGCCAAATATTCCCATAAATATTAAATGAATTCTTTCTAAGTTAAAGGTTACTTTATATTTTTAATTTACAAAACACAATTCTGATTATGACTAAAGAGTTGGTAATTGCAATATCTGGCCTACCGGGTACAGGTAGCACGTCTGTTGCAAAGGAGTTGGCGAAGAGGCTAGGCTTAAAATATTTTTCTCCTGGAGAATACTTTAAAAGCCAGTCTAAAGGCAAAGAATCAATACGTGCTTTAGAAGTTTGGAGAAGCGAGATTGGAAAGAAAAAAGGATTTCATGAAGAGATAGACAAGTCACAAATCAAGAAGGCAAAGGCCGGAGGCATCGTCATTTGCGGAAAGCTTTCCATCCATAAGTTGAGAGACATTGCCGATTTTAAATTCTGGATTGAATCACCGCTTGACGTAAGAGCCGAAAGAGCAGCGCATAGGGACAAGATACCTAAGGAAAATGCAATCAAACTTTTAAGAGATAGGGAAAGGATCGAAAGAGAAGAATGGAAGAGACTCTATGGCATAGACTATTTTACTCAAAAGGGATTAGCAGACCTCATAGTAGACACTTCAAATAAAAGTTTGGAAGCATCTGTCAATGAAATCTTGGATTTCATACGTATGGGTACTTACGTTGAATTTCTGAAGCCACTTGAAAAGAAACTGCGAAAAATAAAGAAGAGAGGATTGACAATTACAATAGCTGGTCTTTCCGAATCTGGAAAATCAACAATATCAAAGTCTCTAGCCCGAGAATTTAATCTACGCTATATTTTTGCTGGTGAAATCCAGAGGCAACTTGCCAAAGAGAATGGTATAAGCTTGGAAGAGCAGGCAAGAATGAGGGGTGCGGAAGTGGACTATGAAATGGATAGGAGAAGCCTGAAGTTTGCCATAGGTGGAAAAGTAGTGATTGACGGTCGTCTTTCTGGATGGGTTGCCGGAGACTGGGCAGATGTAAAGATATTTGTAAAGTGTTCTATACGTACCAGAGCAAAGCGCATAGCTAGACGAGAGAACACTACTTTAAAGAAAGCCATGGCCATAATAAGAAAACGTGACAAGATTGACACAAAAAGATACAAGCAGTTATATGGCATAGACCAATTTGATACTTCTATATACGACATAGTCATTAACAACAACAATCTCACGCTTAAGCAGACAAGAGCTATACCAATAAGACTTGCCAGAAGATTTTTGAGAAAGCGCAAAAAGAGAAAGTGAACGCCGAGGCTGGGATTTGAACTCAGACATCCATTATTTGGGAAGGACTAAAGTTCCTATGCTTTCGTCACCTAGCATAGCTTTTTTAATATTTTCAGGAACTAGACCGTTTATTATTTGCGACTTGGTTTTTAATGATTGTAGCTTTCTGATTTTTGCAGGCAGGCCACCAGTAACGTCTATCGAAGTTCTTTCAAACCTTACAGCTTCAACATCTTTAATTGTCTTTAAAAGTTCAGCATTATCATGCAGTTCTGGGTTCTTCGTAAATACACCATCTTTGTCTATAACGCTTATTATCTTATCAGCATGCCAGAGTTTTGCAAGCAGTACAGCTAAATCATCGCCAGAAATAACTTTATAGCCGTTAAGGATATCACCATAGGTTGAAAGAATTTTATTCGAATTTATAATTTTCTGCCCGCGATTCCACAATTCATCAATCACAAATTTTTCCCCATCCCATTTACATGTTTCATTTGGTGCTACTTTTTCAATCTCCAATCCACTATTCAAGTACTCAACTACTTTTTCATTTAAAATTCTCACGGACTCATGTACAACTTCCAATGACTGCTTCTTGTCGACTAGATAATGCCCGAATGGCCCAACACCATTGATTAGAATTAATTGTATGTTGCCACTTAGAGCCTCTGAAATTTCACGACCGAATCTCTTCAAAACACCTATATGTATGAAATCGTCTGCATGTTTTTCAATTTCATTGATATCTGTAGGAAAGTCCTTTACACTTTTTTTTGTAATTACAGACCCGCCAAGTTTCATCACAATCTTCATATTATCAATTTGAAATTCGGGGTAAAGAATAAAAAGCTATTGTAAGTATATCCTATACCATCTCTGTCTTGTACGGTGTAAGTCTTTCATGGATGTCCAATCCAAGCTTCTCGCGCAGATGCTCTTGAAGCTGTTCTATGCCTTCCTGGAAGAAGTGTATGTGTTGCCTGCGGACTTTGTAGTAAAGCGTATGGTTGTATATCCAAACAAAAGGCTGTATTATTAGTCTTTGCAAACCTGTGAGTGGACCCTTACCGAAAAAGTCACTCTCTATCCAGCTTGCAATTTCTATCAGCATTTTCCCTTCTTTTGTCGGATTAGTTGGTTGCGCACCAAATACTTTTATTTTTACGAAACCATCTGTGAACCTATCCACACCCTTGCCGACTCTAATTACGAAAAAGAACGGCCTTGGGTCAGCTGTTGTATCCCATCTGAACTCATCTTCAAATATGTCCTTTCCCCTGACATGGAAAATACTCTGTAATATTCCACCCAGACCGAAATATATCGAGAATGGATTCTTTCCATAATACTCATAGACAAGGGCACCCTTTGGTGCAAGCACATCGTCAACCATTCTAAAAGCCATATCTACTACCACTGTAATTCCGATATCTGTTTAAGACTTTTGCAAGATGTTGAAGAAGGACTTCATCTCATTTTGGATGAATAGTATCCAGTCCCTACAATCGCTGACATACCGCTTTACATCGTCTGCGTAAAAGACTTTGTGGTAGAAGCTGCGCAGGATTTCGTATATGAAGCTGCGCTCCCACATTGTATCCTGCGGGTACTCCGTCCGTATGATGCCTTGCATAGTGATTGTCACATCGCCCTCTTTCCCGAATTCCTTGCTCGGCTTCACTTTACCTTTCATGCTCACTTCAAGGAACATGTATGAAAACTTGTCAAGGTCCTTGACGACTTCCCAATCTGCTCTGAATGTCTCTGTAGGTCCCGACCTGTCCCATTTCATATACTTTTCCTGTATGTTCTGCCTGGGGATTTTTATATCGTCCACTACGATTTTCAAAAACTTCTCGTAAGCCTTCTGTGGGTTCGGTCCGCTGAAGCTGAAGACCACTTTCGGCCGATATGTTAAACACTGGTTTTCTATAAGCAGCTTGCTCCTTGCAAAAGTCGGCATATCTTCACCAATTAATTATTTCTGTTTACATCTTTAAGTCTTCTTTACTCCTGCATCACAACAAAGGTTTATCGACACTTTCGACAGGTTTTTACAACCATTTACCTGTCTATAAAATGTTTTAGTAAAGGAAATATTAAAATTAATATAGAGAATATGTTGGAAAGATTAGCTGGGCTTGCATTGGCATTCGTTGGATGCATACTAGTCTTTTTCACAAGCCCAAGGGTAAAAGACGAAAAGGCTGTTGTAGCATCCCTAATCGGGGGAAGCATAGCCATAGGATTAGGCTTGAAAATGATGATAGAATGACAAAGGTGAGAAAATGGTACTTGGAAAAATAGTTGGTGGTGGTTTGATATTCGTAGGCCTCGCGTTCATCTTTGTTTTTCCATTTGGCCAGAAGTGGCAACCATCGCAATTCACTAAGTTGGCAGTGCTTATTGGCATATTTTTGATTTTGCTAGGCATTTACCTAGTGACGGCGTAGGCGGATAGAATAAGTGTACAAGTAGTGATTGAAATGGCGACAGTAATAGAAGATATGCAAGATCCAAGGGCACCTGGTGGAAAGCGGGATACTGGAGTTCTAGGGACAGTGTTTACTTCAAAGGGGTTCATAGTAGATGGTGTGGCATACCATGTAACACCATTTAACGACAGGACGAAATTTGACTTCTTCACGCCGGTCGGCAAAACCAGTAACATACTCACAAGTTATTTGTTTTATCTTGGCAAGCGCGGATTCAAGGAGATTCATAAGATAGAGGACTGGATAGAAGTCTCGCCAGTGCATGCCCAATACTATCAACTGACCATACAACAAAAGCAGCAGCTCGAGAGGCAGATAAAAGAAGGGCTGGCAAGCATATCACAATCCGTCTCGGACTTGGAATTATTGCTTCATGATTTGAGGAAGTATAAAGAATTCTTGGATTACTTTGAAGAATTAAAGAAAGGTGGGGTAGAGGCGATAAAGACTGAACAGACGCTTAAAGCAATATTCATTGATGAAGTGGATATACACACGGATCTACCGCAGACACCGATTGCACTGCGGAGTATTGTCAGTCGCTGGCCGACTATAATCGCCGACTTTATGAATCTTGATGACAAGGACGACAATGCTAAAAAAATAGCAGACAAGTTGCAAGTATCGGAGGCTGAAGGTGTAGTGCTTGCAACTAAGAGCAAGATATACAGAAAATGGAAGACCATATTCGAAAGTACTGTGAAGGATCGCTACAAGAGGATTCTCGAACTGGTAAAGGCGAGAGACCATTCGGTAAAAGAATACAAGAATATGCTCCAGCCATACATCCACAGATTCAGGTCAATAAGGGAGATGGGTGAATCTGCAGAAGGAAGGGGAATGTTAGAAAAGGTTGCATTTTATAGACCTGCCGGCCAGGCAGTATCAGTAGAGTTTACAAAGAATTGGGCATGGCGGCCACATCAACCAGCGGAGTTCGCAAAAGCAAGCAGAGAGTCTATCGCCGGCGAGCAATTTGATATAAAGAATTGGAGAAGGTTGCCCATTGCAAGAGGATTCAAAGCGATGGTCGCAGAAAACTTGGACTTTCTGAAGGAAAACGGTCTGGAAAGGATTAGTGCATCGCCGACAGGTGCGGAGCCTCTAGACGATTTCGTATTTAAGCATTACAACAAAATAGAAAACCGTTACGGCGTTCACTTGTCTATAGTTGACATATTAAAAGAACGCGAGGCCTTTTGTCAGCATAACTATAATAGCTTCTATTTTATGACAATAGAGATTGGAGCAGCTCGCAGCGTCTTTAGGTCACCGGATGGTGCTGAATTCGAGGACTTTTGGATAGAACCATTTTATATGTACCTAGATACGCAGAATGTCATACTGCTTAGGAGGCTGGAGATTGCAGCCAAGAGGAAGCAAGAAGAGAATTACATAAAAAGTATGCTTGGAGAAGTTGATGAAAAAGGCAGGGAATTACTAGAAATATTGGAAGAAGAATATCCACACTTGTTCCTGCAAAAGGAAAAAAAGGCGAGGGAAAAGCGAAGCGAGAAGAAAGCTAGCTCGTCTGCGTTAAAGGAAGTATTGAGTAACATTGGCTTGGACGTGGCCTTTTTCAAACGAGGACCTTATGAGACACATTTTGAAGACCGTGTCACAGGCATATGGTTCCCAGACATGATGGCATCTGTCTATATGCCGTCTGTTACCATGCTCAAGGCACATATGCAAGTTCCAGGCTTCAAATCCCCAACATAAATCGAATCAATTTTGGATGTGTAAACATGGCTTATGTAATCGGAGTTTCTAGTGGAATATTCGGAGCGGCTCCACAGCAGGAGAAGATGCAATACGTCACATTGTCGCAAAAGGCACAGTATGTGCTTACGCAGGGAGTGAAGTTCAATCAGATTGATGTAGAATCAATGGCAGAATTCAAAGAGCCGAACATAGAAAGAGAGATAGCGCAGGTGAAGAGGCTTGGTATAACTTTCGGCTTCCATGGCGAGTCTGGAGCTTTCGGCGGACGCGACGTGCCAGTTAAGCTTGACTCAGCTATAGAAGATGATTATGTGCGCACACATGAAAGGGTAATAGAAACATTTACACAAGCCGCCAAACTTGGAGGCAAATATTATCTTCTACATTCCTCCGAGACCACACCATTCATAATGCTCGGTCAGCATATGCAGCCAAGCAAACTGGTCGACTTCTGGGGAAGACCTTTAAAGGAGCTTTTAGAAAAAAATGAAAAAATGATGAAATGGATCATTGACAAAGAGAGAGAGTTTGTATGGGAATACACCCATATTAGTCCAAGAGAGTTGTGGGAAAAAAGAAATTTTGAAGACGCAGTGGAACGTCAACTTGCGAACGACATTACTATTGCCGAGAGATATAAGGGGGACAACCTCACAGAGGAAGAGAAAAAAGAATTGAGAGCACCAGCTGAAGAAAAAACAAGAAATAAGATAACTGAATATTTGAGGTACAATATTAAAACCTTTGTAGACAGGCGTAACATGGCTTTCGGTCCAGAACGGATGGCATACTATATAATTGCAAAATACATGGAGATGACGGGAGACCAGCTGTGGAAGGACATAGTTAAAGCAAGCATGAAATTCAACTGGGACAATCTGAACGAACTGGAAAAGGAAGTGTTAAAGAATGAGTCCAACTGGACAATAGACGTGAAAGAGTTCAGGGAGAGGACAGAGCTTTGGGTACCTGCGGTATCGGCAAAGTATATATGGGGACACTTGAACCCGACTGAAAGAAGATATGAGGATCCAAAAAAAATCCTGTCCAAAAGTAAGATGTACTTCATTATCGAAACTCCGATGACATCTCCTGGACTGGAAAACTTAATGCGGCTCGCAAACCCCTTACAGTTCTACTACCTTGTGAAGGTCGTAAATTTCAAATATTTCCGCTATGCCATAGATTTTGAGCACGTACTGGGCAATTACATAGACCCTGTGAAGATGATTGAACATCTACCGGAAGACGGAGGAACTTATCTGAGAGTCCTCCATCTGGGATGGCCTACTGCAATCCAGCCAGCACACATGCCTATTTACGTAGGCTCAAAGCAACATCAATATTTGTACAAAGTTCTTTGGATGCTTAGGCAGAAGGGATTTACGTGCAAGGATGGAGACTGTTATCTCATTTACGAGCGCGGCTCTGCACCGATACAACAGTCTATAATAGCAATAAGGCTCATTATTAAATACCTTGAGAAAGATACAGATCCAAAGAAGCTACCAACCGAATTCTATGGCGTGGCAACAGGTGAAATTGCCTCGGAGGAGAGACAGATGAGAGCAGTAGACGATCATGCAAGAGACCCATTGAAGGGACTGTTGGCAATACCAGAAGAAGAGTATACTTTCCTAAGTCGTGCCATATCTACAAAACCTGGTGGCGTAGAGAAATGGAAGAAGGAAGAACTGAAGTAAGGCGCATATGTTTTAACTACTAAGAAGTAACTAAAAGAGAAACATTTATATAGCCACTGTAACAAAGCTTATATATGTCCCCGAAAAAATCGGTTGACGCGTTGATAGGTGAACTGGAAGACGTGGAGCTTGCAAGCAAATCAGAGCAAGAGAAGCTGCACTCTAAAGGCAAAAAGAAAAAGGGTCCTTCTGAAGACATAATTAACAAAGTCGTCAAATTCACGATGGAAGCACGCAAGCACTATGGTGAACTAATAAAATCCGTACTCATTTTCGGTTCCGCTGTACGCGGTGATATGAAAAAGGCATCGGACATAGATATATGGGTCATATTGGACGACACAGCCACGAAAAGTTCGGGTGATTTGGAAAAGATAAATACACATTTGTATCTGATTGCGCACGAGCTGAAGGATCTGCACATACAGACTACTGTACTGACAAAATTCTGGCAGTGGGTAAAGGCAGGATCTCCTGAGCTGGTGAACTTCCTACGCTACGGATTGGCGATATATGACAGTGGTTTCATAAAACCAGTGCAAAGAATGCTTGAGATGGGACTGTTGCCGCCGAGCGAAGAGACGATAAGCCTGAAGGCAATGGCTGCTGAAGCAAGGTTGAGGAAGATAAGGATTGATATGAAGTCAATGATTTTTGAGTTGCGATATACGGCCATAGACATGTGTCAAGCTGTGATTATGCATTACTACAAAGCACAGCCGGATGCGAAGAAGATACCGGAATTTTTGAAGAAACTCGTGAAGGAAAAGAAGCTTGAAGCTAAGTACGTGAAAAAGTTCGAGCAACTCAACAAACTATGGAAGGACATAGACCACAAGATTGTGAAAGATGCAACTACGCAACACTTGGAGGAAGGATTAAATCTTGCGAAAGAGATTATTGACAGGATGAAAAAACTTTTGCCAAAAGCTATAGTTGGTGGAGAGAAGCCGAAAGAATAAGATGTGATAAAATGCCGAAAAAAGAAAAGAAAGAGCCAAAGAAAAAAGAGCCGGATACGAAAGAGAAGCGTCTGGCTGAAGTAAAGGAATTTGCCAAGCAATTATTGAAGAAATACGGCAAGAACATAAAATGCATAGTGATGATGGGCTCTGTGGCAAGGGAAGAATTCAAGGCGAAGAGCGACATTGATGTCTTTGTTGTGATTGACGATACTATGCAGAAAATGACGTCAGAGCTGCATAACAAGATTGACGATGACATTGAAGCTATTGCAGAAAAGATATCCAAAGCAATCTCCATCCAGCCCAGCTATACTCTGACAGAATTCTGGGACTATGCCCGTGTATGCCATCCGATAATCTACAATTTTATTAAAGAAGGCATTCCTGTATATGACGCTGGCTTCTTTATGCCAATCAAAAGGCTGTTGAAAGCCGGCCGCATCCCATCAACGCGCGAGGCCATAGAAAGTTACATGGAGGGTGCGCCGAAGAAGCTCATGCGAGCCAAGACCGTTAAGCTGCTGATGCTCGCGGAAGATTGCTATTATGCCATGCTGAATACAACACAGGCTGTGCTTATGTTCATGGGTTTAGCCCCACCAGTACCGAGCAAAGCGTACGAGGACGTGAAAAAATTTCTTGTTGAGCCGGGCATAGTTGAAGAGAAGTATGCTGATTGGCTGAGGGAAATCATAGAAATTCGCAAGAAGATCGAGCACAAAGAACTTATGGACGTTACTGGTGCTTTTGTGGACGGCTGGATAGAAAAGGCTGAGAAATTCGTAGAGAAGATGTTCAGCCTGCTGAATGCACTGGAAGTCCGAAAGCGGGAGAAGATACTTGAAAGGACGAATGAAGTCATGCACAAAGCAGCTGCTACAGCATTGAAGAGCATAAAGAAGATGCCTGTAAGCGAGCAAGAACTGCCGCTTGCGTTCAAGCGTGAATTCGTCGATAAAAAACTTGTAGAGGGCTACTACTGGGATATCTGGAAGAGAGTGGGGGAATTGAAGAAGCTGGCAGACAAGAAGAAGTTCAAAGAGGTTCCAGATAAGGAAGTATATGAGATGCGTGAGTATGTGCGAAAGCTGATAAGGGATTTGGCGAAAGTTCTGAAGGAAAAGGGAATCGAAGAAACAAAAGAAGAAAAAGAAAAGAAATAGACGATTGTATGATTTTTAGCTGGCTTGAAAAAGAGGCAATTAAGCGCGGCAAAGGAAAAGTCTGGGAAAAAGAAAAATATAGATAAATCATCTACTCTTTGACAATAATAACATCACAGAAAAA
This sequence comes from uncultured archaeon, assembly GCA_964512235.1. Lineage (GTDB taxonomy): Archaea > Aenigmatarchaeota > Aenigmatarchaeia > CG10238-14 > SCSR01 > CAZEGD01. Next base: position 116,442 of record CAZEGD010000003.1, read on the forward strand.
TCTTAGTCCTCTTTGACCTTCTTCTCGACTTCCTCTTCTATCCCTAGCTTGTCTATGAGTTCTTTGTAGCGATTGCGAATTGTAACTTCTGTAACTCCGACAACGTCCGCAACTTCTCTCTGCGTCCTCTTTTCACCTATAAGGACACATGCAACGTAAATCGACGCAGCTGCCACACCTGTAGGTCCTTTACCAGATGTGATATCGTATTTCTTTGCTTTGTTTAGAATTTGTATTGCTCTAGCCTGGACTCTATCGCTCAAGCCAAGCATACTACAAAAACGAGGTACATATGTGACCGGATTAGCTGGAAGTATTCTTATACCTAGTTCACGTGCAATGTATCTGTACGTTCTACCAATCTCTCTCTTCTCAATGCCGCTAGCTTCGGAGATTTCGTCCAGTGTCCTTGGAGAACCGAATTCTCTGCTAACAGCATATGTGATAGCAGCTACTACACTCTCTATACTTCTACCACGGACTAAGCCCTTATTGACAGCCTGTTCGTAGTATCTAGCAATCCTTTCGTGTATAGGTCTAGGTAGATTCAAAAACGAAATTATCCTTTGGAGCTCACTTAGAGCAAAGCTTAGGTTGCGATCTTTTGACTTTATCAATCTCTTATGCCATTTTGTCAATCTGTAGTACTGTGCACGCTTCCTTGCTGGTACTTTGTAAAGTTCACCTAAGCCCTTTCCAATTTCTGTAGTCAATCCCTTGTCATGCTTTGTGAATGTCAGCGGTGCACCGCCTCTTGCTCTGCGACTCATTTGTTCGCTGTCGAAAGCACGCCATTCCTGACCGGTATCAATGATTTCTTCTTTCATCACAAAGCCGCATTTAGAACAGTAGACCTCTCCGCGTGATTGGTCTGCTATAAAATTAGTTCCGCCACATTCAGGGCACACATGTCCCTTCACAGTCGATATTCTCATAGGTTTTTTTGCAACAGTTCTTCGAACAGAAGGTTTCTTTACTTCTTTTCTTGTTTTTCTTTTTGTCCTTATTTTTGATTTCTTTCTTACCATTTCATCACTCCATAGTGAACATTGTTTCCGAAACTTATTAGAAATATGTACCGAAACATATTTAAGCTTTTCTATGAGTTCAGTAGTTCCGAATGTCAGCTTCTGCCAACCAGCTCCAAATTCTTAATTTAGCAAACTAATAGATCGCTTCTATGCAATGTACTATTGTAAGAATATGGCATAGGATTTATAAAAATGCCAAACAATTATTCATAGTATGGTTTTTACTAAAGAACAAGCTAAAGAAGGTATTCAAAAATTAGTTGATGAATACAAGCATAGACTTGAAAGTGGTAAAGCACAACAGATGACAGAAGAAGAGACTAAAAAAGACTTCATTTTGCCATTATTTAGGTTTCTAAATTGGAGTGTTGAAGACTCTAATGAGGTAAGTGCTGAAGAGACTATATCCAAAAAGAGAGTTGATTATGGATTTAGAATCGAAGGGATACCCAAGTTCTTCTTAGAGGCTAAGGCTTTAAAAGAAAAGCTTGA
>CAZEGD010000004.1:0-4201 GCA_964512235.1 uncultured archaeon
GTAAATGGTGCACCAACATTCACTCTATACAGATATGACAATACATCACTAGGCAGCAGCAACCCACAGGAAGACATAGCTACACTGCCAAATGGCACCCACTGGTACATATACAACACTAGTGGCAATGCCAACTATAGCTCTGCCAGTAAATCATTTTATGCATTCATTAACAAAGGTATTCTGCAGCTTAGCATTACAGGAGGTGGAACTTGGACATATCCCTACGAAGCAACTGTAACAGGAACAGAGAGTAATGCAGGAGATGCAGACGTCACCTATCAGTTATGGCGAGATACAACAATGGTCGATAACGCAAGCCCATACGCAGAAACGATTACCTTGGAAGTAGGTACATATACATACCGCTTTAACGCGACAAGCGGTCAAAACTATACAGCTAATGCAACCGGCGTGACAACAACTGTGACAATCCAACAGAACAATACAAACCCGATAGACATCTACTTCATAAACAAAACGGGCACATACAAGAACCAAAACATGACTATAACTTACAGCGATCAAATAACTGCCAATTCAACAATGGTATACCAGCAGGCTGGTACGTCTCTACTATGGAGAAATGATACTGCGGCGAGTAATCCAGAATCAATCAAACTTGGCGCGGGCACTTATGCATACAAAGGCAATACGTCCGGCAACACTAACTACACGACCAACCACAGTGGTGCAACTTATTACATCACAGTTCTGAAGAATGCGACTACATCAGACTACATACATGTGGCCATAAACAGCTCAGAAGCTAATGCCGTCTATACATATCCCAATGCTACAAATGTCACAGGATGGTCTACCCTTACTCAACTCACATACAACTTATATCGTGATTCAACCCTAATCGGTAGCAGCAACCCACAATCAGATATTGCTTTGCTCGGCGCAGGCACATACACCTATGTATACAATACAACAGGTGATCAGAACTACTCAACGGGCTCAGTAACTAGAACACTAGGCATAAACCAGCAATCTTCATACATCCGCCCGGTGCAGCCGAATACAAGCACACCGGTGCGCGGCAAGGGCCTTAGGGTAAATGCAACTCTCAATTATCCAAACGGAATGGGCATACAAGGTAAGACTTTAAGCTTTGAAGACGAGACGGCTGACGCAAGCATGGGAAGCAATTCCACGGACTCGGCAGGCTACACAAGCATAGACTATGCCATACCTGCAGCCTCTAGCCAAGGCTTACATAACATAAACGTAACGTTTGCCGGCGATGAAAATGTATCATCTTCTTATAACAATAGCGTGAATGTGACAGTATACTCACAGGCGAATATAACATTTGAGACTGCCAGCCAGAATCTGACACAGGGAGACGTCATAAACCTGGAAGCTATAGTCAAGGATGCAATAAATGGCAGTACCATAGCTAACTACCCGTGCAATTTCTACGACAATTCAACACCATTAACATTGAAAACATTGACAAATGCATCAGGCTACTGCAACTATACATGGAATACCAGCGGAGCATCGTCTGGTAGGAGGACAGTAGAAGTAAACATCACCACGAATGCCACAATGTACTACTTTGGCGCACCACCCAACGACACTTCAAGAATAGGGATATCGATATTCACGCCGCCGACAGTATTCGTCCCAGGCTACAATGTGACACCGGCCGAGATACTGCGTGGGAATGGCATATACATAAACTGCAATGTTACTGACGATTTGGATTCTGCTGATGAACTTGAAGTCAACATATCGATTAAAGATGCAAGTAACGTATGGAGCAATGTTACGGCCAGCAACATAGGAGATACTTTCTACAGGAACTATCAGACAGATTCAAGCTCGCCTCTAGGCACATATACGGCTGTGTGCACGGCTAAAAATCTCTATGGGTTGTATACGGAAAACAGCTCAACATTCCTTGTCTGGCAGAATGCAACTATTGACATCACGCTCAATCAGACTAGCTTTGAATGGGACGAGTCTGGAAACGTCTCTACGCAAACAGCTTACTTGGATACTGGTTATGTGTCTTCCTCAACCATATCAGTAGTTGTAGCAGAAACTGCAGAGTGCAGCGGTACTACAGATGCGGTAGGGAAGTACTCTTGCATATTTTCAGCCCCACAAAGCATAGGCACGCACACACTGACAGTCCAAGTAACGGATGCAAGCACTGCAAAAGTATTCACGAATTCCACACAAATAACAGTCATAGAGACCTATGGAGAGGAGGAGGGTGAAAGGGAAAGGGCGAGAGATGTAGGGTGCTATGAAGTGCCTAGATTGATACAGAATCCGGATGGAAGCATAAAGAAGGTGATGGTAAAAATATGCGTATGGAAATAGAATTTTTAAATATGGAGAAGAATTACAGTAAGCAATTGATAGTGATATTTGCATTCATGATTTTCCTGTTGTTGCCAATTGCTGCCAATGCAGTCCCAACTTTCTTTAGTGTACAGCCACCGAATAACACATATGCATCTGGCGGCTTTAGACTGATTTCAACAAATATTACCGGCGAAAGTTTAGATACATCATCTGTCAAATTGCACATAAAAGCCGAGGAGGAAGTAATCTGGGACGAGTATGCAATGAGCTGCTCTGCCTACGGCTCTAACAGTTGGTACTGCTCGTATACATTATCATTGGCCATAGCAGGCTCGGATACAAAAGAAGTCTTCTACTTCGATGCAAACGACACAAACGGCAACAGCTCCAGCGGTACTTTCAATTTTATAATCGATAGAGAGCCGCCAGACATAGAATTTAGCACACCAGCGAATAACACCTATGTCTTGGGAAACGTCACCATTGCGCTTGACGTAACTGATGCTTCATCTGGCGTGAACAGCTCAACTGTCCACTACTCGTTTGACAATTCGACATGGCTTGACATGGCACAGTCAGGCAGCCAATACACTGCAGACTGGGACACGGGAGAGATTGCAAACAACCAGTCTGTGAAGATATATACAATAGCGAGGGACAATATTGACAATGAGGCAGTGGCAGACATAAATGTCACCGTAGATAACAAGTCTCCATCCCTTGCAGTCATTCAGCCTACGGGAGGCGTTTTGACTGGCACAGTAAAACTGGACATTACATCTGTGGACGACCATTCTGGCATAGCTTCAGCCACATATTCCATAACTAGCATCGGCGGGTCTTTGGAGTGCACAAACAATGCCACCCATATATGCGAGGCATATCTGGATACAACAGCGGTCACAGACGGCGTGCATGACTTGGTCTTCAGGGTAGAGGACAGGGCAGGAAATTCCAACTCCACATCAGTAAGCGTAAATATATCTAACATCTTTCCATCTGTCACCATCACCAGCCCATCAACATACGCTCGCAGCACCACTACAGTATCCGCGTCTCTCTCGCGTGCAGCAAATGTGAGGCTGAAGATAGATAGCAGCTGGTTTGACATGAGCTGTTCCGGTACTTTGTGCACGTACGAATGGAATACCACTGGGTATGCAGACGGTGCTCACACGCTACTTGCAAATGTAAGCGGAATAGAAGGTACATCCACTGATTCCCAGACTGTAACAGTAGACAATAAAAAACCTGCACTCGTAATAAACTCGCCCACAAATACTACAGTGAGCGGCACCATCTACCCACAAGTTACAGTGACTGATGAGATCGGCGTGGATGACAATACAATTGTCTTCAGAATCAGCACTTTAGGCTACGAGTCCGACCCCATTATCACGGCATGCACACAGCACCTTAGCGGCAAGAAATATTTCTGCACAGGGAACTTCAACACAACAACTCTGGCAGACGGTCTGTACAGGCTGAACGCCACGGCAGCCGACCTCGCAGGAAACTACAACTCAACTTCAATGAGCATCACTACGGCAAATGATGTGAATGTGACTGTTACGACATCAACCACATCAACGACTACACTACCCGCTACGACTACGACTACTCTGCAAGAGACTACTACAACAATTACATCTCCTAGCCCAACAATATTGCCTGGCGTGTCTAGTGAAACTTCTCTATTGATTTTAGCCGGCATTGTAGTTACAGTCGCAGCCATAGTAGTCGTTATAGTCTACAAAATCTTGAAAGACAGGAGAAAGGAGCCGTGGGAAGTGGAATTTGACTGGGAGGTTTAAACTATGAGCTATGTGGATCTGGCATTTTCAATCGGGATATTCATACTCTTCTTTGGCATAAC
>CAZEGD010000004.1:4301-9108 GCA_964512235.1 uncultured archaeon
GCTATGTGGATCTGGCATTTTCAATCGGGATATTCATACTCTTCTTTGGCATAACAATGATGCTGATAATATCGTTTTTCCTCAAAGAGCCAGAAGCAGCGTCAATAGAAGAATTCCGTGAAAAGGCAACATCGCTCTTTGACATATTATTCTCATCAGAAGGCAGTCCGAAGAATTGGGAGGATACATCTCAGTCACCATCCGAGCTGGGGCTCATAAAGACTATACAGAGGATCCCCATAATCGTGAAAGACACTGCCCAGACCGCCCGGACGAACGAGCCGATCACTGAGAAGGTTTCATTCGACGAGGGATGCAAGAAAGAAGCATACAATACAACCATTCGCATCTATGATGATGATATAAACGCAATAAATTTCCAGCTGAACAAGTCTGTGATTTGCACAGATGAATTTCTAAATGAGTCATTTGTAAGGTTTCTCGTAAACTTGTCAGCCGGCCAGTCAAAGAAATACTGGGTGTATTATTATAATGAAACGGGCATTCCAGCAGGTTACAGTGATTTGACAATAAGCACGGCTAGCTGGTCGCCCACTGACGGAGACAGCTGGAGTGATGGTGCGAGCGATTGGAGCATATACGGTGGTGCGGGTGCGTCTGTGACAGCGGATTCGACAGAGAGGTGGCGAGGAGACAGTGCAATCAAAATCCAGGACACATTCAATGACAATAGCATAGCAGGATTGGAATACAATCCAGCATCGGACATAGACGCTTCAAGCTACCCGTATATAGATGCATGGATTTACGTCGATGACATGAGCAGCGTATCTGTGAATGCATCAATAGGCAACGGTACAGACACTCTATCCACAACTATAAGCGGCATTAGCAGCGGTGAATGGTATCATTTTGAAAGCCAGATTACCGGCTCGGGATGGGAAGGCCAGAGCTTCAATACTGCTGAAATAGATGATGTACGTTTCTACATGGTGAATTCCACGCCAGGAATTACAAGGTCAATATCAGTGGATGAATTCCATTTTGAGATCCAGCCGATAAACGTGGAAGCATATCCAGCACAGAATATCACCATCGTCTCTGGCAAGAAGGTCAATGCTTTGAATAATTTTACAATTGGCGAATTGCGTGCTGTCTTAGGTGAAGATTACAAATTCAGGGTTGAAATAACAGAGGGCTGATTGGCTGCAAAGTGGTTCATGTGAAGGGAACATTTTATACATTGGAAGCTGCGATTTCTGTAGTCATTATAATCACATCCCTTGCATTTGTCTTTCAGATAGAGCCGAAGGTGCTTGATTTGTCAAAGGCAAACTACAAGCAGGAGGTGTATGGTGCGCTGAAGATAGTGGACGAAGGGGGGGATTTGAGGAGTGATATACTCGCAAATAATGCAACTGCCATAGAAGAGGGGATGGACCCATACATCTCCACAAGCTTTAACGTAGCAATCTTCAACAAGACTTCAAACATCACTGCAACACCCGTCATCACTCTGGAAGACATAATCACAGTCAGCTACCTGATCTCGGGAGAAGTCGGCAACTACACGCCACGTGAGGTTAGAGTGTACGTGTGGGGGGTTGAATAGATATGAAAAAGGGCCAGGTCTTTTTGATAGCGGCAGTTGTCATAGTCTCATCAGTATTCATACTCAAGGCGGGCTCCTTTACGTCGTCAATCGTAGAGGAGAGGGAGAGGTTTGAAGTGAGACTGGAGAATTCCATATTCGAAAATCTGGTGACTGAGCTCAAGAATTCAGTCCACTATTCATTGTTTGAAGGGATGAATATCACAAAGAATGTGCACGACTTTGCGAATTTCACCAGACTCAAATCAACTGGGCATTCATTGGAGCTACGAGTGTTCTTCATAGGATCGACTGCCAACAGGACAACAAGCATCCTCAACGTCAGCACACTCAATCTTGTGGGAGAGTCAATAAGCGTGAATTTGACGCTTACACCCAGTGCCCAGACAAATACAACTACAATATCAGACTATGGGAGGTGGGATACTGCATTTGACATAACGCCAGGCACGAACTATGTGATAATGGCAACATACAATGAGACTGTGCGCAACGTGTCTATAAAGACAAAGTCGAATAAGGACATATTCAACTCATTTTTTGACATCACTGTAATCGGCGACAAGTCCGTACACAAGGAAATTGACGACCACAAATACAATATCAATTGATTAAGGAAAATAAAATAATTAATGGGGAGATGTGATGAAAAAGCAGAAGGGTATCAGCCCGTTGATATCGATGGTACTGACTATACTGTTCGGCGTAGTCATGCTCACAATAGTCCTTACAGTTGTCAACCCAACGCTGGACCGAGCGAAGGACTCGGCAGTTGTCACAGAGGTTTTCCAGAACTTGCCGCTGTTGGATACAGCTATAAAAGAAGTGGCGTCGGAAGCGCAGGGATCAAGGCGCACGGTAACGATATCAGTCAGCACTGGCAGGTACACCATAGATTCGTCAAAAGACTCCATTTATTTTGAATTCGAACCGAGCCATCCGATGGCGTTGACTGGGACTAGGGGAAGCATAAGACTCGAGCATGGGCTGCAATTTTTTGACTATTTTAACGGCTATGGCGCGACTGCTGATGCGGCAGCAGAGTGGACTACTCTGAACGGGAGCTGGTCTTTGGACAATTACAAGTACAAAGGCATAGGGATTGCGTACAATCATATAGGAGATATGCAAAATTACAAAATTTCCGCTTCTATATCAAACACAAGCGGCACTGGTGGGCAGGTGTACATATCGCCTGTACATCCCGGATATTTAGTAGGATTCTGGGCAATGGACAACCGAACGGGTACGGGCATCTATGACTATTCCGGTCACAATAACAACGGCACGCTGGCAAACATGAGTTCCCCTGCCACCGGCGAGAGCGGATGGAACACTTCTTGCAAGTTCGGAGGCTGTTTAAGGTTTGACGGTACTAATGACTATGTGGATTTGGGCGCGATTGATGTCAATAGCAATGAATTGACTATAACAGCGTGGTTCAAAGCCGATGACTTTGACGTCCATGACGCTAGGATAATATCCAAGGCAATAAATCAAGATGAGCAGAACCATTGGTGGATGTTGAGTACTGTAACCAGCGACGGATACAAACTAAGGTTCAGGCTGAAGAACAATACTGGAACTACAACGAGTCTGGTTGCCACCTCAGGCGACCTTACGGCCGGTGAATGGACGCATGTAGCAGCAGTCTACGATGGTAGCAATATAATACTTTACAAGAACGGGGCTGAAGTTGGGAGGACAGCTAAGACCGGAAGCGTTGCAACCAATAACGCTGTAAATGCATGGATAGGGGACAATCCCGGACCAGATAGAAAACAATTTGACGGCACAATCGACGAAGTGAAGATATGGAACAAGGCACTGACGCCAAGCGAGATATTAGCTGAATATGAGGTAAGCGACAAAAAAATTGAAGCACCAAGCGGCTCGCAGAGTGTAAGCACAAGAACGAATGCAACCATAGTCCTTGTCAATCCGGACGGAGAGAGTAGGTTTGATGACATAGTGATGAATGATAATAAAGCAGACCAGACGTTTCTAATCCTGTACACGGGCGTGGACATAAATTCCACTAAATACTTCGGGCAAGGAGACCACCAAGTCACGATAGAGCATATGGGAGTGAATTCCACGTCAAACAGGCCGATAATCCAAATATCTTAGAATCCGTAAGCTTTATATACCACTCAAAAGTAGTGATAAATAGTGACGAGTGATTAGATGATTAGATCAGACAGCCTTTATGAGGCATTGAGAGACTTTACTCTTGGTAGAGAAGACGATCCCATAGGTAAAGCCGTCGAAAATCATAAAAATCCCCTCACAGAAGAGACTTTAAATTTGGCAGACAAGTATGACATAGTTCCAACACCACAAGGCTTTTACATTTTTGTTGACAGAACATCCAAAGATGTGGAAATCCACAATGAAGAACTTTTTAAAAATACAGAGAAAAGGCTTAATTCCAATTTCGATGCTGAGAGGTCTCTTTGGATCAAAGGAACTGGAAATGAAAAAGAACTTATGGAAGGGCTTTTGAAACTTGAAACTGAAAGGAGGAGGATTAGAAGCATTAAAAAGTCTGAAGAGAGAAAGCTTGTGGAGGTTGCCGAGGAATTCGGGTCCCCGTTTTTATATGTCTTCCCAGACAGAACAGGAAGAGATATGGCCTACCACGGCGATAAAGAGGAAGCCATAGAAAGGATAGAAGAAATTCAATCGTTGATGGGGGGCCTAAAGACTGGTTGTCCACCAGAAAGGACATTATCAGCTATTAATTCCATGTACAAGAGCCTTGAATCTAGAATACTCGAGGGCAGCGACAAAGATGCCGTCAAAACAGTAAAAAAACTGGAAATGGAAAGGTATAGGCTAAACAGGGATATTTTGAGAAGAACCACGCCATATAGACTAAGCGAAAATTTGGAATTAACAAAAAGACTTGTACAAAACGGTCAAATACCAGACTTTAATCCTACCTATCTTGAAAGTGTACTTTTCAATCATGTAGATTCTGTGGATTATTCAGCGGATTCTAAAAATAGCGGTATGTCCACAGCAGCCAAAATTATTGGCGGTGGTTTAGTAATTCTAGCCGCTGCGACTTTAGCATACGGTCTTTATAACTCGAATAATCACGGTTCAGAAGAACCAAACAACCAAACAGAACCAATCATCCCACCATCTAATCAAACCGAGCCAATCATTCCACCACCAAACAACCAAACAGAACCAATCATCCCACCATCTAATCAAACCGAGCCAATC
>CAZEGD010000004.1:9208-112227 GCA_964512235.1 uncultured archaeon
TCCCACCATCTAATCAAACCGAGCCAATCATTCCACCACCAAACAACCAAACAGAGCCACAGTTGGAGGGGCTCGAAGGTCAGCTTTACAACCAGTCAAGCCTTTTCAGGGAGGTATATTCCAATCAAGAAATCGTGGATAACATCCTATCAGTCGCAGCCATTAACGGCAGTGATTTGCCGAGGAACCTTGCATACCAGATTCTGAACCAGATACAGAATGATAACAGAGTAACTGACAAGGTTGGCTTGGCTAGGGAAGCTTTCAAACTTTATGTAGATTATGCTGGACAGATACAGAATATCAAGGAGATTTGGAATGTCAACAACGCCACATATCACTTCGGCACGGCTAACGCCCTAAAAAGTGAGATAGACAGCTCGACTCTTTCAACAGTTTTGGGACTGCTAAGGCAGAACGCTGTGGATGTGAACTTTGACAGCGCTAGGAAGCATGCCAGTCTGTTGAGGTTGGCAGAGTACGTGCCACCGATTATGAACCATACCGGTGACTGGAAGGAGGGATGCGAGCAAGTGGATGAGATTGTCTACAAACATGGCTTTGACAAGGTCAACGGGGAAGTCTATGTATGGACGCAGTTCATCAAACCATCTGTGGCATTTATCCTAGGGCAGAGAGAGAAGGGAGTAATAACAGCTCCTGACGGAGAGATAGACTTGCTCCATGCCAATCTATTGCAGATTGATATCAAGACGGGAGAATACACAGAGATTGGGAGAGAGCCTGACAGCATGTGCCTAGGTGTGGGTGTAAAGAATGTCAATCCTGACGGTACAGGTGAATCTCCGTTGGAATGGCTCTATGACCTTGCACACAACCATTATACCAACAGGACAAAAACGATCGATTGGCTTCAACAGAAGTGGAGCCCGTTTGATATTGCAATGTACAGTGCCTACAAAAGAGGAGAAGGACTTGGTCTTAACTGGCCTAATTGTTCACCCCGTTACAAGGCCGACTTGGATAGTATAAGAGCGAGCTCGGGAGATTTGATACCTTTTCTAATTGGTGAACCTTATCTCTTAAGAGGGTTTTACCCAAATCAAATAGTTCCTAATATGTCAGAGCAGATGATTCCATACTACACGACTCTAGTTGCTTACCCATTTGGATTAAAGACAAGAGTAAACGGGGCGATTTATCCAAACGGAATACATTGGCATGATGAACCGGCCTTTAGATTGAATGAAAAATGGTTCAGCTTCTACGGGTTTAACGATTACACTGAATTCAAGAAGGATTATGAAGGTATGCCAGCTGCACCAGACCTGACGATAACCGATACGAGCGGAAAACCCGTAAAAGTTATACTGTAAAGGATTCTAATATAGAAAGCAACAACTGATTATAATCTAAAATTGTATCTCTCTGACTCTCTTGCTCGATTTCAACAAATCCTTCAGGAGGATCACACAGGTATCTGTTATTGTATATGGTCTCTTTGTATCTACATTGGTCACTACCTCCTGCTTCCCATTCGCAGCAATAATCGACATCACAGTCAGACCTTATATTACAAGGACCACATTTACATTCGTTAATAACACATTCAGCTAATCTTCCAGGACGGCCTTGTAATCCGCAATCTACACTAGCACAATCGGAATCGTAAGTACATCCCTCTTCAAAATTAGCATATATATTACCACTACCAGTTGGATATACTGGATCTATCGGATTTTCCTCAATCGACCCGCCTATACCACTAAAACTACTGAAAATATAACCACTGTTGGGAGAAGCTTCTAATTTCATACCAACGTTATAGAGCAATGAAACAGCCCTGGATGTAGAAGTGCAATAATCATTCGCACATACGGATCCTGCTCCAGACGGGTTTACAATTAGGTTCCAGTCTATTGTCGCAGGATTGAATTGAGCGTATATCGTCCCACTGTAATCTGATGAGAAATATGCTGGATTGACAGCGTAAATCTTGGTTCCCCCATACTGGTAAAACTCCCAGGTGAAATACTCATCGCTTCTCCCGGTTGCATCCATCCTAACATCAACACCCCATGGTATTGTCACGTCCATCGTACTGGAAGTACAAGGACTACTGGTGTAAGAAGGCCAAGGCCAATACAAGCATACCGTACCCTTTCCCTGTGAGATTTCAACTCCTATGTTAACTTCCGCTGGAGTGAAGTATGCATTCACCATCGCACTGCTAGTTGCATTTATAGTCTTTGAAACATCGGTGTACGTTCCACCAGGTAATCCAACCCATCTATCAAACCGATAACCACTATTGGGATAAGCAGTCAATGTCACATCAGTATCTTGTACCATTGACGCAGTAACCGTATCACCACCATAGTAAGCATATTGCGTGGTAATCCCACCATCTGGGTATGGGCTATATGCTATCGTTGCATGTCCCCCTTGAGATGCGATATCGAGTGTATACACCACCTCACCAACTTGTGGTCCAGATCCCTCTGGTGTAAAGTAAGTGTATATGGTCCCGGTTCCAGTTGCTTGGAAACTCTTACTTTGGCATCCCCCTTCACCCACGTCACCATACCAATCCCCTCCACCTGCGAACATCATGAAATCATAACCATCGTCAGGACAGGCAGTCATCGTTACCCAAGTGCTCCATGGTATTGCAATCGTACGAGAAGATCTTGTACAATAGCTGTAACCTGGCCATGTTACGCATGTTTCACCTTCACCATCTGCAATCGCGATAGTCCAATAGACAACTGGGGGATAGAAGTGTACCCATAAAGCACCTGGTGCAGTTGCTTGGAACCATACAGTAGGGGTGGTATAAACTTCGTTAAGACTATTTCCCGAGAATAACTGAAAAGTATAGCCATCGGCTGGATATCCTTCAAGCCTAACCCACGAGTTATATGGTACAGTTATAGTCCTTGAACTGGAAGTGCATTCATAATATCCATTAGTTTGCCCAACGACACAGAACGTACCCTCACCCTGGTTGACTGAGATGTCCCATACGATTCCCGAAGGCTCCTCTTCATAATAAGCTGTCCTAGTGGCGGCTGCTGTGACAGTACCTGAGCATCCGCTTACACAGATATAAGGAGTATCATGTGCTGTATCTCTGTAGCTGTATGACACAGAACCAGACAATCCTATTACTGTGAGGTCGGAGGAGCATGACACATAAGCATCTTCTCCTATATCCACGTACCAGCAAAGACCGTCTGGTATGCCTGACTGTTGGAATGTGACCGAATATGCAGAAGGCCTATAATCATACGTAGCTGTCTTGGTGTTGTCACTCTCGCTTACAGCTCCGTAGCATCCACTTTCACAATAGTAAGACCCTACTTGATCGTCATAGGTGTAACCTACCTCACCTCTTAAATCCGATACTGTAAGACTAGAAGCTGTGGTAGTGTATCTAGTTCCATCCACAGTCACACCCCAAGTGGTGCCCGCTGGTATGTTAATCTGCGAAAAAGTCGCTGAAAAAAGTGCGGGGAGTCTACAGCAATAATATGTGGAGTCACAATAATAATCACTCCCATAAAAGTACGGACATCTCCATTCCTGTCCATCACACTCACCAACCGCTCCAGCACAGAATGAAGGTATTGTTGTCGTGGTTGTAGGTGGGGAAGTCGTCGTTGTAGTAACACCGCACACACTACCAACTTGATATGCAGGACTATCTGAACAATAACTTATGACCTCTACACACTGGCATGTACTTCCTACACATTGACCCAGATAGCATCCATCGCAGCAACCATATACACCAGATGGACAAGCACTTGTACATGCTTGAGAGCATTGTGCATGATTAGTACAAGAAGGCGGGGAAGTCGTTGTAGTCGGAGGAGACGTAGTCGTGGTTGTAGCAGATGCCACACACTGATAATATGTACAAGTCTCGCCTGCTCCACAGTCGTAATCGTTCCAACACTCTATCTCATAATCCCACCAACAACAGTCGTTTATACAGTAATCACCATACCCATAATACTGGCATGCAAAATCACCACCAGCAGCAACGCAACCACATGGATACCCACCACCTGACAAAACCGAGACTGCGCTAAATGAAAACATCAACACGAAAACCCCGATTAAAATTTTCATTTTCATGTTCTATGCACCCGGTAATGTGTATGGTAGAGTTGCAACACCTATTTCTTTGAATGCTTTATTGCAGCTGTTCCAGCTGTAAATATCACTTCCGACTGGGTACTCGCATACGAAAGCTATCGACTCATCAGTAAAGTTTGCAGATAAAGCACCAATAAAGATTTTATTATCTCCATCTCTTAAATAACTCTCGCAGTATAACGATTTTATTGCGGGAGTATTGGCACACTTCACATCCTCATGAGTTTTGAAATAGGTGTCCAAAATACGGGTCGCCATTTCAGCGTTCATTTCCCTAAAGCTATCGTATATCCTTATGAGGTTTTTAAGTACTCCAGAATTGTTGGAATTGTATTCAGTTGATACGTATAATTTCACTCCGTTTATCTCCCAATTGTATCCGTAGAGACTGTCGGGTCCGATTTTTCCATTGGGAGTCATACCCTGTTCTACATTCATCCAAACCGGCACAAACTCATCTTTGAGGTACTTGGCTAGGAAACCGCTCAATATCGTACCCTCTCTATTTTCCGAATTATTAAAACCTTGTTCATTGGATGTGGGGACTAGAACATTCATCAAAATAAAAGAAAATATTACTACTAAAATTATAGCAATGAGGACTTTTGCCCTATTCTCCATTTCATCCCAATAAAAATTTTCTTTTCTTGGAATAAATAAGTATATTTTATGTAAGAAATACAAATTCTAAATATGAAGCTCCAGTTGCTCTTATTGGTTTCAATCTTATTCACAATCTTAATGATAGTACCCCTTTCTTCTGCTGGTCCCAGTGATATTTGGTTGTCATGTTGTGCATCCGGTTGTGACCGTACTTGGGGAGGTACATTTTCCATGGGCGGGACAACTTATTACTGCTGCGAGAGCACAGGGGGATGGACAACTTACTGTCCGCCTGTTTGTGAATGCTCATCAGGAGCATGCTGCTCTGATGGCTGCAATTTTGATTCTGTTGGTACAATCTGTAATTATGGCTCATGGTCATGCCAGAGCAATCAAAGGACTAGGGAAAGAGGCGTCTATACATGCACGGGCAGCTCGGCAACCTGTTCAGGCACGCCTTCTAGCACGCAGACAACAGATTGCGGTGCACTCTACTGTGCGGACAGCTGCAGCAGAGTGTACACATGCTCAGGAGGCACGTGCGGCACTTACACTGCCAATTGCCCGGCAGACACTACGTGCACAGGCGCAGGTGTTTGCGGTTCTGGCACTGCATGCTCGACCGGTGGATACGAATGCAGTGGCACATGTACAAGAGGGCGGAGGCAGTACAGATGTGACGGATTAGGTACTTGTAACGATTTCTGGCAATGGACAAGCACGCAATCATGCAACCCATTCACATGCTCTGCCGGGAGCTGCTCGAACACATGCGAGGCAAGCTGCGGTGCATCTGCAGCATGTGATGGATACAATCCTGGTCAGCAAGGCGGCTGCGGAGCCGGTAGAGAGTGTGACAGCAGTTGTAATTGTATAGTCACGGACTGTCCTGGTTATGGAACGCAGGCATCATGCGAGGGAGATGCGAGCTGCGATTGGTGTTCTGGTGACGGTACGTGTAAGTCATCTGCAACTGTTGTCTGCCAGCCAGGCCAGTGTAACGGCAATTCTCAATATTGCAGCAATAGCTGCTCATGGGCGACCTGCCCAGGCACAAATAGCAATTGTCGTTGTTCAGGCGGCAGTTGTGTAGGTTGTTCAGCTGGTTATACTTGCTCAGGTTATTCATGCGTTCAGAACTGCCCGTACAACTGCTGGGCGTCTTGCGTGGATGATAATACGCCAAATCCAGGTCTTCCAAAACCATGGTGCTTTGACAGGACTGTACGTAGTGGTTATTATTGCTCAAGTGGATCGTGCTGTGAGTCTAATCCAATATGCTGCCAGAGCGATGACGATTGCGGAACGTATCCAAGCTGTCAAGACTGTAATAGTTTGGATTGCACGACTGGCTTGACATGTATCGGGGCTGGTACTGTAACTTTGACTGAAGATGGAGATGACTATGGATGTAGCGGTAGTGCATGTTCAGCTAGCAGCACGACAGCATGCAATTCATATTCATGCAGCGCTGGTAACGAATGCAATTCCCAATCCTGCGCAGGTACGAGCTATACATGTTATTATTCAAATTTTGGCTCATACACATGGACATCAGGAACACTTCCATTCGAGACTGCCTGTTCAGATGGATATGACAATGACTGTGACGGATTGACTGATGGAAATGACCCAGACTGCTGTGATTGCTCATCCGGTGCATGCTGCTCTGATGGTTGTAACTTCGACTCTGCCGGCACAGTTTGTAATTATGGCTCATGGTCATGTAATGTAAATCAAAGGACTAGGGAAAGAGGCGTCTATACATGCACGGGCAGCTCGGCAACCTGTTCAGGCACGCCTTCTAGCACGCAGACAACAGATTGCGGTGCACTCTACTGTGCGGACAGCTGCAGCAGAGTGTACACATGCTCAGGAGGCACGTGCGGCACTTACACTGCCAATTGCCCGGCAGACACTACGTGCACAGGCGCAGGTGTTTGCGGTTCTGGCACTGCATGCTCGACCGGTGGATACGAATGCAGTGGCACATGTACAAGAGGGCGGAGGCAGTACAGATGTGACGGTTCAGGGAACTGCAATGACTTCTGGCAATGGACAAGCACATCATCGTGCAATCCATTCACATGTTCTGGAGGCAGCTGCTCTAATACATGTGAGGCAGGTTGTGGCGCATCTGCTGCATGCGATGGATACAATCCTGGGCAACAAGGTGGCTGTGGAGTCGGTAGGGCATGCGACAGCAGCTGTAATTGCGTAGTCACATCCTGTCCTGGTTATGGAACGCAGGCAGCATGCGAGGGAGATACAAACTGCGATTGGTGTACTGGAGACAGCAATTGTTATGCTGCCCCATTAGCTTGCCAGCCAGACCGGTGCAACGGCAATTCTCAATATTGCAGCAATAGCTGCTCATGGGCGACATGCCCAGGCACGGATAGCAATTGTCTTTGTTCAGGTGGCAGCTGCGTCAGTTGTTCATCCGGTTACAGTTGTGTAGGTTATTCATGCGAAGAGGATTGTCCGTTCCCACCAAGCACATGCAGCTTTGGTAATTGGGACAGTGGAGGTTGCTGGGCGTCTTGCGTGGATGATAATACGCCAAATCCAGGCACTCCAAAACCATGGTGCTTTGACAGGACATCTAGTGGCGGCTATTATTGTAGCTCTGGAACTTGTTGCGAGTCTTGTCCGGTATGCTGCCAGAGCGATGATGATTGCGGAACGTATCCGGGTTGTCAAGACTGTAATAGTTTGGATTGTACAACCGGCTTGACATGTAGTGCAGTTGGCACTACTTTGACCGAGGATGGAGACGACTATGGATGTAGCGGTAGTGCATGTTCAGCTAGCAGCACGACAACATGCAATTCATATTCATGCGGCTCTGGTAACGAATGCAATTCCCAATCCTGCGCAGGTACAAGCTATACATGTTATTATTCAAATGGAGGAAGCTATGCGTGGACATCCGGTTCGCCTCCGGCAGAGACAGCATGTACAGATGGATATGACAATGACTGTGACGGATTGACTGATACAGGCGATACAGACTGTACATTTCAAGCCACATTCTCCCAGTCAGGTATCCCAGCTGGAACTATCTGGGGAGTTACCGTAGATGGCAGCCCATACACTTCAACTAGCTTCAGTTTGACAGTCCCTGGTCTATTCGGAACTGTAGCATATTCTTATAATGACCCTGTATCTGGCGTAGTGGGAATACAATACGACTGTACAAGCGGATGCTCAGGCTCTGTAACAGAAAGCTCCCCTAATGGAGCTGCATCTTACACAACACAATACCATCTCACTATGCAAGCCAACCCGCCCGCAGGCGGTACTATATCTCCAAGCAGCGGATGGTACGATACCGGCTCACCTGTAACAATATCAACAACTGCCAACGCAGGCTATACTTTCTCAGACTGGACAGGATCAGGCTCAGGCAGTTATTCAGGTACATCACCCTCATCTCCAATAACTATGAACGGTCCGATAACAGAGACAGCTAATTTTGCAGCCTGTTCGGACGACTGTTCCCCTTCGGGGTCACAAGAGCAACAATGTAATAGCGATATAGTCCAGATAAGGACTTGTGGACAATATGATGCAGATTCCTGCCTGGAATGGTCTACTTGGAGTGATGTAGAGGACTGTGCGAATCGTGCAGCCCCATGTGACTATGGTACATGCGACACTACAGAAATCCCTGTATGGTCCTGCTCGCTTGGAAGCTGCGTCTATAGCTGTGATTATGGTCCCACTTGTACCCAAATAGTAATGGAAGTGATTGACTACGCTGCTGTAGAGATAAGTGAGACAGAGATGAGCTTTACAATAGACTGGAATGTCACTTATAACCCACCTGCCCAGCATGACATCACCGTGGAGTGTGTGATAAACTGCGACCAGGAGACGGAAGATTGCTCTGCTGCAGAGCAATGCCTGCCATCCCCTTCAACCCTTCCGGCAGGGGACATAGGTGGCTGCGCAGTCACCAATCCGACACTCTTGCCTAAGAAGATTTATGGCTCGGATGAATTCTTCTCCTGTAAAATGTACAATCCAATATATCCAGAATATCCATCTTACAAAAAAATAATCTACAGCTCACTCGACTTTTCATTCTCAGTCTCAGGCATGAGTGCAAACGCAGGCGAGAGCTTTAACCTGCCCGTAGGCATAACTAACTTAGGTTTGATTTCAGACAACTATCATGTCGTTGTCGAGCCTTTGGCAGCATCTGCATCCTATGTAACAGTTGAAAATGGCGATGTCTATACGGAAGTTGCAACAACTGATGAAGCTGCTATAGTCTATCCGAGGGTGACTGTGCTCGTAGCCAGACCTGTGTTTTTGGGAATTACAATCACGTCCGAGGCAGAACCTTTGGTAATGGAATACAGGGAGATACAAATAACTGGCGGGGTAGTCAGTATGCCCGAGTTCGGACTCTTTGGACTGCTACAGATAATGATCATAGCTGTTGCAATTGTAGTCTCAAAGACCATTTTCTAAAACTTTTTAAATTCAAAATGAGTCTAATTTACTGTATGGGTCCATAGTCTAGTGGTTAGGATGCCACCCTTACAAGGTGGAGACAGGAGTTCAATTCTCCTTGGACCCACTCTATTTTTCTACACCGAAAAGTTTATATATGTGACATATATACGGTATATACAAGGTGAAAAAAAAGATGCCCAAAGCGATGGTTGAAATAAGCAAAAGAGCAAATAGAGTGCTTAACATAATCAAGGCTAAATATGACTTGAAAGATAAATCCCAGGCGATAAACAGAATGGCTGAGGAATTTGGAAAAAATCTTTTAGAACCCCAGTTGAGACTTGAGTATGTGAAGAAGTTGAAAAAAATAGAGAAAGAAGGTACTATTTCTGAAAAAGAATTTGAAAAAATGCTTGGGGTAAAAGTTTAACGAGTGGGGACTGATGTTTACTGCCAAATTTTCAAAGGAATTAACTAGAAAATTAGCTAAGATACAAAAGAAAAACAAACCAATGTTCGACGCTGTTATTAGTAAAATAAAAGAGATAAAAGAAAATCCAGAACATTATAAGAGATTGAGATACAATATGAAAGACTATAGGAGAGTGCATATACTGAAATCGTTTGTTTTAGTATTCAAAATCGACCATATTAACAACAAAATAACTTTTGAAGATTTCGATCATCATGATAAGATCTATAAAAGATAAATATGGAAAAATTCTTAGTGATCAGAATGCCAGTAGTCAAATGTGCAACTAAAGCGTTCATAATGGATAATGGTAAGCTTCTCGTGATTAAACAAGCCAAAGACAATGACGAATGGTGGGACTTACCGGGAGGGTGTGTAGAATTTGGTCTTACACCTGAGGAGAATCTGAAGAAAGAAGTCAGGGAAGAAGTCGGAATTGATATAGAAATAAAGAAACTGATTGGTGCTTCACAATTAATACACACCCATGATGATCATGTGAAAAGCAAATATGAACACGTCATCTTTTTGAATTATTTGTGCGAACCAAAGAGCAAAGATATAGACATAACTAAAAATCCAGACGATGATGAAAATATCACAAAGTTTGAATGGTTGACACCAGAAGAATTTTTCACAGCACTACCAAATGATAATCAGCATATTGGGCTGAAGAATTTTGTAAAGGATTATTTTCTAGAATGATTCTTTTCATTTGCCTTGGCTTCGTTGAAAATCCTCAGAGCATCTTCTGCATTTTCAGCTTTCGCATTTCCAAAAACATGCGGATGCCTCCTAATCATTTTTTCAATTACTGTTTCCATCACATCTTCCATGTCAAAAAGTTTTTCCTCTTTTGCAATTTGTGTAATTAGTGAAAGCGTCCAAATCAAATCACCAATCTCTTCCTTCAGATTTTCATAATCTTCTTTATCTATAGCCTCCATCACTTCTTGGTATTCATCCTCCAAGTCAGCCTTTAGGCTTTTTATAGTCTGCTCTCTATCCCATGGGCACCCATCTTTACTGCGCAACTTTTCAATAATTTCAAGGAATTTGTCGAATTCTTTCATAACAATCAGGATAGCGGAGCTAGGATTTGAACCTAGGACCTTCGGGTTATGAGCCCGACGAGCACTCCATTGCAGATGGCTGTGCCATTGACTGCTCCACTCCGCTTTACCGTAATTAAGTTAATAGAAAGTTACAATTTAAAAAGGTTTAGTTTGTCTTTTCTCTCTATTATCGTACCTTTTTCTCAATTTTTCCGCATCTTCCTTCGAGGTTTTGATGTTTAGAGGTCCTCTGTATCCACATTTTTTACAAAAGTAGATTAAACCGCCTTTGAATCCTATCCACGATGTTAACGATCCCCCACAGAGCGGACAGGCTAAAATCTTTCTACTTCTTACTTTTTCTCTTTTTCCCATATTCATGATATTGGCTTATAAAAATTTATCATTTAAAAGTCTTTATACAATTCTAAGAAAGCAAGAGTGTTCTTATCAAGCTCATAATTAGCAAGCTCGCACTTCTTCACCCATCTGTATTCATCATGTTCCTTCGACAGCTTCACTCCATTGCTGGAGCTATGGGCAACATAAGCGTAGCCAATAAGTATCTTATCACCCTCCTTCTTTCTTGCATCACCAAGATATTTCATATCTCTTGCTTCCAAACCAGTCTCTTCTTTAAGTCCCCTCTCAGCCGTGGCGTGGATTGTCAAGTCCGTGTCTTCAAAAGTCTCTGTTGGAAATTCCCAAAGTCCACCATTACTATCACCATTCGCCCTTTTTAACAATAGCAGCCTCTCTCCAAATTTGACTGCAATTATAGGACCGTAAATGGTTTCCATAACAACCTTAAGAAAACTCTAATTTTATCCGTCACTTAAAGCACCACTACCACTTGTAGTGGTCAATTCCCAGTTTTTCACACACCCTAGAGTTACAAGCACATATCATAGCTCTACTGCCATTCAATTCTCAGGTAAACTCTAGAGGTGAATTCATGGGAATAAAAGGATTTTTGAAGGAATACTTCGGTCTCATGCCATTGACCGGTGGATTGCTTACTGCCGGTGCAGTCGGAAGTGCGGCATTCCTTATAAGCCTGCTCAGCGGAGCTTCGCAAGAGCTAACTTATGTGATCAATGGAAAGGATGCAGTTGACGCAATAAGCATCCTGTATCAACAGGCAGGCGAGACGGCTGGTCATTATATAATGCCTGGTGCGGCTGTGGGCCAATTCCTTACTTATAGGTTCAAGAAGTCTGTTACATCTTTTTTCAAGAAAAAATAGGAGGTGAATTGATGAACGGTCAGAATTCAAGACATTCAAATTCGTCAAGGCCAGTCTCGAACGGATGGTTCGGATTGGGTGAAGGTAGGGGAATGAAGTGGACGCTCTGGAGCAGCAATGTGACTTTCCAGAGGCAGGAGAAGCAGGGAGACAAGTGGATAACTACTGAAGAGCTTCACATCGCACCAAGTGTGCTCAAGGAGATTGCATGGCGCTGCGGCCATTGGCTGAACGTGATTGAAAGCAACAACGCTAGCAAAAGGAGGGAGAAAAATGAGTGAGGAGAACATAGTGGAAATTCTAAAACCAACCGGCGGCAAGCTACTGTACCTTGTCGCAGGCGGACTCATTGACAGGTTCGGAATAAACTACGTAATGGACAAATACAAGGAATTCAAAGCTAGAGAGAATGAAGAATTGGCGAAGAAGATTGCTGAAATAATGAAGAATTACAAGAAAGAGTGAGTGAGAATGGGAGATAGTTTAGCAGAGGCATTAGAATCCGATCTGAAGGGAGGAGATGTTGGAAAATACGTCTCTGCCCTGTTCCGTGCGGAGGAAGCTTTCAGGAAAGAACTAGAGGGATATGATAAAGGCAAAAAACAGGTAAAGAATGGTAAGAATGATGATATAGCCTCGGTGGTCAGCAGCATAGTCTCAGGTGCTTTCTTCAAGCAACTGCCATTGAAGTATAGGGTTGCGCTGAAGCTGCCATGGCGTTATGCAGTGGATATGCTGTCAGGTTTTTTAAAAGAGTTGGGCAGCGGATCTGCAGAAGACGTTGTGACAAATATAGCAAAAACATACTTGGGTGATTTGACAAACCATAGTGAATGATTGTATGAATTATCTTTCAGAACTGCTTGATGTCCAGGAGGCAGTTGAAAATGGAAGGATAGATGGTCCAAGATATGCTGCATACTTGGATAAAGACGAGCGCGTGGAGAAAGACAAAAGATTACAGGAAGCTAGAAAGGCAATCACCAATTCCATTCTTTCAAAAGAAGACAAAGACATGTTTTCAGACATAGTCGAAGGATACAAAGCCAGTCTGCAGAATGCCAATGCAGACAAAGGCTCTAAAGGATCGGAATCATGGAAGTACCTTCTTGTCGCTCTTCTTTCTGGCGGTGTCGGCTTCGGTCTTGGTTGGTATGCCAAGAGTGCCTATGATGACCACAAGAGCAGCCGCATGAATGAAATTATAGAAATTGTGAAAAGGGAGATGGAAAAATGAACAGATATTTAAAAGTGGTCTGTCAAGAATTAATTGAAGAGCCGAGTGGTGACACTATGAAAAAAGAGGATATACTCCATACGCTTGCCGGTTGCGGGTTGAATGAATACGAGTCCCGTGCATACACTGCACTAGTTTTTATCGGTACGGCAAAGGCTTCAAAGATAAGCAAAGACTCTAATGTGCCACAGAGCAAGATATACGATGTGCTCGACCAGCTGATGAAGAAGCAGATGGTAGAGATGTTTGACGGTAGGCCTAAAGAATTCAAAGCAGTAAAGCCTGAAATCGCACTGAAGAAGTTCATTGAAGAGAGAAATAGGGAATTGGATGTTTTAAAGGAAAGAGTAGATAGAATATCAAGCTTCCTCAAGCCTATGGTAAAGGACGAGACGTTGAGTGGCATATGGACTATCAAGGGCAAGAAATGGGTGGAATTCTTTGACAAAGTTGTAGAGATGACAAGCCGCAGCAGGAAGTATGTATATGGAGTTACCAGAGACTACTCGCGTTCAGCCAAGCTTGCCGAGTCAATCAAGAGATGCATAAAGCGCGGAGTCAAAGTCCGAGTCATTGGATTGGAAGATGTCACAGGCAGAAACTACTACAAGGCAAAATGGTACCATGAACAAGGCGCAAAGTTGCGGGTGTTCGATACGAAGGTGCATCCGCGCATAGCTCTAGTGGACGGGAAGGAAGTACTGCTCAGGCTTGACTATAATCCGTCAAAACGGAACAATTTCAAATTCAGCGCAATCTGGTCCGAGGATCCGTCGCTTGCTGGCGTGTTTGACAGCTATGTGAAGAATTTGTGGAAAGTTGCAAAGCCCGTGGATTTCAAAAAGATTCCAGAACCAGCTTAATTCTTTAATTCGGTATTCTCCTAATAAAATCGTCAGCCTTTTGTTCTTTAAGCTCCAATAAAAAACTATGCAAAGAGACGAGCCAGTCACAATCATAGACAGGGAAGTGCTCAAAGTCCTGTCAGCAGACACTAGAATGGACATATTGAAGATGCTCTCCGAAGGCGCGCGTACTCCTTCTTTTCTTAGCAAGAAGCTCGGCAAGAGCGATGCCACAATAGTCGAACATTTGGACACCATGTCAAAGGTAGGTCTTGTCAAGAAGACAGTATCACCCGGCAAAAAATGGGTATTTTACAGTCTCACCGAGCGTGGCAATGGCATAGTCTCAAGCAAATCCCGCCGGCTTGTGATCATACTTGCCACTTCTTTAATTACCCTGATGGGAGGTGCTGTGAGCCTGGGCAAGTACTATATTGATGTGGGAATAAGCACCCGTTTTGCACAGGAAATGGCCAAAGCTCCCGCAGAGACACTAGACGCATCCATCACCGCACAGTACACTCCCATCTTCCTCTACATCTCGATAACGCTTTTTGTTGTTGCAATTACAGGGTTTGGCTTTTACCTATCCAAGAGAATCAATACTAAAGGTGTGATGCTATGAAAGCTGCCAAAAAGATTTTTGCATTCATCCTTGTAGCCCTAGTCTTGATTCCATCTGGTGCTTTGGCAGACGGTATGATAATCGAGCCGTATATAGACAGCTGGCGTCCTATCGACGAGGAGAGCCAACTCGCCGCCATAAACTACCAAGACGGAATGGAGAAGATGATAATTTCCGTCAACTTCAACATGCGGGACGTGAATAAAGCAATATGGCTGTTTCCCGTGCCATCGTTGCCGACAAATGTAGTGATAGATGTCGTGGACGAATTCCCTCGGTTCTACGGCTATGACATTGTGGAGAAGAGCAAGTCTGACATAGATGAGATGGTGAAAAGCATCCGATCGACCCAGATATATCCATTATTCTTTGAGAGTTCCAGGGCAGGCCCGCCGATAATCTCTCCAATGCTTGAATCCTTTGGTGCAGGAAAAGCAACAGCAGACGAAGGAGATGTTGTCGTACACGAGCATCTCGAGAAGTACGGCATTACGACCGAAATAATCACAGCCCAGACAGGCAATGGTCTGTACAACTATTTGGAAGAAAAGGGGCTGAATGTAGAAGAGGGGTCCATAGAAGTCTTGGACAGCTACATAGGAAAGGACTATACTTTTGTAGCGTCTTGGATGACGCCGCCCGAAGAGGAGGATAAGGTATATTGCACTGAAGAGCAGAGAAACGCTACAGTATGCTACACGCTTTACGATCCCGTGTGCGGTTCCGATGGTAACACTTATAGCAACGATTGTATTGCATGCCGCAACCAGAAATTGGGATGGTACGTACAAGGCGAGTGTATAAGTCGCAGGTACTACAGGCAGCCGGGGATTTTCATAAGCTTCCCGACAGACAAGGCATACTACCCATTAGTACCTACGAGCATATACGGTAGCAAGATAGTCCCAGCTACAATCTACGTTCTCGGGTATGTTACGCCGGAATTTACTGCAGCGGTAGAACCATTCACCCGCGTGAAGTATTATATGCAAAGTATCCTTTATGCTGAAGGACTTGTGAACTTCTTCGGTGACATGCAACTGACCGATGTGAAATATACAAAAATAGAAATCGAGGCACCGTCGAAGTACTTCTCGGAAGATATGTGGATTTGCAATGACGCACCCGGCAAGATATTGTACGCGTCCAGCTTGTATGGTCTGATGTCAGATCATTTATTAATTTTCACATTCCTCCTGCTCATAGCAATATCTGCAACATCAGGTGCGATAGCCGGTAGATTGGTGTTTGGCGACTATCGTAAGTTTGCCATGCTTGGGCTGGCGAACATCTTCACAATAATAGGACTGGTGATAGCGGTAGCGCTGATGAATACAAAGAAGATAGAGAAGAAATTCAAGAGGCGATTGAAGAAAGAGGGATTGATGGTGATAAGCACGGACAAGAGGAAGCTCTACTTCTTGCTCATCTTTACGATAGCATTCTTAGTCCTTACTACACTCATCGGCTATTTGGTCAAGTTGCCGCTGATGATCTAAATGCAAACCTTATAAATCTATTTTATAAAATTCTACAAAGGTGACGAGATGAAAGGTGAATCAGTTCTATCCTGTTAGCCAAATAGTTAGAACTTGGACTGATGACCCTGTACCCTATCCGATAAAAGGTTTTGTTGTTGGGATACTAAATGAAATTATAGGCAGGTAGATAGTATCGTGGATTTCAAGAAGATAGAAGGTAAGTGGCAGAAGCGATGGGAGAAATCAAAGCCCTTTGAGCCGAAGATTGATAAAAATAGAAAGAAGTTCTTCGCTACATTCCCATTCCCTTACATGAATGGTCCGTTGCATATAGGCCACACTTTTACAGCTAATAGGGTAGATATCTACGCACGATTCAAGCGCATGCAAGGATTCAACGTCCTCTTCCCGTGGTCATGGCATCTTACGGGAGAGAGCATACCGGGAGTTGCAAAGCGGATAGCAAACAACGATGAAAATATTTTGAGAGCTATAAGAGACATAGATGGTGTGCCGCAAGATGAAATTAAGAAATTTACGGATCCAGTCTACCTTGCAAATTATTATAAAGACGATGCGATAGTCGGTGTAAAGAACATAGGGTTTTCCGTAGACTGGCGCAGGCAGTTTACTACAATTGACCCACATTTCAAGAAATTCATAGAGTGGCAATATCTAACGCTCAAATCAAAAGGGTATATAGCCAAAGGCACACATCCAGTAGTATACTGCCCGAATTGTGAATCACCTACTGGAGACCATGATAGACTGGAAGGAGAGGGTGCGTCACCTACTGAATTCATGTTTCTAAAGTTTGACTTCGACGATACAAAACATCAACTTATACTACCTGCAGCAACTCTCAGGTTAGAGACAATATTTGGAGTAACAAACATATGGCTGAATCCTGATGTGGCTTATGTAAAGGCAAAGGTAAGCAAGAATGGTGTAAAGGGCGAGAATTGGCTAATATCGAAAGATTGTGCAGAGAAGCTGAAGTACCAAGGATTTAAAGTCAACGTACTGGGCGAGATAAAGGGTAGAGAACTTATAGGTAAGACTTGTGTAAATCCTGTACTCAAGAATAAGATATTGATTTTGCCTGCTGGATTTGTTGACCCAAGTGTAGGCTCTGGTGTAGTGATGTCCGTTCCTTCGCACGCCCCTTACGATTATGTAGCACTGGAAGAGTTGCGCAAGAATCCAAAGCAACTGAAAGAATACGGTATAGATCCAGACGTGCTCAAAGACATAATGCCGATAAGCTTGGTTGAGCTTGAAGGGTTTGGCGAGCATCCTGCGATAGACATTTGCAAAAAACTTGGCATAAAGGAACAGAATGACAAAAGACTGGAAAAGGCAACTGATGAAATATACAAGAAGGAATTCCATCAGGGCGTGTTAAAAGTGAACACAGGCAAGTATGCAGGCAAAAAGGTGTTCGAAATCAAGCCGCAGATAGTAAAGGATTTCACAAAAGATGGTACAGCTACCCATGTTTACGATTTGTCCGAGTCAGTCATCTGCAGATGTACAACCAAGTGTGTAGTGAAAATTCTGGAAAACCAATGGTTCGTCAAATTCTCGGACAAAAAGTGGAAGAGCCTAGCTAAGCAGTGCATCGATCAAATGGAGATATATCCAGACGAGGCGAGAAACTGGTTTAACGATATTGTAGACTGGCTGGAAGACAAGGCATGCGCCCGTCACAGCGGTCTGGGCACACCACTACCTTGGGACAAAGATTGGATAGTAGAGACGCTCGGAGACTCCACAATATACATGGCATTTTATACAATTGTCCACTTGATAAAGAAGTATAAAATAAAGCCCGAAGAACTTACAAAAAAAGTGTTTGATTCTATTTTCCTTGGCAAAGAACTGAGAGACAAAAAATCAAAAATATGGAAAGAAATGCGAGAGAGTTTTCTATACTGGTATCCTGTAGATTTTCGCAATTCTGCAAAGGAACTCATACCAAATCATTTAACGTTTTTCATATTCCACCATACTGCAATATTTCCAAAGAAACTCTGGCCAAAATTCATAGCCACCAATGGAATGATAAATATAGACGGAGAGAAGATGAGCAAGAGCAAAGGAATTTTCATCACGCTAAAGCATGCTATACAAAGCTACGGTGCAGACGCTACAAGATTTACACTAACGAATACATCGGAAGGGTTGGATGACGCGGACTTCAGGAGGAATGAAGCAGAACTTGCGAAAAAAACGTTAACCAATTTTTACGATACTGTATTGAAAGTTGCAAAGATGAAGACGAGAAGTAAAAGTCTTCTAATCGACAAATGGTTGCTGTCAGCTCTGCAAGGACACATTGAACAGGCGACTTCTGCATATGAAAAGACGAAATTCAAGACGGCTCTACAAGATGCTTTCTTTGGCATATTAAATGATGTGAGAATGTACATGAGAAGGACCGATACGGCTGGAAAAAGTATAGTGAAGATTCTTCCGAATGTTTGGACACGTTTAGTTGCTCCTATCATACCGCATATATGCGAAGAACTCTGGCAAAGCCTAGGCAATAAGGACTTTGTCTCCGTTGCAGACTGGCCAAAAGTCGAGAAGAAGCTAGTGGATAAAAAGACCGAAGATATGGAGAGGATATTTCAAAAGATAGTTGAAGACATACGCCATGTGAAGAAACTTGCAGACAAGAAAGGCAAAGTTCAGTCCGCATATCTCTATTTTACCACAGACAAAGAGATTAAATATTTCAAGGAATCGTTTGAGTTCTTGAAAAAAGAGTTTGGTTTTGCCAAGTTCAAATTGTTGAAATCTTCTGGCAAGAAAATATACGACCCGCGAAGTAAAGCGAAAAGGGCAAAGTACGGGAAGCCTGGAATCTATTTAGAATAGAGTTTACACACTCATCGCAGCAGTTTCTATCACACCTGCAATAACCAGAATAACCATAGATATACCCAGCAATATCCCACAGTCGCGGACGATGAACCAGAACTGCCTAGATTTCCTGCGAGTGACGGCTGCAGATACAAGACCCCCACCTACTGCACCAATGAAGTATGCAAGTATCTCCAAGCTTCCATGCGGAAAGAAAATCATTACTGCTATTGGTAGAGCTGTGAAGCCACCCAATGTCTTTGCAGCCATGCCTATTGCAGTTGCAAGGATTGAAGCATTCCACGATAGTATGAATATAGCACCAGCCCCGAAGAGAAATGAAAATAGAAACGAGAGCAGCAGTACGCTAACATTGTTTATGACTATGCGTTCGAATGTATCCAAAAATACAATATTGCCACGTATGACACTTATCTCGGTTATTTGGTCTTTGAACACCTCTTGGACAACGGCATCGGGCAGCATTAAAAAGACAATTGATAACGCAACTATTACCCCGGTGAAGAAAGATGCGAATATAGTGAGTACACCTTTATGCCTCATGAGGAGATTCGTCTGCCTCCTCTTCATCAACTCCTCCTCCGTTCTAGCTTCTTCATATGTCATCAAATCCACCATAAACGGTGTCATTGCTATAGTCATAAGAAGGGTAGTGAACAGTCCTATGGACTCGCGGAAGACCAAGAAGGACACAGTCAAGCATACAAGCGCGACTATATCGCCGACTATGAACATCACCAGTGGCCTGCGCACTGCATCCTTGAGAGATACTAATCTTTCTAAAACCATTTTTCAACCATCCGCTAAAAATATATGGTATTTTAATTTTAAATCCACGAACTCTAAATTAAGATAGGCGTTACAATTGAAAATGAAAATAAATAAGTCTATAGTTGGAGGATTATTTTTGATATTCCTAATGGTCGGCTCTTCAGTAGCTTATGGAATATTGCAGACATTTACAGGAGCGCAGACCGTGCAAGAAGATGAAATCGAACTACCCAGTCAAAATATTATAGACTATAGATTGAATTCAGAGCAATATCGATATCTCTTACGTATAGGTAAAACAATAGTTGAGTTTGAATATTCACTAGCTTGCGATGAGTGTAGGGAGACAAAGTCTTGGTTAGAAGCAGCAGCAAATGAGTTCTCCAATCAATTGATGCTCATCGAGCTTGTAGTCGGCGATAGCGATGCTTTGCCAATAGTCAGGATAGAAAGCTCTTATGGCAGAATAGTTTTGAGCGAACCCACACCTGACGAAGTGATGAGTTCTTTCTGCGATCTGCTCGTCGACCCACCTATAAGGTGCGCGACTTCGGGTATTTAAAACTTTAATCAAATGAATAATTATGAATTCGTTTGATGAGATACCAGCAAGCTATCAAGAGTTATGCGAATTAATAGAAGATCTAAAACTTCCTCCTCAAGAGAAATTCGATAGATTAAAAAGAGATTTAGATTTTTACGATAGGAAGGTGTGTATTGGAGTTGGTAGAAGTGGTGATGTGGCAAATTTGTTTAAGAGTTTTCTAAGGAACCTAGGTTATAGCAAAGTTTATGGTCCGGATGATATTCCATACATATTCACACCAAGAGACTTGATGTTATCATTCTCTGGCAGTGGTACAGCGAAATTGTATACTATTAAAACTGCAAAGAAAGCAGGAGCAAAAATTGTTGGATGGACATCTCATCCAGAGTCTGAATTGGGCAGTCTATCAGACTATCTTTTTCATATAAAGGGAAAATCTAAGATTGATTATGACGATGGCTTTTATGACAGGCAAATAATGGGAACCCCATTCGCGCCTTTAACACCACTCGGAACTTTGTTTGAATTAGGACTATTATTTACAACACTTTCTCTTGTCGGATTTATTGATAAAGGAACTGAAGTTAAAGAAGTATATAGACGTCTCTGCTCACTCTGTAAAGATTATAAAACTTATACACCAGACACATCTCAGCTCGAAAAATTGTATGAAATTATGCCAAAACCCCAATCCTTGGAGACCCCCCATGTAAATAGAAAAATAGTTGTTGTTGGCGAAGGTTTCTCCGGAACAGTAGGAGAATTCTTCACGACACGTCTCCGTCACTGTGCAAAAGAAGGAGAGGAAAGAAATGTTAGCTTCTATAAAGATAAAGGTACTGTAAGCGTAAACAAAGGAGATTTAGTGCTAGTAATTTCAGGATCTGCTACTAAACAATTCTACAAGCCTACTAAGAAAGTAAAAGACGAGAAGGGTGTAAAAGTCGGTTTAATCACTTCGTCCCCAACCAAAGAATGGACAGAAATTTCTGATGCAACCGTCGAAATACCTGGAAGAATTATTGAAGATTTGAGAGGATTGAGAAGCAGTTACTTTCCTAGAGATCCCGAGAGATCAATCTTTGAACTCAGGACTTTGCTAACTGCAGAAACCCTTATTTATGCTATAAACCAAGAAGAGAACATAACCGAAGCTGATCTTAAAAACAAACATGCGGATTTTACGTAAATTTCAGCCCAAAATTGCCTTTATCCTTCTCACACCAGCTGCAATACTCTCTTCCTTTATTATTTTGAACCTACCAATTTCTTTTGTGTTTTTGACATGTGGCCCGCCACATATCTCAACAGAAACATTTCCTATGCGATAGACAGAAACTCTTTCACCATACTTATGCTCAAAAACTGCCTGCGCTCCCATCTTTTTCGCTTCTTCGACACTCGTCTCTATTCTTTCAACGGGTAGAGCCTTTCCTATCTGCTCGTTGACAACCTTTTCCACTTCTTCTATCTCCTTTTTGGTAAGCTTTCTATCAAAATTGAAATCAAAACGCAATCTTTCTGGTGTGATATTAGAACCTTTCTGGATTATGTCCTTCTTCTTCAGCACTCTCCGCAAAGCCCCACTCAGTAAATGCGTGGCTGTATGAAGCTTTATCGTCTCTTCGGATGCATCACTCAACCCACCTTTGAACCTCCTCTCAGCACCGACTCTAGACAACTCTTGATGTTTTTTGAATTCCTCTTCAAAACCTTCCCCGTCAACGCTTATGCCTCTCTCTTCAGCAAGCTCTTTAGTCATCTCTATAGGGAATCCAAAGCTTTGGAAGAGCAAGAATGCACTCTTTCCATCAATCATCTTCGTCCTTTTGGCAATTTCATCGAACTTTCTCAGACCTTTTACAAGCGTATTCCTGAATTTTACTTCTTCTTTTTTCAACTCGTCCAAAATGAACTTTTTATTCTCATTCAAATGCGGATAATCTTTTTTATGGACATCAATGACAACTCTTGCAAGGTCAGTCAAAAACTCTTTCTCTATCCCTAGCAATTTGCCATGTCTTATCGCTCTTCTTATGAGCCTTCTCAATATATAACCCCTTTCAACATTACTAGGCTGTACACCCTCGGCCAGAATAAAAGTAGATGCACGGACATGGTCAGTGATTATCCTAATTGACTTCTCTTTGTTCCGAGTCTTTATTTTTGCAATTTCCTTCAATCTCTCTACAATGGGAACAAAAGTTTCAATCTCAAAAACAGTCTTCTTATTCTGTAAAATCGCGATAACTCTTTCCAATCCCATTCCAGTATCAACATTTTTCTGCTCCAATTTTTCATACTTTCCATCCTTCGTCTTTGTGTACTCCATGAATACATCATTCCATATTTCAATAAATCTCCCACAATCACAATTCGGATGGCATACTTCGCCAAATGCTGGATTATGTTGTCTACCAGTGTCGTAGAAGATTTCACTATTCGGTCCGCAAGGACCAGTCTCTCCAACAGGTCCCCACCAACATTCAGTCCTGTCATACGTAAAAATTCTCCCGCCTTCAGCGAGAGGTACATCAACTTTCGGCTCGATTCCAGCCTCTTCAAAAATTTCAATCCACACGTTTAATGATTCTTTATCTGCTGGTGCGGCTGTGTCGCCTCTAAATGCAGATGTGTATATTCTTTTAGGGTCTAAGCCCAAACCATTTTTTTTATCGACGAGGAATTCCCAACACCATCTAAGAGCCTCTTTCTTGAAGTAGTCTCCCAAAGACCAGTTGCCCAACATTTCAAAAAATGTAAGATGTCTGTTATCTCCAATTTCTTCAATATCGTCAGTGCGTATGCACTTCTGGACATTCACCAACCTCTTTCCAAGCGAGTGCGGCTGGCCTATTAAGAATGGAACTAATGGATGCATGCCCGCGGTCGTGAAGAGCACTGTGGGATCGCCTTCAGGTACAAGTGAGACATTGGGGATTTCCTTATGCCCTTTCTTCTTGAAGAATTCTATGTAAAGGTTTTTCAATTTACTTGAATTCCAGACCATACTATCACTTTCTTATTTAATCATTATATTTATCAAAATTTAATTTGCTCGGTCTTAGATGTTTAAATTCCTAGGACTGAAATTACTAAAGGAGTTAATCCTGTGAAGAAAAGGATGGTGCTAATCAACAGCACACCCATACAATGGCTACGCCTTATTTCCAATCGCATGCAGAGTATGCCTATGGATGCAGAAGTGAATGCAATCAACAATCCGCAAGGTCCTGTCATAATGAAAATCATTAAGACAATGAATATTATGATAGAAAGCGTGAGCATCTTGTAGTTCAGTCTTGATAGAAACTTTGGGATTATTTTTCCAAGTTTTAGCGTGAGTATGGCAGCAATTCCAGCCGTAAGAAGGGTGGAGCCGATGAGAAACAGAACATCAAACATAGTCACATCTCCGATTATCTGCTGCACGGCTACAGAACTACCCGATCGTGGGTTGCCTACGAGCCAGAGGCTGATTAAAGAGAACACGTCGTTCGCAACGTTTATGCCAGACGTTGTCATGAGGAAGCTTCTCGAACTGCCACCGCCACCCATACTCTGCACCATGACTGCGGCCTCTGAAATCCCAACAGCAGGCAGGAATCCCACCACAATCCCTGCTATGCTTGCAAGTACTATCGATTTTATAATTTTCTTTTTCGATATTTGAAGCTTATTGCTTTCTTTCTGTGGCGGGATGCACGAGCTCTCTCTGAGACTGATTATCAGACCGCTCAAACCGAACATACCCGTCAACACAGGAAAGAGAACTTCGTTTTGCGGTACTATTGAACTGTTGAGAGTGATTATGCCAAGCAGGCCGGTGAGTGAAATTATCAAAGCAGCAGATGCAATCTTCTTCAGCTTCCTTTCAGACAGTATCATATATGCAACCACGGCAATAATCACAAAGTGTATGTACGGTCGAGAGAGATCGTAAAGCTGTTGAAACCATTGTGCAACAAAGAAGATGAGTACCAGACTGAACAATAGCGCACCTATGCCGCCGATGACTGTGAGCTTGATGGCTTCATAGCCACGGCCTTCATGCAGCAGCCTATGACCTGGTAATACAGATAAAGCAGTGTCAGCGTCAGGTGCTCCCAAGTATATGCTCGGTATCATGTCGACAAACATCTCTGTCATACCAATCGCAACAATCATCACAATGCTCTGGTACGGGCCAAGGCCAATGGCAGCGGATAGTATAAGCACCAACGGTATGGTAGTGTTCACATGCAACCCCGGACAAACACCTGCAAACACACCTATACCAATGCCTATGAATAGGAATAAAATCGTTTCAAGAAGCATAACCATCCTCCATGAGTCTTATATCACTCGTCTTTCTCGGAATAATCTGTAACTGTCCTAGGTATTCACCTACCAGACCATCGACTTCAAGTACATCCCCACGATGAAAGTTTGGATTTATCCCATCAGTTTTCATAGAACTCACAAAACCTGCAAACAATGGAACTTGTAGGGTTGAACTACCATCCGAAAGCGTGAGGAATATGTGACCGTTCGGATGCTTGCTTACATAGCTCACGTACCCTGTTGTTGCGACGCTACGACCGGTTAGGTCAAAATTTATCTCACTGAGCAATATTTGTCTGGGTTGTATGTTCACTGCGGCAATGTAGATAAGAAGCATGCCAGCTAGGGATGAGACTAGGCAAATTATAGTAATTGTTCGGTCTTCCATAATTGAGTTGCAATGGCTGCGACCGAAATAAATTTAGGACTACATTTGGTGGTGTATTAACATGTTACATGCATATACGCTACAACCCGTTTTCCATTCCCAACAAATATGTTAAACCTATTTATAGCCTCAGGCGTTGGCTTAACAACCAATCTCACTTTCTTATCTTTTGCAAACTTCCTTACATCCTCGCTGACTTTCATGTCGCCATACTGGCCGGTACCGATGACTACAATGTCTGACCGCTCGAACAAAAGCTTTAGGAAATCAGACTCGCCGATCTCGTGCCTAACCTCTGTCCTAGCTTCCTTGACCCTACCCTCCCAAGTCACCACTACATCGCTATCATAAGTCTTTCCATCAATCGTTATCGAGCCGAAACGCGTAGAGTCAATCATACTTATCTACTAAATTTATTATTAAAAATCTAAATTAACTTATGCCAAAGCATCCAAAGAACTTTAATATCAAATTTGTGTTCTCACATATGCCACTTGCGGTTGTCTACTTTTTCATCGGATCTTCTCTGGGCACGATTGTAAGTTTTTTACTCTTTTTCTTGAACAGGGATTTTCTTGTCTACATACTTGAAATCTGGTTTAGGCGGCTGATGATTGGAATAAATCTGCTTGGCGGACACCAGACGCTCTGGTTCATACTCAATAACATAGTTGCACTCATGCTTGTTATCTTCGCGTCCGTGCTGATATTTTCCTTTGTGCTGAGAAGGAAAAATATACCAAAGCGTTTTAAAAGATTCAATAGTCTAGAACGGCACAATCCAAAGATAACTCTTTACAGTGCATATATGATACCGATAGGGGCGCTTATGATAAACGGGTTCCTTGTGAGCCTTTTCCTGACTTATGCATTATTCAACTACGGGATTGAGAAAGCAACATCGGCTGTGATACTAATGGTGCCGCATGGTATGAATGAGATTATGTCCTTGTTCATCGCGTGTTCACTCGGGCTTGCATATTTGAAAATCCTCTCGCCGATGATAAAGAAGAAACAGATAGATAAATCAATAAAAGTCGGCAAAGCTTTGCTACTTTCGAAAACTACGCTTATCTTTATTGTATTGATAGCAATACTTGTCGTGTTCAGCGGCTTTGTAGAGGGAATGCTCGTTCAATTCGTTATATGAAAATTAAGAAAATGATATTTCGACTACTTTGCCCTTGAATTCCAGTTTGCCTTTGCGCTTGCCTGCAAGCTTGCCAACATCTATAACTTTTGCACCAACCTCTTTCTTCAATTCATCCTTGCGGCTTTGTAGGAGCTCGTTCGTTTCTTTGCCCGAGCTTATCGTTAGAGTTATGCTGTCTTTGACATTGTAGCCATGCTTCTTGCGCATACTCTGGATTTTTCGCACGACTTCTCTCATGAGGACTTCATCTTCATCAAAATCTTTCGATACAAACACTACAGCATCTTTAATCTTGGCTTGTGTGAAATCACCCTTTGGAGCTTTCTTTGCAGCTTCCACGCTAGTGACATTGCACATAATCTTCAGCACATCATTCAATTCCTTTACAGCTGACAAAGTCGTCTTATCTTCAGACGCTACAACCAACTTTTTCAGAGGCCATCTCAATTTCAAGTCAGCTGACTGCCGGGCAGAGTAGCACGCATCTATCAGTCTTTTAGCAGCTTCCATTTCTTTCTCTAGTTTTCTATTTACCAGTTTCTTATTCACTTTTGGCCATTTTGTGAGATGGACAGATTCCTCTGCTTTCTTGTCAAATCCTCTCACCAAGTTCTGGTATATCTCTTCGGATATGTAGGGAGATATTGGTGCCATGAGTCTGGCAAGTGTAACTAGGACTTCGTAAAGTGTTGCTAAAGCAACCTGCTTGCTCTTGCCACTTTCGCTAACCCATACACGGTCGCGTATGAGTTTTATATAGAATCTGCTCAGATCGTTAACGACGAAATCCATGAGTGTGCGTCCAGTCCGATGGAACTCAAAATTCTCAAAATAATCTTTAATCTCCGGAATTATGCTGTTGATCCTCGAAAGCAGCCATCTATCCTCTACGTTCAGATTCTTACCAATTCCAGGCTTGAAATCTTTTGTACAATATGTTGTGAAAAATGAGTAGCTGTTCCAGAGGATGTTCATTGACCGGCGAATTTCCTCTGCCGTACGGAGGCTGAATTTTTGAGTCTCCCAAGCAGGCAATTCCCAACAATAGTACATACGTAGTACGTCCGAGCTGAGCTTTTCTAAAGCATCACCCGCCCACACAACATTCCCCAAACTCTTACTCATCTTTTTACCTTTTTCATCAAGCACCCAACCGTTTAGCGCTGCTGCATCGTAGGATGAACGGTCAAATGCAGCTATACCACAGAAAAGCATGCTATAGAACCAGCCACGTATTTGGTCCTGACTCTCATCGATTAAATCAACCGGCCACAGTTTGTCAAAGAGTTCTTTACTTCCTTTTTTATGCGGATAACCAAGTGACGCCCATGGAGCTATGCCAGATTCAAACCAAACATCCACTATGTCTGGAATCCTTCGCATCTTCGCTTCACAATTGCTACAAACCAACTCTACTTTGTCAACTACATGCTTATGCAGATCCAGTTGCTTAGGTAGCTTATTGGATGCCTTTTCCCTGAGTTCAGCCTCAGAACCTATGACTTCCTTTTTGCCACATTTCTCACAAACCCAGACTGGTAATGGTATTCCCCAGTATCGCTGGCGTGATATACACCAGTCTACTACATCATCAAGCCAATTTCTCATCCTCTCTCGTGCAAACTCGGGAAGCCATTTTATGGACTCATTCGCACTTATCATCTTACCCTTTATTGTATCGACTGAAAAGAACCACTGCTTGCTCAGGCGATATATCAATGGGCTCTTGCACCGCCAGCACAGCGGGTAAGAATGCGTAACCCAACCAAAATGCAAAAGCATCCCCCTCTTCTCAAGTTTTTCTGCAATTTTTTTGTCCGCATCTTTCACAAATGCCCCCCTGAACTCGCCTGCATCTTCTGTAAACTTGCCCTCGTCATCCACTGGCGAAACGGCAGGCAATCTATAGTGCAATCCCATATAATGATCTTCCGGCCCATGACCTGGTGCGACATGCACGCTACCCGAGCCTTCATCTATTGTCACAAAGTCGAAGAACTCTCCCTTACTACCTTTACTTTCAGCTTCAAGTGCATGCTTGTAAGACTTTGACTTCAGAACTGGAATGGACAAAATTATCTTGTGCGCGTTTGCTTCTTTTTTCAGCTTCTGCTGCACTGGTGTCTCAAGCACCGGCAAATATTTTATGCCTTCAAGTTCCTTGCCTAAGAACTTCTCCTGTATTTCATACTCAAGCTTGCAAATCTCCTTGAGCACAGGTTCCACGCGCTCCTCAGCCATTACCAGTACATCATTTCCAACCTTCACTCTTACATAGTATTTGTCCGGCCTCACTGCTATAGCCACGTTGCTCACTAGAGTCCAAGGCGTAGTCGTGAAAATTACTATGTACTCATTCTTCTTGCCCTTGATTGGGAACTTGACGTATATGTACGGGTCTTTCACATCCGCATAGCTGTCAGTCACTTCATAGCCGGCAAGTGCAGTCTCACAGTGCGGGCACCAGAATGTAGATTTTTCGCCTTGTACGAGCATACCTTTCTCGAACAACTGCTTTACA
Source organism: uncultured archaeon (assembly GCA_964512235.1). Lineage (GTDB taxonomy): Archaea > Aenigmatarchaeota > Aenigmatarchaeia > CG10238-14 > SCSR01 > CAZEGD01. Next base: position 37,957 of record CAZEGD010000004.1, read on the forward strand.
GTCCACCATCCAGACTCTATGTAATAATTCTCCAGCGTCAAGTACGGCTCGTGCCAGCCACGCCAATCACCAAGTATGCGATATAGCTTGAGCCATTCCTTTTCATTGCCAAGAGCATGCTTTCGGCATGCTTCTATGAATTTGTCAACACCCATCTCTTCTATCTGCTTCTTCGAAGTTATGCCAAGTTCACGCTCGACCATATTCTCTATAGGCAGGCCATGGCAGTCAAACCCCGGCTGCAGCCAGACGTTAAAGCCCTGCATTGCTTTAAACCGGGACCATACGTCTTTTAGCGTACGTGTCTTTATGTGACCGACATGCGCGCGTGCATTCACATATGGCGGGCCATCCAGGAGATAGAATTTCTTCTTCTTACTATTTTTAAAATTGCTAATGTTCTGCGGGACATTCTTGTCTTCCCAGAACTTTCTAATGCCGCTTTCAATCTCTTTTGCGTTATACTGACCTTTAACCTCTTTTACCGCCATCTACAAACCTCTATTAAGAATTATATGGTGAATTCTAAATAAAACAGAAGTAGATTCATGCAACGATCCGATATTCACCCTTCATCAAACCACTTAGGAGTAATTTTACAAGCTCAGGTATTTAAGAATTTGCTAAACCACTATCTTTTAAACATCGTCATTTTTAATAATAATTAAGTGAAAGGTAGATGGTATGAAATTCCAACCGCCAAAGGGTACAAGGGATCTTATGCCGGAGGACGCGGCAAAGATGAAGAAAATAATAGAGACAGTGGAGACTATCTTTGAGCAATATGGCTTCGAGCCGTTGGTAACTCCTGCTTTTGAGAGCTTTGAACTGCTCTCAGCAAAAGGCGGACTTGGCGAAGCAGTAAAAGATGAGATTTATTATTTTAAGGACAAAAGCGAACGCGAACTGGGATTGCGGTTCGACCTTACAATGCCACTTGCACGCATTGTTTCAAGCAACCCACAGATACCAAAGCCCTTCAAGCGATATTCAATCTGCAAAGTCTGGCGGTACGATAACCCACAGGCTCTGCGTTATAGGGAATTCTGGCAGGCCGACGTTGACACAATAGGTTCGGCAGGCTTGGATGCAGACGCAGAAGTGATAGCTGTAGCGTGCAAAGTCTTGGAAGCACTCGGCTTCAAGGATTTTAAAATTAGGGTAAACGACAGGAGAATTCTGGATAGCTTCCTAAAATCTGTTGGAATTGAAGAACCAAAAGAAGTCTTTAGGACTATAGACAAACTGGACAAGATTGGAGAAGACGGTATAAAGGATGAATTGAAAGGCAAAGGTGTAGACGAGAAGAAAGTCAAAAAGATATTGAAATTTATAAAGTCCAGCAAGAAGAACAAACTCCACCAGCTGTTGAAGAAATTGTCTGCATATGGCTGTAAAAAATACATAGAAGTGGACTTCAGTCTAGTGCGTGGATTGGAATATTATACAAGCATAGTCTTTGAAGCCAGTCTTGGGGCGAATGTAAGCTGCGGTGGCGGAGGAAGATATGACAATTTGATAAAAACTGTTGGTGGTACTGATTTACCAGCTACCGGTATTTCTCTGGGCTTAGACAGAATCCTTGAGGTGATGAAAGAAAAGGAAATGGGAGAAAAGAAGACAAATGTTAAAGTTTTTGTGGCAAACATAGAAGACACTGTCAAAGACACAATAAAGATTGCAGAGAAGATTAGAAAGAAAAATATATCATGCCAGACAAATTTGATGGGTTGGAATCTCACTAAGCAGTTGGAATATGCAAACAAAGTCGGCATACCATATGTGATAATTGTAGGCGAGAAGGAAATGAAGAGCAAGAAATTCAAGCTAAGGGATATGAAAAGCAAAAGTGAAGAAGAGCTTGAATTAAGAGAAATAATTAAGAGATTATAGGTATATTTTCAAACCATCTTTAGAATCTCCGAGTGGTAGCAAGTAAAGAATAATATGTAAAAGTCGTGCACAGAGGCACGCATCGGCTTAAGCTTAGATTACCATCGCTCCTGAAAACATCGCCTTATCTTCAAGCACTAAGCCACATTTTCCACAGGTTAAGCCTTCATGGTTTCTTATCAATTTAGAGCTTCCACATTCCGGACATTTTTCCATATTTTTTCACCAATTTTATAACTTTACTTGTTGATTAAAACAATACAACGAACATTTAAAAGCTTTTTGTATATGAAAAACAACCATTTAAGCTTATGCTAGTGTCATGCTTGAAAGGTAAGAACTTAAATAGAAATCTTTAAAAGGCAGGTCTCCAATACAGTATTGAATAGAAGTAAGAGAAAATGTTTGAGAAAAAAGCAAGGACTAATTCTTACTGAATTGAAATGAAATTAGAAAAGTTAGAGGGAGTGATTAGAATGATAAATAGATTAATTCCTGATACGTCAGTGATTATTAACGGTACGCTCTCAGAACTTATAGAATCTGACGAGCTAAAGAACATAGAGATTGTTATACCGATAGCTGTACTGGATGAATTGCAGGCACAAGCTTCTAAAGGAAGGGAATCTGGCTTTATAGGTCTGGAAGAGATTAAGCATCTGCGAGAAGTATGCAAAAAGAAGAAGATTAAACTTAGGTTCACAGGCGAAAGGCCAAGCCTGGAAGATATAAAGCTTGCAAAAGCCGGCAGGGTTGACGCAATCATACGTGACGTAGCTAAGCACGAACCGGGCGAGCTCATCACATCGGACTACGTGCAGGCTCTGGTAGCAGAAGCGGAAGGTGTGAAAGTAAGATACTTTGCGCTGGAAATAAAGACTACCGGGCTGGAGTTTGAGAAGTTCTTCACAGAGGATACCATCAGTGTTCATTTGAAAGAAGATGTGGAGCCTCTGGCGAAGAGAGGTAAGCCTGGAAAGTTCAAGCTTGTAAAATTGAGTAAAGAACCGATGGAGAAGGAACAGCTAGAAAAGATGATTAAGGAAATCAATGATGCGGTAAGGAAGGTTGAGAAAGCATCGGTGGAAATCAGCATGCGGGGCGCGTTAGTGCTACAGCTTGGTCAATATAGGATTGCAATAGCAAGGCCGCCTTTTTCAGATGGGTTGGAAGTGACAATTGTAAGACCGATAATTAAGATGAGCTTGGAGGATTACAAGCTGTCGTCAAAGCTTATGAAGCGCTTGCGTGAAAGGGCGGAAGGTGTGTTGATAGCAGGTCCGCCCGGTAGTGGCAAGACTACGCTTGCGAGTGGCTTGGCTGAATTCTATCGTAGGCAGGACAAAATAGTAAAGACTTTGGAATCGCCACGCGATTTGCAAGTCGGTCCGGAGATTACACAATACGCGCCGCTTGAAGGCAAGTTCGAAAAGACAGCAGACATACTCCTGCTTGTCAGGCCGGACTATTCCATATTCGACGAAGTGAGGAAGCCCAACGACTTCGCAGTATTCGCGGATTTGCGGCTGGCCGGTGTAGGCATGATTGGAGTCGTGCATGCAAGCAAGGCAATAGATGCAATACAAAGATTTATGGGAAAGATTGATTTAGGTATGATACCGCACGTGATTGACACCATAATCTTCGTGGATGCTGGAGAAGTGAAGAAAGTATACGAGCTTAGCATGTCTGTGAAAGTCCCGTCAGGTATGAAAGAAGCAGACTTAGCTAGGCCTGTAGTGGAAGTGAAGAACTTTGAGAGTGGCAAACTAGAGTATGAAATCTACACGTTTGGTGAAGAGAACATAGTTCTCCCCGTGCAAGCCGCAGCCGAGAGCAGCGGCCTGAAGAAACTTGCAGCCGAGCGTATAATGCAGGAAATTAAAAAGTTCGATCCACATGCAGAAGTTGAGTTTACATCTGACAGCAGAGTGACAGTGAGAATGGACAATGAAAGAATAGGGAAAATAATAGGTAGAGAAGGTGCAACAATAAATAAATTGCAAGATCGACTAGGTATACACATAGATGTAGAACCGAAGGTACCTACACTTGGTGAAGAATTGGAATTTAGGCTAGAAGAAAAGGGGAACTCAATAGAACTCATTTTCGGCAGACAACATGTAGGCGAAAGTGCAAACATATATGTGGATGAAGAATTTGTATTTTCTGCAATAATCGGCAAAAAGGCAAAGATAAAAGTCACAAAACGGTCGGATATTGGAAAGAATCTGTTGAAGGCTGTAGCCAGCAACAAAGAAATACGCGTGATGGCCTAAAGAAGATCCATATCCCAACCTTGTAGAATGAATTTAATTCTCTTTCCTATTTTCAGCAGCAGCTTTAGCTTTAGGTCGGAACCATGCAGCAATCTGCTGTAAAGCATACCACGCTTTATGGGTCTCTTCAATTTCTTTTTCCATTTTTTATCATATTCACGCCTTAGGAATCTTGCATCAAATCTGTTTTCACGCAAAGCTCTTACACAAGCTCGGCTACAGAAAGTTGCACTGATAAGACCGTAAATCACACCACCGCCTGAAAACGGTTTAACTTGGCATGCAGCATCACCTACTAACAATACCCTTTCTGCAACCGTGTCCATCAAACCAAAATTGATTGTACCTGCAACATCCGGTTTCTTAGTCTTGCCAATCCTAGATTTCAAGAAACTGTCAAAGTACTGCCTAGCTTTATTCTTTGTTGCAATTCCAATCCTTGCTTTATGTAAACTCAGTGGAATAACCCATCCGAAGAATTCTGGCGAGATGTCCTTGCCAAACCAAAGCTCTACAGAGTCTTTATCAAATTTGCCATTTACAGTTGCCTGTACGCCAATCAGCTTGTTGTCAGGTTGCTTTAGTTTAGCTTGGCTTGCAACTATAGAATTAGGACCATCAGCACCAACAAGAATCTTAGCTTCAAACATACCTTTTGTAGTCTTCACTTTTATAGAATCTTTTGTTCGAGTAAAACTGATGAATCTAGTACCAAGTCTTATTTTTGCTTTCCTTTTAGCACGTTTGTACAAATATTTGTCCAGTTTTGCACGGTCAATGACATATACTGGCTTATCTGAATTTAATTCAAAGTTGACTGAATGTGAAGAGAATTTTGCACGATTTACAGTATTGATGATAATATTCTTTGGTAGTCTAGGAAGTAGTTCTTTCAATCGCCAACTGACTAGACCAGCACACTGCACAGGTTTGCCTACGCTTTTGTGCTCTTCAATTACAAGCACTTCGTACCCTTTACTAGAAATCAGTTCAGCTGTCCGACAGCCGGCAGGTCCAGCACCAATAACGATTACGTCGTAATTTGGCATAATGAGAACTTAGACTAAGAAGCTTTAAATTTATCTTCCGAAATTCTTTTGCATAGAATTGTACCATTCTATAGCTTTTATCAGCTCAGCTTTGCTAAAGTCCGGCCAGAGTGTTTCGGTAAAATAGATTTCGGCATATGCTGCCTGCCAGAGCATAAGATTAGAAAGCCTGCTCATACCACCAGTACGAATAACTAAATCAACTGGGACAGACACTAACAAGTTCTTGTTTACCACCTTTTCAGACACTTCAATGCGTCCAGTCTTTATTGTCCTCTCCGCAATCTTTCTCATAACTTTAGTTAATTCAAACTTGCTACTATATGCTATTAGGATGTTCAGCGCTTTCTTCTGATATTTTGCAGTCTTTTGCATTATCTTCCCCATAAGCCTTACAAGCTTCGGCGGCAGTCTGTCAAGGTCGCCTACAAAACGTACTTTTACCTCATACTTTTTAAAAATTGATTTTTCCTTTTCCCATCTTTTTAGAAAGTCGGAAAATACGTTAAATATTTCATCCAACTCCTTCTTTGGCCTGTTTAAGTTTTCAGTTGATAGGACATAGGCTGATACATGTGGCACGCCTAGCTCTAGACACCAGTTCAACATACTCTCAAAATTCTTTCCGCCTTGTTTATGACCGAATAGATTCAATCTGTTCTTGTGCGCCCATCTACGGTTGCCGTCCAGAATGAACGCTATATGATTAGGTACACTCATTCCATTTTCCTTGACCATCCAACCACTTAATTAGTTTAAAATCACTGATTATTTAAGTCATACTGTTATGAGTTTTGCATGTGTTAATTGTTTAACGCCGTGATTTGTCATCAAAAAGTCATTCTCTATTCTGCAGCCACCTGTGCCTTTGACATATACCGCAGGCTCGATTGTGAAAACCATACCCGGCTGGAATTTTATTTCTTTAAGCGCTTCCCACTTTCTCATTATTCTTTCCTTCTTCTTTTTGCTCAAACGCCTGATTTTTTTCTTTTTTATGTTTCCGATGTATGGAAGCTCATGGACCTTTGTGCCAATACCATGGCCGATTGCATGTGGCAGTTCAAATCCTTTACGCTTCAGGAACTTCTCCACTTTATCATGCACTTTCCAGCAATTTTTACCTACTTTTACAGTTCTAACAGCCATTTTGTATGCCTGCAGCGCAGACTCTACAATCTTTTTCTCACGTTTTCCAATTTTACCTTTGATAAATGGTACTGTTATGTCTGTCTTGTAACCTTTGTAGTTTGCACCGAAGTCTATGTAGCCAATGCCACGTATTTCCTTCTTTGCAGCGTAAGGTCTTGGATGTATTTGGACAGAGCGTTTGCCAGATGCAACTAGAGTCATGAATGCCAGCGAAGCTCCTTTGGACTTTAACTGCTTCCTCACCCTTCTTGCAAGCTCCTTTTCTGTAATTCTTTCCTTTAGGGATTCCTCTATCACAGATATGCACGAGTTGGTAATCTCTGCTGACTTCTTTAGGAGTGAGATTTCTTGCTTGGATTTTATCATCCTTTCCAATGTGTTTTTTGCGAAGGCTCTCATTTTGACCACTTTTACAAGATTGAGCCAGTTATCGGTTCTCTTAAATACCTTATTGTCTTGAATTAAATTATAGGCGCTATTAGGAGAGAGATTGCTTGAAGATTTTAGACTATGGGTTAAGAATGACCAAACGAAAGCTGGAAGAAATAAAACGTGAGAGAAAAATGCCTATGGTAGTCTGCGCCAAGATTGATTGTATAGATGAACTGAAAGAAAAAGACCCTTATGTGATAGTTGCGGACGGTGGTAACTACAGGATGGTCTATCATTTTTCATGCTGTCCGCCAGAACTGCTCTTGGAGACTTTTGAGGAATTAAAGAAAAAGAACCATGAATATTCTACAGAATGAACTTTCCATCCTTCATTATTACCTTTCCATCCGCATACAGCCTGCTGCCTTTCCCCATGGTCTTGAAGAAGTCCCAGTGCATAGTTGCCTCGTTCTTACCGCCGAATAGTTTGTTTGCACCTATTGCTATGTGGATGGTACCCAGCAACTTCTCGTCCACTATGATCATACCACCTGTAGGCTTCGCATTAGGATTAGTTCCTATACCAAGCTCTGCAATAGTGGTCTTCTTGCCGCTTGCATGCTTCAGCACGTCCTCAAAATTCTTCAAACCCTTCCTGATTTTGTATTTTACGACTTTGCCCCGCCGGAACTTGAACCACACACCCTCCACCTGCTTCCCATAGTGCCACATGCAAGGAAGGTCGAAATAAATTTCACCGTTCGCAGAATTTTCCACAGGCGCTGTAAAGACTTCCCCATCAGGCAAGTTAATATAACCAATTTCGCCTTTCTTCTCTATGACACCAACAGAGTTTATAAATTTCCTGTTCTTTACGGAAAATTCCAAGTCAGTTCTGTCTCCAACAATTCTAATCTTCTTAGTACCTTTCAATCTTTTGACCAACTTTTCATTGAAGCGATATAATTTTTTATAATCGATGTCTATAGTATTCCAAAAAATCCTTTCCAGCTTCTTGAAAGGTATCTTTAATGCCTTGGCATTCTCCTTGGTCGGAAAACCTATAAGGGCGGATTTCAAAACCTTTCTCATCAACTTCTTTTCTTTCGCCTTTCTCAACGGCTTTATTGCCTTCCTGCGGATTTCTACTTTCTCCTGCGGTAGTTGCCTTGCCAGGAAAGGATTGTCGTCTTCTATGTGCATCTCAGCGTCTACAACTTTCAGATGGTTCCATCCAAGTCTAGGCTTGAACTTCAAGAATTTTGGATTGATATTTTTGTATATTTTCAGAGCTAATTCATCACTACCATAGGATATCGTCGGTTGGGCTCCAACCATTGCACATTCGTATGCAATCGCCTCGGCAAACTTCAATGCCCTCGGCCCGCAAGTGATCACTACTACATCCTTCGGCTTTATCCCAAAGTTGACCCTTACAATGGTCTTCGCGATTTTCTGCAGTCTCTTCTTAGAAACCATGTTAATTATTGTGTTTGCTCCAATAAATTAGTTCATCTATACTTCTGCAAACGCTTTATTGCCTCGTCCTTTACGATTTCTTCTGTTGTTCTAGGATCTGCAGCCAGAGTACCATTACCCCATTCACCTACTTCTTTTCTAGCATCTTCTGTAGCTTCCTTTTTTTCGTAAAGGCCAGATTTTCCTTCAGGGTTATGACCTGGAATCTCAGGACCAGTATTGAGATTATTCACAATATGTTCAGGTTGACTTGATGCAAGTGCTGTATACAGCATCCTTGTCAGCTTCTTGGATTTGTCTACCATATTACCATCTGTAAGTAGTTACAGCTTATAAGGATATCGGTCTTATTGTATATAATAAACTTTTAAGGAATTCCCATCTCAATTAGAATAGTAGTGTATGGACCCGTAGCTCAGTTTGGATAGAGCAACTGCCTCCTAAGCATGTTGAGTAGAAAGAAGGTCGAGGGTTCAAATCCCTCCGGGTCCGCTTTTTTATTCCTAGAAATTTCAGTTAATTTATGGAATGGATGATATTTGCGTTGCTGGCGCCTGCTTTGTGGACCATACCAATTATTATAGACAAATTCCTATTAGACAAGTTTGTAAAGGATCCAATTTCATATTCCATAGTTATGGAGCTGTTATGGTTAGTTTTTATTTTTGGGGTAATTATTGCGAAACCCATATCTATAGCTTTTCCACTTATGATACTTGGCATTCTTGCCGGTATGATTGGTATGGGTGGCTATTTTATCTATTGTAAAGTCATACAGATTGAGGAAGTATCTAGAGTCATTTCGCTTACATACGTAAGTTCGTTATTTACAGCATTCTTTGCATTCTTCATTTTTAGGGAAATATTCACATTTCAGAAGTATCTCGGAATATTACTTATAGTAATCGGAGCAATATCCCTGTCATATAGAAGAAAAACAAGGAGAAAGATAAAGAAAAGACTTAGCATATTACGCAATCTTCCAATCATTCCATCACTCGCATTAATATTGGTCATGTCTCTTTTCGGCTCTCTCGTATCTATTCTAGATAAATACGTATTATTTTCAGTTGACTATTGGTCATTATTTGTTTGGATAGCTTTAGGAGAGTTAGTAATAACATCTTTGGTACTGTTAAAAAGTGGAGTGAGAAAAAATCTTCAGAAGACGCTAAGAAATTTGAAAATAAATAAGAAGTTTTTTGCATTTGCATTTATTACTGAGATTCTAGCATTCTTTGGACTCATTGCATCACTTATTGCGATTTCATTAGGTCCTGTCTCACTTGTTTCCGCTCTTTCCGCAGTCTGCCCTCTTTACCTCTTATTTGGGACCATTCTTCTTAGCATCTTCATACCCAAAGTGCTAAAGGAAGAAATTAGTAAATCTACAGTAGCGCTAAAGATTTTTTCCACACTTTTAATAGTCATTGGCACTTCTCTTATAGTCTTAGCTTAAACTTTCTTAAATCTAAACCACCAAATTAATCTTATGCTGGCCATAATCATAGGAGTCGCAATTCTCGCAATAGTCATATACGTAGCTTTTAAAATGATGGGAAGCATCGTCGTTGGCTTGGGATTGATAGCCATAGTATTCGTGGCGAGCTATTTCATTTTGGGTTCAGTCCCCAATCTCCGCGAAGTACCGATAATAGGCAGATATTTGCCAGAGTTGCCGACTACCACAGGCGATGCTATAGCCATCATTCGCAATGTTTTGTACAGCTTGAAGGTACTCGATGTCTCTAGAGATATAGATGGAAGGCTGCTGGTGTCGGTTGCAAACACGGGAAAGATGGAACTCTCAGGATTCAAAGTATTCGTAGATGGCCAGCAGGTTAGTGTATTGAACAATATAGAAGATTCCTTAAGTTCGGGAAAGGTTGCAATACTGCAACTGGACTGGAGCAGTGACTACAGTGAAATAGAAGTGAAAACCAATCGAGTCACAGTTACATACCCCTGATTGTTCCCTTGTTGCTAAAATTATATTTAGATAAAATAAATTAGATTTAGGGAAAACGATGAAAAACAAAAGGAATAGACTGTTTTTGGCTGTAATTTCAACGGCTCTAATGATATTTTTAGTGTTAAACATATCTCTAGCCTCAGGAGTAGTCCAAAGCTCTCCCGAAGAATGGTTCAATGTCACGCCTACGGAGCTTAGGATTAACTGGACTACAACAACTGACGGATGGTATTCGGGGAATGTGACTGTTATAGGCAATAGTAGCCTGAATGCCAGTATTACATTGAAGTTGTCGAACGACACTACAAGGCTTACCAGGAACTATTCGCAAAGCTATCCACCTATCCCAGAACCATGCCAATATGGTGTATACCTCATCGTCCAGCGCAGTGACGGGACTGGGAATAATACGTATGAATCCATAAATGGCACCAATTCTACAAACAACAGGACGACATTTACGTTGATTAACAGGGATATGCAATGCTATCCAGGAAGGTATTTTACGAATACTTTCTCAATCACCAACACCTCAGACGAGACTGCAAATATATCTATAATTTTGGATATACCGATATCCGTGTATAACACGCTTGACAACACGACAGGAATAGCAAGCTTTGATGGAATAATTCCTGTAAACGGAACTAGTGCATACCATTCCTTCTTCTTCAACGCCACAAATTCCACCAATACATCTGAAGTGAGAAATGCAACTGGAGTGATGATAAACCTAAGCTCATCGTCAGATATGGACATCTTCCTCTTTGATAGCTCTGGTAATCTTATGGCAAAGTCTATTAACAAGACACATAACAACGAGAGTCTACTTTATAATTATCTACCTAATTCCAGCGGGGAGATGTGGGAAATACGCGTTTTTGGTAATTCTACTTCACAGATATCTTATAGCGGCAATCTGGTATTCACAACACTTGCTGTAGAAGTAGATGGTTTAGCAGTCAAAACTATCCCCCTTGGAGGCGTGAATGTCAGTGAGAATGTAACATCCACCGCCGTTATAATCAACAAGGGCAATCTCACCCTAAATAATGTCCGGGAGTATATAGATGTATATGCTGTCAAAGGATTCAGGGGCAGTATTGGAAATAATTTCTCAGTTCTAATCCCTAATTCGTCCATAACTAGTAAAGTAAAAGTTATGCTCAACTGGACAGGCTCTGCAAATTATTCATTCAATCTATACAACCAAGATGGCGTACTTGTCGCAAACTCAACTAACAAGCATACATATGCAAACATAAGCGGTGCGATGCAAGAGGAGTATACTGAAACTACGAACATAGGCTCGACAACAAAATACTGGACAATAGAAGTTTTGAACAGTACAAGTCAGACAGATCCTTACAATGTTACAGCTTATATTTATGTCCCATCCTCGGATTGGATAAATACAAACTTTACAACCATAACCCTCAATGGCACAAACCAAGAAGATATAAATGTAACTCTTACTGTTCCCACAAGTGCTATGAGCGGTAGCTATGAGGCATATGTACGATACTTAGACGATCGCGGGGCTGGCATATCCGTCAAACTGACAACAGAAGTATCCACGCCAATGCTTTTGATAAACAATACTATGTCTTCTGCCACCTATACGATGATAGAGAATTATGGTACAAATTTAACACGCCAATTTCATTTTAACATCAGCAACCCAGGTGGCTACGATCTTACGCTTAACATAACGAACAGTAGCAACCAATTAACCTGCGCGGAAGGATCTCCAGTCTCTTGTGCAGGTTGGGAAGGAAATTTCACTTATAATCTATCCTCCCCTCTTGTCGTTCCAGCCGGGGAGTGGAGACTGTTCCATGTGAACATGACATTCAACGAATCTATGCCTGCAAACACACTTTACAGCGGTTGGATACGCTTCAATAGTACAAATAACTCTACAGAGAACTCTATAGAGAACACTAGCCACCCATATGAAGAATTTATGCTGAACATACGTCTGAATCTTACTGATGAAATCGATGTGTGGTTGGATTTCATGTCCGAGGAACATTTGAACAAGACTGCGAATGGCACAAAATTAGAGAATATAACAATACGTGCCCGTTTGTATTACAAGAATGGGTCTCAAGTAGATGAAGGCGAAGGTTTTGATGTCTTACACAACATCTCGAACTTTACTGCTGTGTGGCTGCAAGAGGGTAACTTAACTATTGCAGCATCGAGAATACCTGGAGGAGTAGAAAGTCTGAATTTCTACAACGCAACTACTGATATGGACACATTTTATTGTAGCAGTGGCGATTGCCCAAGCGTGGTCTGGAATGGTGAAGACGGTTATTACATAAATGCGACCATACCCGCGAACACACCCGGCGGCAGGTACATAGTCAATCTCAACCTTACGTACGATCGTAGCAATTATTCATACATAGGAAGAAGTGTGTTCAACGGTAGCGTTCTGTTCATAGATAACACAGGTCTGGTCATGAGTACTAACACTTCCATCTCCAGTATGGTCAATCAGACATCGACTCTATTTTACGTAAATGTCAGCAACTATGGCGCACTTGACGCTTCTGCAGCAACAATAAGGTTCAACACGGGCAGCTGCGGTTATAGCGTAAGCGGTGCGACAGGGAACAAGAGCGGAAATGGGTGTACTATCGGCAGTTATGGTAGTGGAATTTACACTTTCACATTACCCGCATTCAACTCCAGCTGCATTGTCTGGTGGACAGTCACTGCTGGCAGCTCTGCTGCAGCTGCCTGCCCAGCCAGCATCGTAGGTGGTGGTGAAACATGGTTCGATACCCATGCGATAAACGTAAGTGTTACTGTAACAAAAGATTCTGACACGGTTTCACCTCCTCCATCTGGTGGTAGTACTGCCACCACTACAACGACAACTCTACCTCCAACCGCTAATTTATCTTTCACAGAGTCGCCTACTCTGGTTGTTATAACGCAAAACACTACAAACAGCACGGGAGTGCAGGTGAAGAATACAGGAGACGTATCGCAGGCTATAACATTCACAGTTGTAGATATAGACTCAAGCTGGTGGAGTGTGAATTCGACCAATGCAACAATTGCGTCTGGGAAGATAGCAGGTTTCAATGTCACTTTCACTGTCGGTAATGTTGACATAAAGAATTATGCAGGCAAGTTCAAAGCCACAAGCTCAGACAAGACAGTTACATCAGACTTCACACTACACGTACTACCAAGCAAAAGCAATGAAACTGGAATTAACGATACCCTAGCAATATACCGTTCAGAGATACTGCAATTGGGCGCGACAATAAATGTGACTAAGGCGCAAGGCGTGAACGTCACACTCGCAGAAATCAGCTTCAATGCTTTAATGTCCCAGCTAGAGGACGCTGAAAATTATGCTGCTGCTGGTGATTACTTTAATGCATACCAGCTCTTTGACGGCATTGAGACGCAAATAGCGAATGTGCGAGCAGACTTGGAGGCAGCCGAGCAAAGGCATGCCGAGCAGACAACATCCAATTGGATAACAATAGGACTGGTGATAGTTATAATCGCTGTGGCTGCCGTTCTTGTCTATCTATTCTGGCCGACCAAGAGCAAGTACAAACCAGGAAAGGGATATGCCTATAGGGAAAAGAGGGAGAAGATTGGTAAAAAGCAGCTCAAATCAACAGTGGAAAAGACAAAAGACTTCGCATCGGTCGTAAAGTCAAAAATCAAAAAAGAAAAGAAGAAGGAATATTACGAATTGAAATAGACTATTACTTTTATTTACAGAGCAAATACTGCCCCCGTATTTTTTTTTGCATATCTCACAGAATTTTACAGCTTCGATTACATCCTTATTCGACTATAGACTGTAGTGACCATTTCTATTATTGTAAAATCAAAACCAATAAACCATTCAACAGCCAAATATTAACTGGGTAAGGTGTCTGATTTGGATGCTACTATAGGTGCGGGGTCCGTAGATCCTGGATGGTGGGGTGACCCGAAAATATGGTTGATTGTAGCCATATCTCTAATAGTGATAGTCATAGTTGGCATCTATATGAAAGCGCTCATAGAGCACCAAGGGTTTAATCTGAGAAGATAATCTATCCTTTTAACCTTTCCAGTATCTCTATCTGCCTTTGTATCTTATCTACGCTCTCCTTCATCTCTTCCTTTTCATCATAATCAGTCGTCAAATTCATCTTATTCACGATTTCAACTTTTTTCAATTTTAGATTTTCAATCTCCTCTTCTACATCTCTCGGTATCATCATCAATCACATACTTTAAACGAATGAAATCTTGTTCCTTTTCATAGCCTTTATGAATAAACTGTATATGGGAAGCATAATCTTGCTCTTGAACTCAGGCTCCAGCTGGGCAATCTGCTCGAATCTCTCTGCAAATATCACCTTCTCCATCAACGATTTGCCATTGGATACTATAGCTTCCACATCCCTGAGGTCAGTCTTTGCATAGCGTGCCGCGAGCGAGAGTATTTTATCCATGTTGCCTAGGATAGCAGTCTTGTGGCCTTGTAAGAAGTTTTGCTCCGTCATCATAGAATTGAATTCGCGCTTAATCTTTATCATCCTGGGCGACAGCTTAGGGTCTTTTGACCGCATGATTATGTTGTCACCGAAGTTCCCGCGGAATCGTCTGACATCGAAAAGCTCTTCCATCGCCAGGCATAGCCCTATGGGTAATATGTCGTTTATAGTCACAGCCACATACATCACATCTAATACTTCATTAAAGCATCTAATAATTATTTGTATGATATAAATTTATTGTGGAGATTATGTATAGAGGCGGTCGATGTGAAGAATAGAAAGCAGATAAGGCAACCGATAGTCTCAGTTCTGGGTCATGTAGACCACGGCAAGACTTTGCTACTGGATAAGATACGGGGCACAAGTGTGCAGGCAGGCGAGGCAGGGGGCATAACTCAGCATGTGGGAGCCAGCTCGATACCAATCGATACAATCAAGAAGATATGCGGTCCTTTGATGGAGAGAATCGGTGCGGAGATAACAATTCCCGGTTTGCTATTTATAGACACACCTGGGCATGAAGCATTCACCACACTTCGCAAACGAGGTGGTAGTGTGGCTGATTTGGCAGTTCTTGTGATAGACATAAATGCAGGGTTCCAGCCGCAGACCGACGAGAGTTTGACATTCTTAAAAGAATTCAAGGCACCATTCGTGGTTGCAGCGACAAAGATAGATAGGATTGCTGGATGGAACCCACAGAAAGGGAGCTTCTTGAAGAGCTTTGCCAAGCAGCGAGATGATGTGAAAGACGATCTTGAGAGGAAAGTCTACAGCATAGTTGCACAGCTTGACGAACGCCAGATAAGCGCAGAAAGGTTTGACAGATTTGAAAAAATAGAAGATTTCACCAAGCGCGTGGCAATAGTACCGTGCTCTGGACTGACTGGGGAAGGAGTGCCGGATCTTTTAATGGTCCTTACTGGATTGGCACAGCATTTTTTGAAAGACAGACTTGCAGTATCCGATACGGGAAGAGGTACAGTGCTAGAGCTTAAAGAAGTGCGGGGATTCGGGCCGACTATTGATGTGATAATATACGATGGTAGTGTGAGGAAGAATGATTACATAGTTATTGGCGGCAAAGAACCGACAGTTGCAAAAGTCAAAGCTCTACTACGGCCTAGACCGTTGAAGGAATTGCGGGTGGAGAAGCAGTTTGAGAGCGTAGAATCGGTGTCTGCTGCATCTGGAATAAAGATAGCTGCGCCTGGCCTGGCAGATGTCATAGCAGGGTCACCAATAATTGCAGTACGTAGTGAGAAAGGAGTGGAAGCTGCAAAGGATGATGTGCAAAAAGATGTGGAAGAAGTGGAGTTTGAGAAAGACATACAGGGCATTATAGTCAAAGCTGATACGCTTGGGGGATTGGAGGCGTTAGTAAAGATGATGCAAGCAGAGGACATATCTATACGCAAAGCGGAAGTAGGCAACATCAACAAGCAGGACATAATTGAGGCTGGGAATGTAAAGGACAAACTCAAGCGCGTAGTGCTTGCATTTAATGTTCATGCACTTCCAGATGCCGATGCAATGGCTAAAGACACGAAAGTCAAGATTTTCAGCAACAACATAATCTACAAAATGGTGGAAGACTACAAAGACTGGAGATTGAATAGGAGAGAGCGTGAGATGGAGGAAAAGATGAAATCAGTGCAAAGGCCGGTGAAGCTAAAAATTCTGAGAGGTTGCATATTTCATGCGGCAAACCCTTGCATAGTCGGCGTTGAAGTTACAGGCTATCTGCAGATAGGCATACAGCTGAAGAATGAATCTGGCAAGACTGTGGGAAAAGTCAAAGGGATACAGAAGGAAGGCAAGAGCATAAATTCAGCAAAGACAGGAGACAAAGTCGCTATAAGTATGAACGAGCCTGTTGCGGGGAGAACGATAAATGAGAGTGATGTACTAGTTGCAGCACTTACGGCAAATGATAAGAAGACTCTGCAGGAAGTGTATGACAAACTTACGGACGATGAAAAGATACTTCTAGGTTCACTTTAATTTTTTAATCTTTCCAAGTTCTGTCCCGTCCAACATATAGGCAGAAGCGTTTGATACATCAAAGACGTTATTCGTCAATAACGGCCCTATATACTCACTTCTCTTTTTCTTATTCAGAGCTATGCCACCTAGGATTGGATTGAACGTAGGCATTATTACAGTCTGCAGTTTTCCAATCTTTTCCTTCGATTTTATTTTGTACTTCTTCTTCACAAGTCTTTCATTGAGTTTGGACTTTATCCAAGCCGGCTCTACGATGCGAAAGCCGAAGCTGTCTCTGAATTCTACGCCAGGATGCGAATGCGCCATAAATAGATAATCACATTGCATAAGGCTTTTGCTGGGCCATGCATGTCCGTGGAAGAAACCATATTTACCGATGCAGAAACCTCGACTGCTACAGACTTTTACAGACTTCGGCACAATCTTTTCTATAAAATCATCATGGTTCCCTTTAACGAGAATTACTTTCACTTTTTTCACCAAATTGTCAACTAACTTTGGAATCTCCCTGAGTTCACGGAAACTAGTGCCAGGCACTTTATGCTTTAGGTCACCGACTATGGCAATCGTATCAGCCTTAGTCATCTTTATCAGCTTGGAGAGCTCTTTCTGGAATTTCTCAGCTTGCGGTGCAATCACTATGCCGGACTGAAAGAGCTCATTCTCCAATCCTATATGCAAGTCTGCAATGACTAGAATTTTCCTTCTCTTACCGTCAATCCTATCCGATATCAGAACTGCAGGATGATTCCGTATGAAACGAATGGTCATACTTAATTCTTCAACTGAATATTGAAAAGACTTTCGTTCCCTCGTCGGAACTCCACCTACAAAACTCATATAATAATCTAATGTTAAATTATTGAAAATTGATTACCAGAATTCGCTAGTCCTCTTCGTAGGTTTGTAAATAGACAAGATGATAAAATGAAATTAATCTTGGAAGTCAGAGATAAGAAATGGAATGAAATTAAAGATTCAGTTTTCAAATTAAGAAAAGAAATTAAAGATAGTAGTTTAGTCTCACAATTTACATAGATATAATTTTGGTAAAACCGTCTTTTGCTTTATCGCGCTCTAGTCGATAGAGATTGCCCGTTACAGCTTCTTCAAGTTTCTCGTTATGTGTAATTAAAAAGACTTGGTCTACTAAGTTTGGCATACATTCACGTAATGTCTTTGCCAAATCTTCCACTGCAATCGAGTCTAGATTTGCAGTTGGTTCGTCAAGCACAAGCATAGGCATTTGCGGGGCAAGCACGAGTGCAAAGGCTATCCTCAAAGCCAGGCAAGCTATACTACGCTCGCCACCCGATGCAACACCCTCTGCGTTTATCCACGCACCCGAGCGCTCTTGCAGTTGCAGCACGTAGTCACCTTCTTCCACTGCAAGCTGCACGTCTGTAAAATCCCTGTACGGATAAAGAGTTTGCCACAGCTCTCCCATACGGATGTTTACAGCTGAAACAAAGTTCTCCCTAAGCTGAATCTGTGTCTGCTTTAACGCTTCAGTAAAAATTTTCAATTCCCTAACAAGTTTGCTAAGTCTATCCACTTCATCCCTATCCTTCTCCAGCTGCTGCAATGCAGCTTCATATCCTCTCACCCTATCATCCCTCTCTTTTACCATTTCGTCTATTCCACCAATCTTCATTTCAAGCTCCATTTCCTTCACCAATGCATTCTTCAACCATGTCTCTAGTTTTTCCAATTCCCGTCCCTTCATTTTGCCTTCATGCTTAGCCAGATGCCGCTTCAGCTCTTCTCTCTCCTTTGTCAATTCTTTCAGCCTCCTTTCCCTCTCTTGATAGTCCTTTATTTTTTCTTGTATCAATTGCAGCTGCTGCTTATCTTTTGCTACTCTGTCCAGCCCTTCACGCATATTTTCAATCTCCCTTCTCACAGCAGACAACTGGTTGTCTAAAACAATAGCAGCTTCGCTGTTTTGTCTGAAAAGCTGCTTGGAACTTTCCAACTCAGCCCGCATCTCGTCAAAATTCTTTATTTCTATCAGAAGCTCCTTCATTTTCTCAGCTGCGGACTTTATCTTTTCAATCTGCTCTTCTGTAAGTTGCCTTTTCTTCTCCACATCTCCTATTCTTCCTCTCAGTCCGTTCAGTTCAATTTCTCTCCTTTCTATCAAAAGTTTTCTCCTTTCATTTGAGAGCTCGGAGTCACATACAGGACACTTCCCCTCTACGGTTGACAAAGTCTCAAGCACATCCTGCAAATTGCTTATTTTCGCTTTGAACTCAGCAAGCTCGGATATGATACTGCTGAGCATGCTGTTTTTTTCAGTGAGTTGCTCTTCTACGTTCTCACCAGTCGCGTCTCTTAAATGCTCGAATTCTTTCTTCAGCCTAAGTTTTTCTTCAATCTCCCTTTCCAATCTTTCTATCTTCTCCTTCCTCAAAAATTCTATCTTTGATTTCGACTCAGCTACTCTACTATTCAGTTCATTATAGCTACTTTGCCTCTCTTCGATTCTTTTATTCAATCCGGCCACTTGATCTGAGATATTTTGCAGCTTTTCTTCAAAGTCTTTTTGGTCCATATCACCCAATAT
The DNA here is from genome assembly GCA_964512235.1 of uncultured archaeon. Taxonomy (GTDB): domain Archaea; phylum Aenigmatarchaeota; class Aenigmatarchaeia; order CG10238-14; family SCSR01; genus CAZEGD01. The sequence goes on from CAZEGD010000004.1 coordinate 57,255, forward strand.
CGACCGCAACTCAGCTATAATCCCTTCAGTCTCTTTAATCGCACTGTCTATTCCACTCTCGTCCCTTTTCGATGCTTGCAAATCTTCGTATATCTTTCTCAATTCTGTAACTTCTACCTCAAGCTCTTCCTTTCTCTTTTTCACATCTTTCAGGTCAGCTTCCAATCCTTTTTTAGCTTTTAGTGACTTCTGAATACCTGCCTTCATTTCTTCAAGCATGTTCTTGATATCCTCAGGTTTTGCCTGTCCAATTATACTCTCTTTTCCAACCATCCTTTCCGCTGTCTTGTTCGTCAGCTTCACAGTAGCGGCACGTGCCTTCTCAAATTTCTCAATCATCAACAGTTCATCTATCCTTTTCATCCTCTGCCCCTTGCCAAGAGTAAGGAAGTAGTCTAAGTTGTTCTGCTCTGCATAGATGGCTTTGCTGAACAAATCATAGTTCACTTTAAGGATTTTTTCCACAGTCTCAGTCACGCGCTGAGTGCTTGGCGACTCTAAGATTTTGCCATCCTTTTTGACTTCAGAGTATGTAGTGCCTCTTCCGCGTTGGATAGACCGTTTTGCCGAATACGTTGATCCGTCAATCTCAAACTCTACCTCCACTTCCGTCGTGTCCTTTAACTCGGGTTTTTTCATTATAACATCGTCAAGTTTCAGCTTCCTCATCTGAAGCGTCGGAAAAGTACCGAAAAAAGCAAAGCAGATTGCATCCAATACGGAAGTCTTGCCAGAACCTAGGATGCCCACTAAGGCATTCGTCCCTGGGCTAAATACCAACTCGGAATCAGCGTGCGACCGCCAGTTCTTCAGCTTTATTTTCGTTATCATATATCTCTCCACACATTTCAATTATTTCTTTGAACATCTCATCATTGACTGGACCTTTTTCTTTCACTTGGTAGGGGTTGTATATTTCTATATCTTTTTTTGTCAGTGTAGAAGGGTGTCTATCTATTATTTTCAAGAATAGTGGAAATCTCGACGCCACCATCTTATTCTCTCGTATTATATGATTTATGGCTGCGGTGGCAACAGACGAATTTCTTGGTTCATAACCTAATCTTTCTGCAAATGGTATATTATCTAGCTTCATATGGACCGAATAGAATTTCTCGTATAGTTCATGACTCATTACAACGATGTAATTTGAAAGTTTTATCATTACACCACGTCCAATGTCTTCTGTTCGCCTGTCAAAACATTATAGGCATTGTCTATGCTACCATCGACAAGCATGCCAAATATCCTTTCATGATTGAAGCTGCCTGCAAATTTCAATTCATCTAGATTGTCTTTCAGCAATTGCAGTCCCATCTCTTCCACTGAAAGCTTCTGCTCACGCACTTTTCTGAGAAATTCAACCTTTTTTGCAAGCTCCGGGTTTTCCAATTTCTTTACTATTCTCAGCAACATACTGTCTGCATACTTCTTTTCCATTTCTTTCAGTTGTTGCTCTATCACTTCACTTGAGCTACCGGTTATTTTTATTTTCACCAACGGCTGCTTTCCAAAACTGTCAGCAGTTGATAAAATACCATCCAATTCTTTCTCTATCCTCTCCCTAAGCGAATCACCAGCTACAATCTCGCGCAAAAAGAATTTTCTATTGTTCTTCAAAGGTACAAACTCTATATCCAATTCCTTCTCTGCATCAATGTCAATCATATAGAATCCTTTCTCTCCCTCTGCTTCATTCTCTTCAAACTGCGTTATCACTGTGCTGCCTGGAAAAAGCAACGGAGTGCCATCAGCTTTCTCAATTCCATGCACGTGCAAATGACCGTCGATAATCAAATCGAATCCCTTAGGCAAGTCGCTCAGTTTAAGCATAGCTGGCTCAAGGGGCGAGTAGATGAAAGGGTCTATACTCTGGTGCAGAATTAACATGTTTGCATAATCTTCCATAGGCTGCGGATTCCATTCCTGTAGGGTCTGCTTTGCATAACGTTCAGGCACGCCAGACATACCGTGAATGGCAATGCGAACACCATCCTTTTCCAAGCATATAGTCTCTTTATGCAAGTGTATAAGTATGCCCGCATTCTCCAACGCTTCGATTATGTTTGACCCATGCCGGCGCTCGTGCGTTCCATGGATTGCAACTATGGGAAGATGTCGTAAAGTCCGATTGGATATTTTCTTAAGTTCTTTGCTACAACTGATTAACTTTATTCCACTATCATTTTCGAGCAATGGCTTGACGAGTATTTTTGTCGCCCGGGAAAGGACATCTGTCTTTGGAAATCTAGAATCGAATATGTCGCCCGGCATCAATACCAAGTCCGCACCTAGGGATATTGCAGTATGCATAGCTTCACTTGCATTTCCAAAACTATCCTGCTCAAGCTCTGAGTTATAACCATGACCAAAATGCAAGTCTGAAATAACGGCAATTTTCATACAAGACGCCACACTACTAAACTATTGAGGCTGAATTTATTTATATTACGAGGGCACATTTCCGTTAAGATAGCCTTTGGCAATACCTAAAGCTTAAAAAGATTAGATAACACCTTTTTTTAAGATATATATGGCAGTTCAGAGAGAAGCAGAACTCAAAAGGAAATTTATCTTAAGTGTAAAGCGTGTTAAACCGTATATTCATCGCATCCCTAATACTTCTCCTTTTTCAACTGACTTGAATGGTTCTTACGCATCATTTCAACGTTATTCTCTTGAATTGGAAGATGTGAATAACCCAGAAGATGTATACAGCTATGACACCAACGAGCGATTTGAAGAGGGGGACACTTTGGAAGTGATACGTTCCCCTTATGATAAGCTATTTTCTCAAAATGCTCTTGAAAGAGATGTAAACGGAAAGACTGAACGGATACCGATAAAGAGTATCAAAAAGGCTTAGCGACGTTTTCGCTGCCTCAAATCATTTTATCAATCTAAAAATCATAAAAATAATAAGTGTTAGAATGAAGGAAGATGTCAAACAGGAAGGATTGACCATAAAAAAAGGTGAAAACTTCTCGGAATGGTACACTCAGGTAGTGCAGAAGGCAGAGCTTGCGGACATAAGGTACAATGTGAAGGGGTTCATAGTTTTTCGTCCGTGGTCGGTATTGTCCATGGAGAAGATGTTCGATTTATTAGAACATGAGCTGCAGAATAAGGGTCATCTGCCGACGATATTCCCGGCCGTGATACCAGAGTCCAATTTCAAGCTGGAGGCAGAGCACGTTAAGGGATTCCTGCCTGAGGTTTTCTGGGTCTCCGATGCTGGAAGCGATGGAAAGAAGCTTGAAGAGAGACTTGCACTAAGACCAACTAGCGAGACTGCGATGTACAAAGTCTACAGTCAGTGGATAAGAAGCTGGAGGGATCTTCCGCTGAAGATATATCAGAGAGCGCAGATATGGAGATATGAAACCAAAGCCACAAGGCCGTTCATACGCAGTAGAGAGTTCTACTGGATTGAGAGTCATGACGTTTTTGCGACACAGGAGGAAGCCATATCTCAAGTTAAGGAAGATATGGAGACTAGCGAGAACATCATACATAGAATGTTCTGCGTCCCATTCCTGTTTTTTGAGAGACCGGAGCATGACAAGTTCCCGGGTGCCGTACACACTTATGCAGCAGACACTGTAATGCCAGATGGTAAATCATTGCAACTACCTTCCACACATCTGTTAGAGCAGAACTTTTCAAAACCTTTCAACATAAAATTCGTGGACAAGGACAAAAATGAGAAGTATGCATGGCAGACATGCTATGGCCCTTGCGTGTCCAGGATATATGCCGCTGTGATTTCAATACATGGTGACGATAAGGGATTAGTAATACCGCCTGCCATAGCGCCGATAGAAGTGATAATTGTACCCATATACAAAAACGAGACTAAAAAGCAAGTCATGGAGAAGACAATTGAGATAAAGGGAAAAATTGAGAAGGCTGGCATGACTGTGAAGATTGATGATCGTGAAGAGTATACACCGGGGTGGAAGTTCAACCATTGGGAACTGAAAGGAGTACCGATAAGACTGGAAATTGGACCTAAAGATATCAAAGAAAAACAAGTGATTCTAGTGGACAGGAGCACGGGCGAGAAAGCTAAGGTAAAGGAGAGTGACGTGGCAAAGGCTGTGAAGAAGACTCTGATGGATATACAGAAGAATATGTTGAAGAAGGCGGACAAGTACTTCAAGGACTATATGAGCACAGCCAAGGACAAGAAGGAACTTAAGAGAATACTGAGCGAGAAAGGTGGATTGGTGAAGATAGAGTGGTGCGGGGACGTAAAGTGCGCGAATGCCATAAAAGATGACACTACAGGCGGAGTCATCCGGGGAACGCTTTTCAACAAGAAAGAAAAAGCAAAGGGAAAGTGTATATGGTGCGGTAAGGACGCTAAGCAAGTAGTTTATATATCAAAGCAGTACTGAAGCAGAAGATTCTAAGTGATTAAACATGTTGAATTATTTAAGTTTAGAGTGGCTATAATAATTTTATGGCAGAACCAATGGAACCAAAAGACTTTGATAAAATTGTAGAAAAGTATCCTATAAATCCAGAATTAGAAGATTTATTGCGTATAGGCAGGTATACAGAAGGTAGAAGTGTTCATAGTTTAAAAGAGAAAGGATTAGTCAAAGGAGTACCAGTAAAATCAAGAATCACGCCCGATAGTGTAAATACAGGAACTGTCTTAACAGAGCATGGAAAAGAGGTTCGCCAAAATGTTTTAGATTTTTATAAGAGTTTAACAGAAAAAACATAAGCAAAAGATATTTAAATAATAACTAACAATTTGATTTATCATAAGGTTACTGATCCTAAGGTGAATGATTTGGCAAAGTTTGGAGAAGAAAAACCTGAAATTAGAAAAACAGGCACGACTACGATTGGCATAATCTGCAAGGATGGAGTTGTAGTCGCGGCTGAAAAGAAGAGTACAATGGGCTACCTTGTAGCAAGCAAGGAGACAAAGAAGATAGTGCCAGTAGAGGATCACATAGTAGTAACAACTGCTGGTGCGGCAGGGGACGCTCAATCAGTGTCCCGCTATTTGCGAGCAGAATTGAAGCTGTTTGCGATTCAGAATAAGCGCAGGATAAGCGTAAAAGGAGCTGCTACGCTGTTGGCAAACATATTGCATGGTGGTAGATGGACATTTTTGCCATATATGGTCCAGCTGATCATTGCTGGCTATGACACAAATCCGCGTGTTTTTAGCTTGGATGCGATAGGCGCGATTGAAGAAGAGAGTAAATTCTTTTCCACCGGCTCGGGTTCGCCATTCGCTTTTGGCGTGCTTGAGGACTCGTATAAAGAGGGCATTTCAGTTGCAGAGGGCGCGAGGCTTGCCGAGCGCGCAATAAGAGCTGCCGTAGAGCGTGACATCGCTTCGGGCGGTAAAGGCATAGATATAGCAACTATAACCAAAGACGGTATAAAATTAGAGACGCGCGATTTCAAATGATTGAGGCATTATTGGATTTTTAAAGAAGTATATAGTCCTTTTTGTTCGAAGGAAGTTCTGATATGGTAGTAGTGGAAATAGTTAAAAAAGTAAAAGCAGCACTGCCAAAAGAAGTGATAAGCAGGGTAGAGTTGGAAGGCTCAGAGATAATTGTATACACGGGTGATGAAGAATTCTTTAAGGCTCATGAGGAAGCTGTACGAGCAGTTGTCAGCCAGATAAAGAAAAGGATAGAAGTCAGGCCAGAGAGTAATCTCACTAAAGAGAAGAAGTATACAGAAGAAAAGATAAAAGAGATAGTGCCTGAAGGCGCTAAAATCCATGAAATCTATTTCGAGCCGGAACGTAGCCTAGTCATAATTGTAGCAGAGAAGCCAGGATTGGTCATAGGCAGGGGCGGTGATACTTTCCGTAAGATCCGCTCAGAAACAATGTGGGTTCCAAGAATAGAGCGCGTACCTTCTATAAAGTCCGATGTCATCAATGGCATACGCAAGATGCTTCATAAGGAAGTGAAGTTCCGCAAGAGGTTTTTGAATAGGGTAGGCAAGAACATCTTTGGCGAGCGCGAAGCAAAGCGCACTTGGATACGGGCTATAGCTTTGGGTGGCTTTCGGGAAGTTGGCCGTAGCTGCATGCTACTGGAGACACCAAAGTCAAAAGTGCTTGTAGAGTGCGGCGTGAATGTCGGCGGTACGGGCAGTGACATGTACCCATACTTGAACACTAAAGAGTTTGACTATAGTGAGCTTGATGCAATCATATGTTCGCATGCGCACTTAGACCACTTGGGATGCGTGCCTATGCTTTACGAGTATGGCTATGACGGCCCGCTGTATTTGACAACGCCCACTGTAGACATGGCCACGTTGCTGTGGCTGGATTTCATAGACGTCATGCAGCGCAACGCTGCCAAGCCTTTGTTCACGGCAAAGGGAGTAAAAGAAGCACTCAAGCATTGCATACCGCTCGAGTATGGAGAGGTGTCGGACGTAGCGCCAGATGTTAGGCTTACGTTTCAGAACTCCGGTCATATACTGGGATCTGCACTCATACATCTGCACATAGGGGAAGGCATGCACAATATAGTATGGGCTGTCGACATGAAGTTTGCACGCACCACCCTACTTGACCCAGCTTTCACGGATTTCCAACGCGTTGAGACGCTTTTCATCGAGTCAACATATGGCGGGAATGAAAACTTGATGCCGCATAGGCAAGAGTCGGAAATGGAATTGATGGAGATAGTCAACAGGACTATGGAGCGCGGAGGCACTGTACTGATACCAAGCTTTGCAGTAGAGCGTGCGCAGGATGTCATGGCAATACTAGTGCGCAATGGCTTCCAGCATCCAGTATTTGTAGACGGTATGATATGGGATGCTACAGGCATATTTACCGCTTATCCCGAGTATTTGTCTAGGCATGTGCAGAGACTGATATTCAACGGAGAGGACCCTTTCCTCAGCAAGATATTCAAACGCATAGCCTCGCCTAGCGAGAGGGAGAAGTCATGGGAAACCAAGCCATCAGTCATAATTTCAACAAGCGGTATGCTTGTCGGTGGGCCGGTATTAAGCCACTTGGAAGCTCTTGCCGAAGACGAAAAGAATACAATACTCTTCGTAGGCTATCAAGGAGAGGGCACACTAGGCAGGAGGATACAGAAAGGCTGGAAAGAGATACCAATGAAAATGAATAATGGAAGAACTGTAACACTAAAACTGCAGATGAATGTAGAGACAATAGAAGGATTGAGCGGACACAGTGACCGCAACCAACTCGTCAATTTCATCGGGCAATTAAAAGACAAGCCAGACAGAGTAGTCGTCTGTCATGGCGAGCCTAAAAGAACGATAGAACTTGCAAGAACGATTCACAAGCTATTTCATACAGAGACAGTATCGCCTAAGAATTTGGAATCAGTGAGATTGAGATAAATTTCTAATACGGATATCCTATTCCAAAGTCTAGTTTATACAATTCAAGAACGTCCATCTCATAGACGTTCACGAATGAAGTCACATAGCCTACGCGGAGGTCTGTAATGGTTGCTGCTTTTTCTTTGTTGCTCGCCCATAGCAAGAGTGATATGATTAAATTCTTTAAGTCATCACCAACACCCAAACCATCTTCTGTGAAGTTCGCTATCCATGCAGTTCTCCAGCTAGAAGCGTTATTCAATACCACACCACAAGCTTTCTCTGGTGCTACATTCGTCCTAATGACAAAAGCACGGCTGTAATCATCATCGCTTGGCTTTATGCTCTCTATTCCAGTCTCTTGGATGAAGTCTACAAATTCATACTCAGTACTCTCGAAAGCAATTCTGACTTGGTCTGCAGAATCTACGTATGCAATCCGAAAGTCGAAACCATCTATTGTAAATTCATCGCCAGCATACAATGCTCCCGTATTCTCTTCACCATCACCATTTGTATCAAAATAGACGCTAGTACTGTCACATACCCAGAACTGCCGGTTGAGCTCGCGGACTGTAAAGCTTCCAGTCATGTTGGACTGTGTACATTTCGATGTTGTCTCACCTGCAGCATCAGCTGAAAGACGGTATGGTAAGTTATAAAAGAGTTTGTAGGTTTGATAGGTCAATTGGTTGCCTGTATCTGGTTTCACAATGAGATTAACATCATTCCCCCATTCTATGCCATTATCTATGCCGAATATGTCCCTCTGTACATCACCTACGTCTGCAAAGAAATCCATTACTTCAACAATCCCACCACCTGCAATCAAATAATCTTCAATCTGCAAGCGATAACTGGACAAATCTATATTGTCACTCCATATGACTAAAACATCAGAAGGTATTATAGAATCCAGAGTGGACTGATAGACAATAAATTCTATAGGCCGGCCGTTGATTCTGACGCCAAGAAGCCAACTGTTCAACGCATCTATTTGATTATTGTCGCATACGCACGAAATTCTTACTGTGTTTTTCACAGCGTCTTTTGTATTGGACCATGTTATCAAACTTGATTCTGAAAATATTGTTGCGAGAAAATCGTCGAAAGAATTGCTGTCAAACGAGTATTCATACGTCCTTCCAATACCGTCTACTGTAAATGCCACATCCCTTCCCCTGAGAAGCAATTGCGCAGAGTCCCATTCAGATTTATAACTGAGACCTGGAAAGAGGGCAGCAAATGCTGTGATAAGTACCACAGACACAATTATCAATTCCAAGATGTTGATAAACCCTTTGCACTTCTTTGACTTTAACAATCCAATCACCAAGTCTGTATTGTCAGTTCGCCATAATTTCCAGAGCTAAGTGCGACAAGTCTTCTAATACTTCCCACACTCGGTCCAGTCGTTATTGTTGGAGGTGAACAATCTAGCAAAACAATATCGGTTGAGCTGTCTTTGACGATTATAGAAATTTGATAGTCTTCTGGGTCAATGCCAAGTCTGTCTGCTACATCCGTATAGTCTGAGTTGCATATTGAATCTAGTGCAACAGTCTTGTCTACAGAGAGAAAATTTGTTTTAATACCCTCTGAAAGCCCGAAACGCTTTACATCACCTGGAGCTATTGTATGCCAATCCGCAGGCTCGCCGACATTGTTTATTAAAAGTTCTGACAACTGATAAGTTTCGGATTTTATATACTCTTCATGGACAGCTCTTAGATATGCTGGAGTTTGCTGCATGAGCTGAAATGCGATATATGAAGCTAAAGTAATGAAAAGAGTTATTGAGACTATATACTCTACATTTATCTGCCCCTTTTTATTTTCACATAGCAATCCATTCAACAACTCTCACACTCCAAGCACACCTAAGCGTAGGAGGACGCTAAACGCGCCAAATGTTATACCTACCAGTATTATGCTATGCTTAAAACCAGCCAGTATTGAACTCTCACTTATTTGGCCAGCAATCAGGCCGGAGAAGAACGATTGAATGATGCTCATGAAGAAGAAGAGCGATATGTAATACGCACCTATTACAGTCGGATCTTCTATTCCAAATATCCATGTAGACGTAGCTTCAAAGAGGCCGCAGACTGAGCACTCAAATCCGCCACATGACATGCAGGGGTTGCTTACGCCAAGTACACTTCCCTCTACCTCTCCACCAACTTCGAATATTGGTATCATGAGATTGTTTATAGCTATGACAATAATGATGAATATCAATGATATCGCATACATCATAAGTACGTACTGGTTGAGGAGAGACTTCCTCTCCTTTTCTGAATCTGAAAGTATATTTGAATTGTCGGCGATAGAATCCATCGTAGCTACGAGATCGCCTCCCGAAACCCTAGCCTCCCGCAGTATCCTTGCTGATGTGAAAAGCCTCTTGCTGCTCCTGACACGGTCTGAGAACTGGCTAAGCACTTCGTCTATTGGTAGACCCCAACTCAACTGGTTGCTCATCTTTTCCACTTCATCCGACAATTTACCATAGTCTATCCCGCTAGCCATTGTTATGGCCTTATGGAGTGGCATACCAGATCGCAGCGCTTCTATAATGTCCCTAAGAAAAAGAGGCAAACGGTCTTCCATTTCCCTTATTCTCCTATACTTTTCGTAACGTATGAGAAATTGTGGAATGGCTATGATAAGCGCGGCGAGGATTACGGCATTGCCAATAATGCCAACATCTCCAATTAGCATGCCTATAATGATAAAGATTGCAGCTACCGCTATGGAGATTAGGAGAATCTTCCACCCACCAACTAATCTTAGATCAACCATCTTACTCACCAGTCGGAGATATAGACCTTATCAAAAAAATGAATAACGTAGATATCAATGGCAAAAAGACAAAGATTAGAAAGAACTGTAATAATATTGTGTCACTCCCACCACCACCTAAGCCCGACATTATTGCAGTCAAGATTGTAAAGAATATCGCACCAAGCACGATTGTAGTGAGGTATACCTCTATGTATACAGTGAGCTGGTGAGAGAACTCATAGAGCTTCCTTCTATATTCATTCATGTAGCTTCTAGCCTTCTCTTTCAGATACATGTTTACATCACCGCCTGATCTCATAGTGGAGAGCATGCCCCAAAGCAGCTCTCTGAAGTTCTTTGATGTGGCCCTGTCCACTGCCCGTTCAAGCGCGGTGTTTATATCTATGCCAAACATATCCACGTCGTTTGTAATTGCCTCGATTTCTTTGGTTATCTGGCCATATTCGCTGAACTTTGCAAAGAGTTTGAATATCTTGTCAATCGAGAGCTTAGTGCTTGCCACTGTTGAAAGATAGAGTGATGCAAACGGCAGATAGTTGTCCACATCCTTGCCCTTCTGCGATATTATCGTCTGTGGATAGTATGTAAAAAGAAAAAATGCACCCACTGCGGCTAAGATGGAAAGCGTAAATGCAGTGATAAGACTGAATATGACCGTCTTGATTAAAAGAGCTAATACAAGCGACAGGATAGGAAGAGCGACTATGAAGGTTATCATACTTGCCAAGAGCGCCATGCTCAAAAATTCCTGCAGAGATATTTTCATCTTTGCCTTTTTGATATTGACTTTCAATTCTGAGAAGTGCGGTGCAATATTTTCTATATGTTCTCCAAAAATCCTATAAGCAAGTCTTCTGTAAGATCCCATCACATGCACCAGTTATAAGTTTGATAAACTCAAACAAACATTCTTTATTGTCAATCCAGCATTGCTGCCAATGTTTCTTGCGGATTGGTGTAATAAGCATTGATAACTTTGCTTACGTCAATATAGTTGTTTATATTGTTTTCCTTCATCCACTTCATTACTAGCATCCTTCTTTCCAATTCGTCTATAACATCCTTCTCTTTTAAGCCACCCTGATCAGCTACCTTTTTCAGCGCTATGCTCTTACCGACAACATCAAACTTGTCAGTGGTTGAGTTCCATCTGAATACTGTATTGACTATTGGCTTGCCTGCTTTCGAATCGTATTTTATCATCTCAGTTATTTCTGTCACCCGGCGGATAAATTTCCCCCTATACCTCATCCTGCCGAGGAATACAATTAAATCTAGACTTCCAAGGAGAGTAGGCGGAAGGCTTATCGGCGGCGTAGTCAACCTGTCCATAAGTTTTGGTATGTTTTCAGCGTGTATAGTCGCTAGAGACGGGTGGCCAGTAGCCATCTGCTGGAAGAGTATGTAGGCTTCCGGGCCGCGCACTTCACCAACTATGATGTAATCCGGTCTCTGCCTCAAGCTCTCTTTCAGTAGATCGAATAAATCAACCTCACCCCTCTTTTCTCCCTTGCCTATGGAAACTCTCGCTACAGTAGGCACCCAGTGTGGATGTGGCAATCGTAGCTCAGCTGTATCCTCCATGCTAATTATCTTTTTGTCCGGGCGGATGAAGAGTGAAAGGACGTTGAGCAGAGTAGTCTTGCCAGAGGCCGTACCGCCTGGGACGAGTATGCTTTTCCCATTATCTACCATAAACCACAAAAATGCCGCAGTCTTTATGTCTAGAGTGTTGTAGTGCATGAGATGCGTGGGTGTAAGTGGAGTTTTAGTGAACTTTCTTATTGTGAAGTTGCTGCCTCGTCTTGCAATGTCTGTGGCAAGTGTAGCCTGTAGCCTGCTGCCATCGGGCAGTGACCCATCTATAAGCGGTGTTGCGACTGAAATTGACTTGCCGCAAAGCTGTGAAAGCCTTGTAACAAAAGAATCGAGTTCTTCCATTTCTTTGAAGACCACATTTGTCATCACTGAAGCAACCTTTGGCTCGCGATGGAATATAAAGACTGGTATGCCAACACCATCACAGCTTATATCCTCTATGTTCGGGTCCTGCATAATCGGTTCTATCCTGCCGAGACCGATGAAATCACGTTCTATGTAATATTGAATTATCTGTTTCTCAGCTCTACTCACTTGGAGCCCAAAATATTCTACAATTTCCCTTATCTGCTTTTGCAGGTAATCTCTCACTTCAATTTTTTTCAATTTTGAAAAATCCACATCCAACCTTTGCTCAAGAAGCTCCTTTATCTTTGTAATCATACTTGAAAGCTTCTTTGTGAGGTGTGGCTCGGTTACTTGATAGACATAACCATACCGGTTAGGGTCCCAGAAGATCTTTGCGTAGGCATATACAGGCTCATTCTTTTTCGGTTTAGGCGGTATAAGCGGATAAGCACCAGAGTATATTTCCTTCTCGATTTTTGATTTGATTTTTGAAACTCTTACCCTTCGTTTTTTGAACTCCGGTATTTCAAATCCCTCTAGTTCTGCTTTTAGTTCTGCCTCTTTTTTCTTGTCCTCTGGTTCTATGAGTCTAAGTGCACCCGTTACTTCAATTGGTCCCCTTTGTTTGACTGGAATTAGTTGCCCAGCTTTCACAGGCAAATCTTCCTCCCCAGACATCAATGACTTGTACCCAAGGACCAACCTCTTCACAACTCTAGTTCCCACATTCATTATATACACCACTTTTCATAGCCAATACCCTAGCTTCACCTATCTATAATTTATTTTGGGGTTTATTTAGGATTAAATTTAATGATTATCGACGAGGTTTTAATTTTTTGACGAAAGATTCAGTTCATTCCGACTTTTGTCATAAATTAAGCTCATCGTTATTATGGAGGGTGCACTGCCATCAAGCTGCAGCGACTCGTTTAGGTCGTGCAGTGACGATGTGAACGTCCTGAATTTGGGCGCTGTTGAAGTCTCTATACCTTCGCTGCTAAAGACCACTTCTGTGAAATAGCCGGCGGATATGTTGAAGATGTTAACTTTGCTTTCGATTACATCGCATTCCATGCATCCTACAGAGGATACAGCCGTAGAAGTCAAATAACTGCTTGTAAGCTTCAATGAAGCAATTGCAACATCCCCTCTAAATATATCGCTACGCATCTTGAATAGTGAGCCCACTCCAATGAATACTCCAAACCCGATTAGGAAAAACAATACGAACTGAATTATTACAGATTGCGCTTTAGACCTCTTTTTAAACATCTACTCAAAAAGAATTTTCACTTCTGTGGTAATTAATCTTTTGCTGCCTTGCGTTATAGTTTGTACATCGCCTCGGCTGATTCTTATGGATTTTCCTGTAGAAATCAGAGGACCGCCCTCCCGCCTGACAAGATTTATCTTATAGCCTCTTGTCCCGCTACTTTCATCTATCTCTCTAAACCACATCCTATACGTTATATTATAATTTACCCCAGTGGAGTCCGCACGCGCACAGACAACACTTCCCTCATCTATTCCTAGAACACCAATTTCAGGAGGGCATGTCCCTCCATCCGTAAACGATATCCAATCCATATCCACACCTATGTTAGACACCTTAGAAGCTATCATAAACTCTATGGAATTATTCTCCTCTCCACTACCATCATATTCATTCAGCGTCCACAATCCATCTATGTTGGAATAAAAAGTCTTCTCCCCACCGTTGTTCGCCACGTCTTCAATCATTCTAGGCAGGGAATTCACATTGGTTCCATCAAAATAGCTGTCCATCCTGTCTACAACAGTCCGTCCTTGCTGCTTCTCTATAAGGGGAATCCCCCACATGTATGCCGTACCGACTAGGCCTATGGCTATGACTACGAGTATAACGGCTGAAATGATGTCACCTTGTCCCTTTCTACCGGCGAACATACTCATATTATTCCTTTAGTTTTTCTAATGCTTTAATTTATAGATATTATGGCTCTTATCAATTACCATAAAGAGAAGCATCGTCTATTGTTGAACTGTCCTTGACGGTGGGAACAGTCTCCGCATAGGCGGCTTCATTTTAGACTTTCTAAGTTTATCGCTAAGCTCGTCTACGGACTCGAGCATGGATTGCGTACCTTCTGCTACCTTCTTGTTACTCTCAATCAATGCATCCATCTTCTCCAACATCGGCTTTAACGACTCGGTGGGCGATGACTCTTCAACGGCAGAAGCTTTGATAAATGACAGAAGCTCATTGAGATGGCTTATCAATTCGTCGAGCTTTGCAGGCAGCTTTGATATCTCTATTCGCAATGCATCGTCTGCTTTGGCAATCTCATCCACTATCTGCTGGTTCATCCTCACCATTTCTACAATTTCTTTAAAGAAATCTCTGGTATCCATACCAGGACTGTCTTCCATCTTTCTCATTCTCTTTTCCAATCTGCGTATGGGAGACATAGGAATAAGTTCGTACTCTTCATCATCCTTTGGCATAATAACTATTTGGCTTGAGAAGCTAATAAAAGTTTATAGTTTAGACCGATATTTTAACCGTCAGAAGTATTGAATAACTCTGCTACCCTTCTATTAAAAATCTTGTCTTTGTCTTCAATCCTGTAGAATGTTTGTTCGTCTGTTTTACCGCCGATTAATTCAAGACGCAGATAGAGATAAAAGAATTCAGTGATCATTTCATCAACATACACTTCATACCCCATCTCTCTTGCACATTTTGCAAATTTGGTGACACAATCATTCAGTGCAAAACCACCGACTATTAGTTTACTGTGTGGTTCTAAGTCTAACTTCTCTTCCACAGCTCTGACAACCCTATCCCAAGTGATAGGTATGTGTGGACTTTCTACTGGTGTAAAATCTGACACTAAAACATCTTTTTCGTCGGTGTGTAGCCTAGTCGTGAGTAATGATATGTCATATTCTCCATTCGATTTTGAATCTAATTTTGGAGGCAGCACTATGGCTCTATGATAACCGTCGTATTTAGAAAATATTTTCTGCAACATCTCTTCTAATTTTTCGATAGTATACCCATTATTTTCTGCAGTAAATTTCACATTTCTCTCGCGGAAATATACAAACCCCTCTAAGGGATGAACTATAACAACTTTTACATCTTCCATACTACGACTATCAAGAAAAACATTTAAATGACTTTAGTATTCAGGCATTCCGCCCGGAGGCATCGGTGGCATCCCACCTCTGTTGAGCTTGCTTGCTGAAATGATATCATCTATTCTAAGTATCATTTCTGCAGCCTCGGAAGCAGAAGTTATTGCTTGAGTCTTTACTTTCAATGGCTCAATAACGCCGAAGATGTTTGCATCTTCGACTCTACCTTTTTCTATGTTTATCCCGGTTGTAGCCTTACCCTGGTCGTGCATAGCTCTCAATTCGACTAAAATATCTATAGGATCAAGACCAGCATTCTCTGCAAGCGCACGCGGCACGATTTCAATCGCGTCTGCAAACCCAAGTACTGCAAGCTGCTCGCGACCGGAGAACTTCTCTGCAAACTTTCTAAGTCTGCGTGCGACTTCTGCTTCAGGCGCACCTGCACCTGCAACAACTTTACCAACAACTATAGCACTTGCCACTGCACCCACTGCATCCTCCACGCTTCTATCTACTTCATCAACAACATGATCAGTGCTGCCACGGACGAGGATAGTCACTGCTTTCGGGTCTTTACAATCACGGACAAAAAGCATTGATTCACCGCCCACTTTCTTTTCCTCTACGACTTTGGCAAAGCCCAAATCCTCTGGGCTTAAATCATCCAAGCTCGTAACAATGCGTCCGCCTGTTGCTTTGGAAAGCTTTTCCATGTCAGACTTCTTCACTCTACGAGCAGCAATTACGCCACGCTTTGCCAGATAATGTTGGGCTACATCGTCAATTCCCTTCTGGCATAGCAGCACGTTTGCACCGCTTGATGTAACCTTCTCTACCATATTTTTGAGCATCTTCTGCTCTTGTTCTACGAATGCCTGTATCTGGTCCGGAGCTGTGATGCGTATCTGCGCGTCCGTTTCCGTTTCCTTCACTTCCAATGCAGCATCCACCAGAGCAATCTTCGCATCTTCAATCTTTTTCTCCATTCCAGGATGGACGATTTCCTTGTCAATAACTATACCCCTTATCAGCTCAGTTTGTTCGGCAGAGCCGCCATGTTTCTTCTCACGCTTTATGTCTTCAGTATCAACAACAACTTTGCCGTTTTCAGTCCTTGCAACCGCTTTCACAGCCTTAACTACTATGTCAGCAATCGTTGGCGATGCACGCTCCATGCTTTTGCCGGACATCGATGTAAGTGCAATCTTCATGAGCAATTCTTCATCTTCGACCGTGACAGGCTGTGCAATCTCATCCAGAATCTTTAGTGCTTCCTCTTTTGCAATCCTAAAACCGCGAGTGATGACTGTAGGATGTATCTCTTGATCGAGCAAGTCCTCTGCTTCTTTCAATAAGGCACCGGCTACTATTACTGCTGTAGTAGTGCCATCCCCCACTTCCTCATTCTGCGTCTTCGCAACTTCAACCATCATCTTCGCAGCAGGATGCTCAATCTCCATTTCCTCAAGAATTGTAACCCCGTCATTAGTTATAACAATATCGCCTATGCTGTCCACGAGCATCTTGTCCATTCCCTTCGGGCCAAGAGTAGTCTTTACAGCGTCTGCCACTGCCTTTGCAGCAGCAATATTCTGCTTTTGTGCACCTTTTCCAGTCTGCCTGAATGTGCCCTCTGGCAGTATCAATACAGGCTGTCCGCCCATTTGTCCGATTGCAGCTTGAACCATTTTACCAACCTCCACTAATCAGTTTTATAATGTATGTGTATGTGGGTATACAAGTATTTAAAGGTTTTGGAAAGGGATTCTGTCGCAAGTTCGGGTCATAGCTGAGAATGTCTAATTCGGGTGATGAAAGACCAACTGAAAATGCGACAGAATCCGCCCTTTAATAAGAAAAAACGATATTTATAAATATGGGAAATCCTATGAAGAAATACTTCTTTAATTGATTAAGTTGTGAAAAATATGGCTAAGAAAAAAATTAGAAGAATGAAGGTTAGAGGGAAAAAAGTAAAAAGAAAAGAAGTCAGAAGAGAAGAAATTATAGAACTAAGAGAAAAAACCAAATTGAGTAATACAAGTATTGTGGAACTATTAAACGAAAATTTTATAAAAAAATTAAAATCGTTGAAAAATGAAGCGATAGTGCCCATATCTCTTATTTTATTTGGGGGAACAAATAAAAAAATGGCGATTATGTTACTATCTCACGAAAGCCCAAAAGATTATAAGAAAAAAATACTTAGTATTAGTTCTTCAGATGAGACGTTTTTGGAAAAGATTAAAAATATAATTAAAAATATGTGATTGGTATGCTTCAACATAAAACTGCAACTGAAATAATTAAAGCTACAACTAAAAGAATTGAAAACAGGGAAGTATTTGTAACTTATGATGATTTATTAATACCAGTATCTTTTGAAAGAAAGATGCAAGATTTAGAAGATGAACTTGGATTATTAAAAAAAGAGATTAGAGAAATTAAAAAGAGTGAAGTAACTCTTTTGATTCGGACAATAAATGATAACATGGCTGAAATTGAAATAAAAAGATTTATTAAGTTAAAGAAAAAAGAAGGTATTTCTTCTATTGATGATTTTGAAATTATGGAAAGATTAAAATTGCCTATTGAACAAATTGATAAAGTTCTCGAAAAATTTGAAAGAACAGGGATTATTCGTGAAAGAAGATGAACTTAAACCTGGAACATACGATAACAAAATCGTTTTTAGAATTGATAAAAGTCGGTGGATAAGGATATGTGAAGTTATTAGTGATAAGATTTTATTAAAGGCTAACAGAATTGGAAAACAACATGTTGTTCCTGATACACACAAAGATAAAACACGACAAGTTGACGCTGAAGGATTTGTAAGAATTAGACCGAAAAGAATTTGGGATATAAAATAATTATTTTTTAATCTCTTTTTTTAATAATTGTTCAATCAATTCAGAAAGATTCACACCCTTTCTAATGGCATAAATCTTAGCTTCCTTCCATAATTTCGGGTCTATCTTTATGCTTGTAGTTTGTCTTGTCACAATTACCACTATATTTTATCTATTTTGAGTAGTATATAAAGATATAATATTCTACTACGCATATTCCACAATACAATAATATTTATATACTACGAGTATTATATAATACATAGGTAATAAGAATGGATAACAGAGAAATTCGTGGCTATTCCATACTTGCGAAAGGTGATACGCCACAAGCAATCAGCAAAGAAGAGTTTTTAGTTCCTTCGCAATCAAGCGATAAAAAATATAAGGTTACTCACATAGAAGGTTGGACTTGCGAATGCAAAGATTTTAAATATAGAAAACAAACCTGTAAGCACATTCATTCAATCCGATTCTGGTTGAAGCTTAGAGATGGTGTAAGTTCAAATGAGCTAATGGAACTTGAAAATGATATAGAAGGCACTAATAGTTGTCCTAATTGCAATTCGCTGAACATAGTGAAAAATGGCAGTCGAAAGACTAACGCTGGAATTAGGCAAAGATACCTATGCAAAGATTGTAAAAGCCGATTTGTTTTAGACCCGATAAAATATGTCAAAGGTAATGGCAAGATAGTGACTTTGACTATGGATTTATATTTCAAAGGTCTTAGTCTGCGAAACATAACTGATACGATTTATCAATTCTATGGATTGAAGCTACACCACGAAACGATAAGAAGATGGATATTGAAGTTTTCTCAAAAGTGCAAGGAATATACAGACAAACTTAAACCAGAGGTTTCTAAGAAGTGGCACGCAGACGAGATGATGATGAAAGTGAAAAAAGATAAAAAATGGGTTTGGTTGTGGAATGTGATTGACAGCGAGACAAGATTTCTGCTTACGCAGAGCGTAACCAAAAACAGAAAGGTAAAAGACGCAACAGAACTTTTTAACAAAGCAAAAGAGCGTGCTGATGGTAGACCAAGCTGGTTGGTAACTGATGGATTACAAACATACAGAAAGGCATTCACTAAGGCGTTTTACAAAAGAAAAGGTTTCAGACCAGAGCACATACGAGGTAAAAAATTCAAGGATAAGGTAAACAACAATATCGTAGAGCGTATGCAAGGCAGTATCCGAGACCGTGAGAAAGTTATGCGTGCTCTCGGCTCAGTTGATACAGCAAGTAGAATGATGGACGGTTGGCAAGTGTATTATAATTTTATACGACCACATCAGGCTCTAAATGGATTGACACCAAGCCAAGTTGCAGAGATAGATTTGAATTTGGGTAGGAATAGATGGTTGAGTTTGGTAAGAAAAAGTGTAAACAACAAAGTCTAATCCGTAAATTTTACGAAGATAATGCTTTTATAGAATTCTCTCCCAGATTTCCAAATTCATCACATACTACTGGTATATGGAGTTTTACTTCTACTCCTGTTTCTTGACTTCTAGCTGAAACTTTCACTATTCCAATTATGTTCGGTTGTCCATCAAGATTCGACAAGTCTTTAGCTACAGGCAAGATAGAATTGAAATGTTCCCCTCCGTATATGCTAGTAGTATAGACATCAACTATCCACTGCTCTTTTAGATATTCTGCTGACTCGTTTACCGAATCAAATGATTTAAGTTCGACTAATCTGTAGTTCATACTAATAATAGCGACCTTTGACGCTACATCTAATCTATTCTCTATTGTGTCCTTACATTTTTGTTCATATTGGTTTAAGTTCCGAAATTGGAAAGAAATGCCAGATAGAATATCAAAAAGATTGCCCACTATACTCGGGTTGTAGTATAGAGTAAGTCCAGCTATTACCACGACTATAAGCACCACAACAAACACTTTTCTCATAATCTAGATACTACCCATATCCAAATTTAAGCGTTTTGAATTACCCTTCACCCGAATGCGACACCAAGAAAAATCACCCGAGTTTGTGGACAAAACCTGGAAAGGGGTTCTGTGTAACTATCGGTTGAAATAATAGAATCCTTCGGGTTGTCTAAAACGGTTGATTTGGTTATAGTAAAGCTTAATTATACACAAAATCCGTAATCTGATTATGGGTAAGGATGTTAAAATAACAGACTTCTTGAAAGTCTTCTTTCCATTCACAGCATTTCTAATGATGGCGACTCTAACGGTTGGTTATTATCTCTTGAATGTCTGCGTTCAAAAGCCAGACATATTTTCTGAGACTCTCTGTCAGACTTCACAGTCATTCTTCGCCAACACAGTAAAATTAGTCTTTTATGAGATGACATTTATCAGTTGCTCTATATTCTTTTACTTATTTTCCTTTTTTCCATTTGTTACAAGAAGGATTTCAAAATATTCACAAGTCTTTTCACTGTTCTTTCTTTTTATGTCATTGTTTCTTATTGTAGCTCCATTTTTTGTCCAAGTAGTTCCAATCCCCTATAATTTGTTACTAGCATTTTCTGTAATTTTTGATATCATTCTAATTTATGGAATCTATAAGAGAATAGAAAACTGATAGTTATCTTTGACTCAATCTTATCAAATCTAACCATTTATTCTGTCCCAATTTTAAGTCTATACCACTCACCTCTGCTGGCGTCATTCCATCTAAATCCTATAACATCTTACTAAATCTCTGGACTGATTTCAACCTCTTAGAATACGCGTGTCAACAGGAAGAGTGCGAAAAGAATCACCACTACTGGCCAGAATGGAATATCTGTCAGGTAGCCATATTCCCTCACAAACCAGAAGGCACCGACCAGCAAAAGAAACAATCCAAAGCCCATTCTAGTCTTCCTTTTATGTGGCTTCCAGTCCTTTTCCATCCTCTTTCTCCATGCTTTGTATTCCTTCTCGCTCATCCCCATGTGCTTCTTCTTAGCCATATAATCAATTTTTCATTTGGGTCATATAAGCATTCTCTAGAAAATTCTACTTCTCTTCAATCCGCTTCTTCAATTCTTTCGCACTCTCTACCTCAGGCAGTTCATCCTCCAGCAGAATAGGAACACCCCCCACTTCATGCTCTTTAGTCTTCTTTGCGACAAAGAATGCAGAGGATGAGAAGATTCCAGAGAGTTTCTTCACTGTCGATGCTTCGCGTTTCATCTTTACACTGTTCTTTGACAGTCCAGTGATCACTGAATACTTCTCTTTACCTACAATCTCCACAGGCGCGGACTGTACAGGCGAGTTGTCAACGCCTATGCGCTTGAGCTCCTTGCTGACTCTGCTCTGAAAAGTGTTGACAGGCTTCAACCGAGTCTCTTCCGCAACCTTCGGTTTGTAAGTATCCTTCAATTCCGTCTTCAATACAATCTCAAGCTTTTTTACAGTCTTCTCTGTCGGGTTTACACGCTTAGCCTCAATCTCATACATCGCTTTCTTAGATATACCAACAAGCGCGGAAAGCTCTTCGAGCGTGAATTGTAGTTTCTTTCTCTTCTCCCGGACAGCTTCAGTATCAATAGCCAAAGTATGCCTGCCCTTTGCAGATTGAGCAGCATAAGCTTCCTCTTCCAGTATGTTCTCAAAAAGATCAGGCGTCACTACAGGCAGACCGAATCGGTTGTAGATTGTATCCTTGCTCAAGAATTCCCTGTTGTTCTTCATAGAGACGACAAATGGATAGGCCGACATAAAGTATGAAATGGCACGAAGGCTCATTGCTTGCTGCTGATCCAGACCATCGATATTTATGAGCACCTTCACAAGCATAAGCTGCTTTTGCTTTCTATCAGCGCGCTTAGCAGCAATGTCAAAGCATCCATGGCTGAGCAGGACTTCATAGTCCCGCTTAAGCAAAGAGTTAACTACTTTCTTCACTAAAAACTGTTTATTGAACATTTACATCACTAATGATTATTGCTGATGAGTAGACTTATAAATGTGTATGTGGGTATATGGTCGGAAGAGATCCAAGATTCAAGAGAGAATTCAGCGCAGGCGCAGTCATTTTCTACAGGGGAGATAGCAAACTCCAATACCTGCTTCTGCACTATCATTTCAAGGGAGACTATTGGGACTTTCCCCGTGGCAATCTAGAGCAGGGAGAAGGTTCGATTGATGCAGCAGAGCGTGAGATAAAAGAAGAGACGGGCCTGACAAAGAGCGACATCAAATTCCTGCCAGACTTTAAAGAGGCGGTGCAGTGGTTCTATTTCTGGCAAGGCATTCGCAGATTCAAGCGTGCTACATATTTCCTAGCAGAATCGAAAAAGAGAGACGTAAAAATTTCAGAAGAGCATGTAGAATTCAAGTGGATGCCGTTCGAGCAAGCATTTGAGCAGTTGACATTCAACAACTCTAAGCAAGTACTGAAGAAAGCTAACGAATTTCTTCGCAAGAGGCCAACGATTAAAAAGTTTTTAAAGGAGAAATAATTAATAGAGAATGCGGGCCATTAGCTCAGTTTGGTTAGAGCGCTAGCAGACTAAGCTCTGACGCAAGTCTTATAAGGCAGCTGAGCGTTCAGCACTGGCGTAAAAACTAGTGGTCGCCGGTTCAAATCCGGCATGGCCCATTCTTTTTATCCTCAGAAATCTCAAAAATTATTATGTGTCTAAAACGCGTGAATATTAAAAAGGCTGTAATATCCGGAGTGATAATCTACGCATTGCTATTCCTAGCAGCATCCGCTCTACTGTTTACAGTGACAGACCAAACCATCTTCGGTACAATATCATTTCTGGTATTGGTGATATTGACTGCAGTGGTAATGAAGAAATATTACTTCAAAGGCATGAAAGTAAAGAAGCCACTGCAAGAGGGATTAGGCGTGGGTATAATACTGGTGCTCGTATTCCTCGCAATAGAAATACCAGTGATGGTGTACGGGTTTGCCAGTGACATGGCTTGGTATTACTTTACATCATGGGATATACTGCTTGGATATATATCACTGCTGGTCGTGCCTGTATTAGTTGCCTGGAAGAAATGAGGGAATAGAGCAGTCAATCCCTTCCATTATTCTTAACTATAAAATTTAGAAAAGAGCATTGATTATTATGGAGAAGAAAAATTTTGAATTCTGGCTTGACAAACTGGCAAGGAAAATAGTTGAAAGAGAGAAGAAGCTCGAGCGCGGCATAAAGGTCTTTAGAACTGAGTCAGGATTGGGTGCAAGTGGCATACCGCACATAGGCAGCTTTGGTGATGCTGCCCGTCAGTACGGGGTGACGCTTGCTCTACGTGATGCTGGCTTTAAGTCAGAATATATTGCTTACTCGGATGACAGGGATGGATTGCGGAAGGTGCCTTTGCAAATGCCAAATTGGCTTGAGGAACACTTGGCAAAGCCAGTCACAGACATACCTGATCCATTTGAGTGCCATGGCAGCTACGGTGAGCACATGGGTGCGCTGTTGAGAGAGGCGATTGAAGCCGCAGGCATAGACTATACTTTCCAGTCTGCAGCAGAGAATTACAAGAAAGGCATGCTTGATAAAGAAATAGAAAAAATTCTTTTAGGCGCTGCTTTAGTAGGTAAAATTTCTCAAAAATTGATTGGGCAGAAGAAGTTTGTTACTATGCTTCCCTACTTTCCAGTCTGCGAGCACTGCGGAAGGATATACACTACGCGCGCATACGAGCTGTTGCCCAAGGAGCATAAAGTGCTCTACATATGCGACCAGCAATTCACAGGCAAGAATCTGAACACGGGTAAAAAGATTGTGATAAGGGGATGCGGTCATAAAGGCGAAGCAAAATATTTCAAGGGCACGGGCAAGCTCAGTTGGAAATGCGAGTTTGCTGCGCGCTGGCATGTACTGAAAATCGTTTTTGAAGCACATGGCAAAGACATACGTGATTCAGTAAGGGTGAATGATGAAGTATGTAGACAAATTATAGGATGGGAACCGCCACTGCATTTTGTATATGAGATGTTTTTGGAAAAAGGTGGAAAGAAGATATCCAAATCGATTGGCAACGTGCTATCGCCTCAAGTATGGTTTAATTATGCAACATCCACAAGTTTACTTCTCCTTATGCTCAAACGTGCAGAAGGCACTAGAGAGATTGACGTTACAGACATCCCGAGATATATGGATGAAGTGGACAAGCTTGAAGACATTTATTCCAATGCCGTAGACGTTAAGAATCCAAGAGACAGATTTAATGCCAAGAGACTCTTTGAATTCATCCATCTCCTCAAGCCGCCAGTGAAAGGAATCCATGTACCATACAACATAATGGTGGAGATTGCAAAGATACTGCCCGAGAAGAACCAGTCAAAGTTTGCAGTGGAAAAATTGAAAGAATTCAACTACAAAGTCGATGCTAAATCAAAGAAAGAGATAGCTAAGCGGCTGGGATATGCAAAGAATTGGAATGAAGACTTCCTAAAACAAGAGAGGATAGAAGTGAAGTTAACAGCTGGGGAAAAGACTGCAATAAAAGATTTGATAGAAATTATAAAAAAAGAAAGAGATGGTGAAAAGTTGCAGACGAAGATATTCAACATGGCAAAGGCGAATGAGATTAAGCCCAAAAAGTTTTTCAAAGTGCTCTATCAAATACTTCTAAACTCCAACAAAGGACCCAGACTTGGCCCCTATATAGTAGATATTGGAAAAATAGAAGTAATTAAAAAATTGAAGGACACATTATAATTATGAGTATTTTCTCGGAGATAGAGTCGGCAATATTCAAGCGTGAAGAAGTTCTCAGCACGGAATATATGCCAGCAGAATTGCCACATAGAGAGGGAGAAGTCCAGCAGCTTGCACGCAACATAATGCCAGCTTCGCGCGGGAGGAAGCCACAGAACACATTCTTGCATGGTCCGCCGGGGATAGGTAAGACTGCCGTCACTAAGCATGTATTCCATGAATTTGAGGAATACAGCGACCGTGTACGTTGCATATATATCAACTGCTGGGATTTCAAGTCAGCCACTGCTGTCTTCTCGGAAATGGCCAATCAGATGGGATTCTTCGTGCAGCGGCATGGCTGGGGAAAGGATGAAGTGATGAATAGGTTCATAGAAGCGTTAAAGAAATCCAAGAAAAGCATAGTGATGTGCTTGGATGAAGTAGACCAGTTGCAGATGGAAGCGATGTACGACCTTCTGCGCATTAACCAATATGTGCAAAGCTCAGTCGGCATAATTTTTATCTCCAACAATCCAGGAGTTTTTGCGACGGCCGAACCTAGAATCAGAAGCAGTCTAGCAACGACAGACATAGAATTCCAAGCATACACCATAGCTGAGATGAAAGATATCTTGCAGAATCGTGCAAAGGATGCCTTTCATTCTATAGATATAGTTGCAGTTATGCTTTGCGCCAATGAAGCCGTGCAAAAAGGTGGAGACGTGCGTGTAGGGATGCAGTGTCTGTTGAAGGCAGGTAGAGAAGCAGAGAAGGATAATGCAAGGAAAGTGAGAGTAGAACATGTGAAGAAGATATTGCGCAGAGTGAAGCCAGCCAAGCCACAGCTGCTTAAAGAGAGGGTAACGGAAACGGAGAGGCAGATATTGAAGATTCTGGGCAGCAAAGAATGGAAGTCCGGAGAGCTCTATAGAGAATATAAAAAACAAGTCAGCAACCCGATAAGCGATCGTGCGTTCAGAGATTATGTCAACCATCTTGCAGAAATTAAGCTTGTGAAGATAAAGCCGAAGCGCGTAGGCCGCCAGAGGATTATTTCTAAAGCGTAAATTTTCTAAATCACATAAATTTATATAGAGAATAATTATTGTATTGCATAAGCCTCCGTAGCTCAACTTGGATAGAGCAGCGGACTTCTAATCCGTTGGTTGAGGGTTCAAATCCCTCCGGGGGCATAAATAATTAAACCCCAGAAATCACTATTCTAATGTAGATTACGATGACAAGAATAATTCTTATAGTCTCGGGCAAAGGTGGTGTGGGAAAGACAACTTTAACTTCAAATCTATCCTACGCACTCGCCGAGCTTGGAGAAGATGTAATAGCAATAGATGCAAACTTAACTACACCCAACCTAGGACTGCATACAGGCATGCATCTCACTACGCATACTCTGCATGACGTGCTAAGAGGGGAGGTTGATATTGACAAGACAGTCTATACGCATCCTTATGGCTTTAGAATCATCCCAGCTAGCATGTCAATAGATGACCTAACAGGTACCGATCCCAGTAAGCTATCGGAAGTTACAATGAACCTGTTGGGAAAGGCAGATTTTATAATCCTAGATTCCTCGGCAGGCCTAGGCAGAGAGACAGTGAGTGCAATTGCAGCCGTGGATGAAGTGATTATTATAGTAAATCCGACAATACCCAGTGTGGTTGACGCATTGAAAACGGCAGAGCTTGCAAGAAAGCTAGGCAAGGAAATAGTGGGCGTTGTTGTCAACCGACGGGGCAAAGGAAGGTACGAGCTTTCCAATGAAAAAATAGAAAGTATGATCGAAGCACCGATTATGGCAGAGATACCTGAAGATGAGAATATTGCAAAATGCATTGCAATGAAGCGGCCTGTAGTTGAATACGACATGCATTCACCTGCTGCGGTTGAAATCAGAAGATTGGCACACAGGCTCACTGGCCAAAAGTTCGATTATAGAAGGCCGTTAAGGATGTCATTCTTTGGTAGACTTGCGAATTGGATGAATAGATAGAACCATAATTCTAAAATTCTTCCAAGCTCATTTCCATCGCTGCCACGGGCATTTCCAACTGCCAATTATTTAGCACAGCAGGCGACAGCTCACCCACTATACCGATTGATTCTTTGTTTACTATAATCTCTGCAACCCTTCCCGGGATGAAGCTCCTATGCTCAGTAGCTTTCAGTTTGTAGTCTACTCCAAGATTCGCTAATAATGCATCAACCATGGAGGATATCTCCTCGTAGCTTGCCTTTGGGTTTGCGATTGCACATGCGAGCTTTCTCACGTCTCTCGCCCTCGTCTCTTTGGTCTTGTCGAGTATTACAACATCTCCAACTTCAAACACCCTCTGCGGATATTCTACATGCTGGTTGCTTGAGAGGAATTCCATCAAACTCGGCAGCATCCAGTTGCGAAATACGCACCAATTCAATGAGACAGGATTCTCAATCTCGGCTATAGTCGTCGCTTTCAGATTCATCCTCTCAAATAGGTTTGCTTTATTTGTCAAAGTGTAAGAGAGTACTTCCTGCATCCCTAGACCTACCATAAGCTCTGCGATTCTGTTTGAAAAGACTTCCTTTTGACTTACACTCCCCACAGTTGCAAGCTCTGGTACTATAGGTTCAATTTTGTTGTAGCCGTAAGAGACTATTATATCTTCTACCACATCCCTTTGATGCAGTATGTCTTGTCTATATGCCGGATAGAGTACTTCAATTCTCTTGCCGCGCTTTGCCGACTTTGTCTTGTATCTAGCCTGCTCTAGCAGCTTACGTATTTGGCTTACAGTCAAATCCAATCCAGAAATTCTATTTGCATAATCTACATCGACAAATGCCTTCTTTGGTGTCAAATCCGGAGTGGTCATTCTTCTGCTCGGGTATACAACTCTCACGCTACGTATTTTTCCTCCCCGGTCTGCTAGAGCCGCAACAATGACATTTAGGGCTGGTATGAGGAATTTGAAGTTGAATCCAGTACATTCTATGAAGACATCTTTAGTCTTCTTTGTCACCTTACCTGTATAGTCAGAATTGATTATCGGCGGCATTGAAAGCACATTGCCAGCAGAGTCGATGAATATCGGATACTCTTTGCATCCTTTGAGCAAATTGCCGAATTCTTTCCCCTTCGGATGCTGCTTTAAGATTTCCTTAGGCGTCATCTCTTTTGTAAATTCTAATGGCACAAACTTTATGCCGTCTGGCTTGACTGTTGTATATTTTATCGGCAGCTTTATTTTGCGTAAGTCATAAATGCCTATTGCAACTTCTTCCCTATTTCTCCCAAAAGTTACGGCTGTCTTTTCTTGCAGCTGCACCATTTGCGATAATACATCGTCATTAATTCTCAAGCCCTTTACAACTGCACATACTGTCAGCGGTCGGACTTTGGAGACTTTCTTACTGACCTTCACTACAACTTTTGACTTACCAACTTTGTATTTCTTCACGCTGGCTTTTTTTATCCTTCCACTTATCTCCCTTGCAATTCCTTCCGCACTCCAGAGGTCCGGCCTGTTGCTGTCTTTTACGTCGAGTTTAATCGAGTCCCCATCTACAGCATCTACTTCAGACTTTGCATAGATAACCAAGTCTTCCAATTCTTTTATTGTCAGCTTCTTTCCGATTAGTTTGCACAGATCCTTTTGTGAGACTTCTATTGTTGGCATTTATTCACCTTATCTTACCATCCTCTGTTGTCGTAACCACTTCAAATTCCTGCTGAATAAATATCTAATGTCAGTTATGTTGAGAGCATGCATAGCCAACCTGTCTATACCAAATCCCCAAGCGATTACAGGTTCCCTTATCCCCAACGGCTCGGTAAGCTCTGTCCTGAACATACCTGCACCCGCAGCTTCTATCCAACCCAGTTCAGGATGCTTGATTGAAATCTGGCAGCTGGGTTCGGTGAATGGATAATAATCTGAATAGAATTTCACCTTCTTTGCACCTGCAATTTCATAGGCAAACTGCTTCAGAAGCCCCAACAGATGTTTAAATGTTAAATCTTCAGCTATGACAAATCCACCTGTCTGGTTGAATTCGACACCATGTGTCACATCTATTACATCCGGCCTATAGCATCGGACGATGTTGAAATACTTTCCTGGAATTTCCACACCTTTTGAAAGATAACGTGGCGATATGGCTGTGTCATGTGCGCGGGGCATTAGTCTAGAGGCTTTCTTTGCATCCCATTTATAACCCCAGCCACTACTTCCAGTGGTCCAACCATTTTCATGCGATGCTTTTACATTTGAAACAATTTTATTACTAGGCAACTTTCCATATTTTGGATATTTTAGATTGTATGTCTGTGTCCAGTCCCTTGCCGGATGGTTTTGCGGCTGGAAGAGTGCATCAAAGTTCCAGAACTCAGTCTCTACAGTCGGCCCGGTCATTTCTTTGAACCCAAGCTCCACGAGTTTTTGCCTTACTTGCATGAGGAACTGGTTGTAAGGCTGGCGTTTGCCTGGATAGATATTCTTCCCTACAGCCTCTACGTTAAAGGGTTTGAATTTCACTTTCCTCCACAGTCCCGTCTTCAGCAGTTGTGGAGTGAGGTTTGTAACTTCCTTACCCACGAGCTTGTCTACTTCACCACTGACAACTTTTTTCACAAGTTTTCTCTGTATGAGGATTTCAAGAATTCTTGTATCTACATCTCCATCATTATCAACCTTTTTCAACGCCTCCTCTTCTGGCATTGTAGCAGGTTCACCTGAAAGACGCAGCTCATCTCCTTCCACTTCAATCAAGCCCTTTTTCTTTGCCCATTGAAGTGCAATGCTAAAATTATCTATCTTCTGCTTCGCCTCGTCAAATCTCAACGACCCACTACGCAAGGCTTCTACGAGAACTTTCTCAGGTAGTCCATTTTCTAGATATTTTCTACCCTCTTCAGTAAGTACGAACTTCTGCATAATAACCAGTTAATAAGAATTAGTCGTTTCTAATTTAAAATCTTAAATATTCTTCTCAAGTATCTTCCTTGCCTTTGGAAGCATCTTCTTCTTTTTCGCCTGATGGCTTTTCAAGAATTTGTTTATTATATCTATGATTTCCTCTTTCATCTCCCCATCAAGCAATTTGCCAGCTTTGTAGTCTTCACGCACTTTTTGCACCTTTTTGTCATCATCAACAAAATGATAATAATAGAGTTCGTATACAACTGACTTATCTGGATCACCACCCAGCTTGCGCTGCAGTTCAACAGTCTTCTGCCCACCTGTGAGGGCAGTCATAACCTTCTTTCTCACAATCTCAGGACTGTCATTGAGAGTGAGCATAGACACGGGGTCACGCTTGCTCATCTTTGACTCGCCTTTGAGCGAGCGGAAGAACTTGTGAAATATAGCGCATGATGGGAGAAAGTTGAATCGATCTTTCATCTTCGCACTTATGTCACGCGTCAGGAAAATATGCGGTGCTTGGTCTGCGCCTATGGGCACGAGCACGCGTTTAGGTCCGCCAAACTCAGGCAGCTGTGGCATGAGTATGTCACCGCATTGCGTGAGTGCCGCAAAATAGAGTCCGGGCTGCCTTTTGCCGTATAGGTTGCGCAGATGGTTGAATGTCACCCTTCGGCTGAAAAGATAGGCTAAATTCATCACTCTCCGCTCTTGAGACTGTCTATATATGTAAGCATTTTTTGGATCGAGTCCAAGGGCAAGCAAGTCTGCTATGTTGTCTATTGCAATCTCCAACTGCTTGTCTAGAGGCAGACCGTTGTCTACCATGCCTTCCAAGTCAGCAATCGCATAGAACACTTTAGCTTTGAACTCTTTCTGGAAATAGATTATCTTCTCTGCAGTCATTTTGCTGCCCAGATGAAAATTATTAGTCGGTTTTATACCTGTCATTATAGCTATATCTTCACCCTTCTCACGCGCGTCAACGAATTTGTCAAAATCTATGTGGCCGAAGTCTATCCCACGCCGCAGAAATCTGCTCGGGTTCTTTATTTTATCCAGTATATCTTTTGTTATCGGCTTTATTCCAACCTGCTTGAAAAGCTTAGAATAATCGTATATAGTACTGCTTCCAAACGGGTCTAATACGTTTTCTTGTTCAGTTTCCATAGCTATTCACCACACTAACTAATAATTTGTTTTTAGGGTTTAATAGAAATAATGCTAAGGAAAAGTCAGTATTCACTAAAGTGTAATCCATTGGTACGGCATCACATCACAGTTACTTTATTCGATTTAATCGTTTATAAATCTTTTATCAAGACCAGAACTAGCACAGCATCACTATAAAGGTGTTAATATAAAAAGACTTGTTAATATAATTAGACTAATAAAGATGGTGATACAAAGATGCCGATATTCAAAATTGTAGTGAGCGAGCCTAAGACAAGGAAGTCTTACCAGATTGAAGTAGACCAAGAGAAAGTGCCAATGCTGATTGGAAAGAAGATGGGGGAAGACTTCGATGGAAATACAATAGGACTCGCAGGATATACACTGGAAATCAGAGGCGGGACAGATATAGACGGCTTTCCAATGCATCCTAATTTGAAAGGTCAGGGAAAGAAAAAGTTACTCTTATCTAGTAGACCTGGTTTTCACCCGCCCCAGAAAGGTCAGCGCAGACGCAAGATGGTCCGAGGCAATACAGTTTCTTCAGATATAATACAGCTTAATGTGAAAGTTGTAAAAGCTGGTACAGAACCATTAGAGAAATTGTTACCGAAGAAGGTGAAAGAAGGTGAAGTGAAGAAAGAAGAAGCAAAACCTGAAAAGAAGGAAGAAACTAAAAAGCCAGAGGCTAAGCCGGAGAAGAAAGCAGAGGAAAAGAAGGAAGAAGTGAAGAAAGAGGAACCTAAAAAAGAAGAGAAGCCAAAAACAGAAGAAAAACCAAAGGAGCAGAAACCAGTAGAAGAGAAAAAAGCTGAAGAAAAACCGGTAGAGCCAGAACCGGAGAAGAAAGATG
Source organism: uncultured archaeon (assembly GCA_964512235.1). Taxonomy (GTDB): domain Archaea; phylum Aenigmatarchaeota; class Aenigmatarchaeia; order CG10238-14; family SCSR01; genus CAZEGD01. Next base: position 88,948 of record CAZEGD010000004.1, read on the forward strand.
CAAAACCAGAAACAACTGGGGGTGGAGAAGGTAAAGAGTAAAACTGATCCTAAACTGATACCTAGCGCAAATATAGGGATGGTTGGACATGTTGCGCACGGAAAGACTACGCTCACAGAAGCTCTTACAGGCAAACTTACGCTTACTCATTCTGAAGAACTCAAACGCGGCATTACAATACGCTTAGGCTATGCAGATGCTAGAATTTACAGGTGTAAGAAATGCAGCCGGTATTTCACATACGAAGGACCTGATGCTAAGTGCCCGTATTGCTTTTCTGATTCTGAATTGCAAAATACGGTAAGCTTTGTAGATGCGCCTGGACATGAGACGCTGATGGCTACTGTCCTTACAGGCGCGGCACTAATGGACGGAGCTATATTAATTATCGCTGCCAATGAACGCTGCCCACAGCCACAGACACGCGAACATTTGACTGCACTTGAAGCTGTTGGCATAGAGAACATAATAATTGTGCAAAACAAGATAGACTTGGTAGATGAGAAGCGAGCTAAGGAGAGTTACAAAGAAATAAAGAAATTTATCAAAGGCACAAAATTGGAAAACTCACCCATCATCCCCATATCTGCACAGCAGAAGATAAACATAGACGTAGTGCTAGAAGCAATAGAGAAAATGATACCTAATTCTACATCACAGGAAGGAGAATTCAGGATGCTAGTGGCAAGGAGCTTTGACATAAACAAGCCAGGTACCACACCTAGCAAGATTGTGGGCGGTGTGGTGGGTGGTAGCATAGTTACGGGCAAAATAAAGGTTGGAGACGAGATAGAGATAAAGCCAGGCGTAAAAATCAAAGATGCTTACAGGCCGTTGACTACAAAAGTCATTGGACTGCAAAAAGCAGGCATAAATCTGGAAGAGGCTGGTCCAAGAGGATTGCTGGGTGTGATGACCACTTTAGATCCAGCACTTACAAAAGCCGACTCGATTGTAGGCAATGTAGTGGGACTGCCAGGCAAGCTACCTGAAGCTAAGGATGAAGTGAGAATAGAGATAAAACTGTTAGACCGGGTTGTAGGCTCTAAAGAGATGGGAAGAGTAGAGCCCATACGAGTCGGTGAGAGCTTGATGATTAATGCTGGTACTGCGCGATCGATAGGAATTGTAACTGAACAGAAAAAAGGCATGCTTACACTAAAGCTAAAGATACCGATATGTGTAGAAGAAAAAGAAAGAATAGTCATCTCTAGACAACTATCTGGTCGCTGGCGACTTATTGGTTACGGAACTACTTTGTAGCTTATGTGCAGTATACGTTTGCAACTATGCTATTCCCAGTTGGGGGTGTCAATCGATATACACAACTTCTACCACCTGATCCGTCACAGACATCTGTGAGATCTGATATTTGACCTGGCTCTATTGTCCCAGATGATGGAGCTGTACCACTGGTAGTAGTATCAACACTAGGTGCTGTTTGGACCCAAGATATACCACCTGTAGATATGGCCACTGTTCCTATATTCCTTATTCTAAGCGTTACCGTTCCGGCAGTACAATAGTAATCTGCTATCTCTATGCCCTGAGTCCTCGTTGTAAATATCCCTGAAATGTACATATAAGCCATTCCTGCAATTGCAATAGTAATCATCAGCATCAGAATAGTCGCTATTACTGCTGATACACCTTTCATTTTAATATTCACCTTATTTCTAATTATGTGAACGGGTATATAAATAAATTTTAATACCCTTTCTGCGATTAGCATAAAACTGAATATTAGTTAAAACATATGATTTATTATGGCTAAATCAAGCAGGGTACATAAAGTAATTTTAGACACAAACTTTCTGGTCGACATTGTGAGATTTAAAGTGGATTTAGGCTCTATAGGGGAATTATTACCTAGTAGGTATAAACTTCTTATACCTGAAGCTGTAGAGAAGGAGCTAAAGAAAATGAAAAGTAAAAATGCAAAAGCAGCGATTAAGCTAGCCAAGCTACGGGATCTGAAAATTATCAAGAACCATGCAAGCGTCAGGGGAGCTGACAACATGATCGTATCCCTTGCTGAAAGTATGCAAGACAAAAAAAGCAAAATTGCAGTCGCAACCAATGATGCGGAGCTTAGGAAAAGGTTAAAAGCCTTGGGAGTAAAAACAATTTATTTAAGGGCGAGAAAACATTTAGAAATAGGTTGAGTCGGAGGTATGGGAATGAATTTACTGCATGATATAAGCTTTGGAAAACCAGATGAGATTAACGTAGTTGTGGAGAATTGCAGAGGTTCGTCCAACAAAATAGAGTACGATAAGGACGAGGGAGCGTTTAAGCTTGACAGAGTGTTCCACTCCGCCGTCTTTTGGCCATTTGATTACGGGTTCGTACCGCAGACATGGCACGGTGATGATGATCCATTGGATGTTGCATTGCTTACGACTTATCAGACTTTTCCAGGCTGTGTAGTTGTAGCCAGACCAGTAGCTCTGCTTATGATGGAGGATGAAAAAGGAGTGGACGATAAAGTCATAGCGGTGCCCGTGGATGACCCTAGATTCGCAAATATGAAAGATGTAAACGATATACCAGAACATATGAAAAAAGAGATAAAAGAATTCTTCGAGACCTATAAAAGGTTAGAACCGAAAAAATGGGTAAAGGTGAAAAACTGGGAGACTGCACAGAAGGCAAAGGATTCAATAAAAGAAGCGGTTGAAAATTACAAAAAGAAGTTCAAAAAATAGTAAAGGTGTGTTTTTATGTATAGAATAGTCACAGTGAGAGAGCGCATACGTGTGCCGCCCGAGAAACTGAATATGAAGGTTGAAGATGCTGTCAAAGCAGCGATAGCTGATCAGTTCGAAGGCGTGTTAAATCCACGCATAGGTATGATAGTCTCTGTGGGAGGAGTAGACAAGGTGGAAGAGGGAAAAATACTTCCGAATGATCCTGGCGTATATTATAACACTGTATTCAAGCTGCTGACATTCAAGCCTGAACTCCAAGGACTTGTGAATGGCGAAGTCATAGACAATACGGAGTTTGGCTCTTTCGTACGCATAGGACCTTTGGACGGTCTCATACATATATCACAACTAATGGATGATTTTGTGAGCTTTGACAACAAGAACTCTCTGTTCTTGGGCAGGGAGAGCAAGCGTACGCTGAAAGAAGGCGATCTAGTACGGGCTCGAATAATATCTGCTAGCTTTGGCAAAGACAACAAGATCGGATTGACTATGCGACAGAGCGGCCTAGGCAACATAGCATGGATAGAGGAAGATAAGAAAAAGAAAGGAATGAAAAAAGAAAAGAAAAAGACTAAGGAGAAGAAAAAGAAGTGATAAAAATGGGAAGGAGAACTCAGGCATGCCGCAACTGTAGAAAATTTACGACTGAGAAACAGTGCCCATCATGCAAATCCACGAACCTTTCAACGAGCTGGAAAGGTATGGTAATTATTATAGATCCGGAGAGTGAGATAGCAAAGATACTCAAAATAGAAGAACCCGGTAAATATGCACTCTATGTGGGATGATTTTAGTAAATTTTGATTTGAAGTGGTTGTATGCAGTTCGATATTGTAGAAGAGAAAAAAAATGTGTTTTTCCATAGGAAGGATTTGACGATAAAAATCAAGCATACAGGTGCATCAACCCCCTCGAAAGCAGAACTAGTGAAAGAGCTTGCAAAGAAGTACAAAGTCGATGACTCGCAAGTCGTAGTAGATTACATCTTCACTATGCACGGTCTCAACGAATCCACGGCAAAAGTTAAGATTTTAGACGAAAAACCAAAAGTTGAAGAAAAGAAAGAGGAAAGTGAAAAAATTGAAACACAAGCCAGTGAAAGTAAGTAATCTTTTCAAAGTTTCTGAAGGCAAAGTAGAGAGGACTAGGAAGCTTTGTCCGAGATGTGGAGAGGGCACATTTATGGCAAAGCACAAAAGCAGATACTATTGCGGCCGTTGTCACTACACAGAGTTTCTAACTAAAGAAGAAAAGGCTCCACAACAGTCAAAATCCAGCTAGAACAACTTTAAGGCTTCCATAAATCTATTCATTTCCGGTCCAGTCGTACTCTCTCCAACAGCTACGGCCGAGCTATTTGCTATAGCACACGAGCCAACAAAAGGCGAGCCAAAGTTCGCAGTCCCTATTCCAACTTTCACATCCAAAGCATTTTCTACAGCTTTGAGTTCCTCATCTTTAGCATCCCTATGCAACAGGCAGCCGTTATTTGTTGCAAGACCACAAGATCCTACTGTGCTCATGCCTGCTATGGTTGTACATATGGCGTCTACACCCAAACAACGCTCTATCTCATCTTTGTATTTTTCAAGCGGCTTTCCTATTACTGCACCTTTGTCATTGCATAGCACCAAGTTGCCCACTGCTGTAAATTTCGATTCAAGCACCAAGACATCCAGACCGAGCAATCTTAAACTGTCGACTTCTTCCTTTCTTGCAATCGACGGTATGACTATGCCATTCGAATTAATGCAGCAAAACATTCCAACCAAATCAGTACGAACTATAGTGGTTTTGACAACTTTAACATCAAGTGTATCCTCTACCCTTTTCATATCTTTTTCAGAAATCACATTACCAAGAATGCATAGCTTTTCTGACGACCGTCCAAACAATCCTATGTTATGGTCACCGTAGAAATTAAGTTGAATTATGCGCATCGCATTACCTTCTACTCATTTATTCCATCAATTCTGCCCTAATAATGTCACCTTCTTTAATTACTTTGACACGCAGTTTTGTAGCCGGTTTTTGTATACCTCTAGACCACAACTTTTCATTCAATCCTTTGCCGATTACTATCTTATCTGCTCGAGTTTTTTTCTCTAAAAGTCTACGTAGAATGTTTGCAGCGTCTTTAGTCCTTCTCCAATGAGGCTTTCTCGTCAGAATCTCTCTCAGATTTATGGTTATGACTCTTTCTTCACCAGTTGCAGCCTTGGTCTTTGCTTCTTTTTTCTCTGCGGCCTTCTTTGTTTTTTCATCTGCCATATGTTTTAATTATGAGAAAACTACTTAAATATAGTAGCACAAACTTTATAAAGATAGCTATGATTGGAAAGAAAGGTATCAGTCCAATGATTGCAATCGTCCTGCTGATTGCTTTTACAGTGGCGGTGGGTGGCATTCTCAGCTTATGGCTGACTACTCTAACATCAACTCAGACTACTACTACGGGATCGGCAGCTGAGAAGCAGATACTATGTGCACGCAGCGTGTTGACAATAGATGAAGTGCGTTATAATGATGCAGGAGATGCAGCAAATATCACATACAGATATACATATGGAACAGAAGCTTTGTCGGATCTTAACTTCTTCTTCATAGATGAAAGCAGAAACACATACAATAGGTCATTTGCAACACTTATGACAATGGGTCCGGGGGACTCTAATACAACATCAATAGTCCTAACAGGAATGTCAGGAAGTCTGCAGGAAGTTAGACTAGTGGCAAAATGTCAAAGCACATACCCAGTATCATCGACCTGCAAATCAGGGCAAGGTTGTATGAATAAAGTGTAGATTAAGGAAGTCTGAAACGTTAAAAAATGGATGTAGACTTTCTCTTTTCCCACATTTTTTTTTGCTAAATACAGCTCATTATTTAATTAAATATTTATTTTCTTCTTTTCTAAAAAAGTTATTTAAATACAATAGCACAAACTTTATAAAGATAGCTATGATTGGAAAGAAAGGTATCAGTCCAATGATTGCAATCGTCCTGCTGATTGCTTTTACAGTGGCGGTGGGTGGCATTCTCAGCTTATGGCTGACTACTCTAACATCAACTCAGACTACTACTACGGGATCGGCAGCTGAGAAGCAGATACTATGTGCACGCAGCGTCCTATCAATTGAGGAAGTGACTCATTCTGTAATAGGTAGTGATAATCTTGTCAACGTTACAGTTGTATACAAATATGGAGATGAGAATCTCTACAATTTCACTTTGACTTTTATAGATAACGCTAGAAATTCCTTTACGTTAAATCAAACCAGACTATCCGAAATAGTCGTTCAATATAACAATAGTGCAGGAGAGCAATTCAGCCCTGGGATGATGACAGTATGGAGCTTAAACCTAACAGATGCACAGTCAGGTGAGACTGGGGCAGATAGTCTAACAGGTACTTCATTACAGTCAGTAAGAGTTCGGGCACTCTGCCAAACTAATTATCCAGTATCAGGCGAGTGCAAATCAGGCCAATCTTGTATGGCTTAAAAAAAATTATATCGTCTTTTCTCTCTTTTGAGTAAAATACTTAAATACAATAGCACAAACTTTATAAAGATAGCTATGATTGGAAGGAAAGGTATCAGTCCAATGATTGCAATCGTCCTGCTGATTGCTTTTACAGTAGCAGTTGGTGGTATTCTCAGCATATGGCTGACTACTCTAACATCAACTCAGACTACTACTACGGGCTCAGCTGCTGAGAAACAGGTGCTGTGTGCACGCAGCGTTTTAGAGATCACAGAAGTATATTATGAAGGTCCACGAAATGCAAATGTCACTGTTTCATACACATATGGTACAGAAAGCCTTAGCAACTTCAATTTCTTCTTTGTGGATGATGCAAGAAACTCTGAGAACAAAACTGTAGCTCCTTCTTCTGGTACGACGCTAACTCCAGGAGATTCAGATACATTTGCTATTACAGATTTGAGTACTTTGAGCTCTTCAGGATCATTACAATCCGTAAGGGTAATTGCAACATGCCAAGATACTTATCCAGTATCAGGCGAGTGCAAATCTGGACAGTCTTGCATGAATAAATACTAGCAGCAACCTGTAAAGCAGTTGAAAGAACTTTTCTACGTTTTTCTCTATTTTTTTTTCAAAATACTTAAGCCATGGTAAGAGAAACTCTATTAAGATGGTAATGATTAAAATCGGTGAAAATGGCATCAGCCCAATGATCGCAACTGTCCTGCTGATTGCTTTCACAGTAGCTGTTGCTGGCATAGTCGGCTTATGGATTACAACTCTAACCAGCACACAAACAGAGACTACGGGCTCAGCTGCTGAGAAACAGGTGCTGTGTGCACGCAGTATAATCACCATAGATGAAGTGACTTCAAAATTCAACACAACATCGGGTGGCGATTCATTTAACGTCACTGTTGTATATTCCTATGGTACAGAAGATTTGTATTATTTCAATATCACGCTTATAGATAACATTAGAAATTCCTTTACAGCAACACCTGTCAATGTGACAAACTTCAACAAAACGAATCCGTTCAGACCAGGCGATTCAAATGTCTTTAATATTAACATAGACGATAGGAACACTGTTGAAAAGACAGGTGACTTACTAGGCACTTCCCTGTATTTAGTGAGAGTAATTGCAAAGTGCCAAACTAATTATCCAGTATCAGGCGAGTGCAAATCAGGCCAGGGATGCATGGAATAGGATAAAGCAAGAAATCTTAGAAATATTCAAACCTTTACCGTTGACCTTCTCCATCTCTTTTTTGTCACATTTATCCTTCTAGTTCTAGCCCGCTTTAGGCCGAACTTCTTTATGTCAGCCCATCTGGGCGCGAGGCGGACTTTCTTTATTTTTGCAAGCTTTATCTTTTTGCTTATAGTCTTCTTACCCATATTCATCTAAACCTTTATCAATTTTCTCATTTCTTTACTCTTCTTCAATGCCATATCTATAATTGTCTCCACTTCTTTAATCGTTAGCCCACTTGAACCTTGCTTCTGTATAGCACATATTTTTCCATCATCGCGCACACCAATGCTAATCTTTGTGTCAACAACTTCTTCCTCTTGCATATTAGGGTCTAGCAGGAATTTATCGCCGATTTTACAAACAGTTATTGTTACTGGTTTCTGCGAGAGTGGCAAAGGGCCTTGAAATTCAGTAAGCACGATTTTATCGTCTTCGATTTTAGGCAGCTTAGTTGTCAACAGTGCGACTACAGAGGCAAGAGCTGCACAGTCTACCAAGTTGCCATCATTATTGATTATATGTATGTCCACTGAGACTCCCCAAACTTTCTCCTTTGGTGTTATGCAAAGTTTCTTCAAATCTATCATTTCCGATTCGCGTATGCCCCTATCTACGATACGTGCAAGCTCTACTGCGTCTTCGCCAGGCGGACCGGACTCGAAGTCAGGTGAAGCCAACGGCGTGAACTCTGCCGATACCATAAGCATACCTTCCTCAGGAGTGTCTGAGAATGGTGTGGAAGTCACCATCTTCACACCCACAATGATTTTTGTATTCCCAAATCTTACAAGTGCAGATCCTTCAGCTTTATTAATAAAATTCGGCACAATCTCAATTTCCCTAAATTCTTCGAACTTCCTACCGTCTACTCTTCTTCCCTTTTCAATTAGCTCTAGAGCATAACTCCTCATTTTTTCTCACTTCCGCTTTCGTATTTTTTCAACAGCACTTCCCTCTGCATATCATATATCTTCTTGCAATTTTCCTTTGCAAACTCTATGAGTTTCATAAATTCATCCTTTGTCAGTCTACCATCCATCTGCAAAAGTGTAATCAACCCTTTGTTTGGCATCATTGCAAACGATACGTCTGCATCAGAATTGTTATCCTCTATGCCGTTAAGGTCAAGCACAAGTTCGCCATCCACTTTACCTACAGAGCATGCAGTGATAAGGTCGCGCATGGGTATACCTGCAACAGCCATGGCTACCGAAGTTGCATTTATGCCTGTTATGCGTGTCGATCCATCGGCTTGAATGATTTCTATAAATACGTCAATTGTGACTTTTGGAAAATCTTCTAGAAAAACAGCAGGCTCGAAAGCATGCCTAGTAACTTTAGATATTTCCGTACCTCTCCTACTTCTTCCCGGTCTCTTCCTTTCGTCTACGGAGAAAGGTGCCATATTGTATCTGCAACGCAGTATGCCTGTATCCGATTCTTGCATAAATCTTGGAAAAAGTCTGCGTGGACCATATACAGCAGCTATGGCTCTGGTATTGCCAAAGCTTACTTGAGCAGATCCGTCAGCGCGATTAACAACATCAGTCTCCATCTTTATCGGTCTGAACTCTAATAGCTTCCTCCCATCAGCCCTCTTTCCCTTTACAATAAGTTTCTCATCAGTCTTTACCATCATCTTCACCTTTCTTCTCAGATTTTTTATCATCCTCTTCGCTCAACATCTTCTCAATTTTTTCAGTCAAACCGTTTATGTGCGATTCTTTCTCCACCATCAGTACAGCCTCTATTGCTTTGGCTTTATTTTCACCTCGGATCCACACTACACCATTCTGTCCAGTGTAGATTACGCAGTCTGTTCTAGACTTTATGAGGTTTATCATACTGCCTCCACGACCAATCAGTCTCGGTACTTTGCTAGGAGTCACCTTAATCATTATCCCACCGTAGAGTTTGCGTGCACCCAAGCCTCTCATCGATACACGCACAGTCTTATCCTTTGTGACTTTAGATACTTTGCAAAATATGGCATCGCCTACGTCAAAAAATCTGCTTATGTCTGTCCTGTCCCTATCCACAAATTCGTCCACACCCTCGCCTACAGGCATGAAAGCTGAATATGGTGAATTTATGTCCACCATCCACCCCGATACTTCTACGCTTGATATCACGCCTATTATACGATTGTCTATTCTGGGTATGTAATTTCCCGAGAGAGGTATGACAGATATTTCATTCTCTTTTATCCTCGGCATACCAAGAACTTTCGAGTATACTTTTTCACCCTCAAAATAAGCACCACCCCATACTTTCTTTCCAGCCTTGTCAGCTATGAAATCGCCCGGTAGCACTATCTTTCTGACTTCTTCATCCTTCGATTCTTCTTTCACTTCAGCCATAATGATCACATTATACGTCTTCTTTGCTTACTACCTTCGACTCGAAGCTGCCATGCGTCAGCTTGGACAGCTTATCGAACAGCTCAGATTGCATACCTCCGAGCACTTTTATGTTTAATTGCAGGCTACCGTCGTTAAGCCATTTTTCTTGGCTTATGGTACCCGCGCCCTTGAGAACTGAATAAACACGGCCCGAATACTGTGGGGGTATCTTCAGTTGTAACACTATCTTTTGAAACTTTATTGGTATTATTGGCTTTATAAGCTTTAAAACTTTATCGATTTGCTGCTCCGCATCCGTGAAAGGGTCTATGTTCACACCTACCTTTTCCATAACACCCAGTATCCTCTGCGTCGGGTGTGGTGCGTTCGTCTGCGGATTTATGCCACGGCTAGAGATGAACTCTGCGATTTGAGTCTTCTTCTGCTCTATCATTTCCCTGCGCTGTTCTGTCGTCAGCTGGAGTTCGCCCTCACGAATGATGCGTTCAGCTATTTTGTACACATCCACAGTACCGAAAGCATTTTGCAAGTCCTCTTCAGCCACAACATCCGTACTCCTCGCATCTTTATAGACTGCAGGATATGCAAGCACATCATTTATCGGCACTTTACTGCCACGCTTGAGCTCAAGGGCTTTCTTAGAATCTACCAATATCTCAAACTTTTTTCCAGAAACCGTTTTTCTGCAAATTACAGCCTTGTCTAAATCAACCGACAAAATATCACTTCAATTCAATAATTAGCATCGATTATTTCATCTTCTTAATTTCATCTTCACTAAGCTTCCTAAACTTCTTGCCACTTCCGATAACTGCTATATCCAGCACCGTATCCTTTCCTTTCTCGGTCTTATTCATAACGTCTATTGCAAGCTGCACGGCTGTACGCTTGTCTATATTGGCTTTCCATTTCTGGCTGAATATCTTGTTTGCAACAACGGCTCCTTTGCCTATGGCATATGCTTGCCATTCGTACAGCATGCCAGAAGGATCAGCTTCAATCAAATGCACACCAGACTGGTCAACACCTGCCAGTAAGAATGCTACACCAAACGGTCTTAGACCAGCATAAAGCGTGCTTAGCTGCATACGGTCACCCACAACACGTGCCAGTCCCCATGCGTCAATAGGTTCTTCATATGTTATCTTATGCACCTGTGCTCTGACTCTGGACTGGTTGACGAGTACGCGTGCATCCGCAAGCAGACCAGATGCTACCGCTCCTACATGGTCGTCAATCTGGAAAACTTTCTCAGCACTCGTCGGCACTATGAGCTTGCCCTTAGGCTTTACAGTTGCAAGCAATATACCACCATTGAAAACTATACCTAAGCAAGTAGTGCCACGCTTTACTGCTTCCTTGGCATACTCCACTTGGAACAACCGACCATCTGGACTGAAAACTGCGATTGTCCTGTCATATCCCATATATTCAGGAGGCATTATGTCGACCATTTTTACACCTCTATTTTTTCCCTAATCCTTTAATTGTCCCCGAGACCTTTAATATTTTTACTACGATGCGATTGTCTCCCAAACGAGTTAGCAGACCCAACCCAGCAATAGTTTCGTCAACAGACTTATGATTGCATCGGATTATACCTATTTGTTCGCTTTTATTATATAAGTTTTTAACCAGCCACAGGTCAAGCTCGGCAGTACCATGCTCGCCATAGAAATCCAAGAATGTATTCCATATCGCATGCTCCAAATCAGCATAAACTATAGGCTCCTGCGAGATGACTTTGAATTTTACATACCTCTTCCTCTTTCTCAGAGTCGGCGGCAGTACTTTCAACTTCTCCCTTTTCTTTATAGTCTGCATTTAATCACTCGGTTTTACTACGACTAATTCTCCACCCCAATTGGACCATGTGAATATTAGTTTATCTTCTGGTACTTCGTAAATCCCACCCTTAAAATAATTCGGATCTGTTACAATGAATTTTCCATTTTTGTAGCCGCTAATCACGATACAGTGACCACCAACTTCTCCAAATTCAGATCTTTTACCAGCTTTAAAATCCTTTCTTTTTCTTTTATAATAAGCTGTACTATTGACAAAAGCCATCGGCGGTATTTTTTTCTTTAAGAACTTAATTAAAATCTTCTTTGTTGGTATTTTAAACGTGAGTTTACCACCTTCTCGAAGAAAATCTATGTAACCTCTAACACCGAATTTTTTATCTTTATCTTTAATTTTTTTAATGGCGATTTTCAACTTTTTGATAAGTGATTTATTGGATAAGTTGAACCAAGTCGGGTCAAAGAGGCTCACATCGTAGGTGAATATTTCTACGTTATACCCTAATTTCATTGCATATATACCGATATAAGGAGACCATGTTCCATACTCGTTCATTTTCACGTGTTTCAAAATTTCTTTTAATGAAATTTTATGACCGTAATATGCTAAAACCTGCCGTAAGGAAGACAATACACAAGTCATCCTTTTCTGTTTCAAATATGGGACTTTTAATTTCATTTAATCACTTCACTATTTTCACACCATTAGCTACCTGATTCTTATCCCTTTTCTTTTTCGAGTACGCAATTATATTTTCTGGCACTTTGGTTATAGCATCCTTGGCTTCGCCTAGTGTGAGCCCTAATTGCATGGCCATACTGCGTAGCACCAACGGGTCGCGCAATGTCCAATGACTGATGCTGCCAGAGCATAGGATAATTGGAGCCTTGTACTTCTTTGCAAGCTTGACAATCTCGTGCATATTTGCAAGCACAGTGTTGCGAGTCTTCTTTGTCGATATAAGTATCTCTCTAAAGTTAAGCTCTATGGCCACGTTGTTCTTGGCGGCAAGCTTCATCAGTATGTGATTCAATCCACAGTCATACCTCCCGTAAGAAGGATGCGTGAGTATGTCCACTTCTTTCGTCTCACAAGCTGCACGGTTTACCCTTAGGTCACCACCATGCACAAGCAAAACATCGAACTGCTTCCTCCAGTTGCGTAATTTGTCTATGTCCCGTACTGTCTGGGCCTCAAACCCCAGGAAGATTTCTATTCCTACATTAGTGGCAGCCTTTGCAGTCTCTTGTTTTAGCTTTTTCAACCGTTCCTTCCCTTCAAAGTATTCTGAAAAGCACACACCCCTAAAACCCAATTGCATAGCCATGTCTGCAAGCTGCTCTATACTAGATTCGCCTTCTGAAAATGCGCTATGAATATGCAAGTCATAATAGTTCATAAATAAGAATTAGACTTTGTGTTATTTAGATTTACTAAAGTTCAATGCTTTCGGCGAGTACTGAACTCAGTCTATTTTCTCAATCCCCGTGCCTTTTTGCCAGCACTCGTCAACCCACGGTACACACGACGTTTATGCTTAGGACTCGTTATCCACTTTATGTTTTTGTCTTTTACAATCTCCGGTCTTTGAGGATCAACCATAATTATCTCAAACCACTTCTGCACGCCATCTTCTGCCACATAATAGCTGTTGAGGACTTCAAGATTGGGATAACGTTTCTGCGCTCTCTCTTCTGATATCCAACGCAAGCTCTTGTCAGGCGTAAACTTCACTAAGCCCGCCTTCTTAGGTTTCCTTCCTTTACGGCCGTACAGCCGTCTGCGACGCCCACCTTTTCGTATTTTAACACGGACAACTGTAAATCCTTTCTTAGCTTTGTAGCCCAGAGTATGTGCACGATCCAATCTTGTAGGATACTTCACCCTTTCTACAGTCTTCTGCCTGCGCCAGTCTATCAAATCCTGCCTGCTCACAGCAGGCATTTTCCTTACTTTATTTTTTTTACTTTTGCTTTCTTCGACTGCCATATTACTCTATTTTCCTGCGACAACTTTATATATCTTACCTATCAAAATGAATTAGGTGGTAAAAGAATGCATCCAATAATTAAGGTATTGTTTGGAGCTATACTACTCGTCGGAAGCATAGCGGTAATTTACCAGTATACACTTGATGAATTCTATCTGGTTGCTAAGGGTATAGTACCGCCTTTCGTCGCTCTATTGGGCCTATTCATAATGTGGCTTGAGCTCGACGAGTTGAGGATAGAAAAGGAATTGAAGTCTGCTAAAAGGAAAAAATAAAGCAATCTACAAAATGTGAAAATTTTGGCCCGAAGCAGATTTTACAAAAGAATTTATCTAACTCTTTTACTTTTTATAATTAGTTAAAATAGAAGGACTAAGGAGTGTATATCCAATGGGAGTTGATATATCAAGCCTTGTTGTTGGCAAGCCAATCGAGCTTATAGAAATCTCAGGCCGACGGATAGCAGTGGATGCATTCAATATTCTCTATCAGTTCTTGGCGATTATTAGGAACAGGATGACTGGAGAGCCCTTGCGCGACAGCCAAGGTAGAGTCACTTCTCATCTCTCCGGCCTTCTTTATAGGACATCAAACCTGCTGGAAGCTGGCATCAAGCCCGTATTTGTCTTTGACGGTGAGCCACCGGAGTTCAAGCATGTGACTATAAAGGAGCGCATGGCAGCAAGAGAGAAAGCAAAAAAGAAATGGAAGGATGCAGTGGCTAGAGGGAAGCCCGCTATGCGTTACGCACAGGCTGCATCTAAGCTGACGGACGAGATGATTGCCTCTGCCAAACAGCTTCTAGAATATATGGGTGTTCCGCATCTGCAGGCACCATCAGAGGGAGAGATGCAGTGCGCACATATGTGCCTCTCAGGAGATGTGTGGGCAACTGCCAGTCAGGATTTTGACACTCTTATGACAGGTTCTACTCGGCTCATTCGCAATCTATCCATCAGCGGCAGGCGGAAAGTACCGAATAAGGAGCTTTACATTGATGTAAAACCGGAGATAATCGAATTGCAAAGCATGCTCAGCACTCTAGGCATAACACAAGAGCAACTTGTGACTATGGGAATACTCATAGGCACAGACTATTCACCGGGTGTGAAAGGCATTGGCCCGAAGACTGCGCTAAAACTCGTAAAGGAGCACCGTACATTCACAAAGATTCTGGAAAATGTGAACTGGCAATCAGAAGTAGCGGCAAAGGACATATTCAATTTCCTGCTGAATCCACCAGTGGAAAAGGATTACAAGGATAAATTGAAGTGGGAAGATCCGAAGTATGAGCAACTGATGAAGTTTATGGTTGATGAGCATGACTTCTCAGCCGATCGCGTGCAAAAAGTCATCGAACGATTACGGGCTGTAGCAGAGAAGGGCACGCAAAGCAGTCTAAAGGGATGGCTGGAAAAATAATATTAAAGTCATAAATGAAATGATTAGTATGGATACAGAAAAGATTGTTGAAATTGCAAAACGAAGGGGTTTTTTCTGGCCAAGTTCTGACATTTATAATCCAATAGCGGGCTTTTGGCATTACGGTCCGACAGGGCTTGCGTTGAAGAAGAAAATAGAAGATGCGTGGAGAAAGACTTTTGTAAAAGATGAAGGATTCTACGAGATAGAAGGCACGAACATAATGCCCGAATCTGTCTTTGTCGCATCCGGCCATGTCAAAGGATTTTCCGACCCGTTAGTACAATGCAAGAAATGCAAGAGCCTATATCGCGCGGATAAGCTGATAGAGAAGCAGAGCAAGACATTCGTGCCAGAGCACACTTCGCTTAAGAAGTTCGATGAAATTATAAAAGAAAAGAAGATAAAATGTCCGAACTGTGAAGGCGGACTTGCAAAGACTAAATTTTTCAATATGATGTTCAAGCTCCACATAGGTGCGACTGATGAAGGAGAAGTTGCGTATTTGCGGCCGGAGACTTGCCAGGTGAATTTTGTGGACTTCCTTAATGTCTACCGTTCTATGCGGGCTAAGCTACCTTTTGGCATAGTGCAGATTGGCAAGTCATTCAGAAATGAAATATCACCTAGGCAGAGCCTGCTCAGGCAGAGGGAGTTTACACAAGCCGAAGCAGAAATATTCTTTAACGCCGAATCCAAAGAATTCCAAAGATTCGATGATGTGAAGGACTATAAATTAAATCTGCAAATGGTGAAGGACGATAATGTTAAAGAGATGACTGCAGAAGAGTCTGTAAAGAGGAAATTGATTTCTTTCAAACTCATAGCATACTATCTTGCAAAGCTGCAGCAATTCATAAGCAGCATGGGGATTCCTGCAAATGCGATAAGGCTGAGGGAGCATACAGACGATGAGAGACCGTTCTATGCTAAAGAAGCCTTTGACTGTGAAGTTAGTACTGCAAATGGCTGGATAGAAGTCGCTGCGAACCACTATAGGACGGATTATGACCTGAAGTGCCACATGAAAGCAAGCGGCAAGGACTTTAGCATTGTGGAAGACGGTAAAAAGATAGTGCCACACGTATGGGAAATTTCCGAGGGCATAGACAGGACTTTGTTTTCAGTAATGGTGCACAGCTTCCGGGAGGGCAAAGACCGTGGCTGGAACTGGTTTGCATTTCCACCAATGATTGCACCATTTGCCGTGGCAGTCTTTCCACTTGTGTCAAAAGACGGTTTACCGGAGAAGGCAAAAGAAGTTTTCGATCAGATTAAAGAATGCTATGATGCTTATTATGACAAATCCGGTAGCATCGGCAAGCGATATGCACGAGCGGATGAAATTGGAGTGCCTTGGTGCGTTACAATAGATCATGACAGCTTAAGCAACGATGACGTGACTGTGAGATATCGTGACAACACTAAGCAAATTCGAGTAAAGATAAAAGATTTGACTGATGTGATTTGGAAGCTGAGGAATGGAAAAATAGAATTTGAGAAAGCGGGCAAATTGATTAAGTAGTCTTCTCATATGGGTGGCGTTCTACTTCCATGGCATAAGTCATTGCAAATTCTATTAATTTCCTTGCTGTTGGATCTTTTGCATCGCGCGACAATGTCTCCATTATTACTGCTTCCGCACCTGTTCTTCCTTCTCTTCGCTCTTTCATAATAGTATCAACCGCCTCTTTTGATAAGACACTGCGTTTTTTGAGGATATCATAAAAATCCAAAATATAACTTTCCTCTTTTCTGATCACTCCCATTAAATAACACAATGAAAGCCGTTCCGCCTCATAAATTGTCATAACCTTGCTGTATTTCTTGACAACTCCTATTATTTCTATTGGGCTTTCTGATTCCTTTGACATACTCATCATTAATTATGATACTAACATTAGAAATTTAAGCCTTTCGAACACTTGTTAGGAATTAAGCTACTTTTCCCCTGTATATCCTTGCGAACTTTGGCGTGATTACCAAGAAATCCTCATCCACACCGACAATATCACCATTCATTGCCGTGCAAGTCTTCTTGAGCTTGTCTACAGCCCGCTTGAGCTCGCCTATATCCTTCATCCTCAATTGTTTTATACGTAGAAAAACGACATTACCCTCACGCAATAGAGTCTGTATACGATCGGTGTCTGCATAATCTGCAAGCGTCTCTACTCTTACGTTGACCTGCAGCTCCTCCCTAAGTTTGTCAGCATCAATCTCTACGAAATCTTCACCCTCTTCTTTGGGTTTCTTCTTGAAAATGTCTCCAAAAGCCATGTATCCCACTCTTTTTCATCCTTATAATAGAAATTATATTTTAAGCTTAAATATTATCTCTCCCTCAACTGCTCCAGCATGCTTACTATATTCCAAATCTGCGTCCTAGTATACATTGGCATATTTGGGTCGTTTATTATCTCATCCAGCATCTGCACAGCTGTGCTTACTTTCAGCTCCCTTGACCCGTCACCGTTCAAAGCATCAACTGCATTCTCAGCGGCACCCCTTATATTCCTCGGTACAGTCCTATCATTGATTATCTGGTCGAGCAATTCTGCTACTTCCTTTAAATTTTCATCTGCATTTTCTGCCATACACATCACTTTACTATTCATGTATCTTACACTTCACGCTGTTATATCAGATTCTATCAAACTCAATTATTTTATAAACTTTTTCAACTTTTCCTGCAGGTCTTTCAGCTGAGCATTTGTCCTATCTTCAGCTTTTTGCAGACTCTGCAACCTCACACCAATGGCTTCTTTGCTTTCCTTCAATTCCACCTTTAGCTCCTTTACAGGCTTGCTTATCATCACCGACCCGGTGATTTTGTACGCCTGTTCCTGCTTAGTAGCTTCAAGTTCCTCTAAAGCCCGCTCAATCTCCAATTGATGCAACCGCATACTCTCCTTCTGTATGAGTATGCCCTGCAATTGCTGCTGCATGATTTGGAACTGTGAAACAAGATGCTGCACTTCTTGCTGTTTGTCTATTCCTCTCCCTTCTGGTTTCTCTGCCATTTTAATCACAATTAACTATTTCAGTTCTTCCACTTCTTTCAATGCCGCCACAATCGAAAGGTATGAATTTATTATCGCTTTTAGGTGGCTTAACTTTTCACTTTTTATGTTTATGATTACAAGGTTTTTATCTCTTTTTATCGTAGTCTGCGAGTCTGAGTCATTCTTTATATCGCACTCTAAGCTTTTTACTACAATCTCCGGTCTTTTACACTCCAGTCTCAATATCGCCTCATGCATAGATTAGAAATTGGGTTTAGAGTATAAAAAGAGTTTTGCATCCTAAGTATCATAATGGATTGATTATCTGGCTTGCACCCTCTTAGGAGTGTCAGGCCTCATCTTTACCAAAATTCTAAATCCGCAATATGGGCATCGAATCCTATCTTCAATCTTTGTTATTATCCGCTTACACTTTACACACTTGTACATCCGACCACCAATCTTTATCATTTTATTTCCGTTTTATAAATGTCTTATTTCTCTCCCTTTGGTTTATAAGCCCGACCGGCGAACTTAGCACCACACTTCTTGCACACCCATATACCTGCTGCCACACGTCGCACATAAGGCATACTGCACTTTGGGCACATATGCTTCTGTCTTTGTATTTTCTCTACCCCAGCTATTAAGTCCCTTATCCTTTTGCCATATCTAGCACCGAATCTCCCGGCAGAACCGACTTTTTTCTTCTTTCCCATTCACACACCTTCATTTTTTCTTTATGTTGAACTTCTTACTCGGATTCATCATCTCTAAGATTGCCTTTAGTTGCTCGTCCGATATTTGACCTTCAACTTTGCCGCTTTGGTAGATTTGTATCAGATAAAGCTCTAACTGCGCGGCAATCTCCGGCTTGACAAGCTTCAGCCTACCTAGACGTTCACGTGCCTCTTTAGTCATAATTTTATTCAAAACCATCTTCTTCATCGCTTCTATTTGCGCTTGATTCGGAGTTTCATCATTCACAATCATCACTCTTTGCTCACTTCATACGCAATCTTGTCCAAGAATTTCCTGCCAGTAGTGCTAATCTTCCTACCTTTGACGCCTTTTTTATCCAATTTTTCAACAAACCCCGCAGCCTCAAGCTGCTGTAGTATCTTCCGCAGTATGCTGCCTGATGCTTTCTTGAAACGTGCCGGCTTTGTACCACGCCTCTTCCGTCCACCGTAAAAAGTCTTGAGCCTTTCCACTCCTATAGGACCATTTAGGTAAATCCGCTTTAAAATTGAAGCAGAGCGTATGTACCAGAAATCAGGCTGTATAGGCGGCCTCTCCCTGCTGGCACCAGACTTGGCAAAATTGATCCACGCAGGCGGCTTTATAGCTTCTACTTTCTTCAACTCTTCTTTCAACCTAGCAATTAGCTTCCTAGCCTCCACTTCCTGTACAGCGACCATTTGTATCACTTAGTATTTTCACTTTTTATGTTTATTCTTTAACGCCTAGCGAAATGCTGAGAATATTATTGGGCAGATAACATTATAAATACTGTAGCCGAGATTGTTATGACAAATCCTCCCACTATGAGCAGTACTATTATCATGCTCATCGTGAATCCACTCAGATGTTCGCACATGGGCATCTCTTCGACTTTGCACCTTTCAGCCAAAGCTTCAATGTTATAGAATACGAAGAATAACGCAGCTATTGCTACAAAAATGGTAACCAATCCTAGCATTATATGTGTCTGTCCAAACGCCATGAAATCACTTATTTTTTTCAACACTCTTCTTCGTGTAGGGGTACCTATAAATTTTATTGCATTTCAGGCACTTAATAATTGTTGCCTTGTTTTTGCTATCCGTTCTTACCTTTGAAGTAATACCCGGTTTTAATAAGATATTGCAACTTTTGCAGAACCTCCTTTTCATCCCCTTTGGCAGTCTTACGTTGTAACGCATCCCAATTTTTCTCGCAAGCTTAACATAGCGTACACTACGGTCAGGATGTTTGTTAAACTCCTTTTCCGCAAGAGCGAAGAGCTTGTCCATCCTCTCCCTTGCAATTTTCAACTGCTGTATCGGCTTTTTCTTTCTAGTTCTCATATACAAAATAATGTTTCTGGAGTTAATTTATTAATCGGAGAAATGGATGGGGTTGCTGGGATTTGAACCCAGATTCCAAGCGTTCCTTGTATTTTACACCCAAGGCTCGAGTCCTAGCCAAGTTAGACTACAACCCCTTGTCAAAGATTACACCATAAAGATTATTTAAAGTTTGTGAAAGTGGGGTTGCCGAGATTTGAACTCGGGTTACCACCAATTCGTTAATATTATATTAACCCCAAGGTGGAGTACTAGACCAAGCTATACTACAACCCCATAGTTTATGTAACCCCGGCATATATTTTATCGGATTAATAAAATTAATTAGTATGAATAATAAGAAAGACGTTGAAGAAACTGAAATACTCCCGACTTACGAGACGATTGTCGGCAGGACTAAGAAGGACCTGAAAGAATTCGGGAATAAGGCAATAGGATACATAGGGAAGCATATAGTCGGTACGGGGGAGGACGCTCACCTCACCACACGCGTGTTCTTGGATTTGCTCAGACCACATATCATGCTACTCACCGGCAAAAGGGGTACAGGTAAAAGCTACGACGCGGGCATCATAGCCGAAGAGATTGCCCACCTGCCAGACGAATACAGAAAAAATGTAGCAGCGGTTTTCATAGACACAATGGGAATATTCTGGAGTATGAAAAATGCGAACAGCCAGCAGGCCAAACTGCTAAAGGAATGGGATTTCAAGCCGCAAAGCTTAAAGAATGTCAAAGTCTACGTACCACACAAGCAAGTAAAAGAATTTGAGGACGCGAAAATACCGGTGGATGGCGGAATATCAATTGCACCATATGAATTCTCTCCTGAAGAATGGAGACTAGCTTTTGATTTATCATCTACAGATGCGATAGGCATAGCACTGGAGAAGAATGTGAATGAGATTGCTGCAACTGGAGAGCCATTCAGCATAGACGATTTGATAACAAAGATAAAAGACGATTCAGAGAGCTCGAAAGAAGCGAAAGATGCACTGGAGAATATGCTCACTGTAGCAACACAATGGGGCATCTTCGGGACAGAAGGGATAAATGTAGACGATATAATCGCACCAGGTCAGATTACTGTTATTGACGTTTCACGCTTCCGTGCAACTGAAGCTTGGTCGGTACGCAACTTCGTAGTAGCGATAATCGCACGCAAAATCTATAACAGGCGGTTGATTGCAAGGAAGGAAGAAGAACTGGCCGAAATTAGCGGCGAAAAGACGGAATCTGGCAAAGAATTCCCAATGGTTTGGCTGATCATTGATGAGGCACATAACTTCTGTCCGGCTGATGCTGAGACGGTTTCCTCCGCCCCGCTGAAGACAATATCCAAGCAGGGTAGGGAGCCGGGTGTGAGCTTGGTCGTCATTACGCAGATGCCCAATAAGATACATCAGGATGTATTGAGCCAGTGCGATATTGTGCTTGCACACCGCCTGACAAGCAGGGATGACTTGCAGGCACTGCACTCGGTGGCACATGCGTATCATGAAAAGAAACTTTGGCAGTACATAAATAGTCTGCCTCGGCAGGCAGGTACTGCTGCAATCATTGATGACAACCTAGAGAAGGTATTCCTTGTGCAGATACGTCCAAGGCTTAGCTGGCATGCAGGTGGCACGGCAGTAGTCATATAGTTAGATTTTCTTCAGTATACTTTCAACGTACGCTTTACTCTTTATTGCATCATCCATGCTTGCCCTGTTTGTATATTCGAATATGAGCGGTATTTCCCTTGCGCGTTGGCCGATGGCACGGAAGTATTTCTCAAAATCCATGACACCCGTACCCGTGGGTATGTGCGAATCACCTTTTGCATTGCAGTCGTGCAGATGCATCTCAAAGATTTTGTCTTTAAAACTTCTTACAAATTCGTACTCGTCAAAGCCGAACTTTTTCGCAGCTATGTGTATGTGGCCTATGTCTGCAAGCATGCCAAAGTATTTTGAATCAAACTCTGATAGCAACCATTGGAAGTCCTCGGGTTTGACCATGTATGCATTTTCAAGCCCTGCAGCATCGGTCTCTACGCAAAATTTTATCTCATTCTCCTCGGCAATTCCTATTCCAGCTTCAATCAAGCGTTCTATGGTTCTTCTTCCTTTACTCTCTTCGATGTTTTTGACGAATTTCAATTTATAAAAACCAAAATACTCTTCACCTTTTTCAAGTACCTTCTTGTAGCCGCCGTGTATGCTGATGACTTCCGCATCTACAGCCTTACCGACTTGGAATAGTGTTTTCAATATCCTGACATTCTTTTCAAAATTTGAACTGTCCGCAATGTTAAACCAGTAGAAATGGTCGTCCAAAGGTGGGAACAGTGTGTGCACGGTGAACTTCCTGTCTGGATGATTCCTTTTGAGTAGCTTTGCTATTTCCATCGCCTTTGGCTCGTATTTGTGCGCCGCACCAAGCTCCACAAGATTGAAACCCAAGCTGAATATCTTATCCACTGAAGACTTTATATTATGTCCTTTTGTTGCTAGCCAAGAACTTGACATCCCTATCATTTCTACACCGCTAACTTATTATTTTTGTAACTGTACCTATGCCTTTGGTTTTGCCTTCCCTGAATACAAACTTATCATCTACGTTGATGACTTGAGGCTCGTATTTGAAGCTCATCACAACTTTCCCAGTATCGCCTGACTTCAAGTATTTCTTGTTTAAAATCTTCAACTTTACAGTCTGGGCTATTGTGCTCAAATGGATGATAGGTTCGTAGCCTGATGCTATACTTGTCGGATGATTGAGCACGAAAATCTCTGATTCAAAGCTCTTCACAATCTTGGGTTTGACGCTAGAATCGCACAGTACCATGCCGCGCTTCACATCTTCATGCTTTACACCGCGCAAAGCTATTCCAACTACAAGCCCTGCATTCGCTTCTGACAGCCGGTGATAATGCATCTCTATGGTCTTCGCCTTTACCTTGCGAAACTCACCATTTCTATACGGTCCGATGGATAAGTCTTTGCCTGCTTGGAGCCTGCCTTGCTTGATCGTGCCAGATACCACAGTACCGACACCTGTGATGTTGTACGTACGGTCTATGAACATGAGAAATGGTTTTTCTAGATCCTTCTTACGTTCTGGTAGTGCAAGCAGCAGTTTGTTTAGCAGGTCATAGCCTTCAAGTGTCTTCGCAGAAG
>CAZEGD010000005.1:0-34575 GCA_964512235.1 uncultured archaeon
ACGCCCAGGGTGGGATTTGAACCCACAAGGAGGAAACCTCCGCTAGCTTAGCAGGCTTGCACACGCATATGTCGTTTAGTGCCATACCGGATTAGGCGACCTGGGCATATAAATCATGCTAATATTCCATTTCTTCACTCATACTTAAAACTTTTACTAATAACGGTGTATTTAATAATTAAGACATGGTTACATCCGGCGTCTCAAAAATGAAAAAGTTTAAAAAATATTTTATATCAACTTTAAAAATATTTTATTCTCAAATTAAAAATACTCTATTAAATAGGTTTCTTGTCTATTTGTCATGCGGCTTCATGTATTTGCTTATTAGGACTATTGCGACGACTGCGACTATGCTGACAAAGAAGGCTGTATAAAATTGCACAAACCACTCCTCTTTTATAGGCACCCAGCCCACCAGCAACTTCTGGTATTTGTTGAGGAATGAGCTTATAGCGTCCCTCCACAGTAGTGCTGCTACAAAGGCAAAGGCACCTGTTATGAAAGTCGACAGCTGGAGACGGAACTCCCTTTTGAATTTTGACAACTTGCTTTTCAGCCCGTTCTGTACATCTGTGCCTTTCAACCCTTTCCTCAAAAGTCTCCACTCATAAGGCGACAGCTTGGAGCGGACTTTCTTCTCCGTCTTCTCTTCTACAGTTTCCCCTAGCTTCTTTTTTGCCATATTAACAAACTTTAATAATTTGCCCTCGGGAGATATAAATCTTTTACTTTCAGTCGCAACAACTTTATTAAAATAGAAATACAAAATATAGACAGGTGATAAATGAATGCCAATAACTGTGAAAGACGTATCAGAAATGTTCGGCAAAGATGTTTTTACTGGCAAAGGTTTCTATGCTGGTAAAATTTCAGACTTGGAATTTGACCTCTCGAGATTCAAGATACGATCGCTGGTGATTGAAGCTGCACGCGGGAGTATGTTGGGAAAGATGGTTGGTGGAAAGAAAGGCATAATTGTGCCTTATCCCATGGTGAATGCAATTGGCGATGTAGTCCTCATCAAGCACATATCAAGTGCAGCATTGCCAGGTGAAGAAGCTGCGGCCGAAACTAAATAGAAACAACTAAACTTAGGTCAATTTGAGAAGTGAATTATTCTAAAATATAGTCTATACCATAAGTCTAACTGCCAGCTGCGCAAGTCCTTGAAGGGTAGTTAAAGAAGTAAAACGGGCTAAATAAAACGCTAAAATAAGTAAAAATAAATTCCTGACTCTGTATTCAGTCCTTAATTTGCAATATGTCTTCACTCTACCACTCGTCTTCTTCCTCGTCCATTAACGGATCCCAGATGTCGTCCACTCCAATCGCCTCGCAACGTTTTTTATTTTTACATGCTTTCGCAATCATCCCGCCAACATCCAGTTCAAAAATCTGTCTACACACCCCGAGACATTTCTAATTAAATCTATCCAGCTTTAACTGGTTCCAGCTTTCTCCTCCCATTTTTTGCTCTCTAAACAACGCCAAACTCTCCCAATAAAAGGGAAAATGGAGACGCCATCTATGCCAGATGCCTCCAAGCTTTACAGCTTAGCGGATGACGTCTATCCCTAAAGTTTGGCTAATCTCCTTGACGACAGGTCTCTCAAAGCTCATAGGTCCGAGTATGTACGGTGACTTTACGCCAGTGATTATGCTGATTACCTGAACTTTGCCTTTGAATTCTGGTAGTATCCTCGCACCCCAGAACACTTGTGCTGCCGGATCCAGATGCTGTGCGACAGTCTCACCGATCTCGTTGACTTCATCCAGCTTTAGATCAGGTCCACCAGTGATGTGAATCAATGCACCTGCTGCTCCTGTATAGTCTACCTCCAATAACGGATTGAGCAAAGCTCTAGTAATTGCATCTTTTGCCCGATCGCTACTGTTGCTTTCACCTACACCTATTGCTGCCACGCCACCCGTGTGCATGACTGCTTTCACGTCTGCGTAGTCTAAGTTGACTAAGCTAGGTAGTGTGATCGTTTCAGTAATTCCTTTGACCATGCTTGCTATCAATTCATCCGCAACTCCAAATGCCTGCTGGATTGAAAGATTGCCTGCGTACTTAAGCAGCTTGTCGTTTTCAATTACGATTGCTGTATCACATACCTGCCTCAATGAAGCAAGTCCGTC
Source organism: uncultured archaeon (assembly GCA_964512235.1). Classification (GTDB taxonomy): domain Archaea; phylum Aenigmatarchaeota; class Aenigmatarchaeia; order CG10238-14; family SCSR01; genus CAZEGD01. Next base: position 2,146 of record CAZEGD010000005.1, read on the forward strand.
TTCGGCTTTTCCAATGCGTGAGCCTTCGAGTTTGAAAGGCATCGTCACTACAGCAATCACTATAGCACCTTGCTGCTTTGCCATTTCTGAAACGACTGGTATGCTGCCTGTACCGGTTCCCTTTCCAAGTCCGGCTACTGCAAACACCAGATCTGCACCTGCAATCGCTTCTTTGATTTCGTTCCTGCTTTCCTCCGCACATTTCTTTCCAACTTCAGGATAGCCTCCGCAGCCCAATCCTCTTGTAAGTTCTTTACCTATGAGGATCTTCTTGTCAGCTTTACCCACTGCCAAATGCTTGGCATCTGAGTTGAGTGAAATTGTCTGTGCACCATCTATTCCCATCTCTGTCAATCGAGTTACTGCGTTCTGACCAGCTCCTCCGCAGCCAACTACTACTATCTTTGCTTTTTTCACTGAGAAGCCGAATTCCTGTTCGGCAAGTTTGTAGTAGTCTACATTGCTGTAAGTCGCACCCGAAGTGCCCTCTAGTTTGAACCTGCTCTGTGGAGAATCCTCGCCAAGGGTTTTATTTAAAGCGCCCTTTATTATTGAGTCCATTTTTTTCCTCCTATTTTCTACAAAATATATTTTGTTTCATCGAAAACCCTTTATAAGTCTCCGATAAACATTATTTACGAGAAATCGTGTGGGTATAAATAATTGTACCCAAAACCTAAACCCAAAAACCTAATAAATTTTTCTTCTATGGCTTTAAAAACATTGTTATTATTAAAAATATACTTCAAATAAATGTAATCTATATGAGATACGATATAATATATTATATGAAATACCAATATGGACAAGGAAATTATTGAAATAGTTGGGAACAGTTGCTTTATTGTTCTTTCCTAGATATTTACTAACTGAGCGGTTGCTCACTTTTCACTTTTTTATAATTCAGAATGTTATTGATTATTATGGCTGAGCAAAAGGATTACTGGAATGTGGATGAAAAACTCGTGAAGCGGGTTGCAAAAGTCGCTAGGCTGAATCTAACGGAAGAAGAGCTGGAAAGCTTCACTAGGCAGCTAAGAAGCGTGCTTGATGCTTTTAGGAAGATTGATGAAGTTGATACTGAAGGCGTTGAGCCATCTTTCCATCCGCAACCACTGAGCAATGACTGGAGGGAAGATGAAGTGAAGCCATGGAAATGGAAGCCATTGGACAATACGAAGCATAAGGAAGGGAAAAGTTTCAAGGGACCGAAGATTGTATGAAGAAAATTTTAGATCAAGTAAAACTAATACAGAAGAAGTATTCGCCATTCATTACAGTTGCCAATAGGATTGAAGCTGCGAAGAAAGGCAAGCTTGCCGGCATAGCAGTTTCTGTAAAAGATAACATATGCACGATTGGGATACAGAGCACAGCTGGCTCTAGGATTCTGCAAGGTTACATACCGCCGTTTGATGCGACTGTCGTTGAACGAGTCAAGCAGGCCGGCGCAACAATTATCGGCAAGACTGCGCAGGATGAGTTTGGATTTGGTACTTTCAGTACTAATTGCGCATATGGTGTGCCAAAGAATCCAAATGACACAGACAGATCTTGCGGAGGTAGTTCGGGTGGAGCTGCTTGCATAACAGCTGCGGCCGAGTTCAAGCATATAGCACTTGCCGAGAGCACTGGCGGCAGCATATCCTGCCCGGCTGCCTTTTGCGGAGTAGTTGGACTAACGCCTACTTATGGTTTAGTCAGCCGTTGGGGACTGATCGATTATGCGAACAGCTTGGACAAAATCGGCCCTATAGCTAAAACCACGGCGGGCGCTGCATTAATGCTCAGCGTAATTGCAGGTTATGACCCAAGAGACTCTACGAGCTTGAAAGTCAAACCGCAAGATTATACAAAATATTTGGGTAAACCAGTCAAAGGGATGAAGATTGGTGTGCCCGAAGAATATTTTGGAGAGGGTGTGGACAAAACTGTAGCTGATAAAGTCTGGGATGCTATTAAGAAATTGGAAAGCTTAGGTTGCACTTATAAGAAAATTTCTTTGCCGCACACACAGTACGCTCTTCCAGCATACTATATAATAGCGATGGCTGAGAGCTCAACTAACCTTGCAAAGTTCTGCGGCCTGCGTTACGGTCTGCATGCAGCGCTTAAAGGCAACTATGATGAGTACTTTTCCACAGTACGCAGCGTTGGGTTTGGCGAAGAAGCCAAGCGCAGAATCATACTTGGTACCTATGCACGCATGGCAGGCTACAGAGATGCGTACTATTTGAAAGCTCTAAAAGTTCGGACGAAGGTGATACAAGATTTCAAAGCAGCTTTCAAATCCGTAGACGTGCTCGTTGCTCCGACTATGCCAGTGATTGCTCCAAAGTTTTCAGAAATTGCAAAGCTCACTCCGATTGAGAATTACATGATGGATATACTCACTGTAGCACCTAACTTGGTGGGTATGCCGATGATTTCTGTACCATGTGGTGATGTGAAAGGCCTGCCTGTGGGTTTGCATATAATGGGTAACCATCTGCAGGAAGGGAAGATTATACAGGTTGCGGATATGTTTGAGAAGGTGAAAAAATGAAAGTGATAATAGGATTGGAAGTCCACGTTCAGCTTGCAACGAAGAGCAAGCTATTCTGCAGCGACAGCACTGTTCATGAAGACAAGGAGCCGAACACTAATGTATGTCCTATCTGCCTAGGATTCCCTGGAAGCAAACCAAAGCTGAACAAGCATGCAGTCGACATGGGTATAATGGTCGCGCGTGCGCTGAATTGCAAGATAAATAGAGAGATGTTCTTCTCGCGCAAGAGCTATTTCTATCCGGACATGTCAAAGAACTTCCAGATAACCCAGTACGAGATTCCACTTGCCGTAGACGGTAGTATGGAAGTACTCGGCAAGAAGATAAGGATAACTCGGGTGCATATGGAAGAAGACCCGGCAAGGCTGCAACATGTAGGAGGTAGCATCATATCTGCACAGTATGTTTTAGTAGACTACAACCGCTCGGGTATTCCTCTGCTTGAAATAGTTACAGAGCCTGACTTCAGCTCGACAAAAGAGGTGCGTGAATTCCTTTCAAAGCTCACAAGCATCCTTGAACACTTGGAAGTCTACGATGCTGGAAAAGAAGGCTCGCTTAGGGTGGATGCCAACATAAGCATAAAGGGCGGTGAAAGGACGGAGATAAAGAACATCAGTGGTTTTGCAAACGTTGAGAAGGCTCTGAACTATGAGATAGTGCGGCAGAAGAATCTGATAAACATGGGTATGAAAGTCAAGAGGGAGACTAGGCATTTTGATGCAGTCAGCAAGATGACTGTAACGTTAAGGACTAAGGAACTTGAAGAGGATTATGGATACATATTCGAGCCAGATTTGACAAAAATTATTATTGATAATGAGTGGATTAAGACTCTGGAGAAAGAAATGCCCGAACTGCCTGATGCTAGGGTTGCAAGGTTTGTGCAAGAATACAAAATAGCTGAAAGGGATGCAAAAATCATAGTTTATGTTGACAAAGCGCTAGCTAATTTTTTCGAGGAGTGCGTAAAGACATATAAAAACCCAAGGACAGTAGCACGCTGGATTGTCACTGACTTGCTCAAGGGATTGAACTATCAAAGCATTACCATTAGAGACTCGAAAGTAAAACCAAAGACTTTCGTAGAACTGCTAAAGCTCATAGATAGCGGAAAAATTACTGAGCGGTTGGCAAAAGAGATAATAAAAGAGTATGCTGCAACCGGTGAATCTCCAGCCACAATCGTGAAAAGAAAGGGGCTCACTCTAGTAGATAAGAAGAAGTTGGCTGAAGTTGTAAAGAAAGTGATAAAGAAAAATCCGCAGGCAGTCAAAGACGTGAAAGATGGCAAAGCTAAAGCCGTGCAGTTTTTAATCGGTCAAGTATTGCGTGAAATCAAAGCGAGAGCGGATCCGAAGGAAGTAGAAAAATTAATAAAGGAGTTAATTAAATAGTATAGACATGCCCAGGTAGCTTAGTAGGTAGAGCAACTGGCTGTTAAACTTCGTTTCAGAAGATACGGCAACCAGTAGGTCGTGAGTTCGAGTCTCACCCTGGGCGTCTTTAATTAAGGACCCGTAGTCTAACTTGGATAAAACATCTGGCTTCGGACCAGAAGTTGGGGGTTCAAATCCCCTCGGGTCCACAACATTTAAATTGAGCAGAATAAATCAATATCAGGCTCCCATAGTCTAGCCCGGCAAGGATACCTGCCTCTCGAGCAGGAGACGCGGGTTCAAATCCCGCTGGGAGCATTCTTTCAAAATCTTAAATCTTCCTAAATCCTCTTTCTAGCTCTGGTATTTCGTCTGGAAACTCTTCCAGTTTCTTGAATTTCACAAGCCTGTAGAAAATTCTCTTCTGCTTCTTTTTCGATATCTTCCTGTTTTTCGCTTCTGCATTCAACTTCATCATCATTCCCTTCTTTCTCCTCTCCAACTTTCTTGCAACTCTGTAGAAGTCGTTGTAGTCTTTTGATGAACTTCTCATTATGCCATGAATTATTCTTTTGGAGAATCTTTTGCCTCTTTTATTTGTAAATGTCTTCAGAATAGAGTAGCTGACAAACTCGCAAAAGACTTCTTCTGCTATCTCATTCTTAAAATGGCAGAATGAATGTGCAATTCCATGCAGCGTGTAAAGCACTGAGGAATAATATTTTCTGTTGAGGAGAGATGCATTCAGGCAGACGTATCTCTTATTCCCTTTTATGGTGAAAAACTCATTACACCCTTCTCTTCTGGAGAACTTAAAGATCCTTATTCTCAGTCTGCTGAGCTTGGCAGAATTAAAATCAGACGGGGAGTACGACAGTATGTCCTCTCCCAAGTTCCTAAGATCGTACTTTAACTGCCTGACTCTTTCAATGCTGTTTACATCTTTTGATTTAATCTTAATCTGTGGAAAAGTGTGAATCATACAACCACCACAAAATAAAGAGGACAAAAAAAGAAATGTCCACTAGAATAGTCTAGTCTTCTTCGTCTGATTTCTGCGCTCTCTTTTTTCTAGCCATCTTCTCACCTCCTAGAAATTCTAACATCGTCCGCGATATACTATCAGCTCTTTATAGTAACTCCAAAAGAACTGAATTTTTACATCTCATTAATCTTCTTCGTCTTCGCTTTCTTCGTCGTCCCAATCTCCGTACATTTCTGCTCCCTCCTTCCTAGTTAAGCCGAAATCTTGGCCATTCTCTAGATTCATACACAATAGGATACATTCCTGTAAGAAACTAAAAGTTGTATGAACTGGATTTGACAGGAACGTTAGCACAAGTTATTTCTTCTTTTTCTTTCCTTTCTTTGCCAAATTTTTCACCTCGAATTGATGATTGTTATTAAGTATTAATTGGGTTCTTAAACATTGTGGTGTTAAAATATACGTTAGAAGACCTAAAACTTTAAAAATGGTAGTTAGAATAATTCTAAGTGGTGATTTGGATGCCACAACTTGCTCTTGCGCCATTCAAGAGAATGGTGAAAAAAGTGGATAAGAATATGAAGATTACCGATCCTGCCAAGAAAGAGATTAGAAGAATGAGCGAACACTTTGCGATGGATGTTTTGCGTGGAGCGGTTCAAATAGCAAAAGTCTCAAAGAGGAAGACTGTGAAGAGAGAGGATATAATAGTTGCAAAAAGGCAGTTGGTAAAAACTATTTAACTTGTAGTCAGAAGCATACTCTATGCATTCCATATGCTCCTAATTTATCTAAAAATAAAATAAAATCTAAAAAATCAAAGTTCTAAGGAAATCGTGAGTGTCTGCACACTTTAGTATTTCTTATGTTTTTGCCAACACTCTTTACAATACACGGGCCTATCCCCAGAAGGTTTGAACGGAACCTCACATTCCTTGCCGCAATCTGCACAAGTTGCCTTATGCATCTCACGTGGTCCGCCAAAGCCTCCACGGAAGCCTCCGCGTTCTCTAAATGCCATTTTTTCACCTTTTTTTATTTTAACAATATACAACGATTTACTAGGAGTAGAATCTATTGCATACTTTAAAATCTCTTGCAAAACCAAGTATAAATATGTATGCCTAGAAGCTCAAAAATCACATAAGTAAAACTAAATCGTCTAGAGGGTGAGGATTTGAGATACAAACTGAAAGTGAAGTTCAACAGTGACTTCGTAAAAGTCTCCGGAGAAAGCATAGAGATAGGTGTCAAGTCAAAGCCCCAGAAAGGAAAGGCAAATGTGGAAATAGTAAGAAGGCTTGCCAAGCATTTTAGGGTGCATTCTTCGAGCGTAAGGATTTTGGCCGGGATGAAATCAAAGAGAAAAGTCGTTGAAATAGACTTTTAAATATGCTTTTTAATCTTTCTAACTATGCAAAAACTTGATGAAGAACCCATTGAACCTAAAGATGATAATTTTGGTTGTGTTCAATGTGGAAAGTGTTGCACTTATCACTCAGACAATATATTTGAAGTCACTACATTCGATATAAAGAGGATAAAGAGAGCGACTGGCTTAAAAGAAAGTGAATTTACAGAAGTAGATTATCGCAGAATTGTCAGAGTATTAAAAACCGTATATGATCCAAAAGACGGAGAGTTTTATTGCATGTTCTTAAAAAAGAAAAGAGATGGTACGACTTACTGCGAAATCTACGATTATAGACCCAGTCAATGTCGCTATTATCCTTTTGGGGGTTTATGCCAAAATGGAAGACGTATACAAAAAGGTCTACGTGCTCTGGGCGCAATGATTATTAGACCTTGGGTTTAAAATTTAAACAAGACTTTCTCAAAATTCTCTATTTTCGCTTTTGGTCCTCTACCGTTTATCTTTATCCTTTCTTTTCTCAGCATAACAATCTTCTTTTTGACTCCACCACCATAATTACCGACTGTCCCATTGGATTTTACTACTCGATGGCAAGGTACTCGTGGAGCATAAGGATTGTCCCCTACAGCTCTACCGACTGCACGGTAAGCCTTACAATTCAAAGCACGAGCTATAGCTTTGTATGTCGTGATTCTGCCACGAGGTATGAGTCTCATAAGCTTGACTACTTTATCACCGAAGGCTAACTTTGATTTTCTAATCTGTACCACGTTTCCAAATCTCGATTTCATTTAGAATCAGTTCCTTAGAAGCCTTCTCTCTTAAATTGAAAAGGCTTGGGTCAATTCTTTTTAGGTCTAGTCCAATGTCATCGGCCAATTTAAGAAAGATACTTTCAAGGTAGGAGTCTCCTGTAAGGATTTTCAATTCGTTTAATACAGTCTTTTTCTTATTAGGATTTTCTAAAATTTTGTCAATTGCTTCATGTACTATTCCATGATTTTTTATAAGTATCTTTACAAAATCTAAATCTTTTTCATCCCATCCAAACCTTTCTTTAAAAATCTCTACCTTCTCTGCAGCTATCTTTTCATGGTCTGGGCAACTTGTACTTCCATCTGGTTTCAATTTAATCACTTCGCCTTTAGTGATGTCATGAAGAAGGGAAGAGCACATTAATAGCTCTCTTCTGCTATGCCTGCCTATTTTTTCATCCAGACGTCTTTCAATCTTATTTCTCTTTTCAGAATCATCAATAAAATCTAATTTTAGTAATGTCTTAATTCCCCTAAAAACCCCAATTACATGGTCAAACACAGGTTGGTGCTCGTGGAACGGTAGATGATGCTCTACAACATCTTTTAGCTCATACAGCTCAGGCAGGTCTTTTTCGTACTTTCCAGCTTTCAAATCATCGTATGTGATAGAATTGATGTCAAGCATAATAGCCTAATAGTAAATTTTATATTAATATATTGTATAGTTAAAGATGCAGGGGTACCCAAGTCTGGTCAAAGGGGCAGGGTTTAGGACCCTGTGGCTTAGTGCCTTCCTGGGTTCAAATCCCAGCTCCTGCACTATTTCTTCTCCAGATACTCATTGATTGCTTTATGAAGAGTTTTTACGCCAAGGACCGAGCAGTGGAATTTTATCTTTGGCAAGCTACCTAGATATTCTGCTATGTCTTTGCTCGTAATCTTTAGAGCTTCTTCAAGCGTCTTTCCTTTAGCTATCCTAGCGAGTGCTTCAGTGCTGCTTATCGCAGCTACGCATCCAAAAGTCTGGTAGCGGATATCTTTTATTATTTCCTTGCCAGTCTTGTTCTTCCCGACTTTTATAAAAACTTTCATCACATCCCCACAAACTACGTTGCCCTCTATACCTATGCCATCTGCATCCTTAAGCTCGCCGACATACTTCGGATTCTTGAAAAGCTCCATGACCTTCTTTGTGTATGAATTAAACTCTGTCATTTTATCACCTAAGTCTTCCAGCTCCCCTTGAACGGAGAAATATTTCTAAGGTTTTTTACAATCTTAGGCAAAACTCTTATCGCATAGTCTACATCACTCTTCTCTGTAAATCTCCCTAGGCTCATTCGCAAAGAACCATGGGCTTCTTCCGGTTTGAGCCCGATTGCAAGAAGCACGTGGCTCGGCTCCAGTCTCAATGAACTGCACGCCGATCCAGTACCTGCAGCTATGCCCGCAGCATCCATCTTCATAATCAAACTCTCTCCTTCTATGTATGCAAACCAGAAGTTTGCATTGTTTGGCAGCCGCCTCTTTGGATGGCCATTCAGATGCGAATCCTCCACTTTACTCAAAATGTTTTTAATCAGGTGGTCACGGAGCCTTGTCTGCACCCGTGCTTCTCTTTTCATTTCCTTCTTTGCAATCTCCACTGCTTTCCCAAATCCAACTACTCCAGCAACGTTTACCGTTGAGCTTCTCAGATTCTGCTCCTGCCCGCCTCCATGCAATAGTGGCTCTATCTTTATGCCTTTGCGCACATACAAAGCAGACACACCCAATGGCCCGTACATCTTGTGCGAGCTTGCAGTAAGCATGTCTATGTTCATCCTTTCCACATCAATCGGTATCTTGCCAAAGCTTTGTGCAGCGTCTGTATGGAAAGGCACGCCGGCATCTCTGCAAACTTTGCCTATTTCTTTTATCGGCTCGATTGTTCCAATTTCATTGTTTGCATGCATGATAGAAACAAGAATTGTATCCTTGCGTAGAGCTTGCTCCACTGATTCTGGCTTTACTAGGCCATATTTGTCCACTGGCAATACTGTAATGTCAAATCCTTGCTTGCCGAGCCATTCGGCTGCATTCAGTACGCAGTGGTGCTCTGTGCTTGAAATGATTATGTGCTTGCCTTTGTCTTTATTTGCCCAAGCTATGCCTTTGATAACTAGATTGTTTGCTTCAGTGGCAGAGCCTGTGAAAAATATGTCCGATGCTTCTGCATGCACAAGCCCGGCAATCTTCATGCGTGTATCTTCAACTGCCTGCCTCACTCTTTGACCAAAGCTGTGTATACTCATGGTATTGCCAAATTGCTTACTGAAGTAAGGCAGCATGGCTTTGACAACGCGCGGATCCGTGGGCGTAGTGGCTGCATAATCCAGATATATCCTTTTCTTCATTCGACCGTCTCAATAGCTCTTTACAAATTATAACGCTGTTATAATTTATATGATATTTAAACTCTAGTATTTAAATTTGTTAGTAGTTTGACAAAAGGTGAAAAACATGCAAGCTAAGAGATATCCGAGGAAATGGGAATCGGTCTTCTGTACAGTGACACGTATCACCCCATTCGCAGCATGGTGCACACTGGATGAATACAGTAATGAGCATGACAAGGTGGAAGGCATGATACATGTGTCACAAGTTGCTGGAAAATGGGTGAAGGATATCCGTAAGTTTGTCAAAATGAATAAACAATATGTTGCAAAAGTTATGCGAGTTGACCCGAGTAAGGGGCATGTGAACCTCAGCTTGAAGCGTGTGAGCAAGTTCGACAAGCGCCAGAAGATTGAGAACTATCGTAAAGGTATGAGAGCCCAAAATATTATAGAGCAAGTCGCCAAACGGCTTGGTAAAAGCATGGGGGAAGCTCAAGAAGTTGTACTCAAGCTGGAAGAGCAATTTGGTAATATTTTTGCTGCTTTTGAGGAAGAAGCTGAAAATCCTGGCACTCTAGCCGAAGCCGGTGTACCGGAAGATTGGACAGATGCGCTGAAAGAACTCATAGCTAAAGCTTTTGAAAAGAAGGAAATCGCAATCAAAGCAATAGTTGAGCTCAGCAGCCTAGCTCCGGATGGCGTAGAGAAGGTGAAGCAGGTGCTTGGTAAGATAGAAAAAGGTACTGGAGTAAAGCCGAAGTACATCTCTGCACCGAAGTACAGGGTGGAGTTGATGACGAAAGATCCAAAGGCTGTAGAGAAGAAATTAAGGACTGTGCTAGAGGATGCTGTAAAGAGAATCGAGAAATTGCAGGGTACGGGAAGCTACGAAATTGTGAAATAAGATGAGACGCGAATGAAGATGAAAAAGTGTATCAAGTGTAACGTGTACACGCTTAAAGACAAGTGTCCTAAATGTGGTAAGAAGACGACGAGTCCGAGACCGCCAAAGTTCTCCCCAGAGGATAAATACGGTAAATACAGGCGTGCTGCAAAAACTTAATTTATAAGAAAAGGATAATAAAAATTAGTTATTGTGATTTTGATGGTAACCAAGATTGTTGAGTTGAAGAAACCAAAGCTCAAGAATCCTCTATTCATTGAAGGTCTGCCAGGTGTGGGCAATGTTGGCCGCATAGCTGCAGGCTACCTTGTAGAAGAGATGAAGGCAGTAAAATTTGCTGAATTGTTTTCTTCTCACTTCATGCCTTTCGTGCTTTTACATCAGAGCTCAGCTGTACATGTGCTAAAGAACGAATTCTACTATTTGAAAGCCAAAAGACATGGGCAGAGGGATTTGATAATTTTAATCGGCGATTCGCAGAGCGTTGATCCGGAAGGCCATTATGAAGTTGTCGAGGAGATTCTTAATTACATAAGTGGATTTGGTGTCAAAGATATCATAACACTTGCAGGACTGAGTGTAGGTGAACAGAAGGAAAAGCCAAAGATAATTGGAGCAGGGAGCAGCCCTGAAGCTATAAAGAAGTACAAAAAACTTGACATTGATTTCGATGCTGGTAGCAAAGTTGGCACGATTGTAGGGGCGAGCGGGCTAATGATAGGTTTGGGGAAATATCATGGTATGGAAGGTATATGTCTGCTTGGTGAAACTCCAGGGCTTCCTCTGATACCTGATCCAAAGAGTGCCGAATCTGTGCTCAAAGTACTGGCAAAAATACTAAACATAAAGATCGATACGAGCAAGATACAGAAGAAAGTAAAAGAGATGGAAGAATTCATAAAGAAAGTGGAAGATGTTCAGCGCAAAGCCCTCGGCCAGTTGCTTAAATCCAAGATGCCAAAGGGAGGCAAAAAAGAGGAAGACTTGAGTTATATCGGATAATTTTGTCATCTTTCTAAAGACTTAAATCCATTTAGTTAGAATTATAATTTATGGCTTTATCTTTCCTTTTAGCAACAGGAATTGCTGCAGGGTCAATTATATTATGTTATAATCATGTCTCAAGCAATATGTACAAGGAATTGGAAAGAATGTACGGAAAAGAAATGGAAGCTATGACAATTCCCGAAAGGGAAGAATTCCTCTTTCAAAAGGTTATACGTGAAAATAGGAAACAACCGATTGGTGTAACCCCAACTTTTACTGACTTCCGCTATTCGGGTTATAAACGTTTTGCCAAAAGACGTGGAGTAGACTTAGGCAGGGTTATGAAGGAGTATGAGAGAGGTTTACGGGAGCCAACACCTGATTGATTTATATAATTTTAAAAGTATTGAATTTCTAATAAGGTAGTAATAGTGAGCATATGCCAGTCAGGTTTTTGATTCCAAGGGAGAAGTATCTGGCTGCCGGCCTACACATAGGTACGCAGCAAAGGACGAAGCAGATGAAGAGATTTATCTATAAAGTAAGGCCTATAGGCCTGACAGTGCTCAATTTGAGCATAGTCGATGAGAGGGTGAGAGTTGCAGGCCGTTTCCTAGCAAATGCTAAGAACATAATAGTAGTCAGCCGCAAGTCTGTCGCGCACCATGCAATAACCAAGTTTGCCGAGATTGTTGGTGCTAAAGCGGTGTGTGGCAGGTTTATGCCTGGTATGCTTACTAATCCGAATTATAAGGATTTTTACGAGGCTGGTGTTGTATTTATGGTAGACCCGTTTGCTGACTATCAGGCTGTGGAAGAAGCTGTACGGGCGAGGGTTCCCATAGTGTCTGTGTGCGATACTTTCAACGAGACAAACGATATAGATTTGATAATACCAGCGAATAACAAGGGCAGAAGGTCGCTTGCTACTCTTTTCTGGTTGCTGGCAAGAGAAATCCTGAAAAATCGGGGGGACATAAGGTCTGACAGGGAATTCAAATACTCCATAGAAGACTTCTATGGTGAAGAAAAGCGTACATACCGTGAAGATAAAGATTCTAAACGGGAAAGAAGGACTAATCGTAGGTAAAAATCAGTTGCTCACTACTAATTGCTCATCACAACTGAGCAGTCATTTCAGTTTCTGATATATAAATCGAATCACAACAATCGTTATTTAAGCCATTTAGTGAATTCTTATTTGTCAGTAATTTTTCTGGCGTTGATATTTTTTAAATCAGAGATTGAATATAATAAGAAGTCGGGAGGCGTCGCATGCCAAAGTTATCTAAACCAAAAAAGAAGTTGACTAAGCTTAAAAAAGTGAAGAAACGTGATGGCCGTATAGTTGATTTTGACAAGAATAAGATTGCAGAATCTATATGGAGAGCTGCGGAAAGTGTGGGTGGTAAAGACAAACAGCGGACTGTCGAACTGGCGGACATAGTCGCTAAAGATCTGGGAAAGAAGTTTAGGGGAAAGATACCAAGCGTGGAAGATGTACAGGATGCTGTAGAGAGAGTACTCATAGAAGAAGGTCATGCCCAAGTAGCAAAGTCATTTATCCTCTATAGGGATAAGCGTGCACGTGTCCGCGAGGCAAAGGCACTACTAGGGGTGACTGACGAGCATAAGCTTTCTCTAAATGCAATCAAAATCCTAGCGAGCAGGTATCTAAGAAAAGATGAAAACAGAAGGGTGGTAGAGAGTACAGAGCAGCTTTTCCGTAGGGTGTCTCATGCAATTGCATCGGTGGACAAGAACTATCCAAAGTATAAGATGCACGTGAAAAGACTCGAGAAGGAGTTCTACAACATGCTCACTAATATGGAATTTCTGCCGAATAGCCCTACGCTCATGAACGCTGGCACAGGTCTTGGACAGCTGTCGGCGTGCTTTGTTCTGCCAGTGGAAGATGATATGGATGGTATATTCGATTCGGTAAAAAATACGGCACTGATACACAAATCTGGCGGTGGTACGGGCTTTTCATTCTCTCGGCTCAGGCCAAAGGGCGATGTGGTGAAGAGCACCGGTGGTGTAGCCTCCGGACCGCTTTCATTCATGCGTGTATTCAACATTGCCACGGAAGTTGTAAAGCAGGGTGGCAAGAGACGGGGAGCGAACATGGGAGTAATGCGCGTGGACCATCCAGACATACTTGAATTCATAACATCAAAAGAAAAGGAAGGTGCACTAAATAACTTCAACATATCCATAGCTGTCACGGACAAGTTCATGCGTGCAGTCGAAAAGAACGGAGAGTATGATCTAATTAATCCAAGGAGTGGACAAGTGACTAAGCGCATACCTGCGCGTGCTGTCTTTAATCTGCTAGTAATAATGGCTTGGAAGAACGGAGAGCCCGGTGTGGTATTTATAGATAAGATGAATGCTGATAATCCAACTCCTAAAATTGGTGAGATTGAATCGACAAATCCCTGTGGTGAGCAGCCTCTCCTGCCCTATGAATCTTGCAATCTAGGTTCAATAAATCTTGCAAAGATGACAACCGACAGTAGAGTGGATTGGGAAAAGCTACGAAGCACTGTCAAGCTTGCCGTTCATTTTTTGGATAATGTCATAGACGCGAACAAATTTCCAATGGCTGATATAGAAAATATGACAAAAGCAAATCGTAAGATAGGACTGGGTGTGATGGGATTTGCGGACATGTTGATAAAGCTCGGCATACCGTACAACTCTGAAAAGGCAGTAAAGACTGCGGAGAAGTTGATGAAATTTATAGATGAAGAAGGAAAGAAAATGTCGGTAGGGCTCGGGGCAAAGAAAGGTTCGTTTCCGAACTTTCGCGGCAGTATCTGGGAAAAGAAATACAAAACAATGCGTAATGCAACTGTCACAACTGTGGCGCCTACCGGTACGATAAGTGTGATAGTAGGCTGCTCGTCAGGGATAGAGCCCATATTCGCCATTTCATACATAAGGAATGTCGGAGACAGCCTTGGGCATGACTTGATAGAAGTCAATCCCATATTTGAGAAAGCAGCGATAGAGAAGAATGTATACAGTGAAGATTTGATGAAAATGATTGCACAACGCGGATCTGTACAGGGTTTAAAAGAAATACCCAAGAATTTGCGCGATGTCTTCATTACGGCTTTGGACATACCTCCTGAGTGGCACATACGCATTCAGGCAGCATTCCAGAAGCATACAGACAATGCAGTCTCAAAGACTATAAACTTTCCGCATTATGCAACGCCGCATGATGTGGAAAAGGCTTTCATCCTATCTTGGAAGCTAGGCTGCAAAGGCATCACTGTCTATCGTTATGGGAGTAGAGAGAAGCAAGTTCTCACCATCAGCAACAATAATGTCAAGGGGAGTATGAAGGGTCAATTTCCAAGCGTAGACAGCACTTATGATGGCGGCTGTTCACATTGCTCGCTATAATCCTGTGTAAATTTATAATTAGGAAACTATTTTTTTATTGTTGTATTAATTACTAGATGATTGAATGAGTCCAATATTCTTCGTTTTAGGTCTGGCGGATATTCTCGCCGGTATATCTGTGGTATATCCACATCTTGTAGGTGACTTCCTTTTCTACATTGCATTCTATTCTCTCGTTAAAGGTGCAATCTCGATAGTCATAAGCTTTGGAGCAGGCTATTATACGGACTGGATGGGATTTACCGATGTCATCACGGGAATAGTGCTTGCACTCATGAGTTTCGGTGTCTCTTTCAGTTTCTTCTTTTACATTGGCATATTTGCAATTGTCAAAGGCCTTTACTGTGTGGCAATGTCTCTTATATACAAATGAAGAATAATAATTTGTTAACTGCTCTTGGTGGCGAAGTGGATGGCTGAAAAGAAACATGGCATGGTATATGTGTATACTGGAACCGGTGCTGGAAAGACTACAAACGCATTAGGCATAGCTATGCGTTGTGTTGGCCACGGCTACAAAGTCATAATCATACAGTTTATGAAGTGGTGGAAGAAGACTGGAGAATACAAGATACGTGACAAGATTAAGTCTCATTATGAAATCTACCAGTTTGGGAGGAGGGGATGGGTAGGCCTTGACAAACTTGACGAGAGGGATAAAGCAAAAGCACAGGAAGGCTTAGAATTTGCAAAAAAAGTTGTGAAAGAGAAGAGGCCGAGGGTGCTGGTGCTGGACGAGATAAACCTTGCGCTCTATTGCAAGTTGCTTGATGTGGATGAAGTTGTTGAGTTTTTGAAAGACTTACCAGTGTATACAGATGCCGTACTTACAGGGAGGTATGTGCCTAAGAAGATTAAAGAAGTGGCGGATTTCATAAACGAGATAAAAGATATAAAGCATCCCAAGAAGCTTGTTGCAAGGAAAGGAATACAATATTAATTTATCTCTCAATTCCAAAAGAATAAAGGTGATGAAATGGTTACAGTGGAAGTCGATGTTGAGAAATGCATAGGTTGCGGTCTGTGTGCTAGTATATGCACGGATGTCTTTGAGATGGGCGACGATGCCAAATCACATGTGAAAGATGCATCTGCATGCGATAAGTGCGACTGCCAGTCAGCAGCGGACAGCTGTCCTGTGCAGGCTATAACATACAAGAAATAGAAGACCTAAACCAGATTCAACTGGGGTTTCCTCAAGAGATGCTCAAGCAGTTTAATCGTGCTTGCTATGTCTCTCTTATGTACTATTCCTATTGCAGTCTCTAAGTTGCGCATTGGGATGCTCAATATAGTCGCAGGTACCCCTCCTTTTGTCACAGCTATGCTGAACGCATCAGTGGTACCTATATCACTCACCTCCAGCTGTAGAGGTATGTCATTGTCCTTTGCAATTTTTTTTATCCATTCATTCAGCTTTTTGTTTGTTATAGTGTCTGCATCTTTCAGCGTCAAGCATGTCCCCTTTCCCAATTGCTTGGATGGTGGGTGAGAGAATTCTCCCGTGCTAGTCACATCGATTGCAACCGACCATTCGGGCTCTATTTTGTATGCGGACATCATAGAGCCGAAAAGGCCAAATTCTTCTTGTACTGTAAAGACATAATAGACATCGTTCTGTACTTCTTTCAATTTTTTTGCGAGCTGTATAAGTACGAAGCATCCTACCCGATTGTCTAATGCTTTGCCTGAAATTATGTCATTAGAACCAAGGAAGTTTAGGTGCTGGTGCGGTGTAATTAAGCAGCCTGTCTCCACGCCTCTCTTCTTAAGCTCAGTATTTGTCAATCCCGTATCGACTAATAGGTCTGCGGTCCTTATCGGTTTTTTCTGAGGTTTTTCCCAACCATCGTTAAGATTGGTAGTGGTGACTACACCATGGATACTATGACCTCTCTTGGTGTGTACACGCACGTTCTGGCCAATAATCACTGCCGGGTTAATCCCGCCTATGAGCGAACAGTGCATCATACCGTTATCATCTATATTCTTCACCATAATGCCTATTTCATCCATATGTGCAGCCAGCATCACCCTAGGCCGCTGCCCCCATTTATGCGCGATGAGGTTGCCGATTTTGTCCACATGTATTTCATCGACATAACCCTTAATCTCTGATTCTATTATCTTTCGCACTTGCTCTTCGTGGCCAGATACTCCCATGGCTGCAACAAGCCTAGCTAGAAGTTTCATCTTCACATTAATCGCCAGTTCTATTTGCTCTTACTTTATTGTTTCTTTGCGACGGTAAATAAATATTCTACAAAATCGAAATTAGAATTGTTGGATAACCATGGCAAAGATAGTCGTAGCTCTGGGTGGAAATGCCGTTCTTAAAAGAGGTCAAAGGAAGTTCAGGGAAGAATTGAGAACTATAAAGATGACTTGCTCAGTAATCGCTGATTTGATAAAGAAAGGCAACAAAGTCGTGATTACTCATGGCAACGGACCGCAAGTCGGTGACATACTGTTGCAGCAGAACATTGCCCATGTCCGCGTACCGCTAGATGTGTGCGGGGCTGAGACACAGTCTGAAATAGGTTACTTGCTTCAGCAGCAATTGAAGAATGAGTTGATGAAGAGAAGAATAAAAAGAGGAGTTGTCACTATTGTAACACAAGTGCTTGTAAACAGTTCGGATAGAGCCTTTAAAAATCCGAGCAAGCCAATCGGTCATTACTACAGAAGCAAAGAGCAACTTAGTGGAAGAAAATATATAAAAACAGAAAGGGGTTACAGGCGAGTGGTAGCATCGCCCAAACCGTTGAAGATAATCGAAGCTAAGATGATCAAATCGCTTGTAGATAATGGATTTGTAACAATAGCGTGCGGTGGTGGAGGGATACCTGTAGTTCAAGATGGTGGACAGCTGAAAGGTGTGGAGGCTGTAATAGACAAGGACTTGACTGCAGCAATGCTTGCCAAACTTGTGAGTGCAAAGTTGCTACTGGTTCTGACAGATGTGAACTATGTCTATCTGAATTACAAAAAGAAAGGGCAGCGTAGGCTGGAAAGGCTTAGCATAAAACAAGCTAAGCAATATCTGCATGAAGGCCAATTCTCGGCAGGCTCGATGAAGCCGAAGATAGAAGCTGCTATAAACTTCTTGCGTAGTGGTGGGAAAAAAGTGATAATCACCTCGATAAAGAATGCTGATATGGCTGTGAAAGGAAAAGCTGGTACTGTGATAACAAAGAAGTGAATTGAATGGAAAATTTGATTTCAATAAAGGATTTGAGCAAACAGGAAATAGAGAATATTTTAAAGACAGCGGCTAAACTCAGAGGTAAAATCACAGACGATTTGCATGGCAAATCACTGGCAATGATTTTTGAAAAACCGAGCACGCGGACACGGGTAAGCTTTGAAGTTGCAATGTCGCAGCTCGGCGGTAGTTCTATGTTCCTAAGCCCGAGAGACATGCAGCTCGGTCGCGGCGAGAGAATATCGGATACGGCACGCGTACTTGCGCGCTACGTAGATGCAATCATGGCCCGCTTGTACAAGCATGAAGTAATGATTGAACTGGACAAGTACTCGGATATCCCAGTGATAAACGGCTTAACGGACTTTTGCCATCCATGCCAAGTCCTGGCAGACCTATATACAATACTTGAAAGAAAGGGTACTCTGGACTTAAAGGTAGCATGGATTGGTGACGGCAACAACGTCTGCAACAGCTTCGTATTTGCACAAGAAAAATTAGGGTTCGAACTTAGCATAGCGACGCCCAACGGTTATGAACCCAGCGCCATAAATAATGTGAAACCTAATGAGAGATTGAAACTGACGAATGATCCGAAAGAAGCAGTGAAAGATGCTGACATCGTAGTTACGGATTCGTGGGTTAGCATGGGTGATGAAGCCGAGAAGGAAGAAAGAGTCAAAATATTCAAACGATATCAAGTGAATGCCGAGCTTGTGAAACTTGCTAAGCCGAACTATTTGTTTATGCATTGCCTTCCTCCTTACAGGGGATATGAAGTAACGGCTGATATAATTGACGGCTCACATTCCATAGTTTTTGACGAAGCTGAGAATAGGTTGCATGTGCAGAAGGCTATACTGATCTTGTTGATAAAAAGCGGTCAATAAGATGTCTATCTTCAAATCATAGCATCGGAAGGTTTAAATTTCTTAATTTTAACTAACTTTCCATGGGTAAAGATTTACTGACATATAGCACAGATGCGTTTGGAGTATTGAAAGTTGTTAAAGCTCTTCTTCCTCTTTCTAATAGAGGCGACTACATAGTCATAATGCTAAATGGTAGTTATGGTGCTTATACAATTCAATCTTCTGAGCTTACAAAATCACTTGACGATGCTAATCTTGAAGAAGATGAAACTCTACAAAGAGTAGCAGAAGAATTAAAATCAGGTAAACTGGAACGGGTAACAATAGAAGTTCTTAGATATAAATGAAAATTTAATGAATGATTATCATCCTATCCCATGTATGCAGTTGTAAGCCTGCAGAGCCGACTTTGCACCCTCGCCTGCCGCAACTACAATTTGTTTAAATGGAGTATTTGTGACATCGCCTGCCGCGAAGATACCATGACGCACATTGCCTGCATTTTTCTTGTCGTTGTCCGGGTAGTAAGTTTCGCATCTATTCGTTATAACTATATGATCTGACTTATCGAGCTTGACCAAATCCTTTATCAATGACGTATCGACTATTTGGCCGATTTCCACAAAAATCCCCGTCACTTCAAGTTTTTTCTTCTTTTTAGTCTTCACGTCTTCAATCTCCACACCTTTCAGCATTTTATCGCCTATGAGTGTTTTAATTACAGAATTGTAAATGATTTCAACGTTCTCCGCGGACTTTATACTTTCTGCGAAATTTTCGAAACAATTGAGCCTATCATCTTTATTGATGAGATAGACCTTTTCACCGAGTTGGCTCATGATTAGTGCTGCTTTAAGTGCAGCATTGCCACAACCCACTACTGCAACAGTCTTCCCTCTAAATAACGGCCCGTCACAAGTAACGCAGTACGATATGCCTTTTCCGATAAATTCTTCCTCGCCTTTAACTTCGAGCAGACGCGGCGTCTTCCCATGTGCGATTATAACAGCTTTACACTCGTATGTTGTGTCTTGTGTTTTGACTTTGAAATTCTTGCCTTCAGTATCCTCTTCGATTTTCTCAACAGTGTCGTATTTTATCTCTATGCCATCGTTTTTAACTTGCCTTTCCCAGTCTTTCATCATCCTATAGCCATCTATACTTTCAATGCCTGGATAGTTCTCCACTATAGATGCGGTTGTGGCCTGTCCGCCTAGGACTTTTCCTATGATTAGTGTTTTCATATCCCTCAATGCTGCAAATATGCCTGCAGTAAGACCAGCAGGTCCAGCACCAATAATGATAACATCGTAGATTACTTTGGCCATTTCCAATCAACCATATAATGTCTAGCAGTCTTTAATCTATTCTTCAATCTCCAAGATTTCTTTCAACTTATTTTTGTCGAATCCGACAATTATTGTTTCACTGTCTTTATCGTCGCTTACTATTGTTACTGGCACTCCCATCTGACCGCTTTTTTCTATCATTTCCTTTGCGGCATCATGGTCTTTTGTCACATCTACGCCTTCGAACGGTACGTTATGCTCGTTCAAGAAATCCTTGACCATATTGCAGAACGGACAGACTGGAGTCGAAAACACCTTTACATTCACTCTATCACCTCTAAAGATTTGAAATATTCTCTGAAAATCAATTATCATTCTTCATTTATCTTTTTGTTTATTTCCTCAGCGCTTACATGATTGTTTATTTCCACTCTTACACTGCTCACGCCCGGCATGTTCTTTATCCGGTTTTTTATGTCAGTACCAATCTGTGCAGCCATCGGACAGAAAGGAACAGAACCGTGAAAATCCACGTGCACATTACCTTTTCCATCTATTTTAATATCATCCACAAGTTTCATCTCGGTTATAGGTATATCCACTTCTGGATCTATCACGCTTTCAAGTTCTTTCATAACCTCTTCTTTCGTGACCATAATAACGCTCCCTTTAGCTCAGAGAGCAGCCATTCCATGAGCTTAGAAACTCGAGTGATTTTCTACCTTCATACAGCTTTCCTTCAACATTCTATCACATAAGTTATACTAGCAACTTCCATCAGAAGAACCAGAGGAACTAGCATAAGCTGGAGAGAAACTGGTAGCAGCCTGCTGCGTTGTCAAGCTTTCAGAGCATCCCGTTGGCTGTGTATTAAACCCGCAACAAAGCAAAGTCTTCACAGCCTCGGCTGTTCTTCCGCCAAAATCAAACTCGCTTACCCGCTCTCCGTTCAAAATCATTGTCGGTGAGCCTGTCACGCCATACTGGGCTTGCAAGGCAAAATCTTCTTCTGCATATCCTATGCCAGTTCCGCCATCAGTCATACAAGCATCTAGCCCGCTTTCATCAACATCAGCTTCAGCCAAACAACTATCTACCTTGCCCTCTTTCATGAAGCAAGAAACATAATCCCAATATTTGTCAGCCTGCTCTTCCCTTATACAAATCTGTCTGAGGTTTTCCGTAGCCTCTTCCTCACCGTGCATCGCAGTTACTTTTCCATCGACTACAGCACCAATATATCTAACTTTTATATTCTCTGCTAGAATCGGTATGTTTTCGACAATTTCTGCAAGTATTCTCTGCATCTGCAGACCATAAGGACAATAAGAAACCACATATGCTTCCATTTCTGCATTAACTGCTTTTGTTATATCTTCGCATGTTTTTGTTGGCTGTGTAGTCGTAGTTGTCGTTGTAAGTGGTACAGTCGTATCAAGCGGCTGTCCGCTAACAAATAGCCATTTACCATCATTGGTTATATAAATCTCTATTTCTTGGCCCTGATAGGAAGTTGTAACTTTGTAAATTTCGCTCATGTCTTCCACATCTACAAGCGTGGCTTCAGTACCCGTCTCAACGAGATTATCGTTTATGTAATCTACTGCTATTTGCCCAGCTTCTCTACCATCAATTCCCGCACCGTTGCCATCTGATACTACAAAACCACCAGTAATTGTGGTTGGCAGGACACCGCTCCACATCAGAATTAACAAAAGTACCAGAACTGCGGAAATAAGCATCCATATCCTTTGCTTCAGTGATCCAAGACCAGGAATCTTGATTGTTATTTTCTTTCCTTCTTCAGCCATTAAATCACTCGTTAGATTAAAAATGAGCAGGTGAAACTTATAAATCTATGCTTCAGTGCCTACATTGGTAACCTTTATAAGCAATCAATATCAATAAAGTCTCAGGTGAGCTGGCTAGGTAGCTTCGCCTTTGCGTCAAAGCAAAGGTGAGGAAGTTCCATCCATCAAGAGGGTTACGAAAGTAACAAGCTGAGAAGTTTTCAGCTGTATCAGAAACGATACCCTTCTAGCTCGCTAACAATGTAGCGTGAGCTGAGTTGGGTTGGAAGGGATGAAACGGACAGGTGGCCTCGATGAGATGCAAGCCGTAAGGCGCTTAGACAAATGCTACCATGTGCGATGTTAGCCTCGCCGTCATGGGCTAGGCAGACCGCGCAACAGGAGATGGGCTATTGCCAGCACACCTTTTTATTTTTAAAGGATAAACTAGAATGTGATAATATGGCGAAAAAGGACAAAGTCTATATGCCCTCGGGTACAGGTGGCTTGATACGATACCAGGATGCTGCCGGGCAGAAGATAAAACTCAAGCCTGAGCATGTGGTGTATACTGTAGTGACACTAGTCGTTTTGGAGATTGTGCTGAAAATCTTCTTTGGCTAACGAATGCCAACTCTAGTTTTCAAATTATCAAAGACTTTTTCTATTTCAACGACTACATTTGAGTCTGATAGCATTACTGGCTTTAGATGAACTATTGAATCGATGACTTTTTTATCGTAAGTTAGTTTACCTAAGAATTTCTGATCAGACCACTTTTCGATTTCTTCCGAAAGCTTAGGATTAATATCCCATTTGTTTATAACGACACCATATGGAATTTGGAAGTAATTTACTATTTCTAGTATCCGCTTTAAGTCAGAGAATCCTGAAGGCGTAGGTTCTGTCACCAGAACTGCAAAATCCGTGCCACGGACTGATGCAATTACTGGACAACCAATGCCCGCGGCAGCATCAAGAATCATAAAGTCGTTCTCGTACACTTCAGCCCGTTTTCTAAGCTCTTCTACAACTTTTCCCGATCCTGTTTCACCAGGATATATCTGTGCGCAGACTAAAGGAAAGCCGTGCTTTGTATTTCTAAATCTTATCTCACCATTTTTCACTTGATTTATTGTTATAGCTTGCACGGGACAGGTAATTTCACAGGCACCACAGCCTTCGCATAAGAAAGGATTGATTTTAAATTGGTTGTTTTCCTTTTCGACCGCAAAGAACCTGCATATCTCCGCACACTTTCCGCATTTTATGCATTTATTCTGGTCGATTGTAGCTTTGAAAGATGTCGAGACTTTCTCCTTTTTATCGTACTCAGTCACACCGAGCCACAGACCTAGGTTCGGTGCATCTACATCACAATCGCACGCCACAACTTTTTTATTTTTTGAAAAAAGCAAAGCTAACGAACTGGCCAGCATGCTTTTGCCTACACCGCCTTTCCCTGAACCAACTACTATTTTCATAGAGACTCCACCACGCTCAAAACCTTTTCCATACTTTCAAACCTGTGAAGATGACCTTTACATCCATCCTTGCAATCACTCGAGCCAAAACCATTAACAGTTTCACTTGCTTTTTTCTCAAGTGAACAAGAAATTTCACACTCCATTCTTTCATCTCCGTTAAAAACAATTATGCCATCTAATGAGATGCTTGGGTTTGTGAGAAAATAATCGATATGCCATCTAAGCTTTCCGCTTTTATCTTTAGCCAATCTTTCGTGCCTTTTTGTCCTATTTTCCAAGTTTATGCTTTTGCCCAAAGCGGAGCCGACATAGCAATAATAACCTTTTTGAAAATCTATTCTACCGAGTTTACCAATTCTAATCTTTGAATCATCACTCAATTTTGTGACTAATATATAAGTTCCTTTCATATCGAATCACTTTTTATCAAACCTACCACTCTTTCTAAATCTTTTTCACAATAAGCCTTCACAAGTTCTTCTGAGTATGGAATTTCCACCAAAATTTCCAAGCCGAACTCTTTCGCTATATTTTCAATGATTGTTCTGTCTCCAACATTAGCCTTATTCAAGACAATTTCGGATTCAATCCCAAGTTTTTTCAGTAGTTCTAGACTCAA
Source organism: uncultured archaeon (assembly GCA_964512235.1). Lineage (GTDB taxonomy): Archaea > Aenigmatarchaeota > Aenigmatarchaeia > CG10238-14 > SCSR01 > CAZEGD01. The sequence goes on from CAZEGD010000005.1 coordinate 26,139, forward strand.
TCCAAGATCGTGTGCGCCCAATGGCGTAGGCTCAGTGACAGCATAGACCTTGTCACAGTTCAGTAATGCTTGAATCACACTGCAATGCGTGCCCGGAGCCGTGTCGATTATTAGATAATCCACACTCTTTTCATTAGCAAGTTTGATTGCTCTATCTTTTACCTCTCGCACGATTGGACCGGTCTCCGAGATACCTGCTTTTGATCTTCCAGTGACGAGCCAAAGATTATCATTGATTTTATTGACGAATGACTCACCAGCTTTTTCCTTTTTAGCTTTTATTGCTTTATGCGGACAAACTAGCCAGCAAGCTCCACACCCTGTGCACAAATCGTGTATAAATACCGGGTACTTACCTTTCACCCAGAAGATAGCATTTTCCCTACAAACTTTCGAGCATATCCCACATTTTGTGCATTTTTCCTTGTCTAATTCGGGATACTCTTGATAAACCAATTCTGGGTCTTTTAATTTTTGATTTAGTATCAAGTAGTCGTTCGGGCATTCAACATCGCAATCGCACAGCACAACTTTCTTGCCTTGCTTCGATAGTTTGAACGCTAGAAGGATTGCAAAAGTCGATTTGCCGACGCCACCTTTTACACCTGTAGACGCTATCTTTATCATATAGATACAAGTCCAGTTATTAGCTTTAATGTTTACATCCGTACAATTAATGCTTATTATAACTCATATTTTATTTTTTAAATTCTCCCAATCACTTCTCAAAGTATCTTTCATCCTTGGATTATATAAGGCAGCGGCAGGATGATACATAGGAATAATTTTAGCTTGCAATAAAAGATTACCGACTTGAAAAATTTTTCCATGAATTTTTCCCATGCTTTGGAGCTTTAATCCAAATTTCTGAAAGATATAAGATGTTGCCACATTTCCCAAAGTGAGAATGACTCTCGGTTTAATGACTACCATTTGCCCATCTAGATACGGTGTGCAAGCTTCAATTTCTTCTTCTGTCACTTTGTTGTCTGGAAGGTAGCACTTCATAATATTTGTGATGTAAACTTCTTTTCTTCTTAATCCAGTCAATTCGAGTAATTCATCCAAAAATTTTCCTGCAGCTCCTACGAATGGTTTTCCTTGAAGATTTTCATGATAACCAGGACCCAAACCAATTAACATAATCTTGGCATCGGCATTTCCTTCTCCATATACTGGGAACTTTCTTGTTTTGTGGAGGAGACATTTTGAGCATACTTTTATTTCCTCTTCAATTTCTTTTAATTTTAGAGTATTGGCACCATTTAGATTCATATCCAATCTCCTAAATATCAACAATGAATTTATAGTTTTGATATACTAAAATCTATTCGTGAAAGAAGCCCTTTTGATCTCTGCCTCAACAATTTTCATAGCGATGTTTATTGGAGGAGCTACGGCAAGAGTTTTGATGTTTTTATTGTAGAAAATTTTTGCATAAGTCTAATGATTACAACTAGCCGAATCTTCTAAGCGGTCCACGATTTTTTTCACATCCTCCTTTGCCCCAGACTCTCTGAGCGGGTCGTATCCTAGGGAAGATTTGAGGAGTTCAGAATCGTAGCGGACCGATCCTACAGATTCTATCTTTCTTTTTTCCAATTCTTTCATCATTATTGATTCAATCTCGTCCGAGTTTACCTTGTTCAAAATTGTCCATGAATGTTTTATCTTTGCTGATCCAGCTAACTTTTTAGCCATTTCAACATCCCTCAGATCTTCTAAATGGGAAGTAGCTGGTAAAATTCCACTCTTCATCTCTTCAACCATCTTTTTTACTCTCTCAGCAATTTGAAAAGAGGTAGAATTAGGATCAACTACTGTTATGACTGCATCCGCATTGACTTCAACTCCTCTTCCGAAATGCTCTAATCCTGCTTTGATATCTACCAGTGTAACTTGGTCTCCAGGTACTATGAAGTCTCTTGTTATCTTATCTTCTGGACCATCGCATCCTTCGTATGCATCTTTTATTTTTCCTATTCTGAAAAAGGTTATTCCGTTCTTTTTCCTGTAATATTTAGATGGAATTTCATCCAAACTGATCTTTCCTTTAACCAATGGCTCTGGATCGTCTACTGGACAGGTTACTCTTCCGCCAGAAAAAAACTTTCCTCCATAAAAATCTATGAGAGGTTCAGGAACTTCCTCGAATCCTAGCATCCAATAAAGTCCTGAGTTAGATGAATCACCGTCCACGACATAAACCTTGTATCCCTTGTCCTTCAGCACACTTACCATTAAACTGACGATAGTGCTCTTTCCACTTCCTCCTTTACCACAAACTATTATTCTCATTTCGGAGAGTGGTTTTACCGATTTAGATTTTCTTTTGTCAAATTTCGGCATTTTTTTTTCACTTTTTTTTCAATCAATATTAAATCAAGATTTAGTTTAATAAATATAATGCTGTTATATATTTATATTTAATTCTCTAATGTGAAGATATGAAACCTTATTGTGAAGTCATTGTTTCAACGATATTGCCGGCCATGAGGTCCCTGATAACGAACGAGATGCTAAAAAAATATGGCTTAACACAGAAACAAGTTGCTGACTTGGTAGGTTTGACACAACCTGCTATATCTCAATACAGTCGAGAATCTAGAGGACTCGAGACAAAGATATTAGAGAAAAACCCTAAAATCATGAGGATGATAGAGAACTTGACGAAAGATATAGTATCTAGAAGGGTAAGCCCAAAAGAAATACAATCCAGATTCTGTGAGATATGTAAGACCATACGAGAGAACAAGCTGATATGCTCTATGCACATAGATATATACCCAGCAATTGCCCCTGCTTCTGTATGCCCAGATTTAGGACACGAAGATAAACAATGAACTCGGTTGAACTGGGTGCTTGGCCTAACTCTTTTTACCTTTCAAAATGTTCTGAATTTTTATAATAGAAAGATTTATATATTTAAATTTCAATATATTTGAATTAATAATATGAAGAGAATATTAAAAGATATAAAAAAGATTGGCCTGATATGCATTTTGAGCAAAGAACCAATGTACGGATATAAGTTGATGAAAGAATTGGAGAAAAGGATGGACAAAAAAATAAATCCAAGTTTTATTTACCCTTCGCTCAAAAAGCTTGAAAAAGAGGGCTATCTCAAAATTAAAGTTGAAAAAAGAGGAAAGAGGAAGATAAAAAAATACGTCATTACTGACAATGGAAGGAAACTTTGCAAAGATGTTAAGAGTCAATTGAAAGAAATACTCAAAGAGTTTTTTTGAGGAATGACGACAAAAGATGCCAGACAATAGATGTCAAAAAATAGAGAAAATGTGGGAAAATAAATTGGAGTGAATAAAATGATTGAAGGACTTACTTTATCAAAAATAGTTTCTCTTGGAATAGCTGATTCTGTCAACCCTTGTACTTTAGGAATATTGTCTATGATGTTAGTTGCCATATTAATGTATAATCCTAAGAAAAAGAGAAATGTGCTACTTGCTGGATTAGCTTTCACCACTTCTGTATATTTCATGTACTTGCTCTACGGACTAGTTATCGTAAAATTTTTCCAAATAGCTCAATTTTTAACTATAATAAGTTCGTGGCTGTACAAAATATTAGGATTTGGTGCAATCGTTCTTGGGATTTTAGACCTCAAAAATTTTATACAGAATAAGGCTGCTTGTACAGTAATACCAAAAGTTGGCGACAGGCTTAAAAATATAACTAGCCCTACTGGAGCGTTTGCGATTGGGGCATTCGTAACAATCTTCTTACTGCCTTGCACTATCGGCCCTTACATCATACTTACTGGCATGCTTTCCTTTTTTGAAATAATTGTAGCTTTGCCATGGTTGATGTTTTACAATTTGATATTTGTTCTACCTATGTTAGCAATAACAGTCATCGTATTTGCAGGCCTTTCTACGATTGAAGATGTTACTGCCTGGCAAACACGTAATATGAGGTATTTGACTCTAATATCGGGTTTGGTTATGCTAGTTTTAGGAGTAGCTCTGGTGATGGGATGGATATGAGACTAAATTGAAGCTGGTGAAAATAATATGAAGTTAAATAAAAAGATTGGGATGTTAGCTTTAATATTTGCTTTAATTGGTTTTTTCCTATTTTATTTTATTTTTTTCCTTGAAGGATGGAAAACTGGGATGACTGGTTTTGCATCGACTGGCCTGGCATTTTTAGACAATGGGATGGTAATATCAAATGAAACTTGTGAGAAACTTAGTCGTGTCATAGTCATCCATAAGGCTGGGTGTATCGAATGTAATAAGGTAATGCCAATATTAAAGGAAATAGAGAAGAAAAATAATCTGAATTTTACTTACTATGATATACTCATTCCAGAAGATAAAGAGGAATTGTTTTCGGAGTTAAGGCTAATTCCTAGGAAAGCGCCCACGGTCATAGTTGATTGTAATGTTTATGTAGGTCCAAGGAGCGAACTTGAGTATAAGAATTATATTTTAGGGTGATTTGAATGGATGTACTGGAAGAGATAAAGAAAGGGAAAATCAAAGAAATGATGGAAAAATCTCGGTATCCAGATGAGCCAATTGAGTTAACGGATAGAAATTTTGATTCTATAATTGCCAAGTACACTCTTGTCGTAATTGATTGTTGGGCTGACTGGTGTATGCCTTGTCGAATGATAGCTCCTACCATAAAAGAACTTGCTAAAAAATATCAAGGTAAAATCGTTTTTGGAAAGCTAGATGTTACTGCAAACAATGCAACAGCTACAAGATTTAAAATAATGGCAATACCTAATTTACTTATTTTTAAGAAAGGTAGACTAGTTGATAAAATTGTTGGCGTCCAGCCGAAAGAAAAACTAGAAACAAAACTAAAACAGTACTTTTGGGACCAATAAAAATTTAAAAAAAATAATTAGAGGTATTTGCACACCTGTAACGATGCAATTTGGCCTTCCTTTTTTCAATATAAAATTTTCTTTACGCTCAAATTCTATCAGCTCTTCCACCCATGACCCGACCAGTGACCATGCCACCGGTTCCCATGCCATATCATCTTCCCATACCTCGACCTCTGCCAGGTCCCATTCCGCGATCTGCGCCCCCCATTCTAGGACCGAATCCAGGAGCAGTGAATTGGGTCGTCTCTTTGAGTTCGCCATTTAGGTAGCGTTGCACAGCGTCCTTTACGCTAACACCTCCCACTCCTGTGACTATTTTTACTCCAGCTTGCGATAGAGCGCCAAATGCGTTAGGACCGACGTTGCCGGTAATCACTACTTCAACTCCTTTGTTCGCAACTATCTGTGCAGCCGTGACTCCAGCTCCACCCATTGCATGTACACCTGTGTTCTGAACGGCTTCAGAGCCTTTAATCTCTTTTCCCTCTGCTTCCACTATTATGAAGTACGCACATCTACCAAATCTCGAATCGACCATCGCATCCATATTGTCTGCCATGGCAGATACTGCCATTTTCATCTTGTTTCACCTCGATATTTTTCATATTTCAAATTACCTCTTTTAATTTATAACGAACGAAACTTTAAATTTGATTACCTTCTCCACTAATATCCTCTGCTCCCTCTACCTCTTCTTCCAGCTTCCCTTCCTCTTCTGCCAAATTCACGTCCTCTCAATTCACCTTCTTTAGGAATGGTTTCTTTTGACGTTTGCACTTCTTCCATTTTTTCTTTAGTAGGTTTAGTTAAACGCTTCAATTTATTCTTCACGAAATTATCAACGACTGCTTCTACTGTCTTTCCTTCAGCTTTGTAAGCGTCAACCAAGTGGTCTCTCAATGTATGGAAAGAAATAGCACCCATTTCTTTTGTAATTAACACGTCAATTTTTTCTTTGACTATAAATTCTGTGGCAGCAAAGCCAGCTCTCACTAATTCTTTCTTATGTGGATTTTCCTTAACGTAAGTAGATTTTACATTTCCTTTATCTTTGTCTATAGTAACGAAAATAAAGTAATTTGCTCTTCCAAAGTTGTCCATAACTTCTGAGTCTAATCTTCTATCCTGTTTAATGGGAATAGTCAACTTCTGCTCTTTAGCTTCGTAAGGTTCTATGTGAATTGTAAAAGAATCCACTTCTCCTACTCCTTCTTTGATTTTATTCTCTATGTTATCAGCTATTTCATGTGCCCTTTTCACGTCTACGTACTTCCTTATTTTTACATTGACTTCACCAAAAACAAAAGGCCCAGCCTTTCTTAATCTTAGATTTTCAGACTCCTCTACTCCAGCAATCGAGTCTACGATTCCTTTAACTCTATCTTCTATATCTTTGCTAGGGCTTACATCCATCAATGCGAATACTGAGTCTTTTGAAGTAAATATTCCTACTTTAAAAATTACAAGAGAAAAGAGTATTGTAACTATACCTTCAACATATGGAACCTTGTAAAATGTCAACAATATAGCTACAAAAATAATAGCAGAAGAAAATACATGTGTCATTCTTTCTTGGGCGTTTGCGATTAACGATTGAGAGTTTACGATCTTGCCAGCTTTTTTCATGTATTTTGCCAAAAAATAAGAAACTACTGCTGAGACCAAAGCTATACTAAGTGCTTCTAGCGGCATAGCAATTTCAGATACTACAAAGAGCTTGGAATACCCTTCTGTCAGTAATTCAAATGCTGCATACAAGATGAATATAGAAACAAAAAGAGTTGCTAAACTTTCTGCTTTATAGTAGCCATATGGAAACTTTTCACTTGCTTTCTTTTGAGAAATTCTTAATCCAAACCAAGAAGCAAAGCTTGCCATCGAATCTGTGACATTGTGCAATGCATCAGTTATTAGGATTATATTTCCAGATAGAAAACCTATCAAAGCTTCGGCAGAAGCTAACAAAATAATAGATATAGTACTGAATCCAGCTGTCTTTTCACCTTGTTTCAATTTACTTATTTTTTCTTCTATTTTCACAATTCTCATCCTCTTACCATGGGATTACCACATTTCTCGCAACGCAAAGTGTAACATGGAACGCCTGCTGAATGAGTAATTTTATGTCCGCAATTAGGACAAATGCAAGATCCTTCAGGTCCCGCAGCGAAAGGTCCGCCCATCCTACCTCTTCCACCACCTCTACCCAGTCCTCTACCAGATCCTCGTCCTCTACCAGCTCCAAGTTGACTAAATGACATTTGCATATCATTCACCTCCCTTTATCTTTATTCAACTAAAATCTTCCTTCCTACTCCAGCTTTTATAAAATCTTCTTTATATTCTTCTTCAAATGCTTTGATAGCTTTGCTACCTGTGCAATGACAAGGAGAAACTTTTTTCACCTCAAGCTCTCTAAAACTTTCTACAATATTTCTTATTTCATTATCGCTTGCACTCCCCAAATGAAAGCCACCCACGACAAGATAAACGCTTTCTTTTGTTAACTCTTTTGTTTTTTTCACTATATTTACGATGCCCGGATGGGCGCATCCTGTTATAACTACTAAGCCTTTATCGGTTTTTACTATCAAAGACTGTTCTTTTACCCAAGTTCCAAACTCGCCAGTGCTGTAAATCCCATTGTAAATTTTTGTGAGATCTCTAACATCTACAGGTTTAGCATCATAAGATATTATTTTACCCTTAAAACTGTCAGGGAATGATTGAGGAATATACACCTCAACATTAGGATTTATTTCCAATACTCCAGATAAGCCACCTGTATGATCGCCGTGAATATGCGATAAAACAATTGTGTCTATTTCTTTAGGGTTTAACTCCAATTTTTCCATATTGCTTAGTAGCGTAGGACTATCGCTACCGGTATCAAATAAAATATTCTTATCCTTGAGTTTTACTAAACAAGAAAATCCAAATCCAGTCTTCAGCCTGCTATCATATTCGTAATTATCGTAAACTATTATAATTGTTGCATTTGAAGCAGTTTTATTACCCATCATCAAACCAGCTTCCTTTATTTCTTTTGAGCTGTAGAGACAAGCATAGGCTAACAGAGTTATTGCTAATATTATCAATAATCTTTTCGTCTAATTCTCATTTATTTTTTTCCATTCTTTAGTTCTTTAAGTCTTTGTTTGATTGATCCCAGCTCTTGGTCCAAAGCTTTTCTCTCATCTCCCAATGCTCTTATACCCTGCTCAAGAAATTGTATTTCTTGCTCCTTTGTTGGTTGAACAGGTATTTGTTGACTCGGATATGATGATTGTACCGGCTGAACTGGAGCCCAATTCCAGCGTCTCCAACCAAAGCCTCGCCCGAAACCGCGACCGAATCCTGCGCCACGACCTCCACCGAAACCGCGTCTCCAAGCCATACCCATTCCAAATCCTCTACCTCTACCGAAACTTCTTCTGGATACAGGATTCACGGATCCCTGTACAGGATATCCTGCGCAATAACCCATACCTCTACCAGTCATTGGTCCTTCTCCCTGCGGACCTGTACCATCTTCCCATGGCATATATTATCACCTCTTTTTTAATTATGTGC
>CAZEGD010000006.1:0-21293 GCA_964512235.1 uncultured archaeon
ACAGTTTCTTCTTTTCAGCAAAAAATAAATTCGTGATTGAATGCTTGTAGAGAAGTATAAACCTAAAAATCTTTCAGAAGTCGTAGGGCAGGATGGAGTATTGAAGAAGGTAGTATTCTGGTTCAAGAATTGGAAGCCCGGCAAAGCACTGCTGCTCTACGGGCCGACTGGCGTGGGTAAGACATCTAGCATAGAAGTGATTGCTGCTGAGAATAACTATGATTTTATAGAGATGAACGCAAGCGACTACCGAACGGCTAAGCAGATAAAAGAAGTCTTCGGGCAGTCGGCACAGCAGAAGAGCTTGTTCAAGCGCGGCAAAGTCTTTATGATAGATGAGATTGACGGATTGGCTGGTAGAGAAGATAGGGGTGGTGTGGGAGAGATAATAAAGATCATAAAGACCTCGCAGCATCCTATAGTGCTGACTGCAAATGATGCATGGAACAAGAAGCTTCGCAGCCTGCGCAGGCATTGCATGCTTGTAGAATTCGGCAAGATCTCTGTAAATGATATAGAAAAGCGGTTGAAGCAAATATGCAAAGATGAAAAGCTGAAATGCAATCAAGCCGCCTTACGCGAGCTTGCCAAAGTTGTAGAAGGCGACCTACGGTCTGCTATAAACGACTTTGAGACGCTGAGCCGTGGCAGAGAGAAAATAACAACCGAAGACGTGAATACCCTCTCAAAGCGTGAAAGGGGCAAGACAATATACGATGCGCTGAAAATAATTTTCAAGACAGAGAGTACCCTTGCAGCTAGGTTAGCGCTTAACGGCTTGGATATGCCACCTGAAGATGTGATGTGGTGGATTGAAAACAATATTGCACGCGAATATGTAGATGCAGATGAAATTGCTACTGCTTTTGACGCCCTCAGCAAGGCCGACATCTTCAAAGCTTGGATAAGGAAGAGGCAGAACTGGAGGTTTAGGGCTTACATGGTCGATATGATGACCGGTGGCGTGTCTGCTGCAAAGAAGAATGTTTATCGCAAGTTCACCCGATATGAGTATCCGAGCAATATAATAATACTTGGCAGGAGCAAGATGAGAAGGGCTGCCGCTAAAAAACTGTTTTCTGAAATGTCCAAACTGTTACATTGTTCAACTTCTACATTCAGGCGCGATTATCTCCCTTTTTTGAAAATAATGATGAAAAATAAGCAAATGAGAAAAGAAATTAAGGGTTCTTTTGATATCAACAGTGAAGAACTGAAATTAATAGCATAGCTATTGCGCAAAAAAGTGCGCACTGATTTGTTCGGGTGACAAGACTGTATTCCATATGCGGACTTCATCGATGGTTCCTATAAACTCTTGAGTGGAATCAAAGGCGTCTCTGAAACTATCCTGTTCTTGCCCCACTATAGCATTGCCCAGCTGTATTGTTGCACCTTGCTTCAAAGTACCAGAGTACGCTTCTATCCCATCCTTAAAGAGTTTCGTAGAGCCGTCAGAGCTTCTCCATGTCACAACAACATGGTGCCAATTCCCATCGTTAGCTGAGATTCCAGTTGTTACAGAACTACCGTCAACATAGATTCCGAAATTTCTATAGTTATAAATTAAAAATTCATTGTCGGACTGTCCTGATTTCGAGCAAGAAATTGGTGTCCCACTCTTGGCCGTGTCGTCCGTGTTCATCCAAAATTCAGCAGTTATTTGTGTAAAATCGTAAACGAAGGGATATGCTTCGAAATAGTCGTTCCCATCAAAGGTCAATGACTGTCCAATCTTGCCTTCTGACCATACCCCACCATAAACAGTTCCATAATTTCCATTTTCAGAAGAGTCCGATGCTATATTTTCCCGTCCTTCGTCTAGGCGCCACCAACCTACAACTGCAAAACTCCTGTCAATAGTGAACCGCCTGTTTATAGTATGGGTAGGCGATACCAGAGAAATATTTATATATCCTGTTGTCGGATTACCAAAAGTGACTTGTGAAATGTCAAAATCCATTTCTATATTCCTACGCAGTGTATAGTCCTCGATGAAAGCCTTGTACTCTTCCAGACTGTATTCAAGCTCTTCCGGATTTTCACATGTGTTATAAACAAGATATCGTGCCTTGTCCACTATATTGTTAAATATAAAAATTTCATCTGACATCACGACGGCAGAAGTATCGATTATGGTATATGGCTCACTCCACCTGCTTATCAGATATATTATACTGACAATGGTAATTGCAGATAGTATAAAGAACTGGGCTTTTCTATATTTAGGTCTTGACGAACTGCGCGTGCGGTATGCCATCAATAAGAATAATATTTTCCTTTGTTATAAAACCACTTTTTTTCGCAAGCGCAACTATACGCTTGCCGATGAGGTTTCCTATTGTCGCTTTGCCCATGACTTTCAGTGCAAAATTCTCATCTATCAGTCTCCCGCCATAAAAATTCTTACTTACCTTTACCTTTGGCTTGCTCCCGATTTTTTTCCCTATCAGCTCATTGTCGCATATTGCAATGACTAAGTCGTATTTTGTATTGAATAACTTGCTCCAGAACATATTTTTAGAACTTTTTATTCCTTTCATATTCTCCCCTGTTAGACATTTCGTACGGGAGACTTTGCGCCACACGCTTCGCATTTCATAAAAGTAATCCTATCTTCCTTTACGAGCTTTGTATCAGGCTTACCGCACTCTTTGCAGTATATGTACTCTTTGGCATAAGCTTCAATCTTCTCATGTAACATGCGCTGCGAGACTTTCCTTTGGAGAATTAAGATGTTGCCTTGTATGTTGCCAGGCGTGGCCAACTGCTTGAAGAGGAATTTTGACAGATGTCTGGCATCGCGCCTGAAGACTGTAAGTAACTCGTTGAAGTTTTTGATAAGAGTCTTATTGCCTTGTATCTCCGAGATGACAGTGGGTATTTCGAACCTCTTTATTCCCTCGCTGGACTTGGGTACGGCTTCCATAGCCTTCTTGAGCAATTTTTCATATTCTTCCATTTTATCACAATTTCATTTTTACACCTATTAAGTAATTGTAATTATTTAAGAAGTTTATAAGTTAATAATTCAGCCTTTGATCCGTTTCAATTTTCCAACAATAGGCTCATATATCTCTCCAGCTGCAAGCAACTCGTCTATTGTACGCTCGATTATGTGTTCGGGGAGCTTTGAGATTTCAAAAAGCTTTCCTATCTCCACACCCTCCCCGTCATCCATACTCTCTATTAACTCAAGCATCTTCGGCTTGTAGTCCACTTCCTTCCTCTCAAGCATGGCCTGCAGCTGCTCATCATCCACACCGAGCTTTCTCGCATATTCTGTAAGGTCATCTTCATCCATCCCTTCAGCCACCTGTCTTATTTCTTTCACAAAGGTTTTCCTCGCTATCAAACGGTCTAGAACTTCTGCTTTCCTTAAATTTTCATAATTCTCGTCTGCTATGCGCACACTCTCAACATTTATGTAGACTTCATCATTATACTCCTTCACTTTGCCAATTACAACTATAAGCTGGCCAGGCTCAATGCCTTCAATCATTTTTATACCATCCCCAAAAGTCTTTACTTGTATAGCTCCGCTCCCGTCATCAATTGTAAGCGCAGCATAGTTCCCATTATCTGAAATAAACTTATTTGTGACTGTAGCAATCACATTCACGCGAGAAATCTTTTCACCAAAGCCAGATACAACATAGCTTGGCGCCATATTCTCCCTACTGCCTGGATAGAATTTGCCGTCAACTATTTCTGAAATTCTTACCTTATTCGCTGGCATCCTTCTTATTTCCATATACAGCACCCATATCAACTAAGACAATACTTTCTGTACAAATCCCTTACGCGGGCTGAATAATATACCCTCTTCCATCATCCTTCTTAGCATGTCATCCGCATTTGTCACACCTTCTGCCATCGCCCTCTTTATCACTTCACCCTGCGGTACATCCTTTCCATACTCTGCTGAAAGGATGTCAATAACGTCTAGCATAATTTTAATCTTACTGCGCTGCGCTGCAGATACATGACCTTCAGCTCTATCAATGTCTATCTTTCCTGTCTCGGGCTCAAAGCCGAACTGTCTGAGCGATGTTTTCATAAGGACGATTGCCCGCAGGGCATCGTCAACTGTGATTTTATCCCTTAACTGGATTTTTGCAGAAGACTCAGCTAGACGCATGAGTGAATCATACTGTCTGAAGGTGATTGCTACCGGCCCTTCCGAACTTTTTTCCCTCATCTCTAAGTAGAATTTTTTGATTTCTTCTGAAGCTTCTTTTGTGAGTTGTGGATGGCAATTCTTTTTTACATATGCTATGTATTTCCTTAGCATCCCCCTTTCGATTAGTGGCTTTGCACTCTCCTCGTCAAAGTGTCTCATCTTCAGTACATGCTCTACCATTTTGATATCACGTTCTGTACTGGGTATATCACGCAGAGCAAAACGCAAGTCAAATCTCGACAATAGGACATCATCAACATTAACCTGCTCCCTTATGGGCATATATGGATCGAATCTCCCGAGCTTTGGATTGCCACCTGCAAGTATGGAAGTCTGTGCAGGCAGCGTTGCAACAATGGAAGCCTTTGCTATTGATACTGTACCAAGGGACATCGCTTCCTGCAGCGCTACCTGGTCTTCTGTATTGACTTTGCCGAATTCATCTATACAGCATAAGCTCCTGTTTGCAAGTACTATTGCACCAGCTTCAAGTACCCATCCACCGATGAATTCTTCATCTTTCACCACCGTTGCCGTGAGTCCGGCATATGTCACGCCACGGCCTGAAACATACCTGCCGCGTGGAATCATTGTTGAAACAAGTTTCATTAACTGACTCTTGGCCGTGGAAGGGTCACCTATAAGTAGCACGTGGATTTCGCCACGGACACGTGTACCATCTTTCAGCAGCTTTGGTATCCCACCAAACATCTGCAGGACTATTGCTTCCTTTATTTCTTCCAAACCATAAATAGTCGGTGCTATTGAACTAACTAACTTTTGATATATCATCGGATCTTTTGCAAGCTCTAGTATTTTTTGTTCGTCCTCTTCTGTAATTTCAAGCTCTTCCCACTCCACTTCCACCGCTTCTATAGAATTTGCATCAATGTATATCTCCATTTGCCTGGATGCCGTGCCCTTTATACGACGTGGCATTTCCTTAAGCACACCAACGACTTTTATGCGGTTCCCAGGATCTGTTTTATTCTGCATTCTCGGTGAAGTGAGATCTTCTTTTAAAAAGATTGTTATGCTAGATGGGCGTTCACCCGAAGTGATTTCAAAAGGCTCTTCAATTGTTATCCATCTTACATCATACAGTTTATGGCCAGCCAGACTAAACTTTTTTCTATAACCACAAGATTCGCATTCTGTAGGCGGTTTGAGTTTCCTCTCTTCTTGTATGACGGATATTTGCGATTTACATTCTGGGCATTCAAATATCGCCTCCGATACTTCAGGCCTTATGTCACTCGCGCGCTTGACTATGCCATCCACAGCAATCAGCTTGCCTATGTGCTCCGACCTCAATTTACGTATCCTTATATTCTTGCTTTCAGGGAGGTTAAAAAAGCGTATGATTAGTTTTACCTCGCCGGGTATGTCTATCCTCTCTACAGATTTGTCCAGAAGCGGCAAAACATCATTCGGGTTTTCAAGCATATAATCCGCAAGCTCGGGATCGAACTTGTCAAAGAGTAAAAAGTCTATGAGCATAGATTTTTTGCCCTCACTGAGAGCAGTTGTTAATTCGTTATAGTAGAACTCTGTTAGGAACTCAGAAAATTTTTCTATTATATCTTCCCTTTCTACAAGTTTCGCACTACTCTTATCCATAAGACCACTCTACAACCTGAAATTCATACTATAGCGATATCAAATATAGGCCCGGATGATATTATTCGTAACTGAATTCTTTGAGCCGTCAAAACAGAATTAGAAAGTTTATAAAAATAGCCTTTCTAGGGCACACTTCCGCCGAGGATATATCCATTATTTCTTTCTTTTAACTAGCGCACCTAGTTTTTTGAGTATTCTGTGTACTTTTTTTACGGCTATTTCAACATCCTCTACACTGCGTGCACCAGTACACACGACCTTCCCAGAACCAAATAGCAGGAATGCTACCTTAGGTTTTTTCATCCTATACACCAAACCCGGGAATTGTTCAGGCTCGTACTCGGATTCCACTAAGTTGAATGCAATCTTATCCAAGTTTAGATTCGCATCCAGCCTCGCAGAGGCTACAATGTTTTCTACCTGCATTTTGAACCCTTTTGGCACACGCACACCGGATTTTTGAACTACAGCAACGACGTTTTTGAAAACGGCTTTAACATCCCTTAGGCTTCTAGCACCAGTGCACACAATCTTACCAGAACCGAATATAAGAGCTGCAGCCTTAGGTTTTTTCATCCTATACACCAAACCCGGGAATTGTTCAGGCTCATACTCCATACCATCAAGTTTGGAAACGACTTTTTCAAGTGGTACTTCGACACCAAGTGCCGCAGAAGCGACTATGTTTTCAACTCTTATGTGAAAATCTAACATTCAATCATCACTCCTTCTATGTTATTTATAATGACCTTAAAATCTAATTAATAAGTTTAACGTGAATATTTAAATACTAGAGTTTTATTTATTTCGAAATGGACTTTTATAGAAAGCTTTCAATATCTATTAAAAATGAGTTCAGCTTCCAGGCTGGGACAACAAAACAATCTCCAAATTCAATCAAATCTTCCTCCAAAAGTGTTACAATCAAAGGATAGATACGGTGTTTGCCAATGCTGAACTGTCTTTGTGCAATTGAATTCCTGCTAAGAAATTTCTTAAATTCTTTCACCCTCTCTTTCTGCATAGTTATAGCACGCCTAAGACTGGAATTCTTATACCTACCGCCCCTCCACTGCTTACAATCTATACACAGCATTACATCCATGTGAGTAGCAACTATGTCTATCTCATATCTCCTTTTCGTCTTGAATCTAAAATTCTGCTTTACTTTGAAACCGTTTAAAGAAAATATTTCCGCTATTGCATTTTCAAATCCTTTCCATTCAAAATCTTGGAGTACAGATTCTATACCTTCTTTAATGATGCGTCTTTCCATTGTTTCTAACTTTATTTCACTCAGTCTCATACTCTATAGAACTTTTTTTAGACCATTCACTGTTTTGTGGGCACACTTCCGTCAAGAAATTTGTTTTAAATGAAAGGCAACAGATATTTAATTTAAACAATTTGTAAATCTGAGAGTGATGTTTGGATGATGGTTACTGGTATAGACGAAGCTGGAAGAGGAGCACTAATCGGGCCTATGGTGATCGCAGGCATAACTATTGATAGACTGGTTGAGAAGAAACTTGCAAGGCTGGGAGTGAAGGATTCTAAAGTTCTGTCACCGAAGCGCAGGGAGCATCTTGCAGCAAAGATATACGAAGCTGCGAAGTCAAAGGGGATCTCAGGCAGCATAGTGATACCAATACCACCATGCAAGATAGACAGCTACCGCAAGAAGAAAGTCAATCTAAATATGATAGAAATAAGGACTATGGCAGAGATAATCGACATAATTGGGGGGGATAGGATCTACGTAGATGCTTTAACGTCAAGGCCGGAAAAGTTCAAGGAGAAACTCCTGGAGGCATTGCAGACAGAGCGGTCCGAGAAGGACATAATCGCTGAGAATGGTGCGGATAAAACATATACTGTAGTATCGGCGGCATCGATAATAGCGAAGGTAGAAAGAGACCGTGCGATAGAAGAGATAAAACGCAAGGTGAACTACGACTTTGGAGTCGGCTATTCCCACGATGAGAGGACTATAAAATTTGTCGAACAGTTAATAAAGTCGAAGCAACCTTTGCCTTCATACGTCCGCAAGAGCTGGTCAACAATCCAACTTTTGCAAGAAAAGAACTGGCAACGGAGGCTTAAGGATTTCTTCACAAAAGATTTTATCCTTGGAAAAGTAGAAAATAAAAAGAAGAAAGATAAAAGGAAGTGAAACAATGGAACTGAAAATAGAGCAGAAAATAGTTTTAGCGTATTTTATCCTCGGCGCAGCTGTTGCAATAGTGTCCAACTTCTTCAGTAGTCTATCACCCGTGAACAATTTGTTTGTTGCATTGCTATTTCCATTGGCAGTCTATGCTGTGGCGCTTTTCATACTGATAAAGACGGTAAGGCATAAGAAGATGAAATCGCTCATGTACAACAGCTTTTTGTCGTACTTTTTGATATGGATAGTCATTTGGGTGCTTTTGTATAATTTGTAATCTACGTAGCCTAAAACCATCTGCGTGAGAATATGAGTGAAAGAGTCTATTCATCCGAACTAAAAAATGGAGAGAGTGTACTGATGAAAGGATGGGTGCATGACGTAAGAATACTTGGCGGTATAAATTTTGTACTGCTGAGAGACAAAGAAGGGATAGTACAGATTACTGCAGCAAAAGGAAAGACACCTGCAAAAATTCTCTCAAAAATACAGGGCTTCCATCAGGAAGATGTCATAGCTGTCACTGGGAAGGTTGTGAAGAATGAAAAGGCACCTGGTGGATTGGAGATTGTACCATCAAAGATGGAAATTATAAGTAAAGCTGAAACACCATTGCCACTAGATCCGCGTGGAGTGACAAAGGCAAATCTTGACACTAGGCTGGACTTCCGCTATCTTGACTTGAGAAGACCTGAAAACCTTGCGATATTCAAAATACAATCCAATCTCATAGAAGGGATGATGGAGTATCTGCGAAAGGATGGTTTTATACAAGTCTTTACACCATCTCTGCTTGGCGGCATATCTGAAGGTGGATCTGAAGTCTTTTCAGTGGTATATTTTGACAGGCAGGCTTACCTTAGGCAGGATCCACAGTTGCACAGGGAACTATTGATAATTGCAGGTTTTGAGAAAGTCTTTGACATAGGGCCAAGCTGGCGTGCAGAGAAGAGCCATACGATAAGGCACATGACTGAGCACAGAACAATAGCTCCAGAGATGACATTTATCAAAGACGAGATGGATACGATTAGACTGGAAGAAGCTACAATTGTGTATGCGTTGAAAAAGATGAAAAAAGAATGCAGCGAGCAACTTGAAATACTTGGAAAGAAGATAAAAATACCGAAAACACCGTTTCCAGAGCTGCGATTCCCAAAAGTATATGACATACTATCAAAGATGGGAAAGAAAATACCCTTTGGCGAAGATTATGATAGGGAATCTGAGAAGTTGCTTGGTGAATATGTGAAGAAGAAGTATAAAACGGATTTCTTCTTTGTCAACCGCTTCCCATTTGCAGTTAAGCCGTTCTATGTTATGCGTGTGGACGAAGAGCCGCAATGGGCTAGAAGTGTTGATTTAATGCTCAAGGGCATGGAGCTGAGCTCGGGCGGCCAGAGGGAGCATAGATATGAAAAAATTATCAAACAAATAAATGAAAAAGGCATTGGTGTCCAAAGCCTAAAATGGTTCACAGAAGCTTTCAAGTATGGTGTTCCCACAATGGGCGGATTTTCGCTTGGAGTAGAGCGTCTAACGCAACAATTGCTCGATTTGGAGAACGTCAGAGAAGCCACACTGTTTCCAAGGGATCCAAAGAGACTTCTTCCGTAGATTCTCACTCATTCTTTAGTAAGAAGTTCCGCGGCAACTATGTGCGAGCACATCTTTTGAGTGAGTGCAAAGTAGCGACAATCACAACTCCAATTATTCTTCTCTTTATCAAAGATTACAGAGTGCTTCTCAGTCTCGCCTTGAACAGAAAAGTGCGTACGCCTATCCGTCTCAAAATCTTTTTTCACTTTACCTGCTGAAAAGAGATTTAATCCTTTCTTTTTTACCTCTTCCGAAGCGGTCATAACATCTTTCCTTATAAGTCTTTCTATGCTTTATTATCCCTTTTTATCTTTTTCTGTTTATTCTTTAAATGTGAAAATTATGGCATTACCTGAAGTCATTAACGGGCAAAGAATACTCATAGCCACATCAGTATCTTTGTTAGCTTTTCTTTTAGTCTTTTCCACGTTTGCAAGTCCTGCATATGCATCATACAGTGACATATGCTCTGTACGCATCAGGGACATAGATGTAGAGAAAGTGGATAGTGTCAATAAAGATCATCTTTGCCCAGGAGACAGATTTAGGGTTCGCACGGAAGTATCAATCAGAGGAGAGAGTGCTTCAGTGGAGGCCAGACTGTACATAGATGGGGATTTCTATGACAATGAAATAGTTTACATATCTGATGGCAGCCACAGGGATGTAATATTTGACAGGATAATCTATAGCGACGATTGGACAAACTGTGACAGCGACTACGGTCCGTGGGATTGTTATGCAGACCCAGAGATAAGAGTTGTTGCAGAGGCCTACTGTGGATCGGACGAAGAGACTTTTAACCTTTATTTTGATGATTGGTGCTGGGACTACGAATCGTGCTATGATTACAGTTGTTGGACTTCGGATTATGGCAAACTTCGTGTACAAGTAACTGATTGCAGGACAGACGATGCTGTGACTGATGCGACTGTTGAAGTCAGACGTGGCAACTACAACGTCAAGACTACGCATTATGACGGTTATGCAAGATTTACGTTACATCCGGGTACTTATGATGTTACTGTAAGCAAGTCTGGTTATGAATCTGAGACTAGAGATGTTCGAATTTATGCTGGTCGTAGCAGGAACCTAGGGATGTGCTTGGGCAAAGATTGCACAGAAGGCTATACGGACGAATTTCGATGCCTCGGCCCATACACCCAGAGAAAGTATATGTATTCAGACTGTACAGAGCAGTGGAAAGTTCTAGAGTACTGTACGGACGGTTGCGTGAGTGGAAGTTGCTTGCCTCCAGTGACTACGACAACTACGACTATACCAACCAGATTAGCAATTAAACCGGTATTTGCACTTAAGCCGGTGTATGAAGTGGAAGCGTGCGAAGTGTCAGACCTCATTTTTAATGTTGTCAATCTCGGGCCTCAGCAGGAATTCACTTTTCAAGTGAGTGGAGCTGCCGAAGACCTCATATACGTTCCCTCTTCAACAGTACTAGATACAGGTGAGCATACTATGGCTGCGTATGCTTACATGTGCGACCCAGGAGAGTACGATTTTTCAATCAAAGCTACAACAGATGGCATGACTTCAACTTCACATTCAGTCTTAAGAGTGTCTGCTGGACATCCGCTCATTTCAACTCTAGACGCTTTCCTCTTGTCGGTTTTAGTGATAATCGTAGTGATAGTTATGCTCAGAAAATTCCTACCAGCTGCGATGGGTAGAGTACGCAAGATAGAAAGACCAGAGGGATTTCGCTAAGGGTATTTAAATTTTAATTGTAAAAGATGTAAGAGACATGGAGGACTAATATGTTATTCGAAGATAGGGAAAAAGACTGGAAGGAATCACTTAGCCCAGACGCTCAACGGCTGCTTGTAGGCATGTTCGAGTCTGCCAAGAAATACAAAGGCGCGTATCTTCAGGCTGACGATGTAAAAGTAGCACAATTGTGGTGCGCTTTAGTCGAGCTGAAGGAAGAAATGGCAGGCATAAGAGAACAAGTGGATAAGGTCTCGGCACCATTCCGTGCGATAGTAACAGTAGGAGAAGCCGAGAAGAGACGTGTTATACACAAACTCGTAAGCGATGTAATCAGACCGACAGAAGAGGGAACGAGCGAGGCTACAAGACGTCTGGTAGAAAGCTTGATGAAGTTTTAGATCTTGCCAATTCTTAGAGACACCAAGCTCTAATCCTTAAACTTTAATATATCTACGTTTATTCTAAATTATTCGACTTGTTTGAACTAGTGATAACTTATGGAGAGTATGAAAGTCTTTGAGACTGGGCTGAATGAAGCCATAGAAAAATTGAAAGAGAAGGATGCAAAACGCATCTTTGTGCAGTACCCTGAGGGTATAAAACTTAAGATACAGAAGATTGTGCAGCGGTTAGAGGAAGAATGCATAGAAGTTGTGACATGTCTGCAGGAATGCTTCGGTGCTTGCGACATCAGAGATGGTGAGGCAAAGCGTCTAGGATGCGATACGATCCTGCATATAGGACATGAGGACTATGGTGTGAAGAGCGAGCTGCCGGTGGTGTTCTGGGAATATTTTATCGATGTCAATCCGCTACCGACTTTGCAAAAAGCTGGAGAATTCGAAAAAATTGAGCCTTATGAAAGAATCGGCCTCGTGACGAGCATACAGTTCGTGCATGGTATACCCAAAGTAAAAGAGTTTTTGGAGAAGAAAGGTAAGAAAGTCTTTATGCATAAATCCTTGCAGTACGATGGCCAAGTGCTTGGTTGCATGCTCGACGCCGCAAAGAGAATAGAGGACTCTGTAGACTGCTTCCTCTGCATAAGTGCAGGAAAATTCTACGCCCTAGGCGTAATGTTCATAACTGAAAAACCAGTCTTCTGCTTGGATCTAGAGCGTGAAGAGATTATAGACTTGGGAGAGTTGAAAAAGAAAGTACAAAAAATAATTGCATGGAACAAGTCAGAGCTTGAGGATGCACGTGATGTGGGTATACTGGTGAGCTGGAAGAAAGGGCAGTTGATGACATACGGCAACATGGATAAGATATTTGCGCTGAAGAAGAAACTAGAGGAGAAGGGAAAGACTGTCTACATATTTGCGATGGATGAAGTAAGTCCGGAGAAGCTCGAAGGTTTGAAGCTCGACGCTGCAATTATATGTGCATGCCCGAGAATAGGAATAGATGATTTGGAAAGGTATAAGGTGCCGATCTTGAATATTCAAGACGTTGAGTATACGAAATAAAATACAGAAATTTAAATTCAATCCACCATATACATTTAAATTACATAGCAGGCCAAAATATAGTTATAATAAAGTTGATGATAAATGAAATTAAAAGTTGTTAAGCAAGACGACAAGACCTTAATCGTTGAGACTACAGACGAATCAATATCCTTTTGCAACCTCGTCAGGAGTGAGCTTTGGCAAGACAAAGGCATCAGCGAGGCTGCTTACATAAAAGAGCATCCCTATCTAGAGAAGCCAAAGATTTTCGTAAAGGTATCGCGTGGCAAACCGCAGACTGCTCTTGAGCGTGCTGCAAAGCGCTTAGAAAGTCAGACAGTAGAATTCGGCAAGGAATTTAAGAAGGCACTGAAGAAGTAGCATCTAACAGATATCTTCCCCAAATTCTTCTAACAGACTGTCTTTTACGTATATTGGTGCGCCTACGCGAACGGCGATTGCAGTTCCATCACTAGGCCTTACATCCAGACTAACAATATTCTTGCCTTTCTGAAGTACAAATCTGCCGATGAATGTACCATTTCTTACTTCAACAATCTTTAGCATATTGACTTTTATTCCAAAGTTCTCAAATGCATCCTTTGTCATATCGTGCGTATTCGGCCTCATACCCACATAACCTACTAGACCAAATGCTATGCTTTCCGCCTGTCCAGCTTCCGTATTTGCGATTATCTGTTTGCAACCACCTGTAAGAACTACTACTCCAATGCCGTTTACTACGTCAGCATCTACACTGACTTGTGTATAATCCGTAGTAAGCAGTTCAGGCAAGGCTAAGATGTAAAGTATATTCAATTCAGCTTCAGGCAAGTAAGTGCTTATGAGCGTAGAAATACCGGCACCAATTATAATGAAGAGTAGAGCAAAAGCAATAAATTTTATTAATTTCCTATCGCTTCTCCAACTATCTTTCAACTTTGGCAACTTCCACTCCTTCTTCCTTTTGTATTTGTACGCCATTATTTTCAACTCGACTTTAAGTGATATAATTTAATTTTAGTTCTTTTGCATAATTAATTGCCGATTTGAGCTCCTCTCCAGTTATCCTGCGGTTTATGTCCATACGCTCCTTTGCCTTGTAAGCCGGCGTGTATTGACCCATTATGTTCACTATTGTCTTGTCTCGCAGGCCATTTGCAATCCACTTGAGCACAGGTTTAGTGCAACATTCTACATGGTCCGGTAGGATTAGATGCCTTACTGCAAGCTCAGTCTGCCCGGCTGCTGTGAGATGGTTGCGTGCTACAATGGAAAAATAATTCCTAACTTTTGAGAGCTGTTCAGCACACTGGTCATTTCCATACTTAAAATCAGATAGGTACAAATCGACAATACCATCCAGCAGCTGCATGGACTGTCCACTCATATAGAAGTTACTATTCCATACTACGGCTTGAGAGACTCTACATAAGTCTAAGGCTTGAATAATGGGTAGGAGGTTCGGTGTAGGTTCGCCCCCGACGAAATTGACGTTTCTACATTTGTACTCTTTTCCTTTTTCAATCACATCCGCAATCGCTTTTGGCGTTGTAGCACTGCCACCCTCGAACCACTGACTAAGTGTCCAGTTTTGACAGAATTGGCAGTGGAAGTTGCAACCCATGAAAAATATCGTATGTGATGGAGAGATGAAAAATTCCTCGCCCATATGAATAAAGTCAGAAGAAATTCTGCAATCGCTAACACGGCATTCACCGACTTCCCCTTCCATCCTCTTTGCGCGGCACATCCGTTCACATAGCTCACACTCTTTCACTATCTCTTGTGCAAGCATAATCTTCAAATCGAGTAATGAGAACCTCGGTTGCTCCAAATCTTTAATTTTCAACTCTCCCTTGTCAATTATCCCCTTAGTTTCATAGAATTTTTTCATAAGACCTTCATGCATCTCCCATAGTTGTTTATTGCTCAAGTTTCTGTCTAAATCGGCAACTATCCTTTTTGCTATCTGAAAGTTTGCAGGAAGCTTGTTTTGTGCAACCTTTATGTATCTGGGTAAAATCTTTTTTACTAAAGAATCGTCAAAGGCATTCTTCATGTTTGACTTAAACAGCATACAACCACTAATCCCTTTCTTAGTTAATATTTATTTAAGCCAAAAATAAATTTAGAATATGGCCATATCTTTAGATGCTACTCTAGCCAGAGATAGAAAGACCAGAGGAATATCGCCACTTGTCGCTGCTGTATTGCTCATTGCAGTCACTATGACTATAGCTGGGTTATTGGCTTATTGGGCAGCCAGCTTTGTTAGGGCATCTCTACCCGAAACGAATGAGACAGAAGTCCAGTGTCGCTTTGCAGACTTTTCCATTTATTCATGCACCTATTCGAATAGGACTGTGAATATAATTCTGGAAAATACACAAAATGAGGAATTGAAAGACATTACAGCATATTTCATATTCCCAAACAGCACTGTGTCAGATGCATATAATTTGAACGAAAGTTTGCCCGGTGGAAGGCTCAAATCCTATACTGTTACTAACATAGACGACTTCTCAAAAGTTTCAATAAAGACACACTGTCCAGATGTAGGGAAGGAGAAATCGTGCGTAAAAAGTTAGAAATAGTGATGAAAAATGAAAGTGAAGTTAAGAATCAGTAATGGAAAAAAGGGTATATCACCACTTATAGCCACGGTTCTATTGATTGCTTTTACAGTTGCAGTGGCTGCAATTGTCAGTCTATGGATTACAAATTTTGCAAGTACATCTACAGATACTGTATCAGAGAAGACGGATACTGAACTATACTGCATATATGGCGGTGTTTCTTTGACTAGCCTGAGGTATTACAGTACTGATGGTTACCTTTCAGGCATAGTAGAAAACACAAGACTCGTTGATATTGGTAACATCACACTGCAGGTGTTTTACGGCAATGCATCGTCAAAAACAGTCAAGCTGAACGACAGTGGCACGACTGGATTTATGTCACTGGAGCCGAGAGAGCAGGGCATATTCAACATATCAAACATAGGCAGCAACTATGATACTTTCCACCTATATACAAATTGCTCGAATGTCTATGATGATGCAACTAAAAGCGATGTCACTACGGTTTCTTAGCATGTTAATCACGCTGCTACGATGAATACCAAACCACCCACAAACATCATAAAGAGGCTATGCTTCAATCCAGCGATTATGGCTCCTTCAGCCATCTTTCCAACAGACAGACCAGCGAAGAGACCCTGAATGAGAATAAGATTCCTAAACATCTCTTTGTATTCTACTGCAAGATTCTCCTGTACAGGTGATGTTGGTACGCCACCAGCCAGATTAAGCGGGGATACTTCGGCAAGACTTGGAACCAGAAACTTCTCAAGTCCAATCATGACAGCGAGGAACACAAAGAAGACTATATATCCCGTAATTATCTGAGAGTTGAGGTAAAGCTTTCTCTCTGTACGCAGTCTATCTACCTCTACTGCAGTATTGCTTAAAGCTTCAAAAGTATCTGCAAGATTCCCTCCAAAACGATGGCTTTCTCTAACAGAAAATACTATCCTGTTGATGAGTTTGGATTTAGACGCCTTTGCAAATTTCATCAAGACTTTTTCTACAGGTATACCCCAGTCAAGCTGAGCAGACATCTTCTTTATGTGTGGTGTAAGTGCTTTGTAGTCGTTTCCCGATACAGAATTTAAAGCTGCAGGTATAGTCATACCACCACGTATTGTTTGTACGAAGTCTCTCAGAAAAACGGGAAACAAATCCTCTATCTCTTTCCCTCGTCTATATTTCGTATATCTTATCATGACTATTGGAAAGACGAATACAAATGCCGCAATGAGGTTGATTGCTGAGAATATTGTGACTTCAGTCGTGAATAGCAAAAAATTGATAGCTACCAGTGTAACAGCTAATCCACTGTTTGCAATAATTACCAATATCATTTTCTTATCTATGCCCAACAATTCAGATAGGTCTATTTTCATTTCTTACATCTCCACTTCCATGCCACGGAGGAACAATAGGAAGCCCCCGTTCAATAGAGGCACCACTAAATAAATGCTAAGCTTTGTCAGAAAGAGTATGTCAAAGCCCGCGACCGTAGGCTGTATCATATTCATCACTGCAAAGAGAGCAATGATGAACAGTGGTGCAGCGATTAGCAAACCAGTATATATCTCCGCATAGGCAGACAACTGCTGCAGAAACCGTTCTCTATTTATCCTCCAGTCAAAAAGCGCCTGTTGACCGGCATTTTTCAAGTAAAGCTTAACATCACCTCCCGATTCTGTTGTTGTGACGAAGCCAAGCAGCACTTGTTTTAATCTATCGGAAGGCGTTCGCTTAGCGACTTCTTTTACCGCAGCAAGCGGATTCAAGCCAAACGTTTCTATATTCCTAACGATCTTTCTCATTTCTACCGATACTTCTCCATACTCATCAAATTCTGAGATAAGGCGGAAAATGATATAAGGGGGTACGCCTGATTCAGCAATAGCACCCATATGCGTCAGTACAAATGGCAAGTTCGTTTCTATATCCTTCGTCCTACTCGTTACCTTCTGGTAAGGGTAAAAGGCAAAAATTGCGAGCGATGCTATAGCATTCATCAGTGGGACGAACATAAAGAGTGCAATACGCATTAATATCGATAGTTCAATTATCTGAGTCACAAGTAAGAGAGCCACAAATGTAGATATGTACGCAATTACCGCTACGAAAAACACCATGCTCATATACGTGCGGAAAGTTATCTTTATGTCTGCCTTTGGCAAGCTATCTTTGGTTATAAAGAAAATATCCTCAGTTTTATCAACAACCCAGCCAAATAGAGATGTAGATAGATATTTGAAATTCATAGTCAAACCTAGTAATACTCTATAATTATAATTTCGAGTCTATTAAGAAAAACCTTAATTAATCCTACTTTTCCTTTATGAACTTGAAGCCAAGGAGGGAAAGCATGGATACAGGTCTTTTTCCAACCCTTCGTTCAGCTCTTCTTTCTCTCAACTGTTTTAGAGGACGTTTTGGAGCTGTGTGGATTGCAACTTTTGGTACAGCAATCAGTGCCAACTTTGGCTTTAATATAGCTGGCTTGGCCTTAACAGAAGGTTTGAATGTTGTAAGAAGTCTCTTAGCCCTTGCAACTTTCAATTCCCCAACGTCTTCACCCATCATTTCAAACACTCTCTGAGGCTCTTTGTAGTATGAGTTTATGATTTTTGTTACTTCTTCATAATCTTTGATATCTCTTTCATACATCCATCTGATTATTTTCTCTCTCCTAGCTATCTCTTCAAGCGCTTCCTCTAGCGTCCCACCCTTAGCCAGCACCAACTTTTCTACCATTATACTGTCATTTATTTTTTCAAATTCATCTGTGGCTGGGTTCCACTTGAAAACAACATTTGTACGAATCTCCTCGGTCTTCGGGTCAACGTCTACTATTTCTGTCACTTCTCTGACACGCCTTGCCGATTTTCCCTTTTCCCTAGCATGTATCATAATTGAGATTACATTCAAGCTCTCCAAGAGGGTGGGTGACAACTCTATGGGTGGAGTAGTCAATCGTTTTATAACTGTGTCAATAGAACCAGCGTGGAATGTGCTCATGCTCGGATGCCCAGAGCTCATGCCTTGGAACATTACATATGCTTCCTTTCCTCGTGTCTCACCGACTATGACATAGTCAGGGTTCTGCCTAAAGCTCTCTTTCAGAAGATCGAAGAGGCTCACTCCACCATACTTCTCGCCAGTGGGCATGGGTATACCAAAACCCGTGCGCGCCAAGCTAGGCACCCAATGCTCATTCGGTATGCGCAGCTCACGTGTATCTTCTATGCTGACTATCTTTGCTTCCGGGGGGATAAACATACAGACTGTATTGAGGAAGCTTGTTTTTCCAGTTGCTACGCCACCAACAATTAGCATGGACGATCCATTTTCTACAAGATACCAATAGTATGCAAGCATCTCTGCGGATACTGTATGGAAGTGAAGCTGCTCTATGGGTGATATGGGCCTTTCACCGAACTTTCGTATTGTGAAAGTAGGACCTCTTGTAGCAACATCTCCAGCTATTGTAGCAGAAACACGTGAACCATCCGGCAAAGTTCCATCCAATATGGGCTCGGCGTAGCTTACATAACGGCCACAGCGTTCAGCAAGCTTGATGATGAACTCCCTTAAGTAGTCAACGTCTTTAAAAATTACGTTTGTTTTAACAGACCCCACTTTTCTGTGGATTACGTAAATTGGTGTGTTCACACCATCACAGCTTATATCCTCGATATGTGGATCATCTAGAATGGCATTAATCTCGTTAAACCCTACAAAGTTCCTATAAACATAGTACATCAACTTCACATACTGGTTCCTTGTCAGCTTGATGCCAAATTCCTTTATAACTTTCACAACATTCTTTTCCAAATATTTTAATGCCTTACTCTCTTCCTTTATTGTACTCAATCGCACGTCTATTAACTCTATCATAGCTTCTGATAGTTGCTTCAACATCTTTTTGTCATTCTCAGTCAATTGCGGCTCGATTATGTTATACATAACCACCTTTTCTTCCTTATCCCATTTTATATTAACATAGACGAAAGGCTCCATCAGCGGGTATGTGACATTGATTTTTGTAAGATCATCAATTTCTGGGAATTCGACTATATGTTTAGTCTTCTTGACTAAGAAACCTGGCAGTTCCATCTCCTTCACATTCGTATCTATAATATCTTTCAGATGTTTCTTGTCAGATTCTTCTGACGTTTTCTTCAATTTTCTGTAAAGAGAACCCCGCATACTTCTGATTTTATTTATAACCATCCTCAATCACATCAAATTCGTTATCTCCTTCGCCTGCGCCCGAGACGTGAAGATTTCTTCCTTTGGGATTTCCCCGGCATCGATACTTTCCTGAATCTCGCGCATGCCGGGCATAACCTCATCGTCCTACTCATCAAGTGCAGCATCCTTCTATCAATCTGTTGCAACACAACGGGATCGCGTATTCGCATACCTCTACGTACTACGAAAGTTTTGTATCTAGGTACTTTACGGCCGCATGCATCACAAGATACCATGCTTTCACTGCCACGTCCCTTTACGTGTTTGTACGACCTCTTGTACGGTGCTTTACTAATCGGCATATATAACCAACTCAAATATCATCTTCCTATATATTACTTTAAGTTTAGTAAAGTATAACTTTTCTTGTAATGTATAATACAAGAGAGAATTACTATGGTATTGAAAGAAAAATTGAAAGAAGTCAAGCCGAATGTATGGGAACTGCCAAAAACGGCTAAACGTGGCATGCTAGTACCCGCTAGGCTCTATCTTTCCAGTAAGTTGCTCAAGCAAGTGGAAGAGGGTGCAATCGAGCAGATTGCAAACGTTGCATTTTTGCCTGGCATACTCAAACATAGCATAGCTCTGCCCGACATGCATTTTGGCTATGGCTTCCCGATAGGGGGTGTGGCAGCGATTGACTATGAAAAAGGCGGCCTGAGCCCTGGAGGTATAGGTTTTGACATTAACTGCGGGGTCTGCCTTTTGCGTACAAATTTGACTGTTGATCAGATTAAGCCTAAGCTCCCGCAGCTCTTGGATTCGATTTTCCACAATGTGCCCTCTGGACTAGGTAGCAAAGGCAAGCTCAGGCTGACGCGTGAACAGCTTGAAGAAGTTATTGAGACAGGTGCAGAATGGGCTGTTAAAAACGGCTATGGCAAAGAAGAGGATTTGAGGCATATAGAAGAAGGCGGTCACCTAAAAGCTGCAGACACCAGTACAGTCTCTGACAAGGCGATAAAGCGGGGTATGCCCCAGCTTGGAAGCTTGGGTGCCGGGAACCATTTCTTGGAAATTCAGAAAGTAGACAAGATACTTTTGCCTGAAGTGGCCAAGACGTTTGGTATAGAAAATGGAAATCAAGTAACGGTTTTAATCCATACAGGGAGTCGCGGCTTTGGCCACCAAGTATGTTCGGACTACATACGCATACTTGAGACGAAATTCAGGGATGAAGTCAAAAAGCTGCCGGACCGCGAGCTCGTGTATGCGCCTTCCGGGACGAAAGAGTGTGATGACTATTTCAAGGCAATGAGCTGTGCGGCAAATTTTGCTTACTGCAACCGCCAGATGATTACACATTGGATAAGGGAGAGCTTCGTCAAGACTCTAGGCATGAAAGAAGAGGATATTGGATTGGAGATTGTCTACTCAGTGGCTCACAACTTGGGAAGAGTTGAAAAGCATGAAATAAATGGAGAAAAGAAGAAGGTGTATATTCACCGCAAGGGCGCGACAGCTGCGTTCCCGGCAGGTCACCCTAAGGTACCGGAAGACCATCGTAGCGTTGGACAATGCGTAATCATTCCAGGCAGCATGGGTTCTGCATCCTTCGTACTTGTCGGCTTGGAGAGTGCAAAAGAGACGTTTTATTCTACTGCACATGGTGCTGGTAGGGTGATGTCACGCCACAAAGCCCTTCGTTTATTCAGAGGCGAGCAAATAAAAGATCAGCTCGCTGCAAAAGGCATACTAGTCAGGTC
>CAZEGD010000007.1:0-11552 GCA_964512235.1 uncultured archaeon
GAATGGAGTCCTTAGATTTACCTTCAAGCATCCCTGACCTACGCATGCCATTGCTGGTGCTATTGAACCCAATATCGCGAATATTCCTACTAATGCGAATATTTTACTCTTCATGTTTATTTCACCTTTTTAACCGCGTCTGTTTTCACGGTATTAACAGAAAACCGTTGGATTGTCGTCCCGTTCCCATTCTGCTTCTTTAAGAAGACTTTTGCTTTGCCGATTTGCCTTTCCTCCAAAACATCGCAATCGGCGAGGCCATGGAGGTAGCCGGAGATGAATTCCTTACTGCCGTCTATACCGCGAGATATCTCGGATATTGACGCCGGACCTTTCTGGTCCAATAGTAATAGAACTCTCTCTTTGAAGGTACCTTCCATATGACAAGCTATATAATAAAAAATATATCAAGCGTTATGTGACAATATTGTAACAGGATTGAGCCAAGTTAAAGCTTTTAAAGTTAACTAAATGGCTTAAGATTTTTTTATTTTTCTAGAATTCTTATTTCTCTTTGTCAGTTCCTTCAGTTCATCCTCGTCAAAGAAGTGGTTCCTTATCACGTTGTAGCATTCCGAGACCCATCCGGGGTGCTTCAAGTTCAATCCCCATATGACCCTGCGCTCCTTGCTGCCGTGCTTCTTGTTCTTTTTCACAGTAACAAGCCCCCATTCCATGAGCTTCTCCAAGTGGTAGATTATGACGCGCTGGCTGGTCCCTGTCTTGGAGGCAATGCTCTCGACCTGCATTGAATGCAGAGTGTCGTCAGAATTTACTAGCAGGTGCAGTATGCACGCCCTCACTTTGTTGGAGCAGATTATACCGGTCTCGGGAAGGAACTTCTTCGTGACATAAACGTCCATGTCCTTGTTGAAAGGCTCATGCAATCTGAGGTACAGGCTTCTGTGGGGCATTAAAATCAAATTTTCTTTTGCAAGTCGAAGTTTAATAATCGATATTGCGCCAGAACTACGCCAGATTATTTCTTAAAAACATTTACCAAAGTTTAATAACTAAAAAACCAAAATTATATTTAATATGGTATTCATAAGATTTTTCGATTGGCTGTCCACGATGCTAGGGCTCAGGAGAAATGTCACCCTAGGAATATACGGAGAGGTTAATGTCGGTAAGACTACTTTGGCTAATAAAATCTCTATGGATTGGGCTGGGGAAAAGATAGGCAAAGTATCCAGAATACCGCACGAGACTAGGACTATACAGAAAAAAGAGAAAGTAGAGATGTCGCTCAATAAAAGAAGGAAGCTCATGATCAATCTGCTGGACATGCCAGGACTTGCAACGAAGGTAGACTACAAGCAATTCATGAAATATGGCATGAAACGTAAGTCTGCAAAGACAAGGGCTAAGGAAGCTACAAAAGGTGTAATAGAAGCAATAAAATGGCTGGACAATGTGGATACCGTGCTTGCCGTGATGGACTCTACAAAGGATCCGTACACGCAGGTGAACCTTACGCTCCTGGGCAACTTGGAGGCAAAGGGCATACCAGTTATAATTGTTGCGAACAAGACTGACTTGAAGAGTGCTAAAATCAAAAGAATAGAGGAAGCTTTCCCGGATTATCCTGTTGTTCCCGTGTCCGCACTCAAGGGGAACAATATTAAAGACTTGTACGAGGCGATTGGTAAACATGCGAAGTAAAAAAACTAAGAAGAAGGCAAGCGTTGCAAAGT
This sequence comes from uncultured archaeon, assembly GCA_964512235.1. Lineage (GTDB taxonomy): Archaea > Aenigmatarchaeota > Aenigmatarchaeia > CG10238-14 > SCSR01 > CAZEGD01. The sequence goes on from CAZEGD010000007.1 coordinate 1,698, forward strand.
CCAACCTAAAGATAGACTTTGTATCATCGAATGTCCTGAATAAAAAGGATGAAAAGAGCAGAATCAAGTACATCCTGGGTGTAGTAAAAGACGGTACCATCCTAGTTACAGACGGCGTGATGGACTCGGATGAAGAGATGAATCTAATTAGAGAGACTATGCGAAGAGTGGACAACGGTTTTCCAGGGATAGAAGTATGCAGCTTGAAGAGGGAGATGAGTGGCTACCAAAGAATTTTAGACCGAGTTATTAATAATAGATTCAGCATAGAAAGGATAGTGAACAGAATCTCAGGAAGGGAGTCTCCAAAGGCAAATTTGAAGTATGGGATGACTTTGATCGGCCCGTCCAAGTTTATCAAAGACATAAAGAAGAATCCTGATTCATTCTCTGTTTTTGCAGAATTACAAAGGTAGTTTAGATGCACAAGTGCGTACGTTGCGGCAATATCTACGAAGATAATGATATCAATATCCTACGAGGTTGCACTAATTGCGGCGGCATTTTCTTTCTGTATACAAAGACGCCAGAGGATACACAACAGTTTGATGCAGTCAAACAGGAATTGGAGAGGAAGGATACGACTTTAGAAAAAGAGCTCATAAGACAGATTGAAAATAAGAAAGCGGAGCGTAAGAGAAAGATTAGGAAAAAGGCCAAAAGAAAAGTTAGGAAAAAGGCGGTAAAGAAGGAACCGATCGAGGAAGAGAGGGTTAAAAAAGAAGTGGTGAAGATTGGGAGAAAGAGGTATGCTGTTGAAGACCTTTTTGGAATCGAGACTGTACGCATGCCAAAGGACGGGGTGTATGAAATCAATATCGATGCGCTGATGAAGAAAAGACCGGTAATAATCTTAGAGAGGGGCAGAGTCTACTTCATCCACCTGCCAGATGTTTTTGAAAGAGTAGGAAAGTAGATTTATTAAATCAAGCCTTTGTTTCTGTCTTCTTCAACCTGTTTTTTAATCTCCGGCTTTAGTTTTACTAGCGCATCAAAAATAGTCTTCTTGTACTTCTCTGTTATGAGCCCATCGTCTTTCAATTGGTTCAATAGTATGAATGTGTCCATTGTCAGGTTCTTCAGCTTGAATTGCTTTGACGGTTCGCAATTCTTTTTTTCAACTCCAAGGCTTCTCCTGCAAGCTTCCGCAAGAATAGCAGCAGTAACATCATAAATCTTTGCAACAACTATCTGCTCTCCGTAAGATATGCTCTGCCTCTGCGCAACTTCTTCCTTCATCTTGTTTACCATAGTCTGTATGACTGCATATATGCACTCGTCTCTTCCACAGAGTTCCATAGAATAAGATTGTATTTATGTGCTTTATTTTATTTCCTTTTAATGATTATCGGGAGTATTTTGAACCTAAACACGCCTAAGACGAGAGCTATCAAAGTCAGTATCAATATCAAAAAGTTGAGGTTTCCTGTAAAAGCTGCGAACATTCCAGTAGGCATCGACGGACCGGATGGTTGTGTTGTCGTAGTAGTCTCCAAAGTTATTTCTATGCAATCCGCAGGACAGCTCAGCTGATTTTCCCCATCTTCACATACGCTATTGCCGCATACTGCAGATGGTGTTGTAGTCGTGGTGGTTATCATAGTAGTAGTGGTTGTAGTAGTGCCGCAATCACTGGGGCACATATTCGCATCTTCCCACTCTTCACATATTCCATTTATCACACATGCCTGCAACTGACCCGGACCTCCGCCACCATTCCCGTCCTCACCATTACCTGAAGGTAATGTTGTGGTCGTAGTCGGTACGGTTGTAGTCGTGGTAGGAACAGTAGTGGTTGTTGTAGATGTCGTGGTTGTGCTGGTGGTTGAGGTTGTTGTAGTGGATGTTGTAGTCGTAGTTGAGGTTGTAGAAGTGGTCGTGGATGTTGTAGTAGATGTAGTTGTAGTAGTGGTTGGACATGTAGTTGTTGTTGTACTGGTAGTCGTAGTTGGCATGCATCTAGGATCGTCTTCTGTTATAGACGGGTGACAGGGATGGCAATCGTCCGTTCTCACATCGCACATACAGTTCCATGTGCACTTACCATAGTCTGGATAATCATACCAATCGTTTCCAATACACCCGTCTTCTGCAGGACAAACGCAGTATGGATTGTTCCACGTGTTTGGTGCTTCACATTCTTCACCCGTATCTATTTCTCCATTACCGCAAAACTTACATGCAGTCACTTGTTCACTATATAATGTGGGCAATAGCATCGCCGCAATTGACAAAACTATGAATACTTTCAAGAATTTTGAATCTACTCTAAACTCTCTCATTTTTAAAAAGTCGGTTTTAGAAGTTAATAATCCATATTGAGCCAGAGTTATGCCAGTACATTTGCTCACTGTTGACCGCTATTAGTCCACAATTGAGCCAAGATTGAGCCAGAATTATGCCAAGTTTATCATAGGAACAGAAGCAAGACAGTCATCTCACTTTCTTGTTGATGCTGCACATCTTTTCCAGTTCCTTCTGGGTGTAGAAGACCTTCAGTATGCGGGAGTATATCTCCCTGGCCAGGTTAGGATAGCCCAAGTTCAATCCCCAGATGGACCTCTTCTTTATATCTCCGTAGGCAACGGACTTCACAACTCTTACAATCTTCCACTTCATCAGCTGCTCCAGATGGTATATGACTACAGAATGGCGCTTTCCTATTCTGCGGGCGATCTCTTCCACTTGTATGGTATACCCCAGATCCTTATTCGTCACCAGCATGTGGATTATGCATGCCCTGACAGGATTGGAGCAAATGTAATTGAATTCCGGCCTCAATGAGGACATAATTAGTTCCTCGTCAGCGCTGTTCTCGCTGACAACGTTACTACTCAAAGATAATTCCCTCATAAAACCTAAATTTAGATGAAAACTAACAAATTTATACTTATTGCAGAGTGGATTTTCCAATATCTTAAGTGGGCCGAGCCGGATTTGAACCGGCGATTTCCGCGATGTCAACGCGGCGTCATAACCAACTAGACCATCGGCCCATGTTAGATTACATTGTCTCGTGAAAATAAAAATGTTATGAAGATGGTAGATGAAAGGGATAAGTCAATTTCTAGCTTTAGAGAGATTTGTAAAATTTTTGTTACCGAAAGGTATTTAAATGTTAGGGTTTAATGAAAATCGTATGTTAGAAAACAGAAAGACAATAGGGAACTACTTTGCCGACTGGGGTACTTACTTAAAAGGAAGATTTGCCCAAGTACTTGGGGAAAGCGGACCAGAATTAGTTAGAGATACTACATACGCTGCTAATGACTTCTACGTATTTCCTAAGTGTTTGAAAGAAGTTTATAGTCATCTCTTAGCTGAGTATTCAAGCCAAGCGTCCCCTGTTCTTGACTTTTCTTCGAATGAAGCATCACTTCTCTCAGTGGGCAAAATACTATTGAGTGGAGCGTCAGCTGCTGTTGCCTTAGATACCGCCAGAAAGATGTTGAAGTGGTATGACAGTAGACACAAGTCGACAGGTCCAGAAAATGATTAATAAGTCTTGCCTATTCGACTAATCTTTGACTTTTCTTTAGAACGTATTTTGTTTTTCAATTCTTCTATATCTACTCTCTTCTGCTGAAAGCATACATGCCTAGCAGGCTCATCACTGAAGAGAAAGCTATAACACCGGCCAAGCTTATCAGTGGGTTAAATGAAGAGAATCCCATTGAAATGAAGCGCAGCACTTCCACGCCATACACCAAAGGATCGATGTATGTGACCAGTCGCAACCATTCCGGTAGGCTGTTCAACGGGAACAATGCACCGCTGAGGAAGAACATCGGCATCACTATGAAATTCATTATGAGTTGGAACCCTTCTATGCTCTGCATTAGCGAAGCTATAGTGAGCCCTAGACTTACGAAGCCGATTGAGATTATGGGTATGACGAGTATGAAAAGCAGTACGGATGTGATGCTCGCATTCCATCCAAGAACAACGGCTATGATCATTATGAGCAAACCCTGTATCAATGCGGTAGTCGCTCCTCCAAGGGATTTGCCAATTACGATCGACATTCGAGATATTGGAGCGACAAGCATCTCTTTCATAAAGCCGAACTCCCTATCCCAGATCACTGAAACGCCTGAGAACAGAGATGTGAAAAGGATGCTCATGGATATTATGCCGGGTACGATGAATGAAAAGTAGTTTATATCTATCCCTGTAAAGCTGATAGAAGAGCCCAAGCCCATACCGAATATCAAAAACCAGAATAGAGGCATTGCCAACGAGCCTATGATGCGCTCTTTGGCCCGGAAGTATCGCTTGAATTCCCGCAACCAAATTGTGTATATTGCCTCGATTTCTATGTTGATATCAATCACCATTCAATTAATGACGCATCCTCATTCTCTTCCTCAAATGGTCCTTAAACCCAGCTTCCTCTTCCCTTATTTCCCTGCCAGTCATCTTCAGAAAGACATCATTCAGCGTGGGCTTGCGTATGCTAGCCTCAAGTATTCTTATCCTATTCTTTCTCGCCTTCTCAAAGATCTTCTTTATGTCACGCTCTGCATTCTTTACAGACAGCATGAGCCTGCCGTCTATTTCCTTGTAATTATCAAAGATGTCCTTGGATTTCTCGATATTGCTGACCTTTAAGATTATGCTGTCCCCACCGATTTTTCTCTTAAGTGCAGAGGATGTGTTAAGGGCTATGATCTTGCCATGGTCTATTATTGCTATTCGGTCGCAAAGCAAATCGGCCTCTTCCATATAATGGGTGGTCATGACGATGGTTATCTTCTCCTTCTTGGCCAGCCCTTTTATATAGGTCCATACGTGCTCGCGCGTCTGCGGGTCCAATCCCAGAGTTGGCTCGTCCAGGAACAACACTCTCGGGTAGTGTATCAATCCCCGAGCTATCTCCAAGCGTCTTCGCATCCCACCCGAATATGTCTTTACAAATTTGTCTGCGCGGTCTTTAAGCTCAACGAGTTCAAGCACTTCGTCTACCCTCTTTTTTCTCTGGTCTTTTTTCACGCCATAAAGCCGTGAATGCATCTCCAGATTTTCCTTTCCAGTCAGTCTATCATCCAGGCTCTGGTCTTGAAAGACTATACCTATGCTCTTTCTCACTTCTCCCGGTTGTTTTACAATATCAAAACTGTTTATCGAAGCCGTGCCTGAGCTAGGTCTGAGGATTGTACATAGCATGGATATTATGGTCGTCTTGCCAGCCCCGTTGGGACCGAGAAGTCCGAATATTTCGCCTTGTTTGACTTTTAAATTCAGGGAATTTACAGCAGTCAAGCCGTTGAACTGCTTCGTTAAATCTTTAGTTTCTATAGCGAATTTCATAATATCAATAGTCGGAGTTTTGTTATAAAGTTATATCAACGCCCAGAGTGAGCTTGTAACTACAGGTTAAATACACTTACATAGAGGCGGGATTTGAATTTGTCATAAGAGAAATATTTTAAGTTCATGGTTTTTCAATTGGTTTATATGGAGTTACTTTTCTTACACCATTTTCGGATTTTATATTTTCCATCAAAACTTCTTTACTAATGCCGTTACAGTTCACCGTAATTATTGTTCCAACATCATATATTATATCAATTTGAGGGTACATCTTCAACAAATATTCTTTCATTTCAGAAATTTTTATCGGGTTTTCGATCTCAACTAGTAAAATGTTGTCGCGTGGTCTCATTAATTAAAATTAACATTTACCACAATAAATTCATTTACGCCGAGAGTGGACGCTGGACAACTTGTACAGAGCCTACGATTGTGATGAAATTCATGGACTTGAATGTAATTTGAACGCCCATCATCTGCGAAAATGCACTTTCGAGAATTTAAATTTTGATTTCGTCAAAAATTTTGTCGACAAGACCATAATAGTCACAACAGCAATTATACTGCCTAAAAAATCCGCCACAATATCAAAGCCACTCATTACTCGCCCAGGTACGAAATACTGGTGTATTTCATCTGTTATTCCATAAATAGTTGCGATTAAGATTGCTAAAATTGCCGCCCAATTTTTAAGTGTCATACTTTCAGGCTTTAATTTTTCGAACTTTAACATAGTATTCTCTGATTTGCCAAACGCTCTAAGCAGTAACATGCTGAGTATAGCATATTCAATCATGTGGAGTACCCAATCTTTAGTAGTCACAATTATCTGCGCAGGTACAGTCGAGAGCGATGATAGATAGAATATCAATCCTGCATACACAAAAACTGGCAGCCAATAATAAAAGAATTTCGACGTCTTTATCGAATTTATCGCCTTTACCATTTGCATATATAATTGTTCGGTTTGGAGTATTTTATTTTTTTAAGAATTGTAAGGACGCCTAGGGTGAGCGTGCAAACTACATCCGCTGAAAGGGAAATCTATTAAAGCAGTTCAGATTAATAGTAAATTATAAGTGATGTTTATATGAAATCTAAAACAGCCATAAAAATAGCTTTATTCTTTCCACTACTTGTCACTTTGTTTACAAATATAGTCTTAGCCCAACCCGCTCAAGGGGACTGGATTATCACTGGCGCGGAGGTGGTCGAGAACGAAATCATCACGCTTAACGGAAACCTGATAGTCAAAAACGGGGGAATGCTGACTTTGAGAAATGTTACCTTGACTATTGATAACAGCTATACAGGTCAATACGGTATATCAGCTGAACCTGGGAGCTCAATTTCCATATATAATAGTATTTTAAGCTCATCGAATTTAGAATATAAATTTTCTTTTGATGTTGAAAATGCTGTTTTTGTAATGATGGACAGCGAGTTGCATGGTGGTGGTTATGCACCCTCTCTTTTGGAAGGGTCTTTTGGTATGTCCGCATTGACGATAAGAAATTGCCAAAATGTTATCTTTGAGAACAACCGCATGGAGTATATCAACTCGGGTGCCATTCAGTTATCAGATGTTAGAAATTCTGTGATTAGGAATAATAACATCACGACATGGGAGGAAGGGAACGATCCATACCCCGGAGGTATTTTCTTATACAATTCTGAAAACAATACAATAGCTAATAACTTTATTACAGGGGTTCATACCGGTATGATATTCTTTGATGATTCATCAGGAAATTATGTGGACAACAATGAACTCTCACCGGGAACCGCAGGGCACCTGGGGCAGGGTATTACCTTAGACTCTTCTAACAATAATGTATTCGTGAACAATAAAATCCATGGTCCAACGGGATGTACAGCATTTCGAGTTCTCGCTTCAAACAATAATTTAATTAAAGAAAATAATGCTAAGAATTTAAGATTTGGTGCACTCGTCTCTCACTCATCTGGTAACATTATTGCCAATAATCAGTTTTCAGAAATTTATGAGTATGATGCTGTACTTATCTATCGCTCACAAAATAACTTTGTAATTAACAATGATATTTCTTCAGCAGTTAGAGGCATTACTCTATCTAATTTTGCACGCAATAATATAGTACAAGCAAATACTATATCAGCAATCGAGCAAGAAGGTATTTCTTTATATTTTTCATCAGATAGCAACACAATAACCGAAAATAAAGTTTCTGATAACGAAAAAGGGATACTTGTTCACGATTCATCCAAAAATACAATATATAACAATAACTTTATTGAAAATAGCCAACAAGGGTATGATGACAATGACAATAGTTGGAGTTTTGAAGAGGTTGGTAACTATTGGAGTGATTATGAAGGATTGGATGGTAATGACGACGGAATTGGTGATACCTCTTATTCTATTCTTCCTAACGGAGTAGATGAGTATCCTTTGATAAGAAATAGGTCAGTTGTACTTGCAACAATTCCAGGGCAGGGTATCCAAGTGGAGCCGAAATATGAAATATCCCATAGAGACATTACAAATGAAATGAAAATAGAAAATCAAGAAATGTTGTTAGAGGACTCATTTACAATCAAAAATGGAGGCAAACTGATTTTAGATAATGTTATTTTAAGCACTTCTGAAACTTCTACTAAGCCTTATCGTATAACTGTTGAAGCAGGCGGCTCCTTCTATGTTTACAATAGCAAGATAATTGCTCCAGAGACAGGCGGGTCACCTATTTACATTAGTGCTTTGGAAGGCTCAACCCTCGTCTTAAGGAATAGCGAATTGCACCATATCGATGGTGGACTGCGTAATCCCGGTCCTAGTGGTGCAGCAATCACAATATTTGGTGCTGATATCATAATCGAGAACAATACCATATTTGATTCCCGTGTTGGCATATCCTTGGGCTGGACTACATGCTCAGGTCGCATAGTAAATAATGAGTATTCATATGTACTCTTTCCTATCGAAGGAGAAGCACCCGGTAGTAATCTGAGAATAGAAGGGAATATTATCCACGATGAAGATATTCTACCTTTGCAGTATGTTAGTGAAGCGTCTTGGTCTCCTTGGCCTGGTCGCACAGTACCCGAGTTTGTCGGCGAAGAAATTCCAATAGTAATAATAATGATAGTAGCATCCGTAGTTATACTATTGATAGTCAGTGGTGTTTTACTGTATAAGAAAAATAAGAAAAAGTTCAAACATCGTTAGTTCTGACAATGGATTATGAGCACGAGGAAATGATTGTCAGCGCCAAAATTCCAAAACTTAAGGTTTTTTGTTTATTTTCATTCTTCCCACGAAGATTTTTTTATTCATCTTTATATCGGCTCTCTAACTGCTGAATAAACTCCTGCTACTATATCTAAAACTACATTACCCTCCTCATCTTTTTTTGGCCCTACCCCATAATACATTCGAATAGTGCCGTCTGAAAAAACATTTACAACTGGATCCCCACCCATAATACCAGTAGAACCCAGTCGAGTCCAATCCAAGCCATCATCAGAGACTGCTATACCGGCACCCGCAACATTGGAACAATAAACCATTTCATATTTTCCATCATCTCTTATATAAACATCACAAGACGATGCATGCCCTTTATCAGCTTCTTCTCCACCATCTATTCTTATCCCAGGGTCTGGCTCCCATACTAATCCATCTGAAGAATGAGCACTATAAATTCGTTTAATATGCAATTCAACCCCAGGCATATCAGATTTTATAAAAGTATCTGGACCAGTACGTGTGTAATACATTCTATATGTTCCATCAGGAGACATAATCACAGCTGGAAGTGCACCATAAAAATCTTCCATATTAGAAGATGTTAACATAGTTTCATCTCCCCAATTATATCCATCATTGGAGAAAGCAGTCATCATATCAAAGGTTTCATCACCTTTAGGAACAGACCACCATGCCCTATATCCACCATTAGGAAGTTTCAGGATACTAGAACCTTCACCAATAACATCATCTTCTGAAATAGTCCATGTCAAGCCATCTGGTGAATATGCAACTTTACCTAAACCACATGTATGCATAGCATAACTTCCATCTGGAAGCTGAAAAACTTCATGGTCAACAATTTCACCACTTACACTCAAACCTTCAGAGGTCCAGTTTACATCTGCTTCTAGTTCTTCACCATTCTTTTCATAATGAAAAAATTTTACTCCTTCTGTTTCTTCTTCAATCTCAACGCATACATTATCTTGGCATTCATAACCAGTGGGACAGTCATTGGTTTGATATTGCTCATCAATGCAGCATTCGTAAGGGCATGCTTCCAAGCCGTCCTCGCCTACCCCATCACTTGTTTCCTGCTGAGCGCAACCGCTGATGAAAACGATTCCGATGATTACCAGTACTAGAATCAAATATTTCGATACCATCTTCATAAATTAATTTTAGTGAGATTAAAAATAATCTTTTCCATAAGGGTTCCTTCTATCGAATTTTTGATCTTCTCTGTTTTTAATTTACGCCCAGGGTGGGATTTGAACCCACAAGGAGGAAACCTCCGCTAGCTTAGCAGG
>CAZEGD010000008.1:0-5434 GCA_964512235.1 uncultured archaeon
AAGCGTTTGTTCCTAATATGATGTAACTGTTTACCTCTTGCATACGTGGGGTACCCGAATCACGTTTAAGAATCCAACGAGTGATGTATGATGCCGCCAAAATGGCAACCATTCCAACCCCGAAAGCAAACAAAAGCGGATCTGTCATAACAATTCCTTACCCTTTCTAGTTTTGTGACCTAACCGTGGCTAGCAAAAAGACTCGCCGCCTCATTTTCCATTCCATACCGTGACTTTTCTCCTTCCGTCCGTCCTTACAAATAGTGACTTGGTAATAAGGGTAACCCTAAATCAACGGCAAAACAACCTATAACTTTGCTTTTCTGCCCCCCTCGTACTATTATTCTTAGTTAATTATGAGAGGAAATTTTTGTGTATTTTTTACCCCTCGTAGTATTAGTTTTAGTTTATAATGAGGAGTAAGTTTTTGAGTAATTTTTTCCCTCGTACTATTAGACTTGAGTGTATAGTCGATTTCAAACACTTCTCTAGTCATCCATTCTCAACTACAGAGAATCTAACAGAAGAAAAGGCATAAAATAATCGGTGAAACAAACATGAAAAATGCGGAGCCTTAAAAATCCTTAATGGGGAAGAGTGGTATGTTGAAAAAGGCACTATCAACAAAGAATTAGTAGTCAAGAAGCGGATGAAAGCTATATCCGGAGCGACAAAAAATGGATTTTGTGGGCTTAGGGTTTCTGGTGAGCCTATATATTTTCTTAGGCACAACATCTTGGACCCGTGGATGGAGTATGAGAGGTCACTTCCGAGAAGATTCGACTTCCCCCTGACAGCGGTTTGTCGTTATAGAACACGCGACCTAGCATCACATAACATGAGTTGTCTGCTTGAATTGGTTAGAATTCATAGCCACACGATAACTTCTACATCTTTTCAGGAAGTCGATTTTCGGAACTTTTTCCTACATTCTGTAGATGACACTTTCAAACGTGTTCTCGGCGAATCAGGAACGCATGCTGTATTTCACTTTTTAGAGAACAAGCATGAACTTCCGAAAAGTAGCATTGGAGACAAGGTGGACCTCTTTAACGAGGCGTTAGACAATTTGTTTGAGCTTGGCAGAAAGTTTCTTCAAAAGGAAGTGTTGAAGACCGTCTGCTCTAAACTTGGCATCACGTATGACTTAAAAAATAGGCGCACACGCATTTCTCGTTACAAAGCTTGCTCTTGGTAATTCAGGATCTATCTAAACATTTAGTCACCCATCCTTAGCTAGTTAGCGCGCGCGAACTTGATTTTTCTCTCGTTAATCGTGATGGTTTGTAAGGAACTATACGCTTTGATTTTGATGTTGGTTTTAAGTCGCCATTAACAATTGAATTAATATATGATATCGCTAAAGATGATTTCTACTTAACTATACACGCGTAAGGTGGTGTGAATGGTGGCGAGTTACAGAAAGTACTTGAAAAATCAAGCATTTCCTGGAATGACTGAAATGGAAACTGATCAGATGAAAGGGTTACCTCTCCCTCCAATTCAGAAGCCATATCCAGAAAATGCAAATCTCATTGACCTTATTTCTCCCGAACAGTTTAGCATTGGCAGGATCCCTCTGATAGACGCTATCAGAAATAGAAGAAGCCGCCGCAAATTCACAAAGAAACCGCTCACCCTTGAAGAGCTATCATTTCTGCTGTGGACTACCCAAGGTGTCCAGAAACTTATACGACAGGGGTTGATCACTCTACGTACTGTCCCTTCTGGTGGCGCAATGCATCCTTTTGAAACCTATTTGCTCATCAACTCGGTGAACAGTGTGAGACCTGGTTTGTATCGATATCTAGCTTTGGAGCACAGACTGCTTAAGTTATCGTGTGATGATGTTGATCTACCTGCAAAAATCAATGAAGCCTGCAATGATCAGAACTTCATTGGCAAAAGTGCAGTGGTTTTCATTTGGAGTGTAAGACCAAGTAGGACAGAATACCGATATGGAGAAGACTCGCTTAAGGACATATTGATTAGTGTTGGACACATATGTCAGAACCTATACCTTGCCTGTGAATCCATAGGAGCTGGTACATGTTCAATAATAGCTTACAACCAAAAATTGTTGGATAATTTCATCGGTGTTGATGGAAACGATGAGATAGCATTGTATCTAGCTCCGGTTGGCAAAGTTCAACAACACCCATAATCTCGAGCATGCGCGCGCTGTGCCCTGTTACCACTCTTCTCCAGTTGCTTCCTGCCTTTTCTTACATCCACTTTTTGGTTGGTTGGATTAAAATTTAATTCCTTCCTTCTGACTCGGGGGGCTTCGCCCCCCATACCCCCTATTCAAATCGTAATACATTGTATTGCATTATAGTATATTATAATATGTTATGAACATGAAAACAATCGTGCATCGCGCGCGCTCAGTTTATTGATTTCATTGTTGAGGGGTAAGTTTTTGAGTATTTTTTACCCCTCGTATTCTTAACATTAGTTTATTATGAGGGGTAAGTTTTTGAGTAGATTTTACCCCTCACTCTATTAAACTGTATACTCGATTTCGATCACATCTATCAATAGTAGTTTCTGATGGTACCTTCCTTCCTATTCCATTAATATCCATAGGTGTATGCTGAACCGAGTATACAGTTTTTAGCCGTCTTTTTCGAAGTTCATAATTGGTTGTCCTTTCCCCGTTATCCCTGTCGTCCGTTGGTTGGTTGGATTAAAATTTAATTCCCCCCTGAATATTTCCGGGAATATGGACTTTCCGGGAATGTGGATGATAGAAGATGATACATATCCCATCTCTTCTGTGACAAGCAATAAGCCTCTATCCGTGTTAAAACCAATGCAATACTAGTTCGTGGGAGCAAGTTGTTTTGTATATGTAAAATTTTATAACCGTGAATCCGTAAATACTCTCAGATGGGTCCTTGCAGGGATAGGTTGTGGTGGAAAAAATCTCTAGACGTCCTTTGACGTTTTTGGTTGCCGTTTGCATTATGACAGTTTTTGTATTGGTTTTTGTCTCTGGCAAAAGCGTTTTGGTGTTTTCCGTTCCTCCGGCGAGTGGTGACTGGGGTGTTACCGGGACTGAAAGTTATTATGATGAAGTTATCGTGTTAAGTGGGAACTTGATTGTTGAGGACGGTGGAAACTTGACTTTTAGGAAGGTTACTTTGAAAATGAACTGCACCTATAATGGTCAATTTAATATCACGGTAAAGCCTGGCGGCGAATTCTACGTGTTAGAAGGCTCAGTCATAACATCCGCAGACCCAAACAAAAGATACGGGTTTTCAGTTTGGTCGACCTTTAGAATGAATAATAGCGAGCTCCACGGGTGTGGATGGGCTTGGCCTTTCCCTGAGCGGGAGACGGGAGGGCTAGTCATTTGGTCCGGCGATGCAGTCGTGGAAAACAGCCTACTATCTCATAACTGGAACGGTATTGATGTTCGCAGTGACGGAGTTGTTGTCCGGAACAATAATGTAACAGAGAATGATGAAACTGGCATAGGGGTTGATTCGTGTAACTCTACTATCTATAATAACTATGTATCATGGAACAACCGCACTGGTATAGGAATCGGTGGTCACTGTAGCCCAATTATTTACAACAACACGGTGACGTCAAATTCGTGGGCTGGCATTAACCCATGTGAGGGTGCTAGTCCAAAAATCCAAAATAACATTGTAATGAAGAATGGAATAGGCATATTCTGTGTATTTAATGCTAGTCCCACAATTTCCGGTAACTTGATAGCTGAAAACCTTGAACAAGGCATCGGTTGCCATAGTTATTCTAGTCCAACCATTGCTAACAATACAATAACATCAAACCTTGGAGAAGGCATCGGTTGTGGAGATCATTCTGACGCTGTAATCCAAGGCAACACAATAACAAACAACAGCCGAGGAATAACCTGTGGATTGGCTAGTCCAACCATCTGTAACAATACGATAACATCAAACCTTGGAAACGGCATCGAATGCAGTTATTCCAACGCAACCATACAAAACAATGTTATATCGTTTAATGAGGGGGGCATTCACTTCGACAATTCTAATCCAACCATTGAAGGAAACTTTTTTTCAAACAACAGCCAAGGTATAAGTTGTGGATTTTCTAGTGGAGTCATTCGAGGCAACACATTTACAAACAGTGGAAATAGCATCGATCTTTACTGGTCCAGTCCAATCATTCAAGGCAACATCATAACAACTAACACAGGAACTGGAGTCTGGTGCATGAATCATTCCAATCCGGCAATACAAGGCAACATTATAACATTCAATATTGGGTATGGCATTGGCTGCAATTACGGGTCTCAGCCCGAAATTCATCAAAACGACATCTACGGCCAGAACAATTATGGCCTTTGCAACGAAGACGATAGCGTAACCGTAAATGCTACCTACAACTATTGGGGTAGTGAAAGCGGGCCAGCCCTAGGTCAAGCAGATGCAGTCGATCCAGAGGAAATTAATGGAAGTGTCCTCTTCAATCCATGGCTAACAGAATCAATCTTTTCCGCCGAAATCACCAACCCACTTTCAGGCGAAACAGTCTCATCAACAGTCACAGTTTCAACCGAAGTTCATGCTCAAAACGGTTTTCACAAAACAGAATTCTACATAGATAACAAATTGGAATATACCGACTGTGACATGCCATACGAGTGGAACTGGGATACCACGCAATACACGGAAACCGAACACAAAATAACAACCAAAGCATACGACATGCTTGGACTCAAAATCTCCACATCCATAACAGTTTCCGTTGACAACACACCACCAACCGCTGCTATGATATCGCCTGAGGAAGACTCGTTTATCTCAGGAATAGCTAACATCACATTCGGGTTTAGCGACGACAACCTCGAAAGCGCAACACTCTCGCTGGATGGAAAGATCATCTCAGACGTCACTTACAAGACCTTCCACCTGTGGAACACCACTGAAATAACTGATGGAGAGCATGTCTTGACATTGATAGTCAGCGACAAAGCAAGCCACACTAAAACCATCGAAAGAATAACCACAGTTGATAACACCCTACCAACTGCTGAGATCAGAGAGCCCGCCGAGAATGCCTATCTAAGCGGCAGTTACGAAGTTGTTATTTACGGATATGACGCTAACCTCGACGTAATAGAGCTTTATATCGGCCAAAGTCTTGTTGCTTCTTGGAAAGTAAGTGGCACACACACTTATACTCAGGACATAGGAGTCGACGGTACCTACACAATCAAGCTTATTGTCAAAGATAAGGCTGAGAATAACATCGTCGAGACAGTCACAGTGATCGTTGACAACACAGCTCCAACAGTTTCAATAAAAGAACCAACACCAGAAAACATATACTATGGAACAATAAGCGTAAGCGTAAACGCAACAGACAACCAAGAGCTAGTCAATGTTCAATTTAGAGTCGATAACACTGAATGGACGGTTATGACCTA
>CAZEGD010000008.1:5444-7500 GCA_964512235.1 uncultured archaeon
ACGACCCCACAGACCTTCTCTGGAAATATGACTTGAACACAACAACCCTTTCCGATGGACAACACACACTGATGGTTTTAGCATTGGACAAAGCAATCAACCTAGCAACCACATCTACAACCCTACTTGCCGATAACACACCGCCCACATTGACAATCCAAACTCCCCAAAGCGGGATAACAGTAGGCTTGACATTAATCGTTGACGTTCAAGCCAGCGACATAACAGGCATATTAAGAATCGAATTCTACCTCCAAGACGTGCTAGTACACACGGTCTCTGGCACGCCCTACCAGTGGTCATGGGACACAACCAAACATCCAAACGGAGAATACACCATAGCCGTGAAAGCCTACGACACGGTCGGACACACTCAAACCAACGAAACCACGGTAACAGTAAAAAACGTAGAATCTCCATGGTGGCAAACAAACCTCTGGACAATAATACAAGTACTAGTCGCCATAGGCGGTTTGATACTAGCCCTACTCGCATACTTAACAAAGAAAAAGGAAGAAAAGAAAAAGAAAAGGAAGAAATGAATGCTATAATCTCACTATTCTAATCTTTCGATGTCAATTAAGAGAATCGCAGAGCTTGTACAAATTTCCCTAGAAGCTGATAGACGGCGAGTCACACATCAAACAATTCCAATCCATATGCCTGAAAAGGGGATATTACTCTTTTGTCAATTCCGGTAAAAAGCCTTACGTCACTTTATGTAGCCATATTCTGAATGTGGTGCGTGCTCAGGATATTGATTAGTTCTTTTGGGTCTGCTTTAACTTTTCCGCATTTTTCGCAATCAGAACTTACTGTTAAAAAGAACATGTTACAATGTTATAGAAGGGTGGGCTTGCATGTTGTATGAAAGTCTCTTGCTATTGAGAAAACATGAATTGAGAACGGTTAGAAGGAGCAAACGTGAGTTTAAGAAAGAATTGAGATTTGTAAGAGAAACTTCAGAGGTATTTCTAAAGACGCGCGCGCTGTACTAGAACCTCCAGAGGATATATGGCCTACATTCTACGATTCAGCCTTTCTCTTTCTATCCGAGCAACAATTTCTCCTATATATGGGGTATCACGCTGTCTTTTCTTGTCCCAATTGGGATCAGCTTTGCATATTCCAATTGCGGTCTTATAGTTGTAATCGGCTTCGTCTCTCTTACCAAGCTGGCGACAAATTCTTGCGAGCAACAAGTAATGATCATAATGCCCATGATCGAAGTCCGCAAGAAGCTTGCATAGTCTATAGGCATTTTGCAAATCATTCCTTAGAATACTATCAGTAACTAAATAATTGAAACCGAATCGAATTGTTCCGCTAATACTCTCTCTCTCTCTCGCGCCGTCGGACAATCTCAGAATTGGAATATACCCGATGGCATATCCTCTATACCCTTTACTTATGAATTGAGGGATACCGTGAATCGCATTAACACGAATTATCTCTTTTTCGATTTTCTGGATGAACTCGCTATTCTGTTTTTTTCCTTTTCTTAATATATGCGACCTATCAACACTAACAGTTATACTTCTATTTCCATCCTGCAATTTACTTATCCAATTTTGGCGGTTATCTTCAACAGAAAGCCAATAGCAATTATCACTCGATTCTTCATAAACAATGATAAAAACGGGCGACACTTGGTTTAGCCAAAACACCACTGTTTCTTTTTCTACAGATTCTCTCCAATAATTATCGAAATGACTTGTTGATTTGGCCTCTACCCAAAAAGTCTTGTTTGAAGGCTTACCGTTTTGTAACAGTCGACAGTAAAAATCTATAGCATATTCTAATAAAGGCAGTGGACGAAATACTTGAGCGAAAGATTTTAACCGTGCTTCTATAAGCGATTCGCCAATTCCCCCACGCCTTTGACTTTCGGTTATTCCTTTATCTTCTGACATGCGAGTAATGCCTTCTCGACTCTGTTGTAACTAGGCAATTGTAAGTAATATAATTCTTGTGTCAAATACAGAAAGGCTATTTGCGCGTGCTTTATTATCGTGGCACAACCCATAGTTCTGGCTCCGGTTTCATTTCAACTGTA
>CAZEGD010000009.1:0-6865 GCA_964512235.1 uncultured archaeon
AATTCTTATGATTATGTCAGCATGGGTATCTGGAAAGATATCAGTAATACCAAGAATGAAAATCGTTTCTCAACCACTGTACTTTTTGGGTATTTTTCTGACTTTGGTCAGTTTTGTTCCTATGATCTGGATTATTAGGGAACTTTTGCTTTTAGGTGGACCCCCAGTCTATAATTGGTTTTCAAGCGCGATTCCTGTTTTTTCCTCTTATGTTCAAGCAGGACAAGAATTTGTAAGTTTATTGCTTAATACATCGAGGGCATGGATGGCAACTTATGGGTCGGTCGGTTTAGTGGCATCAATGATTGTCTCTTCAGTGATTTCACCAATTCCAAATGAAGCTATCCTGGCTTTCGCTGGAATAACTATGAACCCATTTAATGTGGCTTTCTTTGGAGCGTTAGGTTCAACCATAGGCGGCATCGTTTGCTTCTACATTGCCAGATTCGGCGGCAAACCGCTTGTAGAGAAGTTCATTAAGAAGGGAACTTTGGCCTCTGTGAACGAATGGTTCCAAAAACATGGTTCTTGGGCAATTCTGCTTGGAAGGCTTATTCCCTTTATTCCCTTTGATGCAGTCTCATACTTCTCTGGGTTAACCAATATCAGGGTCTCAAAGTTCAGTTTTCTGACGTTTATAGCGTCAGTTCCAAGATGTCTACTTTATGCTTATGTCGGAGCGTTAATCGCTGATTATAATCTGCCAGTTTTGGTAGCACTGTCTATATTAGCACTTATACTTTTCCTCATTTTCAGGTTTAAAAACAAGCTCAAACTAGCCAAATAAAGAATGGGCTGTCTGCTAATCTGAAACGATTTTTAAGAAAACTCTGACTGCCTAAGTCGCCTAAATCTATCATTACACCAATTGATAACTAATCCCTTAACGCTATAAGTTGAAGTTATGGTCCTATGGTCTTAGTGTGGTAAGGGGACGGGAAAATTTATGTTCGAATCTCTTAGATGCCATATTTGTGATATAACATGCTGGCCAAAATTCTCGAGCTCTCGGGTGAATAGCGAAAATGCTAGTAAAACGTAGCCTTTTCAATCGCAATTAAGCTACCGTTTACTCGCGAATTGGTAGTATTCAGGAAAAGTTTGAACCGAGAGTTTGAAGCTTGTGCCATTATTCCTAGTGTTTTTACTAGTAAACGCGTGTTCCAATTTCAACCATGCTTTCAGAGACGCTCATATCAAGCTTTTTTAGTTAAAATAAGCTTAGAATGAACCCAGAATTGTGAATGCTCCGGCCGGGATTTGAACCCGGGTCGGCGGCTTTCTTTCACTGTTTTGTGTCGAGAGGCCGCTATACTTGACCGGACTATACTACCGGAGCCACAGGGTAGAAATTGATGTTTTGTGGTCTTGTTTTCATTAACTAGCCTTAAATTAAGGTTTTCTGTATTACTGTTGTTTTGTGTATATTGTTGTGTATAGCTCTATCTTTCTGTAGGGTTTCTTTATACTCTGTTGGTAAAGTTTTATATCTGCCTAAGTAGCACCATCTTATTTTATCGTTTTCTTTGATATAGTGTTGAACATAATAATACTCATAGGTTGTTCCATGACTTTTTGTCTTCTTGATTGTTAGGTTACCAATTTTGCCACACTTGATACATTTGATTCTAGGCATGTTTCAGATAGTCTATAAAGCCAGTGAAATGCTTAGATTGTATGTTTGTTCTTGTCTCTCTGTCTTAATTTTTTTTATCTTCATTAACTACACGAAGTCCAATCCTATTTGTTGATAATCCATTCAAAGACTTCTTTCTGTAGATGCATAAAGACGTGATTCGTTTTCTAAGCTCAGAAATAGCAAAGGTTTAAGTATAACTACATACTTCTTATGGCAATATATTGCAAAGGATGTGGTGATTATGGCTAGAAAGAAAGTAACTGTTTCGCTTAGCTCAAGATGCCTTCAATTAATTGACCATTACTCCGAAACTACTGGTTTTGAATCCCGAAGCAGAGTTATTGAGGAAGCAGTATTTGCGATTGAAGAACTCCTACGTCATAGAGTAAATTATACCATGCAATGTTCACAAATCTTCCAAGACCCTAAGAAGAATTACTCTCAAGAAGAAATCATGAAATTCCTGATGGATCTGTCAGACCTTCTCTCAAAGTTTGGGGCATTGCTAGATAGGTTTGTGAGATTTGCAGGTGTTCCACAGAAGCAAACAGATACAGAGAAAATATACCAATATGTTCCCGTGCAAGAAAGAAACGAACCAAAAGAGTAAAAATGTGGTTCTAACAATGTCCATAATACGACACACCAAGAAAATGCGAAAAGAAGACTTAGCTAGCTATCTACCTAGTTATACTGAAACTTTTGCCACAAAAACAGAAGTTGAAGAGTTGAAAGTAGAAGTAGAATATTTGAAAACAAAGATTGAAAGTGCCAAAACAGAAGAATTAGAGAGAGAATTATCTATACCCAAAGAAGTTCTTGAAAAACTCCCAAAGGAGATTCACAAGACAATAGAAGGGGTAAGACTATGTTATGAAAACGACCATGCAGATTTTTGCTTTATGGGAATACGAAAGGCTCTTAGCACGGCTATCCACATTCGATTCAGAAGAGAAGGAAAAGAAAAAGAGTTGTATGACGGTGATAGAAGGCCATATAAGCTTGATAAGTGGATAGAACTGGCAAAACAGAACAAGTTTCTTACCGTAAACTTGGCAAAGAGATTAACGAAAGAACTCAAGCTTTTTGGTGACGTTGGCTCTCATGATTATATGATAGATTTTCACAAGGAAGATGTGCCTTCAATTTTCAAGCTTCTCAGGCTTGCTCTTGACCGAATGTATCGTAAGCATTAAGGCAAACTTTTATGTAGATTTACCTTGCACTTTAATTCATGTCAACTGAAGAAGAAAATAGAGAATTTCAACTTGCAATGTAGAAGGTTCAAATCAAGCATCAAGATATGTGGTCTTTAGTGACGCTACTTATTATTGTTGAGTTTGCAGCATTTATTTCGCTAGCGGTAACATACTTGAGTTTCGGTTTAACTTCTGGAAACATGCTATACATCATCATTGCTGTATGTTCTTTAGTCACCCTCTATATAGTATCACAAGCAACTATACACTATTTCCAAAAGGAGAAGACATATAGGAAGTCTGATGAGAACTTAGAGAAAGAAATTCAATGTATTCGTGACAGGTTCAAGCATCATAGAGAAAAGGAAAAATCTCATGAAATTTAGGTTGAAATGCCCCTACTGTTCTGAATAGAATTATATAGAAGTGGATAAGATTTTCATTGAACAACCTAGTTCAGAGCCTAAAGTTAAAGCCTTAATCTCAATGTATGAATCATTACAAGTTGTTAAATGTAAGAAATGCGGAAAAGTTAAAATTCATTAATCATCATTTACATACATGTCGAAATTTGACAAGCGATTTTCAAGAATTAGTGACCTTAAAGCCCAAATAATAACATCAAGATTAACACAAATTAAGTATGGTGCTTCATATCTTAATGAAGCCACTGAATGCTTTCATCAGCATCTGCCAATTTCATGCATAGTTGTTTCATCGGCATTAGTTGAGAGAACACTCTTTTGGCGAAAAATGAAACTGAAGCCTCTTAAGGCTGGAGAAACAATCCGATATGGAGCAAAACTTGGGAAATTATTCAAGGAATTTGTGGATCGGAATATTCTCTTTAATTCATTATTAGATGCGGATGAACAATTAAACCTCAAATTAATGAGAGAGAGAAAGTCAAAAGAATGTAATATTGAGAAGGCGAAAAAGCTAGATAAATACATTGAGAAATTTCCTTCCAAGGTGAGATATGTTGAAACAAGAAATTTGTTTGCTCATGGAAAGGAACTTTTGATTCCAATGCCACTCACTCACCTATTACCAGCAGATAGCTATGCATCATCAGAGTATGGCATTAACTCTAAAGAATGGTGGAATCCTACTTTAACAACGATAGCATATGTGCATCTTTCTAAGACGTTATGTTTTATGAAAGCCTTGACAGATTTGCTAATCCAAAAATAAAATTTTCTGTGGTAGCTCTTGTGTCAATGTTTCGTTTCAGAGAAACGTAAAAGTTATAGCAGAACCAAGATAACTAATTAAAAAATTAGCTGGTGAAATCCGAGAGAATGCGACTAACTTATGTTGATATAATTCGAGGTTTTGCTGTTTTATGGATGATATTTTTTCAGTTGTTAGATATGTTCAGCGATTATAATTTGTATGGTCAACATTGGTTTTATGTTGTTAATTGGGTACCCATATTTTTTGCTGTTGCTGGATTCTCATCTAACCTTATGTTCATGAAGTATGGAGTCAAAAGATTCTATGTTAAAGTGTTGAAAAGATTCACATTTTTTGCTTCTATTGGGTTTTTCCTAGTTTATTGGTGTGAGTTTAAAGCGAAATCACTTTTGGTTTTTGATGCTGATGTTGTCGGAAGCATCGGATTAAATCTGTTGTTGTTAAGCATTCTATTTTTATTCACAGTTAAGACCAGCAACATTAAACATAATGTTTTATGGTTCGGGTTTTGGAGCTTGTTTATGTTTGTTCTTAATTGGTTATTTCCGTTAGATGTTATTTTTTCTCCATTCTACATGTTATTTCTTATGTGCATTGGTGTCTGTCTTGCATTTTTGAAGGAGAAAATTCCCTTTCAATATATCGAAAAAATTCCTTTTAGGAAGGTTTTAGCCTATTTTGGCAAACATCCTCTTTTCTTTTATTTCTTTCATTTCGCAATTTTTCAGAAGTTACTCTTGGTTATGAACCGTTTTCAAACCTTTAGTGTTGCGGAAGGTGTATTCTTAACAGTTTCAAGTGTTCTAATATTGGTGATTCTTGAAAAATTCCGTAGTTTACTCAGAAGCTTAGGAGTTTTTTGCCTATATGTCTAAAAGCTTGTTTTAGGATTGTTTTTGGAAAAATGATGGAACTTACTTCATGACTTCTATGTGGACTTGTGAGTTTTCGTGAGAAATGCGGAAAAGTTATAGCAGAACCAAAAGAACTAATTAGAATAATGAAAAGAAGGAATAAGCCATGAGTGAAGTTAAGAAGTGTCCTAAATGTGGTGGAGAAATGGAGGTAGGTTATCTCTTTAATGCCCCGTATTGGACACGTGGAAGAAGCCGTTGGAGTTTTGGATGGGATGGAAGAGTCTTTGCATACAAATGTAAGAATTGTGGTTATGTGGAGTTCTATTTTGAGAAGTAGGGAAATGAAGAAAAGTTATAACTGAACCTAAAGAACTAATCAGAATTGGTGAATGTTTATGAAAAAGCCATGGGATGTTTTGGGAGACAAAATGATGAAGACTGCGGGGGATAAAGCCAAACGAGGAATAGATAATTTCATGGAAGCGTTTCAAGATTACGAAATAGAAACAATTGTTGCAAACATTGAAGCGGGAGATAAAATCCCTGAAATCAAAATCGCTTTGCAAATCATAATGAAGAAACGGAAGGAAGACGACAAATAGCGGAAAACTTAAGCCTAACCGAAAGAACCAAGTAGAATTAATAAAAAGGTAAGAGATGAGATTTGGTTCAAGTATTTCAGACGAAAAATCTGGCTTTGGTTGCTTTGGGTTCTAATTGGACTTGGCATTGCAATTCTATCAATTCCTACATGAAATTCGTTCGCATCAATTTTGTTTTAAGTTTTATTTTTTGAAAATTCGGCGGATATGTGCAAAATGCGAGAGAATTCTTACTCTCTATCTTAGGACGTGAGCATGATACGCAAGGACATGAGTGTGAGTGTATCTTATTTTGATTAATACTTTGATTGGTTTTATTTTCTCGATAACATCAACATATATTAGATAGTGATTTCTCTTATTCCGTTCTCTTATCCATTGACCATATCTCACTTGACCATCAAACCACTTTCTACATGCAAAACTTCTATGCCTTTTCATCCAATTAAGTGGTTGAGAGCCAAGAACCACTGAACCGAAATATCGTTTCTTTTGTGGTTGTACACGATACATAAATCTGATTGCTACGCTTTCTCTATTTAATACTATCTGAAGTTGGTTTTTTTTGTAAACTCTTTTGGAATATTCCAAAAGTTTAAATACAGCGCGCGCTAGTATAAATCTAGAAAGCTAGAAAACTAGAAAGCTAGGTGACTGAAAATGAGAAAGGCAAACCAAAATAAAAGAGGTAAAGAATCGGATAGAATCCTACTGGAAGTTATAAAAAATTACTCTGGTCTTTCTCAATATGAATTAGCAAGAAAACTCAAATGGAATTCTGGACATGTTGATAGTTCTGTGAGAAGATTATTAAGATCAAAGAAAGCCTTCTTAAGAGTTATTGAAAGAAATGGTAGAAGAGTAAATCTTGTTTACCCAAAAGAGCAAACATCTTTGAATCTTATAGAAGTTCCAACCGAACTATTGAAAATAGCTAACCCAATTTGGGATCAGAGTGCTTTTGTTTACGCATTAGACAATTCAACGATAGGAATTTCAGGACATGAAGTGTCTGAGTGGAAAGAAATATCTTGTTTTCTGGAACAAATTCCTGTACAGAAAACTGAAGGAAAAATGTTTCTGGAAATCCCAGAATCATTTTTGAGATTCTACAATTTGGCAAGAAAACATAGAGTAGTCTCGATAAACGGAAACAATCTTTTGATAACTGTTTCTGGAGATATAGTCGAGGAAAAGAGATATCCATCTTGACGCACTCACCTTTTCATCGAGAATTTTTAATAGTTGTATAGATTCTACATCTTTAGACTACCTAAGGCACAAGTGGAAAGGCTTGATGCTTCTTTTAGAAGCCAATATGCCTACCCAACCAGCAAAAAGCCCTACAAAACTGAAAGTGTTCTAAATGCG
>CAZEGD010000010.1:0-5225 GCA_964512235.1 uncultured archaeon
GTCCTAGAACATGAATTATTTTATTAATTACACCGTTATAGTTGGAAGATTTAGAATTTTGTCTTACGGATTTCTTTTTCCGCACCTTTCATTATCAGTATCGAGAATACCAAGACTGCAGTGACTGTTGCTAAGATGTACTCGCCCACACCAACCGCAAGACCTACACCAGCTACAACCCAGAGCGTGGCTGCCGTTGTGATGCCTTGAATGCTCTTGCCGCTCCCGATTATGGTACCTGCGCCCAGAAAACCAATACCCGTCACTATACCGGCAGCAATTCTAGCCGGATCTATGCTGAAGGCCGAAGCGGATACTACGGTGAAAAGGCATGAGCCCAGACATACAAGCATATTTGTCCTGAACCCGGCAGGCCTTCTTTTCGTTTCACGCTCAAAACCCACTAAAGCCCCCAGTGCTGTAGCAATCACAAGCTTGACTATAAGCTCAATGCTAGTCCCATATACGGTTCCAAGCTCTAATCCGAAAAAAGCCATAATTAATCTTTGTAACAGGAGAATAAAAATGATTTTCTCCAGCTATTTTTACAGCCAGAGCTTGGACTCCTTGAAAGACTTAAATCCTTATACTTCGACTTTTGATTTATGAATGTAATCACCAAAAGAGATGCTGAAAAATATGTCGGTAGTGGAATAAAGACGCTAACTGACATGAGAGGCTATATGGGTGTTCGTGAGTCAAAAAGGAATTTTACAAATCCCTTGAACAAATTCATTGAGTATCTAAATTCTGTAAGTTATTATTTGGTGTTGCGTGTTGAAGATCCGGACAGGGCTGATACCTGTGAGGAAAATCTCCGCGCTCGGCATGATAAACTTAGAAAAGTTATTAAAAAGATAGACTATGGGGATGTGTATTTGAAAAAATCGATTGAAGAGGCTATAAAACTAAGGGACGGGATAAAGGACGGGCCTGAGCTGGTAGCAATCTCCGAATAAATCACTTCTGCAGCCATGCCTTGAATTTTTTAAACGCTCTTGCCCGATGTGAGATTTCATTCTTCTTATCTTCTCCAAGCTCGCCATAAGTCTTGCTGTAGCCATGCGGGATGAATATCGGATCGAACCCCCAGCCACCACCACGCTCTTGCTTAGCAATCATCCCTTTCATCGAACCCACGAATTGCTTGAGCTTACGACCGTCATAAAAAGTAACTACAGCTTTAGCTTCTGCTCTTCTGTCTTTCAAGCCTTTCATCAGTTTCAGCAGTCCTTGGTTGCCGATTGTCTTATGTATCCAGGAAATGAATGGACCGGGAAAGCCATCTAGGCTACGTATGTATATGGCAGTGTCCTCTACGAACACGGGCTTGCGTATGCGTGCATATGCCTGCTTTGCCTTCTCCTTCGACACCGCATTTATGCTCCACAACTGCGGCTCGATTATTTCAACCTTCAGCTGCTTCAATGGCATACCTAGTATCTTCTTTACTTCGCGCAGCTTGTTTCTATTGGACGTGGCAAAGTACAGCTTCCGTACAACCATAGAATTAATTTAAACATAAGAAAATAAAAGTAAAGTGTGGGCACATGTCTGTATTTGTTGTGAGTATAGATGGGGCGGATTTTTCTGGGAAGACGACTATTGCAAATCTGGTCGTTGAGCTGCTTAGGCAGATGAATAAAGGCAAGGACATAGAGTTCAAGCGCACGCAAGTACCCAGCAGGTTCATCACTGGGACTTTCATGGATGTGCTCAGAAGCTCGGTGGATGAAGTGCATGGAAAGGTCTTTTCGCTTGCCTATGCCGCCGATCATCTATTCCATTACTACCATTCCATCAAACCCTTGGATAAGTATGATAAGCAATTTGTAATCATCCAAGAACGCTCGATGCTGACTACATATGTCTATCAAGGCATACTGGATAAAGTGGACTTTGCATGGCTAAAAGAGATGAACAAGTTCAACAAGAACATACCAAAGCTTACGCTCATTTTGAAAGTGCCATTTGAGGAACTGAAGAAGCGTAAGTCGCTCGACCGAAGGCAGTTCGACAAATTCGAGAAGGAAGAGCATTTGAAGCGGCAGGCTGAAGCCTACTACAACTTGCCAAGCGAGCTGGTAAAACAGTTCAACGTAGAGTATATAGACGCGAGTGATGCTCCCGTGAACATAGCTGAGCGGTGTGCAAAGATAATACAGAAAGAGATAGATGAGTCTTTCAAATAACGGATTGAGAGTATAGTGTTTTCCAAATAGCACTAATCGTTTTTACAGTTGTGTCTAAATCTAACTCTTTTTTAAATGGATTGATTAACCATTCTTCTGGTGGACCCAACTTGTCCTTTACTTGAGATTCCAGCACAATATTTTTTTCTATTGCGCAAAATGGACAATATAGCAACCTTTTTGCACACCTACCACTTGAGCGGGACACGACACCATCTCCTCTTAGAATTTCTAAATTACAATTTACACACTGTAGTCTTTTGCCATTTTTACTGTAACGTCTGTAATAAGTGTTATTCATTCTGTAGATAAATTGTCCACCCACCATTTTCAATCACAATCTTAAGTTTAAATTTAATCTTTTTATCCTTATTGAGGAAACCTTTTTACAATTATCTACAGACTCCATTTCTACATTCGTGTGGCACGTAGCACCATGGCAGGTATGGAGCACTGGCGGGGCAGCATTCTCCTTCATAGTAGCCACAACCAGTGTGAGTGATGAAATTCTGGGTCATGTAGTAGTAGTATGTTTCATTACCGGCATATACTATGCCAATTCCCGCTTCGTTGTAATTCGGGTACAGTATGTTCGATTTGTGTCCTGTGCTGTTCATCCACGCATCCACAGATTCCCTTGCAAAAGTCTCCCAGTCATTGTACTCTATCCTTGAGATATTGCCGAAGCGGTCTACGTAGAAGTACTTGACTCTGCTTATCTTGAGAAGGTTTTCTCCAGTCAAATTCCAATAGTAGATGCCTGCATCCTTTAACCTATCACTCACACTCAATCCCTGCAAATTCGTATGGTCAAAGTAGTCATTGGTAGCCATGTCTGCACTATGCATACGTGCAACTGCAGCTACCTCGGAATTGTGAGTCAAGTTCTGCAGTCCATGCGCCTCTCTCTCCGCATTCACAAGGTCATGCACTCTCTTCTCCAGCCAGGATATAGTCTCCTCTATCGGTACAGTCGTAGTTGTTGTGGTGGTAGTTGTGGTTTCATTTGGGAATGTTGTCGTAGTTGTGGTAGTAGTTTCTTCTGGGAAACTGACACCAATTATGTATAATGATGCAAGCGTAATCAATACGGCAAGTAGAATAGCAACAATGGTGTTTGCAAGTCCCATATTTTATTATATGGTGTCTAGAAGGGTTAATTATTACGAAGTTGCCGATTAAGTTTTCCACGCTGAGGGTGGGGATTTGAAGTCAAATATTTTGGAAAACAGAAATCATTTTTTTAATGTTGACAAAATAATTTCATCCAAATATGTATGTTTCTGAGTTTGTCTCAAATCTCTTGAAAAACCAGCACTCGTAGAAGCAACTATTATTACTCTTTTCCAACTCTTTTTTATTAAATTTAAAGCAGGTATGAAATCTGCATCACCCGAAATTAGGATTCCAACATCATATTCATCCTTGAGAGACATCTCTATCATATCAACCACAATCATAACATCTATGCCTTTCTCCTTTTCTTGAAAGGCACCAACACAATCTATACAGTTTTGTGTTACAATAGGTTTGCAATTATCACAAATTTTGAGAGTTTGCAACTGGTTAACTTTTTTTGTTATTAATTCTATATTGGACAAGTGTTGGAGTTTTCTCTTGTGGACTTTAATGCCAGATTTTTCCAAACCGCTTAAAAAAGACATATGCTTGTAATAATTTTCTTCTCCAATAGTTTTTATATTAGGGATAGAATTATAGTAGTGTACATCTTTCTTTTTTAAATTGAACTTTTTACAAACATTTTCGATTACTCTGGGAAAGTCGACTTTGCTTGGACGGACACCTATACTCTTTACGTTATGGTAAAAGTTGTTTCCGTCGATGAAGATTATAGCTTCTTTCTGAGGCATATTATAGATTAAGAAAAATATAATGATAAATATGCCAGTATTCCTCCATGGTTACCCACAGAGTCATACTGGGGACTTTATAAATATAATTGGTTTCTTTGAAAGATAAAAGCTTTACGATTCTGATTATTTTGGCTTATACTTGGCATATCGTTCTTCATGAATTCTAGCTTGAGAATGGTGCCAATAGGTTTAGCAGGTCCAATGTTGTGGAAGTCAATCCCATGTTGTTCAAGTCTATGGTTGTGGAAGTCGTATCTGGAGTTTCTTGGCCGGATGGAAGACTAGGACTGCCTAGAAAAGTCGGAATTGTAGTAGTCGGTAGTTGAATTGTAAAAATCGGTGTGTTCAGGAAGCTAATATCTGGAAATGGAAGCGCGGTTATTGTCGTAACCAGTCCGCTCAACCTTCCGCTTATTATCTGTTGCGGTGTCTGTGTCTCTTTCACAACGCATTGCTGGTACTCTTTCGGCTTGATGTCCTCTGTTCCACACTCGTTCCTGTCCACGCATATCCTAAGCTGGATGTCTTCCTTGCACTCGTACCATTCAGTGCACTTCCAGTCCTCTACGCACTTAGGTATCGTAGTAGTCGTAGTACCGTCAATGGGTGTTATACCGATTATCCCAGTCTGGCCGTTGTTCTTCTTCTCCATGTTATAGTACCATGTGGAGTGCTCGCCGCATTTCACACCGGTCAGGTTGTACTCCATCATTACTTCTAATTTACCTTGGCAGTATTCCTCTGAAGCTATATCTTCCATGGCATACTCTAGGGCTTTCAACCTGATGTTTAGTGCATAAATGTCATTGTAGTATTGGTTTTTCAAAGCCGCGACTTCCGCTTTACTGGCGAAGTAGCTGGACAATGCAGATCCTATTTCCTTGAACGCATCGGGTGTCTGCGTGCTTCCCATCAGCCAGTTTATTGCACCTTCTATGTAGTGTATCATTTCGCTTGAAGAAATCCCGCTGGTATCGGACGACCATGTACTCTCCTGACTTTGGATATAATCTTCCTGTTGTTGGAGGTACTTGTGTTGACATATGTTCCATATCGTGTTCACGTGTGTTTCATCATCATAACCTATTTCTTTCATAGCATTTCTAAAATCATCAGTTGGCATTGAACTCACTCCATCAAAGATGGATTGCCAATATGA
>CAZEGD010000011.1:0-3814 GCA_964512235.1 uncultured archaeon
ATTTCCGGAAAGTAGTGTTCAACTTATCTATCTCCTTCTATTCCTGTGAAATCAGGCAGCCGGGTTCATAACTCTCCCGATAAACAGGATAGAGCCTGTCTCTATATCCTGAATCAGAAAGATAAAAGGACGGTTCGCTGTGAAATCTACCGGCCCGGATGGAGGAGCACTGGCCGCCATAGCGATAGCCGTTACCGCCGCTGCTTCCGTACCTCTCTCGTCAACTGAGACGAAAGCCTTATGTATCGCGTCACTTATGAAGAGCTCCCGGTTACCGGTCATGCCTGAGAAGTCCGCCGCACCCTGGTTAAAGGCATCCGTTATGCCTGAATCCGCTAGAGTCTTGTTCAGCGCATACTCGGTTTCAAACTCGAACTTCGGCAGGGCTAATTTGACCTCCCGGCTCTCCATATCCTCGATGATGTCATTCAGCCCGCCCAAATCCAGGGAATCCTCAAAAGCCTTGAACCGGCCTTCCTCCGGCAGCAGGACGACCATGGCAATCTCGCCGCCGAGATACGGCAGCCTGACGGCTTGGTAATCATCGCCTTCGGCATAAGCGAAGCGTGTTTGCTGGTGCATCATCGGTACCGTTACCGTGTCACCATCCAGCAGGTAGAAGGTATCGTCCTGGGTCATCCGTTCGGAGAACTCGTGCTCCCAGCGAGCTTTGAAATAGATGGCATTGGTCAGGATAAGCCGGGTAAGAGGGTTAATAACACCGGGCGGGAGCAGGTTTTTAATACGCCCCTCCGTTTGTTCGCTGGCCCAGTTATTTATCTCCAGGCGGGACGGCTCCGGTTCATTGATAAAGTCCAGAGTTTTCAGGCCGCCACCATAGTATCTTTCCACAAGGTCGAGGTAATCGTCGAGAAAATCATAGTCTTCCTGTCCCCACAGGGCATTGACGATGCTCAGGCGAAAGCCCTCGATGTTTTCTTTAACAGGTTCTCCCTCCGGCTGCACCACCATCATTTCTCTGCCTTTACCCCGCCCGGCGAGTTCTTCCCCCAGGGTATTGAACGCCGAATGCAGGCGCTCATCAGGAAGTCCAAAGTCAAAGTTAAGAGCACCTGCCATCTGCTCCGCCGTCTCGCCACGAGCGCCGGTATAGGTCATAGCCAGTGCCGTGGAGATACTATAAGGCGAATAGAAAAGATTGCCATCTTCTTCCTTCAGTTTCTGATACAGGTCGAAAGCGAAGGCGCTGTTACCGCGTACCAGCAGTTCCTTGGCTAGCAATTCCTCACCATGCTCCCCCGGCGGCGAATGCTCCGGTGATGGAGGCATCGGCTCTGGTGACGTCACGGGAGTATCCATGATTGGCTCATCCGGCACGTTGGTAGGAGTGCAGGCTGAAAGGATAGCTAATATGGCTATGAATACTATAAGAAAGGTCTTCTTCATCTCGTATCCCCCTTTTATAATCAGCTATTATCAATAACGAATATAAAAACCGTTAGATTAGCCACCCTATCATTCCAACATATTACTTGTTCTTTCTACTAAGGCTGAACAACCCTGATATTGAATGTTTTCTGGCTCTGTACCGCATCGCTTTGATGATTGAAATGTTTTATTATGATTTGAGTATCGCCTTCTTTTATTGCTTGAAATAGGAACAACGCAACTCCATCACCACCCGGTAGTTCAGAAGTTCTTTCTCCCCCTTTTTCCAGGAGATTAACACAGTTTGGATACCGGTCATAAGTCACCTTAAATATGGGTAACATATTGCTATAATAATCATACGCGATGATGAATTTATCCCAAAGCTCAACCTTTATTGTTACAGTTTCGTCATAAAAAACCTCTGCATCCGGCCAGGGTGGTGTTAACGAGGAAAAAGGTGACGGCGGCGTCGCGGGGGTCTGCGTTTCCGGCTCTTCCGGGACTGCAGGATTGCAGGCCACCAAAGTCGGTAGTGCCGCCATCATACAAGCTACCAACAAAATCACAATCTTTACTTTCATGGCTTTAACCACCTTAGCCGTCCAAGCGTGCGGCATACGCAACGCGTTCAAGCATGCCGATACGCTCGTAAACGACGAAGTCCCTAAATATGAGTGGGTTGAGCAAGACCTGACCCGGGACGGTCGAGGTAAGCTTCGTTTTCTGACGGGTCTCCAGGTCGTAAAGATAGATATCAGTCTGACCCTGGATGCCATTCATAACAACATCACTGTCGGTATTGCCTTGGCTGACCATGGCATCTACCCAGACGATACGGTCTTCATGAATAGAAGGCTGGAAATCCGCGAACCTGCTTTTTGACACCTGTGACTCCCGGCCCGTTTCCAGATTATAAACGAAGACATCGGCCCTGATGTAATCCTCCTGGCGGAGCCAGACAATTTTATCGCCGTCGATATCCGGGTTGCGGTCGTTGCCGGGATATGTGGTGATGCGCTTCTCCTGCCCGGTGGTGAGGTCATGGACATATATCTCGTTGTTGTAGTCCGGGTCATTCGAAGGATGAGTGCTTACCTCCGGGTCGGCATGGCGGTTGTCGGCCCAGACCACCAAGTTGCCGTCGATGCTCGGGCGATTATAACCTTCGGCCGTAGCAGCTGATGTCAGCCTCTTTTCGCTCTTCATTTTCAGATCGTAGGCATAGACATCGAAAGGGCAGGGATATTGGTCCGGCGCTCCGCGACGATTATCCAGCCAGACGACGGTATCGCCATAAATTACGGGGTATGCCTGAGTATATTCATCACTGGTAATTTGCTGTACCTCGCCGGTCTCTAGGTCAAGGAAGAATACATCGCCCGCCGACGACCAGACAATATTGTTGCCGTGGATGGCCGGTGCCTGGTCTACTACCCGGTCGGGCGAAAGCTCATAGACGAGCTCTTTTTCCCGCGAGCGCAGGTTGTAGGTGCTGATATACTGCTTGCTTATCTCACCTCGCTCCCGTTCGGTCTCCAGACCGACCATGACATCTCCCCAGATAGACCGCTGAGAATACATCCAGTTTTCCCCAATCTCCCAGCTTTCGATGTCCAGTTCTTTTCCCTCCTCTACAGTCATTGGCGAGGCTTCTTTTTCCTCTTCGGGTACCGTTACCGTTGTGCCACAAGAGGCAAAAGGCAGCAGAAGTATAATTAGAATCAGTCCTATTATCAGCTTTTTCATCTTTCACCTACCATTTATGGCTTCAGCCCGATTCCTTCCACTCCCCATAGTATTTTCCCATCGCCGCTGATTCTCTGGATATAGGATGAGGTCTTGTCCTTGAGATGCTCTCCGGCAGCCCACGTGACGAAGAACCCGCCGTTTCCGTCCGGTAAAATCCGCGCCGGTGTCGCGTAGCCGCCCCAATAGGGGGATACCGAAGAGACCTTGATGCCGTTGTCGCCCCAAAGCTTGTTGCCCTCAGCATCCAGGCGCTGGGCACGAAGAGACTTGTTTCCATTCTCCGAGTAGTTCCAGACAACGACGGCTCCACCCGTGCTGTCATCTGTAGCGTGGTAGTAAATGACATTGCTGCTCTCGCCAGCCTGCCTTATCCTGGCCAGCTTCCGGCCATACGACATTACCTGTAGCATCCAGCCGCTGTGCGTAAACGTTTTGCAAGTCCCCCCAGAAAACCGTGGTGTTTTCAAGAGCATCGCTGACTATACAGGGGTCATGGGCCATCCCGGCGATAAACACACCTTCCTCCCCCAATAGCATCTCACCTTCGCCACTGATATGCTGGGCGTAGAGGTCGCGACCGATGATTTTACGCCCATCATCCTCGCTGAGGACTCCCTCCACCCAGATAGCCAGGGCACCGCCTTCGCCATCACCGACAATCCTCCGGTTAAAA
>CAZEGD010000012.1:0-3253 GCA_964512235.1 uncultured archaeon
GATGTTAAATTACAAATTATCCATTGAAATTCGGAGAATTTCGTGGATTTAATCCCGTAGACCTAGATGACAACTATAAAATTCGGAACAGACGGCTGGAGGGGAGTTATTGCTGAAGATTTTACGTTTGAAAATGTCCGAAGGGTCTCTCAAGCTATCGCCGACTATATCAACGATCAACGAGCAACAATCAACGAGCAACGAATTATCGTTGGATACGACAGGAGGTTTTTATCTGAAGAATATGCAAAAATTGCCTGTGAAGTTTTAGCAGCTAATAATATAAAGGTATTTTTTACGGGCAAACCTACCCCAACCCCTGCTGTTACTTTAGCTATAAAACGGGAAAATCTATCCGGCGCAATCGTTATAACCGCCAGCCACAACCCACCCAGATTCAATGGCATAAAATTTAAGACCAAAGAAGCCACTTCTGCAGATGAAACCGTAACAAAGATAATAGAGAAGCTGATAATAAAGGCTAAGCCGAAATCGATAGATTTTAATAGAGCCTTAAGCAAGAATTTAATAAAGATGATAGATATTGATAAAGATTACATAAATTTCATAAGAAATTATATAGATTTAAATATAATTAAAAAGACAAAACCCAATCTATTAATAGATTATATGCATGGGGTAGGAGCAGGTTATATCGAGAAATTATTAAAAAGCAGCGGCTGTAAAATAACTGCTATGAGAACAGAAAAAGACCCCCTTTTTGGCGGAGTAAGTCCGGAGCCTGTGCCTAAAAATTTAAAGGATTTTTTAAACAGAGCTAAAGTTGAAAAACCACATTTAGCTATTGCACTCGATGGTGATGCCGATAGGATAGCTGCCTGTGGCGCTGAAGGAGAATATTTATGCAGCGGACAGATAATCTCCCTTATACTTTTACATCTGCTTGAATATAGAAAGCTTAAGGGGGCAGTGATAAAGACTATTTCAGGCACCGATTTAATCGGAAAGATAGCTAAAGATTTTAAATTAGAGCTGTTAGAAACACCGGTTGGTTTTAAGCATATATCCCAAATTATGTTGCGCAGAGATGTTTTGATAGGTGGCGAGGAATCAGGAGGAATAGGATTTAAAGGTTATATTCCGGAAAGGGATGGTATAATTTCAGGACTTTTTCTTTTAGAGATGGTATCGGCAAGAAGAAAATCTATAGATAAAATAATGGACGATGTAAATAAAAAGTATGGTAACTTTTACTATAATAGATTAGACTTAGACCTTTCTGTAAAAAGAGGGATAAAGGTAGTAAGTAAGTTAAAGGAATCTGCTCCGTGTAAATTGTTAGGAAAGAAAATTCAAGAGATAAAGACTTATGATGGAATAAAATTTATTTTAAAAGAAGGAAACTGGCTGCTTATAAGGCCCTCCGGTACAGAGCCTATACTAAGGGTATATGCAGAAAGTTCGACAAAATCAGATTTGAAGGCATTGCTTGATGCTGGCAGGAGGTTGGTATCTAAATGGAGCTAACTCGTATACGAAACTTCTGCATAATAGCACATATTGACCACGGTAAATCAACATTGGCTGATAGGATGATTCAATATACAGGAGCAGTTTCTAAAAGAGAATTTAGAGACCTGCTGTTAGATGATATGGAATTAGAAAGGGAACACGGCATAACCATTAAATCTTCTGCAATCATATTAAAATATAAAGCAAAAGACGGCAATGAATATTTATTAAATCTAATAGATACTCCGGGGCATGTCGATTTTAGCTATGAGGTTTCAAAATCGATTGGGGCCTGTGAAGGGGCAATACTTTTAGTCGATGCTGCTCAAGGGGTGCAGGCCCAGACAATTGCCAATCTTTATATGGCCATTGAGCATAATCTTGCCATTATACCGGTTATAAATAAGATAGACCTTGCTAATGCCCGAATAGATGAGGTGAGAAAACAGATAAAGAATATTTTAGGTATTAAGGGAGAGGAGATAATTTTAGCCAGCGCAAAACACGGAACAAATTGTGATAAGATTCTAGAGAGAATAGTTACTAAAATACCGCCTCCTGTCGGAGATGTTAATAAGCCGTTGCAGGCCTTAGTATTTGATTCTCAATTTGACCAGTATAAAGGAGCAATTGTTTATATCAGAGTAGTTAACGGAAAGATTGCGCCAAAGATGAATATAAAATTTATGCAGGCTGACAGAACTTTCGAGGTATTAGAAACAGGCATCTTTAAGCCCAAAATGTCTAAAGTAGATTGCCTGAATTGCGGAGAAGTCGGTTATTTTACAGCCAATATTCACCAGGCCAAAGATGTGGTAGTTGGAGATACAGTTACCACCGTAACTTCCGGTTGCCGACAACCTTTACCTGGATACAAAAAGGTAGCCCCTATGGTTTATTGCGGTATCTATCCCGTCAATAGTAAGGATTTTCCCCTGTTGCGTAATGCCGTGGAGAAACTGCGTTTATCGGATGCATCATTTATCTATGAGCCGGAGAGTACCGGGTCAATTGGATTTGGCTTCCGTTGTGGTTTTTTAGGCCTGCTTCATATGCAGATTATCCAGGAGAGATTAGAAAGAGAATACGATTTGAACCTTATAATAGCCACTCCCAGTGTAGTCTATCAAATTACCACTGCCGACGGTAAAACCTTAGAAATAGATAACCCCGTAAAATTTCCTCCTCCGCAACAGATTAGGCAAATTGCCGAACCTTTTGTGCGAGCCAATGTATTTATCCCAAAAAATTCCCTGGGCACGGTTATGGAATTTTGCATACAAAGAAGGGGAGTTTATATAAGCACTGAATACCTGACTACCGATAGAGTAAAGCTTATCTATGATTTTCCGTTATCTGAAATTATAGTCGATTTTTATGATAAGTTAAAATCTATGACTAGAGGATACGGTTCTCTAGATTATGAATTTTTAGAATTCCGACCGGGCAAATTGGTAAAACTGGATATGCTTATAAACGGCCAGTTGTACGAGGCATTATCATCGGTTGTCCATACCGAGAAAGCTCAAGCAAAGGGCAGGATGCTGGTCGAAAAATTCAAAGAACTTATTCCTCATCAGTTATTTGAAGTAGTTGTGCAGGTAGTTATCGGCAGCAAGATTATTGCCAGGGCCTCAATCAAGCCGCTTAAAAAGCATGTGACGGGAAAATGCTACGGCGGAGATATTACCAGAAAGAGAAAGCTCTGGGAAAAACAAAAGATGGGCAAGAAAAAGATGAAGCGCTTTGGGAAAGTGCAGATACCACAGGAGGCATTTAT
>CAZEGD010000013.1:0-2934 GCA_964512235.1 uncultured archaeon
TCCTTATGGCTAACTGATAATCATACACACGCAACATCATGATAGAGTTCAAGGTTATTCCGCCATTTTCCTCAAGAACAATCTTCAGCCTTCACTCTTAAATTCTTCGTAAATTTCGCCGCCAAATTCTTATCTTCTATTAAAATCATCATGGCTTAAGCCAGCATTTGTGATTTTCTAGGTAGAACTAGTATTGCCTCTTTTTCCATTCTTAAGTGTCTCTCGAAAGAACCCTGTACTCGTTATTATTATTGGCTTATGATACCGTATTGCGAGGGCTAATCGGTCACTGATGGTAATGCAACGAGCTACTCGTCTTCTATGCGGGTGTAAAAATAGGCAACAATTGTCTCATCAACTGGAACCCGATCTTTATAGATAGAGTGCTCCAAATTGAGAGGTATGTCAATCGTCAAGTCGTCAATCCAGAATGAGATGGGCTTGCCTGCGTTGCTGTCCCAGACATAGAAGTCGATTCTATCGACCACACTCAGATCAAAGCCATCCGTCTGAGAGGTATAATTGTTGATGTTCACAGCGAATCTCTTCCAGCTTGTTGTGGCTGAGCCATCTTCTGCTTTTATCGACCAGAAAATTCTAGAGTTGTCGTTAGCATCCGTAAGGCTTATTGAAAATGAAGCAGACTGATTAGATTTTGCCCATACAGCAATTGTTGAATATCCGGTTAGATTCCATGTTCCATTCAGATCGTATCTGACACCAAGATTGCCCCATGAATCTGTTTTGCCACATACTTTTATGCTTGCAGATCCTTCCTTTTTAGTGGATGTGTCAATCTCCAAGGTTCCATTTTGTTCCGGCACTGGCAAGCTCCAATAGCTCATCGAGTTTGCTGGGTCATTTCCAATTAAGGCTTTGGTTCCATTGACCCGCCTCGGATCTGCCTCAGGGAAACTTATGTCGCCGCCTTGTTCAATTCTTTGGAAAACCCAGTTGGATGGAAAATTAGTGAAGTTGTATGATATATATCCGGATGAGGCGTTTACACTGAGGTAGACAATTGACGGGTCTTCTGGGTCAATGTATAGATACGTGCTATTTATCTCGGAGGTTGTGCTGTCTCTGATGACCGTTATTTCAGAGCCGTATGAAATTTTGCTAAAATCGATTTGTGAGTTGGGTGGAATGACATAGATTCCGTCGCCTATGTGAAACGGCTTAAGGCAGTAGGGTATTTTGTCGTTATAGAATTCTGGGGCGATGATGACTATAGGATGAGCCATTAATGCTTCTGTGCTATTGATGTAGGAATCATGAACATACATAGGAGGCGGAGGCCCACTCCAATTCCCAATAAGCTCATTGTAAAAAAACGTTGAATAGTAATTCTCCGTTTCAGAGATAGACGGATCAGAAGATTCTGGTTCTGAACGAATAAAACGAAATAAATTTTCAATTTCCCCATAATAGACGAAGTGCTCACCCAATTCCGCTCCCACGTAGTTCCTATATATACTAGCAAACCAGTATGCAGGGTAGCCGTAGAAGACAAAGACCGGATTCGATAAATCGTTTTTTGCAAGGAACGCCTTTGTTTCTAGAATTTTTTCATAGCTAGATCGTGGGATGTATGGGGTTAAAAACTCATTGTAATGCTGAAAAGCAACAAAAATAGAAGTTGCTATCAGAGAAAATGCAAGTATAGATAAGAATCGTGGGCGAAAAGCGACTCGTATTAAATATTTCTTTTGAGATGAAGCTATTTTAAAATGCGAGCTCTTTATGAACTCATTGCAGGCTGAGATAGCTAAAGCCAAGAGTACAGAGAAAGGCATATTGAATAATGCACGTATTGCAAAGTCGGAAGGAAAAGGTGCTATTCTAAACCCGATTAAAACTACTATCAGGATAATTACAAAACACCAGGAAAAAACGAGTTTAGCCAACTCGTCTTTTCGCAACCTCGACCTGTAGAAAAAGTATGGGGCTAGAATCAAAAAACCGAGAAGTATCCACGAACCTCCACTCCATAAAAATATCTGATCAAAAGTAAGTTCACGCATAAAGACGACGATCGTGGACATGTAACCAAAAAAATACGCGGGGAACAATGATAATAAGATAGCCACAGGAACTACACAAGCAAATGTGAGCATTAGTAATTTCTTTATTTTCCGAGTTAAGAGTCCATACAACACGAGACACAATGACAATACAAAATAAGTTTCAAATTGCGTTCCAGCTATTACAAAGAGAATAAGAATGAAAGATAAATATCTCTTATTTAGGAATGACTCCTTATCATCAAGACTGGGAACCAGCATGAGTACTATCATACTCATCGAAAAGGCCATAAGATTTCTATGAAGATCGGCAAGAAGCCTCAAAACATTTAACGAAGCAACCGTTAGGAAAGCAGCTAAACCGGCAATGTGAACGTTTTTGCCGATTTTGAACACTATTGCCGAGTTTGCACCTATAAGAAGCGTACAAAATACTAAGGGCAGTATCCTTTCTACAATTACAACGTCTCCACTTAGATAACCAAGGAACGCTAATAGCTGCACGTATAAATTGGGGTAACTCCAACCCTGAATCATAATCATTGGGCCTTTTGCAATAACCTGCTTCGCCATCCACACGTATGCAGGGGAATCCCATCCCAGTAGGAGCCGTGTTCCAAATATGTTATATCTGTAATACTGTGATGCCACTAATAGTATTAAGATGGTGCATGATGAAATGAGGTAGCCAAAAAGGAAGGGATTACCTCTGTATAGAATAGAGCGAACCCACTTTGACAAACTTTTACACCTTATTTGAAAAATTGTTTTTTGCTTATCATTTCTTCTCAACTCCACATGCACTTTTTTCTTTATCAAGTTTATGTAAGGTTTTAACAATGATTCCCACGAGTATCGTTTGGCCACTTCGATTCCCCTTAGAACGATATCAAAATAGTCATTAGCGCGC
>CAZEGD010000014.1:0-341 GCA_964512235.1 uncultured archaeon
TTTGCAATGTAGGGAGTGATACGGTTCTGGTCTACGTTGACGGAACTGAGTATGGGCCATATAGGGCGTATACGGTCAAGACCAGTGTTACACATATCAGTTTTGCCACTTGGAATGATGGTCCTGGCGTTTTCTACGTGGACAATGTGTATTCCCCTGCTGTGGACACTTTCACTATTGTTGCTTCTGCCGGTTCTGGTGGTAGCATCAGTCCTGTTGGGGATATGGTTGTAGCTGAAGGCCGCGATCAAGTATTTACAATTACGCCTGACACGGGCTACGAGATTCTTGATGTGTTGGTGGATGGCGTTTCTGTTGGCGTTGCCACAACGTACACGTTT
>CAZEGD010000014.1:351-2890 GCA_964512235.1 uncultured archaeon
ATACGATAAGTGCGAGCTTCCGTTTTTTATCGCCTTAGAGATCAATACTAGCTTCGATGGTGCTAGTATTGGATCTTATACTATTGTTGGCAACGAGATAGGATTCAATCTAGTTACAGAAACCTTGACGACGGCTGAAGTTTATACGTATTGGACTTATTTCAAAGTTTCAAATGTAATCGATCGGGAAGTTACCTTCAAAATAACCAATGCAGACGCGATTCCTTTCCTGTCAACGCCTTCCGAAGAGGCACAGATGGTTTACAGCTACGACGGGGATGGCTGGTTTAGATTTACCACGCACAGTTATTCTGGCGGAGTCTACAGTTTCTCTGAGGAATTTACAAACAACGAAGTATTCGTTGCCACTTTCTTCCCATTCTCCTATACTGAAATGCAAGACCATGCAGAAGCAGTTAGCAGTAGTGAATGGGTTCACAAATCGGTTCTCGGCTCAAGTGAGCAAGGCAGAGATTTGATTCTGCTAACAATCACGAACCCGACCATTCCAGTAGCTGACAAAAAAGTAATCTACATAATAGGTAGGCAACACGCCGCTGAAACCTCAAGTTCGCACATGCTCAAAGGAATGATTGATTTCCTCATTTCAGATGATCCTGATGCTGAAACGATGCGAAATAACTACGTTTGGTACATCGTCCCGATGGTTAATCCAGATGGAGTGTATCTAGGAAATTCAAGAGGTACAGCAGACCTGAGAAACGCGAACAGAGATTGGCTAAACGATGAAACCCAAGAAATCACTATTCTAAGATCCCACATAGACTCAATTGACAGCTCATACGAAATAGACTTTTTCATCGATTGGCACAGTCAAATGGATGATGACAGCTGGTACAATTTTGTCTACTCGCCACCAGAAAACACCTTCTTCAATGTTCTCTCAGCATGGACGGATTTTGACACAGAATTTTCCTCAGTCCCTGGCACTGGATCAGCCAGCAGCTGCACAGCAAGACAATATATCTCCAACAACATCCTGTATGACCCGATGTTCGTCTTCGAACCTACACCGCATCTGCACACGTGGACAATATTCTCTCTAGAACAAGAAGGTATGAATGTAGCCTACGCGATAGATGAGTACGTCACGCTGCAACCCTTCACAATCATCGTGCTTCCTGACACACAATTCTACAGCGAAAGCTATCCAGCCATTTTCACCAACCAGACACAGTGGATAGTCGATAATGTTGAAGACATGAACGTCTTGTTTGTTCTCCATGAAGGCGACATAGTCAACAATGATGTTACAGCTCAATGGACCAATGCTGACGGAAGCATGAGCCTGCTGGATGGCCATGTTCCTTGGGCGGTCCTGCCTGGAAACCACGATGGCACAGACGTTGGAGGCCCTGGCGAGGATTTGACCAATTATAACATTTACTTTCCGTACAGCCGATTCAGTGATGAAACATGGTATGGAGACGCCTACAACAGCATCAACACCAACAGCTTTGTGCTCTTCTCAGGCGGATATGATGACTACATCATCTTCAACTTCCAATATCATCCGAGCGATGCGGTCCTCGCATGGGCAAACACGACAATAGCCACCTACCCAGGCAGAAGAGCAATAATCGTAACACACGATTATCTGAATACAGACGGAACAAGAACCACCGAAGGCGACCACGTATGGAACAGCTTTGTCTCTCACCATGCAGACCAGATTTTCCTAGTGCTCTGCGGTCACATGCACGGCGAAGCAAGAAGACAAGACACAGTCAACGGATATGTTGTCTATCAAGTACTCGCTGACTATCAGAGCAGAACCAATGGCGGCGACGGCTGGCTGAGAATACTTGAATTCCACCCAGCAGAGGACATGATATACGTAAAAACCTTCACTCCCTACCACAACAGCTACGAGACAGACGCAGACAGCCAATTCACATTAAACTATGACATGAGTGCACGCGCTACGCTCACATCTGCCGATCCAGAGGTTACTTCCCCAAGTGGTGATTATCGCTGGATGGATGTATCAAATCAAACTTACAGCATTTACTACATAAACAGTTATAACTACTCTCAGGCCAGCGTGAAAGTGCTATATAATAAGGTAGGAAGCGTTCTGACTGGAAAGTTGATTGCCACTAATCTCAAGCCTAATTTTGCTTATCAGCTCAAGCTGGTAGGCATACCTGGCACTGCTGATAATGAGCTTATTGGATTAGCGGGACGTTGGTGGCAGGAAGTATGGAATGGAACAGCATGGTCTGACGGTTGGAATCTCAATGACAAAGGTGATGGCTCCTCACCAAACCCAAATGACGAGACTTATTTTGAGAGGCGTTACATAGAGGACAGCAGCAGCCCAACTGGCTATCACTATCGCTACACAGGCTATCTTGTATTTGCCTACTTCATAACTGATAGTAACGGGAACGCTGAACTTTTCTTCGAAACTGGCAATTGTTATCACGTCTTATGGCAGACAACCCAGCGGGCTCATACAGCAGACGATGGACCATTGGAGACTGTGACATTCGATCCAGACCCATCAGAACTTGCC
>CAZEGD010000015.1:0-2075 GCA_964512235.1 uncultured archaeon
AAGCACCCCCATTAACCCGCTGCCAATCTGGGTAGCCAGGCGGATTCGCTGTGCTTCGCCGCCACTCAGGGTGGCTGAGGCACGGTCAATGGTCAGATATTCCAGTCCAACATCCTTGAGAAAGCCGAGGCGAGACTGAATTTCTTTGAGAATCTCACGGGCAATCATCTTCTCCCGCTCCGTAAGGACGCTATCGCCGATAGCAGCAATCCACTCCAATACCTGTACCACCGACATGGCGCTCACATCCGTAATATTTTTACCGCCAATAGTAACCGCCAAAGACTCCGGTTTCAGCCGCTTGCCCTGACAAACCGCGCAGGGAATTGCCACCATATAGCGCTCAATATCAGCCCGGGAGTGCTCAGACTCGGTATCCCGGTAGAGCCGCTCCATGCGAGGAATCACCCCTTCAAAATCAGAATAGTACTCCCGAATCTTGCCGAAGCGATTCCGGTACCGGTATGGCTCACTACCATCACCATAAAGAATAAGACTAACTATCTTTTCATCCAGTTCTCTTACCGGAGTATGCAAAGAAAAACTATGACGCCGTGCTAAATCCTCAAGCTGATAGACGAACCAGGACGAGAACTGCCAGGGACGGATAGCCCCCTGAGCGATAGACAGCTCTCTATTAGGGACGACCAGCTCAGGGTCTATCTCCAGTTTAATCCCCAAGCCAGAACAGGACTGACAGGCACCATGCGGACTATTGAAACTGAAGGTGCGGGGGGCAATCTCACCCATACTTATCCCACAGTGCACACAGGCGAAATGCTCCGAGAATAATAGCTCCTCACCGCCAACAATGGATACCAGCACCACTCCCGCCCCAAGCTTGAGGGCAGTCTCTACGGAATCGGCAATGCGGCTCTGGCTTCCGCTCTGACCGATGACCAGCCTGTCCACCACCGCTTCAATAGAATGCTTCCGGTTCTTATCCAGTTGAAACTCCCCGGAGAGGTCATGAATCTCTCCGTCAACCCTCACCCTGACATAGCCCGCCTTGCGCAGGTCATCGAACACCGACTGATATTCACCCTTACGGTCTCTGATGAGCGGCGCCAGAATCATAAGGCGGCTATTTCCCGGCAGATTCAGAACCGCGTCAACAATCTGCTGCACCGTCTGCATGGTAATTTCCCGCCCGCACCGGGGACAATGGGGATGACCGACCCGGGCAAAAAGAAGTCGCAAATAATCATAGATTTCGGTTACCGTGCCTACCGTGGAACGCGGATTACGACTCGGTCCTTTCTGGTCGATAGAGATGGCCGGGCTCAACCCTTCAATATAGTCAACGTCAGGCTTCTCCATCCTGCCCAGAAACTGGCGGGCATAGGCGGATAGAGACTCCACATAGCGGCGCTGCCCTTCAGCATAGATGGTATCAAAGGCTAATGAGCTTTTACCCGAGCCAGAAACACCGGTAATGACGACCAGCTTATCACGAGGAATGGTCACGTCTATGTTTTTGAGGTTGTGCTCACGAGCCCCCTTGACGATAATAGAATCCAGCGGCATAGCTTCAAGACCTTTCCCTGATTATAAATTTATTGTAGCACTAGAACTCAAGCACTAACAAGAACGAGCCTTGAACTCGTTTGTTTTACCCCGGTTCGTAGTGCTAGAATCAACCCGGGTCAGGTAATATGCGCAGAAGCAAATACCGCAGTAATGCAGCACCGGCAATCAACGAGGTACGCCTTCGCCACCTCACCGTAGACGAGGCGCTACTAAAACTGGACAAGTACCTCAATGATGCTTTTATGGCTGGTTTATACCAGATTAAAGTTATTCACGGTAAAGGCACCGGGACATTGCGCCAGGCAGTCCGACAGCAGCTAGCCAAACACTCACTGGTCAAATTTTGCCGCCCTGGTGAGTACGGGGAAGGGGGAGCCGGGGTTACCATAGTGCAGCTGGCCGAAAAGTAGCCTCCCAGCAACGCCACCACATTGAACAGGCAAGATTTTTCCGCTATAATACATCTGTATTTATGGTGAGTGTAGCCCAGCGGTCTAAGGCGCCAGGTTGTGGCCCTGGAGATCGAGGGTTCAAATCCCTCCACT
>CAZEGD010000015.1:2186-2738 GCA_964512235.1 uncultured archaeon
GTCTTCGGAACCGAGTGTCGTGGGTTCGAATCCCTCTAGGCGCATATCTGAACCTTCCCTCAAGCGACTTGGACAAGTTTCCCACGACGT
Organism: uncultured archaeon; assembly: GCA_964512235.1. Taxonomy (GTDB): domain Archaea; phylum Aenigmatarchaeota; class Aenigmatarchaeia; order CG10238-14; family SCSR01; genus CAZEGD01. The sequence goes on from CAZEGD010000015.1 coordinate 2,277, forward strand.
TGTAAAGTAATACCATAACAACCATAAGTAAGAAAGGAGGTGAACGGTAATGCCTAGATTGTTCATGAAGAGGACAAAACAAACTGTGGGTCTTACCCCCGGGACACTTGTCCACGTTGGGGAGAAGAAGATTGAAAAGGTAAGGATTAGAATTATTGACTACGATGAAACGCAACTCGAAGAGAAGGAAGCCAAAAAAGTTGAAGAATGTTTTCCCTTTAAGGACAAGCCTACTATCACCTGGATAAACATAGATGGCCTCCATGATTTGGAGGTGATAGAGAAAATCGGCAAACAATTCGGGCTGCATCCCCTCGTGTTAGAAGACATTGTTAATACAGGGCAACGCCCGAAATTAGAAGATTTAGGCAGTCACATCTTTGTTGTTTTGAAGATGCTCTACTATGATAAGGAGAAGAATGAGTTAGAAGCGGAGCAGGTCAGCCTGATATTTGGGGAAAA
>CAZEGD010000016.1:0-2697 GCA_964512235.1 uncultured archaeon
TTACGATTAGTAGTAGTGTGGCAAGTATTGGTGATATGGCTTTTTTAGATTTTAATATGTTTTTTGTCAACACGTTTTCACCTTGTTATTGTGTAGGAAATCTTCGGATTGGTTATTTAAATTATATGAATTGGAAATCAACATTATTCTGATTCGAAATAATGTGTGGCTGCTAGCTTTCCGTAGTCACCGCAATTGTGGGTGGATATTCAACGATTAACCACAAGCCTGTACCATCTTCTTCTTTGTAGATTGGTGTTGTTCCGTCAAATGTGACTACTGCGCCATGCCAAGTTACGTCTAAGGCGTATGTAAAGTTCACTGAAGCTATCTCGCTCACTGGAAGCAGCTCGATGGTTCTTTCAGAAGAGTTTAACACCTTAAGGGCTCCTGTTTTATTTCCTGCAATAGTGTCGAAGAAGTATAGCATCTGGTTAGCGGCGTCTGTAAACATTATCCCAGCTCCTTTTGTTCCTGAAATGAATTGGCTCCAATGATGCATCCAGCTTGAAGCTGAGGAGTTGTAGAATAAACCTGTGGTGTTTGAGACGATTGGGTATCCGCCTTTTGTTCCATTTTCGGTTTGTGGTTGACCAGTTGAAGCTGTTACTTTAATTGGGCATAGGTCTGTAATGGTTCTGTTTTGCTGTGACTCTACGAACATTAATCTTAACTGGTACGTGTAATATGTTGCATTCGCTGGTAATGTCAATACTATGTGTGCATAAAGATTAGGGCAGTTGTTGGCACCATCGCTCCATTCGGCTTCTTGATGAATTATGTCTCTTACAATTCCATGATGAATTACATATGCAGGGTCTGCTCCATATGTGCTGTTGTCATTATTGATTCGCATGAACCTTGCAGTAGCTGCTGAACCCCCAACAGTTGACGTTACTTTAAAAACAGTTGCATGATAAGCTTGTTCCCATACCCTTTGTATAGTCAGGGTTAGATTTCCATTTGTTAGCACTCCACCGCCAGGGTTATCTCCTTGGAAGTATCGGTTTGTGTACGCATAGGCTGTTTGAATGGCTGTGTCGCTTCCGTTCCACCATATTGTGACTTTTGAAACGTTTGGGTTTACCAAGAAAATTAGCATGGTTCCGCTGCTGAAGATACTTGCGTTGCTGGTTAGGCCCAATGGAATTCTATATTCAGAAGCCCAGTCTTCTATTTGGAATGGTACCTCTCGATTTACATCGTTTATGGTTTGATTCACGTGGATGGCTTTCACCGGTATTGGTGGAATAGGTTTTGCTTGCGTTGTTAGTTGGAGGTTTTGTCCAAGCCATCGCATTGTACCGTTTTGCAGCAATTCCACAACTACTGTGGCGTCTTGTGATAGTGAACCCCAGCTTGGAAAGTCCTCTTCTTGGCCGATAGAAGTTGATGGCTCTGGTTCGATGTACTTTCTTATTTTGAGGTTGTCCCACCATCCTCTTACTTGGGCTGGTGCTAGTCCAAGTCTACCTGCCGCAGTATGAAGGCTGTCAGTAGCTATAACATCGGCAGGTTGACTAATGTCTTTGTTCCACCAAAACTTGTGGGTGCTTCCAAATATGGCATACGTGAAGGTATGAACTGTGTTGAAACCCCAATAATAATCAGCTGGCTCAGAGTATACAGTGTTACTCCTTTCTCCGTTCACCCAGCTGTCTACGGTTATTCCCGGAGAGTCGTATGTTCCGTGAGAAAAATCCAAGTAATAGTGCATAGAGGAAGTTCCAGGATTTTCAAGTCTTCCCACCAACGCGATTGTGGCATCTGTCGGGTAGCTTCCGTTTGCCCAGAAGTCAACCTCCATCAAGAAATCTGCCTCAGCAACTCCTACCGGATACATATCAGAAGCATAATTATCGCCAGTATCAAACCACACTCTCTCATTCACTGCATCATAGGTCGGTAAGACATATTCATTAGCAGCGCCTTGAATGTCTACCCACTTTGCCTTGTCGTAATTAGCCAAAGTATTTGTCGAGAAATCGTCAAACCAAACATAAACATTGCTCTTGTTCGCTGGCGAACTCGTTGCGCTTGGGTTGCCGTAGTACATGTAGTAGTTGCTGTCGGTCGAGGGAGATGTGTCAATGTCTGCTTGTGTTTTGAACCAAACCTGTGTTGAACTGGTGTTCATGTCTATAACATCACGGTCTATTTCAACCCAAGAGGACTCATTCCAGTAAACAATCCTTAGGTCATTCCCACTTGCCAACATCTTCCCAGCAGAAACCAAAGAGGTCGCATTTACGTCTAAACGAACAGAGTAACCGGAACTAAGTGTGGTTGCTATGTTATTCGTGATTGTTATTCGCTTTCGATAACTGTAGTTTGTGTTCCACCAACCCGAATTCCATGTGGGTGTGCATGTGTAGTGGCTGAAAGAGGAAGCCACAACTATTAAGCCCCTTGGGTCTTCTACTTGGATAACGTAAGAGTATGGATCCACTATTTTAGATGGAATGTCTATAATGTACGTGCCGTTTGCGAAGGCTGTTGGTTCAGTGTCTGGAGTAACTAACTCCCATGTTGAATTCGTGTATCTGTAACGGTAGAATTTGAAGTTTTGTTTCCCAAGATTTATGAGAGGTTCCCCCTCATCCTTCATCACTATTAGCTGTGTCTGATTGCTTGAGATAATACTCTTAACTTGTACCGTTAATCTGCATGAAGTTTTATAGGTTATCCCATAAATTC